>CAUPQW010000001.1:0-539510 GCA_963513545.1 uncultured Flavobacterium sp.
GGGAGAGTATGTCGTCGCCTTTCTTTATCGAACCCCAACCTGAAAAGGTTGGGGTTCTTTTTTTTTATCGGTACGACCTGTTCGCAAGCTCGGTTCGTCGCCTTTCTTTAAAATCCCCTTCATCAAGCGATGAAGGGGGTTTTGTTTTTTAATGCCTATTGAGATCAAATTAGAATTTAAATTGAAAAAATGGTATTCTATTTTTGTCTTTAAACTTCACTGGAGTAATGATTTTATATTATCACATTTCGAGTGATTAGGTTTTTGAAGATATTAGTTATCTGTTTAGAATTTGATTGTAGAAATGGATGTAGTTCTGTGTTATTGGCATCGCGTGATGGATAGTAGTGGAAAGCCCACAGCAAAACGAAATGTAATGGAGTTTTGTGAGGACTTGTAACGATAGCCAGACCCGAAGCTTTGCGTAGGGGCACGCCCAATTATATTTAGTTATTTTGTGTTTGGATTCTTTTGAGTTTTTTAATACAGTGAGATTTTTTTTACTGGATTTACTTGAATTAAGGGTAAAAAAAATCCTCAATTACTGTTGGTAATTGAGGATTTGAATGGTATTAAGATTGGATTTATTCGTTCACAATAACCCATTCTCCTGAAGATAATAGACTTTCAGCCTTTTTATACTTCATGCTTTCTGTTTTTCCAGTAGCTATTTGTTTAACAGTAACAGTGTCATTACGATTGATTTTAGGCATATCCCTAACAATTGTTTCAGTAACTTGTCTTTGTTGTGTTTCGCCAGCTTCATGATTTATATTTTCACTATTAGGAATTTCGTCTTTAGTTAATTTATAGTCTTCTTTTTGACGAACTTCTTTAGCTTCTTTAATTTGTTGGTTTTGTTGTGCTGGTAAATCACCTTTGAATAAGAATGAAATAACTTCTCTATTTACATTATCGAGCATTCCTCTAAATAAATTAAAAGCTTCTAGTTTGTAAATAAGTAATGGATCCTTTTGTTCGTGAACAGCCAATTGAACCGATTGTTTCAATTCGTCCATTTTACGTAAGTGTTTTTTCCATGCTTCATCTACAATAGATAGCGTGATATTTTTCTCAAAATCAGCAACTAATTGCGCTCCTTCTGTATCATATGCTTTCTTCAAATCAGTGACAACATTGAAAGTTTTGATTCCATCTGTAAAAGGAACAACAATACGTTCGAAATGATTGTTTTTCTCTTCGTAAACTCCTTTTATGATAGGGAAAGCTTCTCTAGCACTTCTTTCTGTTTTTTGAGTATAGAATTCAAGTGTAGCTTTGTAAATTTTGCCTGTTAATTCTATCTCTGATAATTTGATAAAGTCACTTTCTGATACTGGTGAAGTAATAGAGAAATAACGAATTAATTCAAATTCGAAATTTTTGAAATTATTCGAAATTTTGTTCTCGTTAACGATTAGCTCGCAAGTATCATAAAGCATATTTGCTATATCTAATTTCAAACGTTCTCCAAATAATGCATGTCGACGACGTTTGTAAACGACTTCACGTTGTGCATTCATAACATCATCATATTCTAATAAACGTTTACGAACACCAAAGTTGTTTTCTTCAACTTTTTTCTGCGCACGCTCAATAGATTTAGTCATCATTGAATGTTGGATAACTTCTCCTTCTTGTAATCCCATTCTGTCCATTACTTTGGCTACTCTTTCTGAACCAAATAAACGCATCAAGTTATCTTCAAGAGATACGTAAAATTGTGAACTTCCAGGATCTCCTTGACGACCTGCTCTACCACGTAATTGGCGGTCAACACGTCTAGAATCATGACGTTCAGTACCAACAATTGCTAAACCTCCAGCAGCTTTAACTTCAGCAGATAACTTGATATCTGTACCACGTCCAGCCATATTTGTTGCAATTGTAACTACTCCTGGTTTTCCAGCTTCTTCTACAATTTGAGCCTCTTGTTTGTGCATTTTTGCATTTAATACATTGTGTGTAACACCACGCATTTTTAACATTCGACTTAATAATTCTGAAATTTCAACAGAAGTTGTCCCAATAAGTACTGGTCTTCCTGCTTTTGATAGTTCTGTTACATCTTCAATTACAGCATTGAATTTTTCACGAGTAGTTTTATAAATAAAATCCTCTTTATCAATTCTTGCCATACCTCTGTTAGTAGGAATCTCTACTACATCTAATTTATAGATTTGCCACAATTCTCCCGCCTCAGTCACTGCTGTTCCAGTCATACCACCTAATTTGCTGTACATTCTGAAATAGTTTTGTAATGTTACTGTAGCAAATGTTTGTGTTGCAGCTTCAATTTTTACGTTTTCTTTGGCTTCAATAGCTTGGTGTAAACCATCAGAATAACGGCGACCATCCATGATACGACCCGTTTGCTCATCAACAATCATGATTTTATTATCCATGATAACATATTCTACATCTTTTTCAAAAAGAGTATATGCTTTTAGAAGTTGTGTCAAAGTATGAATACGCTCACTTTTTACACCGAAGTCTTGGAATAATTTTTCTTTTTCTTCCGCTTCAGCGTCTGAGTCTAATTTTTTCTTTTCGATAGCTGCAATTTCAGTTCCAATATCTGGAAGCACGAAAAAGTTATTATCCTCTGAATCTGACGACAAGAATTTAATTCCATTATCAGTCAATTCAACTTGATTGTTTTTTTCTTCAATAACAAAATACAATGCTTCGTCAATCTTATGCATTTCACGATTGTTATCTTGCATGTACTGATTTTCTGTTTTTTGAAGCAATTGTTTGATTCCTTCTTCACTTAAAAATTTGATTAAAGCTTTGTTTTTAGGTAAAGCTCTGTAGGCTCTTAGTAAACTAAATCCGCCATCTTTTGTATTCCCTTCTTTAATTAATTTTTTTGCATCTGCTAAAAAACCATTAGCTAATTGTCTTTGTAAGCTAACTAAATTTTCAATTTTTGGTTTGAGTTCATTGAATTCATGACGATCTCCTTGAGGAACAGGACCGGATATAATAAGTGGTGTTCTAGCATCATCAATTAAAACAGAATCTACCTCATCAACAATAGCATAGTTATGTTTTCTTTGAACTAAATCTTCTGGCGAATGCGCCATATTATCTCTTAAGTAGTCAAAACCAAATTCGTTATTAGTTCCGTAAGTAATATCAGCATCATAAGCTTTTTTTCTTCCTTCAGAGCTTGGTTGGTAATTGTCAATACATTCAACTGTTAACCCATGAAATTCAAATAAAGGAGCTTTCCAAGTGCTATCACGTTTTGCTAAGTAGTCATTTACAGTTACTAAATGCACGCCATTTCCAGTTAAAGCATTTAAGTATAATGGTAATGTTGCCACTAATGTTTTTCCTTCACCTGTTTGCATTTCGGCTACTTTTCCTTCATGCAAAACCATTCCGCCAATTAATTGCACATCATAGTGAATCATGTCCCAAGTAATTTCTTTACCAGCAGCACTCCATGAGTTTGCCCAAATAGCATTATCGCCATCTAAAGTAATGTAGCTTTTAGTAGCTGAAAGTTCACGATCTTTAGGAGTCGCAGTTACAACAAGTTGGGTGTTTTCTTTGAATCGTCTTGCTGTTTCTTTAACAACTGCAAATGCTTCAGGAAGAATTTCCATTAATGTTTTTTCAGAAATATCGTAAGCTTCTTTTTCTAAAATATCAATAGCGATATAAATATCTTCTCTTTTGTCAATATCTTCAATACCTTCTACTTCTATTTTTAATGAAGCTATTTTAGCATCTTTTTCACTTCGCGCTTGTTTGATTCTTTCTTTAAAGAAAACCGTACGCGCTCTAAGTTCATCATTAGATAATGACATTAGACTGCTTTCAAAAGTCTTGATTTTATTAAGATAAGGTTGTAAAACTTTGACATCTTTTTGTGACTTGTCACCAACAAAGACTTTAATAATACTGTTTATGAAACTCATGATTTATTTTATTTCTATTTGTGTAAATGTGTAAACTTAAACAAAAAAAAAGCCTCTTTTGAGACTTTTTCCTTGGGTTATTTTTTAATATTCATCCTCGTTCCAAAGATAATCTTCGTCTGTAGGATAATCTGGCCAAATTTCTTCCATTGATTCATATATCTCACCTTCATCCTCAATAGATTGAAGGTTTTCTACTACTTCTAATGGAGCTCCTGCTCTAATAGCGTAGTCAATAAGTTCGTCTTTGTTAGCAGGCCACGGTGCATCACTAAGATAGGATGCTAATTCTAATGTCCAATACATGTTTTGTCAATTTAGTTTTGTGCAAAAATAAATTTTTTACTGAAAGAGACAAGTAAAAATCGATTTATTTTAATAAAAAGTTAAGAACGTCTTTTTTTGTTTAATGTTTTAGATGAATAGTGCTAATTTTTGAATTAAAACGCTCCTCTAAATACAAATGACTATTTCCTAGGAATCCATTGAACTTCCTTGGCGTTTAAATCATGAGACAACTTTCGTGCCAACACAAAAAGATAGTCAGAAAGTCGGTTTAAGTACTTAATTGCAATTTCGGCAACGGGCTCATTATGGCTTAAATGTACTGCTAAACGTTCTGCACGGCGGCAAACACAGCGCGCAATATGACAATATGACACTGTAGTGTGTCCTCCAGGTAATACAAAATGAGTCATTGGCGGTAAGGCTTCTTCCATGGCATCAATTTCTTTTTCAAGTAATTCAATGTCGGATTCGATAATTCCTAGTTTTTTTAAACGGAGTTCGCCATTTTTTAATACTTCTTTTTCCGGTGGTGTAGCAAGTATGGCTCCTATGGTAAACAATCTATCTTGAATTTCAATTAGTGTTTGTTTGTAATGAACATTCATATCTTGATCTCGAATTAAACCAATGTGAGAGTTCAATTCATCAACTGTTCCGTAACTTTCTATTCGGGCGTGATCTTTTGGTACTCTAGTTCCTCCAAAAAGAGCTGTGGTTCCTAAATCTCCTGTTTTTGTGTATACTTTCATTTTTGTTGTTTAATCGGTTAAACAAATAATTAATTAACCGAATCAATTATTTAGTAGTATCGCTTTCTATCAATCCATCGCGTAAACGAATTACTCTATTGGCGTAAGCGGCAATTTCTTCTTCGTGAGTTACTAAAATAACGGTGTTTCCTTTGGAATGGATGTCTCCAAAAAGCTTCATTATCTCAACAGAAGTTTTGCTGTCCAGATTTCCTGTAGGCTCATCAGCAAGAATAATAGATGGTTTGTTTACCAAAGCTCTAGCGATAGCGACACGTTGACGTTGTCCTCCTGAAAGTTGGTTGGGTTGGTGATCCATTCTGTCAGAAAGATTTACTTGTTCTAAAACTTCTGTGGCGCGTTTATTACGATCTGTTTTAGAAAAACCTGCATAAATCATTGGCAGTGCCACATTGTCTAATGCCGTAGTTCTTGGTAAAAGATTGAATGTCTGGAAAACAAAACCAATTTCTTTATTGCGAATTTCCGCCAATTCATCATCTTTCATTTGGCTGACATCTTTTCCGTTCAAAACATAAGAGCCTGAAGTAGGAGTATCTAAGCATCCAAGAAGGTTCATTAAAGTAGACTTTCCAGATCCTGAAGGTCCCATCAGTGCTACATATTCTCCTTTATTTATTTCTAAATCAATGCCTTTTAACACATAAACGATTTCATTTCCGAGAACAAAATCTCGTTTGATATTCGTTATTTTTATAAGCGGTTTTGCCATCGGAATTTACGATTGTTGTATTAGATATTTTAGATTTTAAAAGTACAAAACACTTTTGAATTAATCATAAGTAGTATTGAATACATTTTTGTTACAAAAAAATATTTCTGTTTGGGCTTAACAAAAGTATTCTTGACGATTATACTCGAATTATAAAATGCTCTTTTTCTTGTTCTTTTCTAAAAAAAACAAATCCCCATTGAAAAGTGTCAATGGTAACTTTAACTTTCGGGTGATTTTTAATGCTCGCCCAAGCTTCTTCCATTTCTGTAGACCAATGAATATCATCAAATATCCAAACGCAATCGTTCGTAATAGTTGGTAATAAACTTTCAAAATAATTTAAAGTGGCTTTTTTTGAATGATTGCCGTCAAAGTAAATAAGGTTGATGGTTTCTGGTTGATTGTTTATGGTTTTGAAGTAAGTTGAAAATTCGGTTACAATAGATTTTACCGTATTGATATTGAATTTCTGCAATTGCAATTGACATTGATTTGCCGTTTCTGGACAACCTTCTAATGTGGTGACAAAAGCTTTTGGATTTCCTAAAGCAAGGGCAGAAGTAGCAAGTCCTAATGAGGTTCCTATTTCTAAAATAGCATCTGGTTGAAAATAATTAACAACCCTAAATAGTAATTTAGCTCGTTTTGGACTAATTCCAGCTGTTTTTGCAATCTTTGAGATTTCTCTTGTATTGGATTTAAAAACTTTGGAACCTGCTCCAAAATCAGTAACTTCAATCTGATTTTTATTTTCTAACAGAAGGTTTCTGTAGTTTTTTAAAATGGAATATTCTGGTTTTGATTTTCGGTCATAAAAGCATTTGGTAATCAAACTAAACACAAAAGGCGAATGTACCGCGTGTTCATTTTTCGATTTCCAAAGGAATTTTATATATGATTTTATACTGTGCAGCATTTTAAATCTGAAATCAAAACCGTTATCAAAATTAATTACCCTTCAATTTTTGCCGAAAGCTCAAACCAGCGTTCTTCTTTTGCCTCTATTTTAGTGATGATGTTTTTCAATTCATTTGCCTTTTTCTCAATATCGGTATCCACCACTTTTCCTTCTGAAAATAATTGCTCAATAGTTGCTTTTTGAATTTCTAAATCCTTGATTTCTCTTTCAATTTTTTGATATTCTTTTTGCTCGTTGAAAGTCAAGTTTCCAGTTGGATTGTTTTGCTTCCAATCTTTTTTATCTGCTTTATTTTCTTCTTTTTGAGCGACATCAGCACTATCTTCATAAGCTCTAAAGTCAGAATAATTTCCAGGAAAATCTTCAATTACGCCATCGCCTCTAAAAACAAATAAGTGATCGACAATTTTATCCATAAAATACCTATCGTGAGAAACGACAAGTAAACATCCCGGATAATCCAAAAGAAAGCTTTCTAAAACATTTAAGGTAACAATATCTAAATCGTTTGTAGGCTCATCAAGAATCAAGAAATTTGGATTCTGAATTAAAACCGTACACAAATACAACCGTTTCAATTCGCCACCACTTAATTTTTCGACAAAATCGTATTGTTTTTTAGCATCAAAAAGAAAGCGCTCTAACAATTGTGAAGCCGAAATAATTTTCCCTTTTGTCAACGGAATGTATTCACCGTATTCTTTAATGATGTCAATTACACGTTGATTTGGTTTTGGATTTATTCCTGTTTGGGTATAATATCCAATTTTGATGGTTTCGCCAACCACAACTTTTCCTCCATCAAGTGGAATCGTTCCAGTTAATAAATTTAGGAAAGTTGATTTTCCAGTTCCGTTTTTCCCAATGATTCCGATGCGTTCGCCACGTTGAAAATCAAAACTAAAATTATCTAAAATAACTCGGTCTTTGAATTTTTTAGAAATCTTGTGAAGCTCAATGATTTTGCTTCCCATTCGTTCCATATTAATTTCAAGTTCCACCTTGTTCTCTTTACGACGACTTTGGGCTTTTTCTTTGATTACATAAAAATCATCCTGACGCGATTTAGATTTGGTTGTTCTTGCTTTTGGTTGACGGCGCATCCATTCTAATTCTTTTACAAATAAGTTTTGTGCTTTGTCAATACTAGAGTTTTCTGAAGCAATTCGTTCTTCTTTTTTCTCTAAATAATAGGAGTAATTTCCTTTGTATTGGTATAATTTTCCGTTGTCTAATTCGATAATTTCATTGCAAACACGTTCTAAAAAGAAACGGTCGTGCGTTACCATAAACAACGTTATATTTTCTTTAGCAAAATAGCTTTCTAGCCATTCAATCATTTCTAAATCCAAGTGATTCGTAGGCTCATCTAGAATTAATAAATCAGGGCGATTGATTAGAATTATTGCTAGCGACAAACGTTTTTTCTGTCCTCCAGAAAGATTTTTAACTTTAAGTTTAAAATCTTCGAGTTTTAATTTGAATAAAATTTGTTTGAATTGTGTTTCAAAATCCCAAGCACTATGTTGGTCCATTTGATCAAAAGCTTTTTGATACGCTTCTTCGTCTTCTGGGTTTTCAAGTGCTTTTTCGTAGCGCTCAATTACTTTTAAAGTTTCATTATCGGAAGCGAAAATGCTTTCTTCAATCGTCAACTCATCTTGTAAGTTGTGATCTTGTGACAAAAACGCCATTTTAATTTCCTTACGAAGTACAACCTGTCCTGTATCTGGCTCATCTTCGCCATTGATAATTTTCATGATACAGGTTTTTCCCGAGCCGTTTTTGGCTATGAAAGCAATTTTTTGGTCTTTATTAATTCCAAAAGAAATATTTTCAAAAAGGGTTCTCTCACCAAAAGATTTCGAGATATTTTCAACAGATAAGTAATTCACAGGGCTAATTTTTTTGCAAAAGTAATCTTTTGAAGTGAAACTTTGTTACTTTCATCCTTTGTGTGTTTGTATCTTAAAATATATCTTTGAAAAATGCAATTATCTGTCATCATACTGAATTATAATGTCCGCTATTTTTTAGAGCAATGTATCTTAAGTGTTCAAAATGCTTTGGAGTCTATTGATGCAGAGATTATTGTTGTTGATAATGCTTCTCCCGATGATAGTTGCCACATGATGAAGCAACGTTTTCCGAATGTTAAACTCATTGAAAACAAAGAGAATTTAGGTTTTCCAAAAGGGAATAACTTAGGTGTAGCGGAAGCTAAAGGCGAATATGTTTGCATACTCAATCCAGATACTGTTGTTGCAGAGGATACATTTACTAAAGTCTTGGCTTTCGCCAAAAAGCAATCCAATTTAGGAATTGTAGGAGTAAAACTCATCGATGGAACGGGTAATTTTCTGCCAGAAAGTAAAAGAGGAACTCCGACTCCTTGGGTTGCATTCACTAAAATGATGGGTTTGTACAAGATTTTTCCAAAATCAAAAATATTTGGAAGATATTATGCCCAACATCTAAATGAAAATCAAACAGGGAAAGTTGAAATTCTAGTTGGAGCCTTTATGTTTCTGAAACGCGATTTGTATCTTGAAGTAGGTGGATTTGATGAAGATTGTTTTATGTATTCAGACGATATTGATTTGTCATACAGAATTTTGCAAAAAGGGAAGCCAAATTATTATTTTCATGAAACAACGATACTACATTATAAAGGAGAAAGCACGGTTAAGGATGATGTGTATGTAAGACGTTTTCAAGAGGCCATGCAGTTTTTCTACAAAAAGCATTTTAGTTCTAATGGTTTGGAATCCGTTTTATTTTCGTTTTTTATGCAAATAGGAATAGTCTTCTTT
This sequence comes from uncultured Flavobacterium sp., assembly GCA_963513545.1. Taxonomy (GTDB): domain Bacteria; phylum Bacteroidota; class Bacteroidia; order Flavobacteriales; family Flavobacteriaceae; genus Flavobacterium. Next base: position 9,438 of record CAUPQW010000001.1, read on the forward strand.
TCTTTTGTAAAAATGTTTCAAGGACATTCTAGAATCAAGATTTCTCCTAAGCAATATCTTCTTTGTTCGGCTAATAAAGATTTAGCAGATAAATTGGCTTTGATTTTTCAAAAAAAAGTATCATTTCACGACTTGAAAACAGAAAAAATGGTAATTTCGTCCTTGTTTAATTTTAGTTCGGAAACGGAAATTATTTTAGATAATGAATTCCTTTCTTTTAAAGAAATTATATCGGTTTTAGAAATTTTAAAAAAGAAGTCACAAAGCAAGGGAATTACTTTTAAGATAGTACCTAAAAATACTCATTTTTTAATTGGAAGTAATTCGAACAATGATAGAGGAGAGATTATTCAAATTGATTAATAAATTGCATTAAATTTAATTTGTGTCCAAAATATTTAGTAATTTCGCAAGCATAAAATCAAAAACACCTTTTAGGTTAACAATATGGCAAGATTTGAATTAAAACTTCCTAAGATGGGAGAAAGTGTTGCAGAAGCAACCATCACAAATTGGTTGAAACAAGTTGGTGACAAAATTGAAGCGGATGAAGCGGTACTAGAAATTGCTACAGATAAAGTTGATAGCGAAGTTCCTAGTGAAGTTTCGGGTGTTTTAGTAGAACAATTGTTTGGAAAAGATGATTTAGTTCAAGTTGGTCAAACTATTGCTATTATTGAAACCGAAGGAGGTAGTCAGGTTTCGGCTCCAAGTGAGGAAGCTGCTCCAATTGAAGTAGAAGTAATTGAAAAATCAGTTGCTTCTGTAAAAGAAAGTGTTGCCGCTCCAGTAAACTTTGCTGAATCGGAAAAATTCTTATCGCCATTAGTTAAAAATATTGCAAAAGAAGAAGGAGTTTCTTTGGCTGAATTAGAATCAATTTTAGGTACCGGTAAAGAAGGAAGAGTTACTAAAAATGATATTTTAGAATATGTTCAAAATAGAGGAAACCAAAGTTTAGTTAACTCAGGAAAATCGGTTGAATCGCCAAAAGTGATTGAATCCGTAACGCCTGTTAGCCAAACGGTAGCTCCAGTATCTATAAGTGGTGGTGATGAAATGATAGAAATGGACAGAATGCGCAAGCTGATTTCTGGTTACATGGTAGCTTCAATTCAAACATCAGCTCATGTTCAGTCTTTTATAGAAGTTGATGTGACGAATATTGTAAAATGGAGAGAAAAACATAAAGTTTCATTCGAAAAGCGTGAAGGCGAAAAGTTGACCTATACTCCTATATTTATGGAAGCAGTTGCAAAAGCGCTAAAAGATTTTCCAGGAATGAATATTTCTGTTGAAGGAGACTATATTATTAAAAAGAAAAATATCAATCTGGGAATGGCAGCCGCTTTGCCAAATGGGAACTTAATTGTGCCTGTTATTAGAAATGCTGATCAATTGAATTTGGTTGGAATGGCAAAAGCAGTTAATGATTTAGGAAACCGTGCCAAAATGGGTAAACTTAAACCAGACGATACACAAGGAGGAACCTATACGGTAACTAATGTGGGTACTTTTGGTAGTGTTTTTGGAACGCCTATTATCAATCAACCACAAGTAGGAATTTTAGCTCTTGGGGCTATTCGTAAAATGCCCGCTGTTATTGAAACTCCAGAAGGAGATTTTATAGGTATTCGTCAAAAAATGTTCCTATCTCATAGTTACGATCATCGTGTTGTTGATGGAGCCCTAGGAGGTAGTTTCGTAAAGAGAGTAGCCGAATATTTAGAAGCTTTTGACGTGAATCGAGATGTTTAAAAATTTATAATTACAATAAAAACCCGATTGATTTTCAAAAATCAATCGGGTTTTCTTTTTTTGAGGTTTTCTGGAACTTTATACTTTAAACTTTAAATGAAATAAAACCAAATCTATATATTTGTAATCTTATTAAAATTAAAAATGGAACTGAAACTCAACAAACCAATTTGCTTTTTTGATCTTGAAACAACAGGAATTGATATTGGAAAAGATAGAATAGTAGAAATATCAATATTCAAAGTTTTTCCAAATGGAAACAAAGAAAGTAAAACTTGGTTAGTAAATCCTACTATCCCAATTCCTCCACAATCAACAGCAATTCACGGAATAAGTGATGAGAAAGTTGCGAATGAACCTACTTTTAATGAATTAGCGCCTCAGGTTTACGCTATGATTAAGGACAGTGATTTAGCAGGTTTTAATTCAGATCGTTTTGATATTCCATTGTTGGCCGAAGAAATGCTTCGTGCAGGAGTTGATTTTGATATGAAAAACAGAGTTTCTGTAGATGTTCAAACTATTTTTCATAAAATGGAAGAGCGTACTTTAAGTGCTGCTTTGAAATTTTACTGTGGTAAAAGTCTTGAAAATGCACATTCAGCAGAAGCAGATACTATGGCTACTTATGAAATATTAAAAGCTCAGTTAGAAAAATATCCAGAGTTGGAAAATGACATGAGAGTATTATCTGAATTTACAACAAGGAAAAAAATTGCGGATTTCGCCGGAATGATAGCTTTTGATAAAGATGATGAGGAAATTTTTACTTTTGGAAAACATAAAGGCATGAAAGTGGATAAAATTTTAGAAACGGAGCCTGGTTATTTTAGTTGGATACAAAATGCGGATTTTCCTTTATATACCAAGAAGGTTTTGACGGCGATTAAACTTCGAAAACTAAACAATAAATTAAACTAGTCTTTCAATCCTATAATTTTCTTATTTAAAAAGCATGAAAATAATCTGTATCGGTAGAAATTACACCAATCATATAGAAGAGTTACAAAACGAAAGGCCTACTGAACCTGTGGTTTTCATGAAGCCAGATTCGGCCATTTTATTGAAGCAACATCCGTTTGTAATTCCTGAATTTTCAGAAGATGTTCATCATGAAATAGAAATAATTGTAAAAATAAGTAAAGTAGGGAAGTATATAGAGCCTGAATTTGCAAACAAATATTATGATGAAATTAGTGTTGGAATTGATTTTACGGCTCGAGACTTACAAGAAAAATTAAAGAACAAGGGATTGCCTTGGGAAAAAGCTAAAGCCTTCGATGGTTCAGCAGTCATTGGAGAATTTTTGCCGAAAAATCAATTTAGTTCATTAGAAAATATTACATTTGAATTGAAAACTAATAATACCACAGTTCAAAAAAGCAATTCAAGTTTTATGTTGTGGAAAATTGATGAGCTTATTTCGTATGTTTCTCAGTTTTTTACATTAAAAATAGGAGATATTATTTTTACAGGAACCCCGGAAGGAGTTGCGGCAGTAAAACCCAATGATGTTTTAGAAGGATACTTAGAAGGACAGAAACTATTTAGAATACAAGTAAAATAATGGCTTTAAAATACAACCTTTCCAAAGTGTACGCACTTTCAGATAACGATCCAGAATTTGTAAAAGAAATTCTAACATTGTTTGTTACCGAAGTTCCAGAAGATTTGGCACAAGTCAAAGAAGGAATTAAGAAGAAAGACCATAAACATGCTTATGCTTTTGCTCATAAAATCAAACCAAGTTTGGATTTAATGGGTTTGAATGTAGCTTTTGAAGAGATTCTCCAAGTTGAGGCTTGGACAAAAATCGAAGGCAACAAAAAAGATATCATGGAAACTTATAAAAGTATTAAGAGCCAAGTAAAAGAAGCTATTAAGGAAATCAAAAAAGATTTCGATTTATAGTTTTTGTTTCTCGATAATTCTCAATTTTTTTTGTTGTGTTTAAAAATCCAAAATATAATTTTGGGTGCTGTTTTCTCGTGTCTTAGTGTTAACTTTTTTGAATACCTGAACCTTATCCCATAAAAATGAAGGCAACCATAATTACTATAGGAGACGAAATCCTAATAGGTCAGATCGTCGATACAAATTCCGGTTATATTGCAAAAGCATTAGATAGAATAGGAATTGAAACTAAGGAGATGATTTCTATAAGTGACAATAAAGAACATATTCTAGATACTTTTGTCGCGCTTCAAAACACAGTTGATTTAGTCGTTATTACAGGAGGTTTAGGCCCAACGAAAGACGACATTACTAAAAAAACATTTTGTGATTATTTTGAAGATGAATTAGTAGTTGATCAAGAGGTGCTTGCTCATGTTACGCAACTTATAGAAGGTTTTTATAAACGTACCATTACACAAATAAATAAAGATCAAGCACTGGTTCCGTCAAAATGTACCGTACTTCATAATCAAGTAGGTACTGCGCCAGGAATGTGGATGAAAAAAGAGAATACCGTATTTATTTCGCTTCCAGGAGTTCCTTTTGAGATGAAATATCTGGTTGACAATCAAATAATCCCTAAAGTAGTTCGAGAATACAAACGGCCTTATATTCTTCATAAAACTATTCTTACCTACGGACAAGGGGAAAGTATGGTTGCGGAACGTATTGAACAATGGGAAAACAACCTTCCTGATTTTATTAAACTGGCTTATTTGCCTGCGCCAGGTAGAGTGCGTTTAAGACTTACTGCGCGGGGTGTTGATAAAGAGAAACTAGAGGCAGGAATAGAAGAGAATATTAAGTCGTTAGACGCTATTATTCATGATATTATTGTAGGTTTTGATGAAGATGAAACATTAGAAGTAGTTGTGGGAAGGATTCTGAAAAATCAAAATAAAACCATTGCCACTGCAGAAAGTTGTACAGGAGGTAAAATCGCTGAAGTTATAACATCTGTACCGGGAGCTTCAAATTACTTTAAAGGAAGTGTGGTTTCGTACGCAACAGAGGTGAAGATTAATGTTTTAGGTGTTTCTGAAGCTCTAATTAATACCCATTCAGTAGTGAGTGCGGCAGTAGCTTCGGCTATGGCTTTGAATGTCAAAAAACTAATGAATACAGATTATGCAATTGCTACAACTGGAAATGCAGGTCCAACAAAAGGAGATACAAATGCAGAGGTTGGATCCGTTTTTATAGCATTGGCAACACCAAATGAAGTAATTGTTGAAGAATTTAATTTTGGCCAACCCCGTGAAAAAGTGATAGATAGAGCGGTGATTAAGAGTTTAGAAATCCTACAGAAAGAAATTTTAAAAAATCTATCATAATTTTTTTGCTTCATCCGTTTATTTTTCTTTTCTTTGCACCCTGATTTTGAATAACGATAAAAGATAAGTATAATGTCAAGAGTTTGTGACCTTACAGGTAAAAGAGCGATGGTAGGAAATAACGTTTCTCACGCTATGAATAAAACTAAGAGAAAGTTTTCTGTTAACTTAGTTAAAAAGCGTTTTTATCTTCCAGAAGAAGATAGATGGATTACTCTTAGAGTAGCAGCATCTACGATAAAAACAATTAATAAAAATGGAATTTCTGCTGTTTTGAAAAAAGCGCAGTCAGAAGGATTTATCAAATAATCTTTTCCTAAATAAATATATAGCAAGATGGCAAAGAAAGGTAATAGAATCCAGGTAATTTTAGAATGTACTGAGCACAAGACTACTGGTGTTGCAGGGACTTCAAGATACATCACAACAAAGAACAAAAAAAATACTCCGGACAGATTAGAGATTAAAAAATTTAATCCAATCTTGAAAAGAGTAACAGTTCACAAAGAAATTAAGTAATAATTAGAGGTTTAATAAAATTTCAAATCCAGTTTTTGTTTTTTTATTAATTTCAATAACATTTGAATCATGGCAAAGAAAACCGTAGCATCGTTACAAACAGCTTCTAAGAGATTATCAAAAGCCATCAAAATGGTAAAATCTCCAAAAACTGGTGCATATACATTCGTAGAATCTATTATGGCTCCTGAAGAAGTTGATACTTTCTTGAAAAAGAAATAATTACAATCACATTATATAGAAAAGCTACTTTCATTCGGAAGTAGCTTTTTTATTTTTTATATTTGTGAGAATTTTTGCAGAAGCCTAACATTTATTTTTATTTTAATTATGGTTTTCCGTCATTCACTATATCTTTGACTGTCTAAAGAAGTCAGTTAAAGGATGTCGTTGCTGTCGGGGCTAAATGAAAACAATTGTTTCTTCTTTAAATATTTGGATTTCAGGTAATGTATGAATCCGGAGGTCTAAAACAATCTAATAACCTACACAAAATGAGTTTTTTTAAAAAATTATTTTCTACTGATAAAAAAGAGACTTTAGACAAAGGTCTTGAAAAAACAAAAACAACTTTTTTTTCAAAGTTAAGTAAGGCTGTTGCCGGAAAATCTAAAGTCGATGACGATGTATTAGATAATCTGGAGGAAATTCTTGTTGCTTCTGATGTTGGCGTAAACACCACTTTGAAAATCATCGAAAGAATCGAGAAACGCGTTGCTGAAGATAAATATTTAGGAACGGACGAATTAAACCAGATTCTTCGCGATGAAATCGGGGCTTTATTGTCTGAAACCAATACAGGCGAAGCAACCGAATTCGAAATTCCGAAAGACAAAAAGCCTTATGTTTTAATGGTTGTTGGTGTTAATGGCGTTGGTAAAACAACAACTATTGGTAAACTTGCATATCAGTTTAAAAAGGCAGGGCATAAAGTGGTTTTAGGTGCTGCAGATACGTTTCGTGCTGCTGCAATTGACCAATTACAAGTTTGGGCAGACAGAGTTGATGTGCCAATTGTAAGACAAAATATGGGAAGCGATCCTGCTTCTGTTGCTTTTGATACTTTGCAATCTGCCGTTGCGCAAAATGCTGATGTGGTAATTATTGATACAGCAGGACGTTTACATAATAAAATCAATTTAATGAACGAATTGACAAAAGTAAAACGTGTGATGCAGAAAGTTGTTGCTGATGCGCCTCACGATGTGCTTTTAGTTCTGGATGGTTCTACAGGTCAAAATGCTTTTGAGCAGGCTAAACAATTTACGGCTGCAACTGAAGTGACTTCTCTGGCTGTTACAAAATTAGACGGAACTGCTAAAGGCGGCGTTGTAATTGGTATTTCAGATCAGTTTCAAATTCCTGTAAAATATATTGGTGTTGGGGAAGGAATTGAAGATTTGCAAGTCTTTAATAAATATGAATTCGTAGATAGTTTCTTTAAATAATTTTTTAAGCATAAAATGAAAAATATACCTCCTATTGCATTTTATTTTGCAAGTGTTCTGTCTTTTGTTTTTGCAAATGTTTCAAAAGATAAAAGTTTGTCTTTTTATTATATTCTATTGGTATTGGGGCTCCTTTTCTTTTTTGCAGGAATGTTGAAAAGGATCCGTACCAAACGATAGTTTCGTTATAATTGCTTTCTCTATTGATTTTATGAAATATTATACCTTCATTTTGTTGTTTAGTCTGCTTTCCTGTACAAACAAGAAAAATGATAGAGATGATAAAGAATTTCAAGCAGAATGGCAAAAAGTAATTGTTATTCAGCCTTTAGGAAACTTTAAGCTAAATCAGGCTGAAAAAGTTTTCAAGCAAATCAAGGCTATCAATTCTGATGTGGTTTTAAGGCAAAATATTTCTTTTCCTGAAAATTCATTTTACAAACCTAGAAACCGATACCGCGCCGACAGTATTATCAAAAAACTTAAAAACAACATCGGTTTAGATTCTGTAATTGTGGGATTATCACATTCTGATATCAGTACAACTAAAAACGGAATTAAAGACTGGGGTGTAATGGGGTTGGGTTATAAACCCGGAAAGGCCTGTGTAGTTTCTGATTTTAGATTATCCCGTAAAAATAAAAACGAACAATTTTATAAATTAGTTTTACATGAATTAGGACATACAGCCGGTCTGCCTCATTGTAAAATCAAAACTTGTCTGATGCGGGATGCTGAAGGAGGCAATCCTTTTGATCAGGAAAAAAGCTTCTGCAGAGAATGCAAAAGCTTTTTAAAAAGTAAAGGATGGCAATTAATTTAAATTGTTGATTCTGTATTTTATTGATACAAAGCATTAATTTTCTCCCATAACACTTTGTCAAAATCAGACAAGGCAAGATTTTCAGCATCGGCAGCATCTCCCATTCTGATGACAACCATTTTCTTGCTCGGTATTACATATATTTTTTGATCGTTTTTTCCCAGAGCCATAAACATATCGTTTGGTGCTGTTGGGATTATGCTTCCCTGAAAAGTAAGTTGTGATTGGGGAAGATGATAATTCGCTTTTCCGTTTAGCCACCATAAATAGCCATATCCTAAATTAATGTTTTGAGATGTAGTGGTAGCTTCATTGAAATAAGCCTCATTCAAAATGGTAGTATTCTCCCATTTTCCTTTGTTTAACATTAGTAAACCAAAACGTGCCATACTTCTGGTGTTGCTGGTATAAACACTGTTTACGTCTATTTGAACCCACGTGCCATTCATTCCGATTTTATCTCTCAATTTTGTGTTGAAATAGGTTGACCAGTTTTGTCCGCTTGCAGCTGCAACAACATCCTGCAGTTTTACATATACATTATGATACGCCCAGCGTGTACCTGCATCGGCTTTGTAAATTAAATCTGTGGGTTCAACTTCATCTGTGCTGTCATCAAGGCCTGATGTCATTGTTAACAGATGTTTGCAGGTAATTAAATTCTCTTTCGGAAGTGTTTCGCTTGTCCAGTTGGTACCAAGATATTTAGAAACTTTATCATTGATGTTGAGTAAGCCTTCCTGCTGCGCAATTCCTGTAACGGTAGCCGTTAGTGTTTTTCCTGCGCTTGCCCAATACCAGGGTTTGGTTGCAGAATTGTCGCCGAAGTAATTTTCTAAAACGATTCGGCCATTTACCAATATGATAAATGATTTGGAATGTTTAAGTTCTAAATAATCTAATAATGGCTGAACGGCATTCTGATTCCATTTTAGGTCTGTAATTGATGTTGTCTCCCAGGTATTTCCGGTTATGGGAGGAAAGTACATGGTTTGTGTTGGAGTGGTTTCAGAATTGTTATCATCTTTACTGCAACTTATACACAATAATAAGATAATTAATTTGCAAATTGTTTTGGTCATGGTTTAGTTTTTTTGGTTTGGGGTTTGACCAAAAATATGTAAAATAGTTTAATGTGTTTTCCTGATTTTAATTTCTTTTTCAGCTTATAAGATTATCTTTGTAGTCCAATAGAATTTCTTTTGAATACCGAAACCCTAGCCCTGATGGAAGCGGCATCCTTTTATGGCAGGGTTTGCCATAAAAGATACAGCGGACAGCAGGAAACAGCTTCTTATAAATAATACAATATGAAAAACACTTTTATGATTTTGGTTTTATCGCTTTTGTTTGTAAGCTGCAAACAGGAAATAAAACCCGCAGATATTGCAAAACTGAATGGCTACTGGGAAATTGAAAAAGTGGTTTTTGATAAAGGTGAAGAGAAGGCTTACGGAATGAATGAGAATTTTGATTATTTTCAGATTAAAGGAACTAAAGGAACCCGGACTAAGGTGATGGCGCAGCTAGACGGAACTTTTTTAACTACAGATACTTTTGAAAATGTTTCGGTTCGGTTTACAGACAAAGGAACTTTTTTGGACTATAAAACGGATTATGCAAAGTGGAGTGAGGAATTGATTTCGATTTCGGATGAGACTTTTGTGGTAAAAAACGATCAAAATAAAGAATACCATTATAAAAAATCAGGACCCATAAATTTATTAAACGATGGCAAAAAGACTAAATAACGAAAGTACAATTGGGGCTGTTTTGCAACAGATTATCCAGGTAAATAAATTACAGCCGGGAATGGACCAGATTGATGTTCGGGATGCCTGGAAGGAATTGATGGGAAGCGGTGTGAATACGTATACTAAAAACGTTGTTTTAAAAGGCAGTACGCTGTATGTTGAGCTTGGATCTGCTGTTTTAAGGGAAGAACTGAGTCACGGTAAATCTAAAATCGTTAAAATGATTAATGAAGAATTAGGGCGTGATGTTGTTAAGGATGTGGTTTTACGATAGACTTCCTTAGACATCTTAGATTTTTAGACTGGCTTAGATTGTTAGATTTTAGATTGATAAAAAAAAAGATAAAATAATTAAACAACAAAACCCACTTCAATTGAAGTGGGTTTTGTTGTTACCGAGAAATCTAAGTTAGTCTAAAAATCTAAGATGTCTAAATTAAAATTGCTCTCTTCCAGCAAAGTGGAATGCACCTTCAATAGCAGCATTTTCATCGCTGTCTGAACCGTGAACTGCATTTTCTCCAATAGAAGTTGCGTATGCTTTGCGGATAGTTCCTTCAGCAGCTTCAGCAGGATTTGTAGCACCGATTAAAGTTCTGAAATCTTCTACTGCGTTGTCTTTTTCTAAAATAGCTGCAACGATTGGTCCGCGTGACATGAATTCTACCAATTCTCCGTAGAAAGGTCTTTCGGCGTGAACTGCGTAAAAAGCTTTTGCATCAGCTACAGTTAATTGCGTTAATTTTAATGAAACGATTTTGAAACCTCCGTTTGTAATCATTGCCAGGATATTTCCGATGTGTCCGTTTGCAACTGCATCAGGTTTAATCATGGTAAAAGTTCTATTTGTAGCCATTTTTTGTGTTTTTTAAATTTGGTGCAAAAATAGAACTTTTTTGCGAATTGATTTTAATATATTCATAATTAAAGTACAGCAGAATGACGTTTTAACCAAGAAAAACTTTTTTTTAAACCATATAAGTAATATAAGTTCATTTAAATACCTGCGCGGAATATCAATTGTAATTAAGCCATGCTTCTAAAATGAACTTATATTACTTATATGGTGAAAATTTTAAACCTTGAAAATCAATTTGTTTCTGTAGAAAATCCATAGAATAAATGTCCAGATTCCAACATAAACTAATGCTCCTGCTAATGAAGCTGTCATTGGATTACTGAAAAACGGCGCAATCCAGAAGCGATATAAAAAGTCTAAAAGATTAATCTGCTGTTCGGGGTTTTTGGGATTTTGGAATTGAATCATTACCAAAGCCTGCGGAATAATCTGAGAACAGAAGAAAACAATCATTGGGTTTACTCCCCAGATTAAAAATGGTTTAAATCCTTTTTTGTAATCTGCAATATCAATCAGGTAGTATAATATGGTAAAAAATACGGTTGCTAATCCTGTTGTAAATAAAACATAACTGCTTGTCCAAAGCGATTTGTTGATTGGAAAAACCAAATCCCAAATTAATCCTAAAATGATCAATCCGGCGCCGATCCGGCCCATTTTTAGTGCTTTTTTTATTTTTGGACTATCATTTTGTAGAAACTTTCCAATTAACAATCCGATGATTCCGTTTACTATAGACGGAATAGTACTTAAAACTCCTTCCGGATCCCATGTGACAGTACCGCTGTACATATGACCTTTTAGCAAAATACTATCAAACCATGATGCCAGATTGGTTCCTTTTTCAAGATTTGCTTCTCCAATTCCGGGAACGGGAATTAGTGTCATTAAGGCCCAATATCCTAATAATAAAACTGCTCCGGTTATAATTTGTGTTTTTAAAGTAGTTTTTAGATATAAAAGTGAGACTACGAAATATACAATGGCAATTCGTTGTAAAACTCCCGGAAGTCTTACGTCATGATATGCTTCAATACCACTGTAAGCCAGAACCAGATAAATAAGCAGAATTGAAAAAGCTAAAATGTTTTTTACTTTAGAACTAAAACTTCCCATTAAAGCATAACCAACAGCAATAGTTATGGCTAAACGACCAATAAGAAGTGGAATTCCATCAAGCCCAAATAATTGAATTTTACCAAAAAAATTGAAGAAAATCCCCAGACACAACATTCGCAGTGAACGAACTAAAATTTTATTGAATGTTGTACTGTCATAAAATTTTTCAGGCATTGCAAGCGGAACAGCAACTCCCATAATAAAAACAAAAAAAGGGAATACCAAATCAGTTGGTGTGCATCCGTGCCAGTCGGCATGTAACAGAGGAGGATAAACATTGCCCCAGTCTCCGGGATTGTTTACAATTGTCATTAACAAAATTGTGAGTCCGCGAAAGACATCTAGCGAAATTAAGCGTTCTTTTACCATTGGTTTTGGGTAAATTGGTTAATTAATAATTTTAAAAATCGCTATTTGGTTTAGGGAATAATAATTTTGAGAAGAGAGGTGGTTATTTGTTTCTCAAGATTATTACAAAATTATTTTTGCTGCAAATTAATCTTTTTTTGATGAGTAATTCAGTAATATATGCTCTGTTTATATTGTTATGATATCGAAATTGTGTTCTAATGGTTTTAGTTTCTGAATTAAAAGCGGAATCAGTTGCTCTCCTTTTTCTAAATAAAATTCAGAAAAATTTGCCTGACGTTCCTGTAAACTCTTATTTGGGAATAACTCAAATTGTAAATCGGTTACACGCTGCAATTCATCATCTAATTTCCTTTTTTGAGCTTTCAGTAAACGTTTTTCCAGATTTTTCAGCCCTTTTTTCTGTTTGGCTTCCTGTGCTTTTACAGCTCCCGAAAATGATTTATCCGTTTGATCTGCTAATTCGTAAAGATATTTAAATTGTTTTTCTAATGTTTCTTTTTGAGCAGATAAATCAATTGGAAAAGCAGATAATTTATGTGTGATTGTATTCACTAAATCAGCAGGTTTAGTAAACAAATCAGCCCAGCTTAAATTTAAATTGTCAGCTTTTTTTGCTTGTTTTTCAGTTGCTAAAAGAACTGAATTTCGAACTAAAAGCATTGGAAAAGAAATATTTACTGCATCAAAAAATGATTTTAATTCCAGCCAGTAAGCGATTTCTCCGCCTCCGCCAATATAACACAGATTTGGTAAAATGATCTCCTGATAAAGTGGGCGCATGATTACGTTTGGGCTGAATTTTTCAGGATTGCTTTCCAGTAATTTCAGAATTTCGTCTTTTGAAAATGAAATTCGGGTATTGTTTACGTAATATTGATCTTTTTCAAAAATGATTCTTTCGCGCAGATTATCTTCTATATAAAACAAATTGATTTCGCGCGGATTTACCTGAACGCTGTAATCCTGAAGCTGTTCAATGGTTTTTTGAACTGTTTTGAAAGAAGTCTGCTTTTCTAATTCTTCTTTTACAAAAGGAATAAAAGCACGTTTTAAGTCTGCATCATCAGCATCTAAAATAATTAAGCCATAATTAGCAAATAAACTATTGGCTAAAAAACGTGTTGCGTCAGCCAGATTTTCGTGTTTTAAATAGGCTTCTTCAAACAGTTTTTTGAGAACATTTGCGTTGGTACTTGAACCTAATTCTTTAGAGTAAATTTCAAAAAAATCAGTTAGACCTTCAGTTGAAAGTCTGCCAACAGGACTGCTACTTTCTTTGTTCCATCTGAATTTTTTTCCTTTAAAATTAAAATAATTAATCTCTTCAAAATCATGGTCTTCTGTAGCCATCCAATAAACCGGGACAAAATTATAAGTTGGATATTTTGACTTTAATTCTTTGGTCAGATTAATTGTCGAAATGATTTTATATAAAAAATACAAAGGACCGCTAAACAAATTTAGTTGATGCCCGGTAGTGATTGTAAAAGTATTTTCAAGTGCTAAAAGCTCAATATTTTGTTTAGTTGCGTCTGAAATATTGATGTTTTGATATTGCTTTTTTAAAGTATTAACCAACGGAATCCGGTTTGCATGATCAAAATTGGATTCTTTTTCAATGATTTGCTTTTCAAAATTTTCCAGTGTTGGAAAGTGATTGTATAAAGGTTGTAAGCCTGGTGTTTGATTTAAATAATCTTGTATCAATTTGGAGAAATATCCGGAGGTCTGATAGCTGATACAGTCGGTTGGCATGTTTTTTATTTTTTTGACAGTAAATTTAATGAAAATATACAGTTAAAAATGTTTTTAACGATTGCTTATGATTTGATTTTTTGAATTTGTTTTAAAGACGTTATTAATCAGGTTTTTAAATATAAGTTCAGAAGTTGTTTTTTGAAAAAATATAAAACACATGAAATTTGTTAAAAAAATAGAAGTGTTCTAAAACTAATTCTGTTGAATATGAATTATTAACAATGAAACCATATTTTTGTAATCAAAAAAGTTATATCTATTTTACATGAAAAATAATCCCAATCAAAAGAACTCTTTAAAACATGTTCTTTTTGGAAGCCTTATTGGTACCACAATTGAATTTTTTGATTTTTATATTTATGCCAATGCAGCCGTATTGGTTTTTCCTCAATTATTTTTTCCCGGTTCAGATGCTACCATGGCAACTTTAGAATCATTAGCCACTTTTTCAATTGCCTTTTTATCACGTCCGCTGGGTTCTGCTTTTTTTGGACATTATGGAGATAAAATTGGTCGAAAATTCACCTTAGTTGCAGCCTTATTAACTATGGGAATCTCGACAGTTACCATAGGATTTTTGCCTGGTTATGCCAGTATTGGTGTTGCCGCTCCTTTATTATTAATGCTCTGCCGATTCGGGCAAGGTGTTGGTTTAGGAGGAGAATGGGGAGGAGCTGTTTTGCTTGCGATTGAAAATGCACCTCCTCATAAGCGTGCCTGGTACGGAATGTTTCCGCAATTGGGAGCACCTATCGGATTATTGCTTTCCGGAGGAACATTTTTAGTATTGACGGATTCAATGAGCAATGAAGATTTTATGAATTACGGCTGGAGAATTCCTTTTATAGCCAGTTCACTTTTGGTTATAGTTGGTTTTTATATCCGAACTAAAATCTCTGAAACGCCATCTTTTGAAAATTCTAAAAATGCGCACGAAGAAGTAAAAGTTCCGTTTTTAACGTTGGTAAAATCATATAAAAATCAATTGATTTTTGGAACATTAGGAGCTGTAACAACCTTTTTGGTTTTTTATTTAATGACTGTATTTACCCTGAGCTGGGTTACTTCAGATTTAGGTTATGTAAAAAGAGATGCCTTGTTGATTCAATTGTTTTCGGTATTGTTTTTCGCTCTTTTTATTCCAATTTCAGCTTTGGTTGCCGATAAAATTGGCCGTCGTAAAATATTAATTTTCACTACAATTGCAATTGCTGCTTTTGGATTTTTCTTTTCATTATTCCTTAATTCAGGAAGCCCGTTTTTAGTAACCGCTTTTGTTTGTATCGGAATGTCTTTAATGGGATTTACTTATGGGCCTCTGGGGACATTTTTATCAGAGTTGTTTCCAACCACTGTTCGTTATTCAGGAGCTTCTTTGACGTTTAATCTCGCAGGAATTTTGGGAGCAGCATTTGCGCCCATGATTGCAATTTGGCTGGCAAGTACGTATGGTTTGAATTATGTTGGTTTTTATCTGACAATTGCAGCTATTATTTCTTTAGTTTCCTTTTTAGTGATTTCTAAAAAAGTACATCAGTTTTAATATTTCTGAAACTAATTTATAGAGAGGTAACGAGTCATTCGTTACCTCTTTTTTTGGAAAATCTTAAAAATAGCTGTTTAATTTATGTTTTGTGAAATTTTTATTTACACCTTAAGTATTTGTATTTTAATGTTTTGAAAATTTTTTTAAGAAAATTTTGTGATTTTGTTTGTTTATTAAAAAAATAATTCACAAAATTTGCATCAGAAAATAATAATTAACTATTAATAACGAAGAACAATGTTTGTATTAAACTTTACCTCTCAAAACATCGCATCAGGATCAGATTCTGTTGGCATGTGTCTTCGTGGCTTTTCTCAATCATAGCAAATCAATTTTAGAGATATGAACAAGCCCGAAGGAAAATAACTTTCGGGCTTTTTTTATTCTAGACACTTCAAAAATTCCCGATTACTAAGAACTTTATTTATCTGTTTCAGATAAAAATGTTGTTGCCTTTATTTTTAATATCTGGCATAAAAGAAAATAATTTAATTTTTTTAAATGGACAATTATTTTTTAGACGATTACATAAACGGTAGTCGTTTAAAATCCAAAAGAAAGAAAAAACAATTAGTCAAAAAAGATTTTGAAAAGGAATTAATTCAGTTGTCGAAACTGGAAAAAGAACTTTGGAAAAAGCGTAATAATTTACCATTAATAGCTTTAGAAACACCTTATCAAAAAGGATGGCAGCGTTACTTTATTTTGAGAGAAGATGTAGCTAGATCAAACGATGCGTTATTTTATAACAATTTGCTCGAAAAAATAAATACGGTACAATACTCTTCTGAAAAATCTTTTAAGAAAAAGAAAAAAAAGAGCAGAAAGTACATCTATAATGATAGATCACAATTTTTGAAAGAGTTTTTTGAATATGAATGGGCGAGTCCAAAGTTAGACTTGACAGAAAAGGAAAAAGCACATTTTCATAAAGTTCAACGCTGGTGGCCAAATTGGAAATGCTACAGAATTCATTATGTGTTTGATGAGCCATGGCGATTCGTTTTTCGGGTCAGACCCAATATGATAACGCATACCAAAATGGTTGACGCTGATTTGGAAAGTGAATTTGATCAGTTGCACAATTACATTACAAGTAATTTTTTACGGAATTCGATGGTACGAATTGTACACGGTCGTGTAAAACACAAAAGATGGAAAGAAAAAGAAATCTCAAAATATCAAGACCCTTTGACTAATATACAAATTCATGCGCTGATGTATGAATTTAATGAAGATAAAAAAATCAAATAATGAGTTGTTTGAACTCAAAAAGATAAAGATAATGGGAAATAAATTATCCGGAAAAGACCTGATTAAAATAGGTTTTCCAAAAAATAATAGTATCAATATTGCCTTGGGGCAAATCAACCGATACAGAAAGCGAGAAAAAAAAGAGAGCATATTAACCGAAGCCAAAGAAGTTTTACTGTTTCCGGAAAAATTTACAGGACACGGAACCTGGGGAAAAGTGGCAGAAGGATTAGTTAATCCGGTACAAGTGCGAATGCATCAGCTTAACAATACAAGAGCGCCTTTTTCTATTTTCGGAGAAAATGAAATTGATGAACAGGCAAAATATCAATTGTATGATGCCTTAAAATTGCCAATTTCAGTAGCCGGAGCTTTAATGCCTGATGCACATTCGGGTTATGGATTACCAATTGGCGGAGTTTTGGCAACAGATAATGCCGTTATCCCATACGGAGTTGGAGTAGATATCGGTTGTAGAATGAGTTTGTCAATTTTTGATATTCCGGCTTCTTTTTTTAAAGGAAAGGAACATCAGCTGGAAGCTATTTTAAAAGACAATACCAAGTTTGGAATGTATGAAACGCATACCATTCGCGCAGATCACGAAGTGTTTAGCCGAAGTGAATTTCAGGATATTCCGCTTTTGAAAAATCTTTTAGGAAAAGCCTACAAACAACTAGGAACCTCGGGCGGAGGGAATCATTTTGTAGAATTTGGAATTGCAAAAATCACCAATCCGCTTAATGAATGGAAGATTGGAGTTGGAGAATATTTTGCAGTGCTTTCGCATAGTGGTTCCCGTGGACTGGGCGCTAATATAGCAAAACATTATACCTATCTGGCAACCAAACAATGTCCATTGCCTAAAAATGTGCAGCATCTGGCATGGCTCGATTTGAATACACACGACGGTCAGGAATACTGGCTGGCTATGAATTTAGCTGGGGATTATGCCAAAGCCTGTCATGATGATATTCACCGTCGGATTGCAAAAGCGATTGGTAAACGTGTTGTTGTGACAATTGAAAACCATCACAATTTTGCATGGAAAGAAACCGTAAATGGTAAAGAAGCTATTGTACATCGAAAAGGAGCAACTCCTGCAAACGTTGGTGAACTGGGCATTATTCCGGGTTCAATGACTGCCCCCGGATTTATCGTTCAGGGAAAAGGAAATCCGGAGAGTTTAAATTCAGCTTCTCATGGTGCAGGGCGATTGTTTTCTCGTAAAAAATGCAAGGAATCATTTACCCAAAGCGAGATTAAAAAAGTCCTTAAAGCAAATGATGTGACTTTAATTGGAGGCAATATCGATGAAGCGCCAATGGCGTATAAGGATATCAATAAAGTAATGGCTAACCAAACAGAACTGGTGGATGTATTAGGCACATTTACACCAAAAATCGTTAGAATGGACAGGTAATTATGGAAAAAATAATTCAAATAACATCAGGTCGCGGCCCGGCTGAATGCAGCTGGGTTGTGGCTCAGGTGCTGAAAAATTTTCTGGAAGAAGCAAATGAGAATAAAATAAAAACAACTTTGCTTCAGCGTGAAAAAGGAATCGAAAACGGAACGGTAGAAACGGCAACTATTTTACTCGAAAGTGATAATCTAAATGAATTTGTAAACTCCTGGACAGGAACCATTCAGTGGATTGGGCAGAGTCAGTTTAGAAAATTTCATAAACGTAAAAACTGGTTTATCGGAATTTTTGAAGTTGATAAAACGGCAACTACCGAAATTGATGAAAAAGATATTCAGTATCAGGCAATGCGCAGTTCCGGTGCCGGAGGGCAGCATGTAAACAAAGTAAGTTCGACAGTACGGGCGACTCATGTTCCCACTGGAATTAGCGTAGTGGCTATGGATTCAAGATCTCAGCACCAAAATAAAAAACTGGCAACTGAAAGATTGCTTCAGAAGTTTAAGGAAGAAACCGTAAAACAATTCAAAGCCGAATTTCAGGCACAATGGATGAACCAATTACAGATTCAGCGTGGCAATCCAATTCGGATTTTTCAGGGTTCAGATTTTAAGAAACAAAAACAAGTTAAAAATTACAAACAGGAACGGCAACGATTAAAACGGGAGGATTATTTCGACCGGGACTAATGATAGAATTTGCATTTCCAAATAGAAAAAATTATGAAAACAGTAGATAAATATCTTTTTCAGGCATTAGACAATTATCCATATTGGTTGGAAGGAACCATCGAATCTTTAGATTACACCTTGTCTTACGATGATAAAAATACTATGGCCTTGTGTTTATACGGTCAGGTTTTCTCAGAGCAGTTATTGAAATATGAAGAGGCAAAAGAATATTTTCAAAAAGCACTTTCGATTAATATTTATGCTTTAGAGGTGTATCCTTTTTATATTCATACTTTAATTTTGAATGAAGATTACGAAGAAGCAATGAAACTGATTGATTTTGCATTGACAGTTAAAGGAGTCAATAAAACGGAGATTCTTTTGAAGAAAGTAATACTTTTTGAGCGTCAGCAGGAATTTAAAAAAGCATTGAAAGTGATTAAAAAAGTAAAACTTACCACAATCAATACTTGTTATGATTATGCGATCGAAGAATCTGAAAAAAGGCTGAATAAAAAATTGAACGGAGATTCGAAAAAAGACAAGTCAGCCAAAAAGAAAAAGAAGAATAAGTAAATAAAAAAGGATGTCAACTGACATCCTTTTTTGCTTTCTATTTTTATCGTTTAAGGCTAAAATGTCCTCTGTATTCTGTACCATTAAATCTTGTGACGGTAAACCAGTAATCAGAAGCCGGCATATCCTGCCCGATATACGTTCCGTCCCATTCGCTATTTGGTCTTATTTCTTTCAGGAATTTGCCATATCTGTCAAAAATCCGGATTCCTGTATTGGGTTTTAAATAAGCAAAATCAATTGTCCAGGTATCATTGTGATAATCGTTGTTTGGAGTGAAAAATTTAGGATAGGGAAGTTCTTCTACAAAATTGATACAGTCAGCTGTTGTAGCTCCAAGAATATTTATTAAAACAGGTATCCTGTCACCTTCGCAATTGTTTATGGTTTGGGAAGCGTAATAGGTAACTCCATTTTCAAGTAAAGTTGATCCGGATAAAGGAACAGTAGATGAAGTACTTTCAAACCATTGAATGTTTTGTCCTGATATCTCAATATTGCTAATTTTTGCATTTTCTTGAATGCAGAATATTTGTGGTGAATCAGCAATTGGAACTTGAGTATCCTGAATTTTTACATTCACAGCCAATCTTTCACTTTCGCAGTTGTTCAATGTTTGTGTAACGTAATATGCCTTATTCTGAAGTGAAGTTGTTTGCGTTAAAATATTTCCATTTGTTGCCGAATCGTACCATTTTAGAGCTGTTCCGGTTATGTTCAAATTAGCAATTGTTGCATTTTCATCGATACAAAATTGTTGGTTTCGATTTGCAGTTGGTAAAGGAGTATCATAAACTCTAACTAAAATTGTGGTTCTGTCGCCTTCACACCCAATTGTCTGAGAAGCATAATAGGTTGTGTTATCTTCTAATAAAGTTGAATTTGGTAAACTAGCAGCAGAGAAATTTGTGTTGTACCATTTTATATCTTGCCCAGAAATTTGAATGCTGCTTAAAGTGGCATTTTCGTTTTTACAAAATGATTGAGTTCCATTTCCAGTTGGAGCAGGAGGTGTGTTTACAATTGAAACAGTAATTCCCAATCTTTGACCTTCACAATTATTTTCTGTTTGCGAAGCATAATAAGTTCGTCCGTTAACAAGATTTGTGGTTTCTGCTAATAAAGATCCGTTACTTACTGCATCATACCATTTTATATTCTGTCCAGTAATTTGAATATCTGCAATTGTTGGATTTTGTGCTGTGCAAAAAGACTGATTTGAATTTCCTGTTGGCAGAAGAGTATTTTGAATATTTATTGTAACCGGAATCCTTGCGCTTTCACAACCATTAATAGTTTGCGAAGCATAATATATTAGTCCATTTTGCAATGTATTTGTTTGTGGTAAAAATATTCCTGTAGTTAAATTATTGTACCATTTGATGTTTTGCCCTGTAATTGCGATATCAGCTAAGGTAGCATTTTTTAGCATACAGAAAGTTTGTGGACTATTAGCAACTGCAAGAGGTTGGCTTGTAATAATAACAGTTTGATTTTGATGCGAAACATTCCCGTTGCCATCATTATAATTCCATACAATAGTATAAGTGCCAGGTATTGTATACGATAAAGGATCTGTAGTTATTCCGATAATTATTCCTGCACAGGCATCTGTGGCAGTTGGATTAGTATTTATGGTAGTATGACAATCGCCTGTTATTGTAGGGAGAGTTGTAATATCAGGAACTGGAGATTGAATGTCTCCAATAACTATATTAACTTTTTTAGTATCATCACAACCGCCTGTTCCTGTAATTAAACAGCTATATTCTCCGCTATTAGCTGTTGTTACATTTATAATAGTCGGATTTTGATCTGTGGATGTAAAACCGTTTGGTCCAGACCAGAAATAGTTTGTTCCTCCGGATGCTTTTAATTCTAATGTTTTGCCAATGCAGACCGGAGAGTTGCTAGATACTAATGGATTTGATAAGCAGTCTTGGAATTTGGCAAGGAAAATACCTGTACCTTTTGGTTGATGTGTACCTGAAGTTCCAAAATAATTTGGTACAATAGAAGTGGAATAACTTGTGTGTCCAATTATGTACAATTTATTATCATTATAAAAAATATCTTGTGGAAAATCCTGAGAACTGCTTCCATAGTAACTCCCCCATAATAATGATCCATTTGTGCTGAATTTTGCCATGAATCCTTCATCTGAGTCATTTAAGGTTTCTTGATACGAATCTGGAGTTGCGATATCTAGATTGCTTCTAGTGTTTCCAGTAATGAAAATATCTCCATTTGGAGTGACAAAACCACTTCGGCATTTGTCTGTATTTTGTAATGCGACATTTGATCCATAATAAGTTCCCCATTCAATTTTTCCAAAAGAATTAAATTTAGCAATAAAACAATCTACATTGTTGCTTGTTAAAGTTTCTTTGTAAGAACCAGTTGTAGCAATTAGATTTGTGCTATTTGTTAAACCCACAATATAGATATTATTAGATGAGTCTACACCAAGTCCTTTTATTTGATCATAATAATCATTTACAGAATTGGAAAATGACGCATCACCTCCGTAATATGTACACCAGGTTACTTGATGACCAGAAGAATTAAATTTAACAATAAATCCATCCATGCCATGGATTTGATTTTGATATGCACCAGTAGTGGTTATGTTTGGATAGCCGGAGTCATATTGTGAATATTGACCTGCAAAGATTAGGTTATTATTACTATCAATTGCAGAATGTTTAATAATTCCTTGGAAATAAGAACCATAAGTTCGTATTCCTGCTGGAGTGAATTTTGCAATAAAACCACTTCCGTCAAAATAATCAATAATATTTTGCTGGTATGCATTTGATGTAGTCATACCTGTTTTACTATGGGTTTCTCCAGCAATTACAATGTTTTCCTGGTTATCCAAAGCTATAGTATTTACATTATCCAAGCCATTCAAAGAACCATTTTCTTCTCCCCCATAAAAAGTACCCCAAATTCTTTGTCCATTAGAATTGAATTTTAATAAAATACCTTCTCCCATCAAACCATCTGATAACTGTTTGTGGCCATCTGCTGTAGATAAAGAATTTGATCCAATATTTTTGCCTCTTCCTACAATATAAATTTCATTTGAGCTATTTACTTTAGCATCAGCAATTATGGAATAATTGATATAAGTACCCCATAAGCGAATCCCATCGGAATCAAACTTAACTATAAAACCAGTATCCCTATTCGATATATTTGTTGATTGAAATGTTCCTGAAGTCGCAATATCTGATGTTAAATAAGTTCCTCCAGTAATGATTACATTATTTTGTGAATCTGAAATTATAGTAAGAGGATGATCAGAAGATTCAAAACTAGGGCCAGAATGATAAGTTCCCCATAACCTAACTGGTACGGGGTCAATAATTACAGTTTTATCAGAAGTAGTATCGGAACTACTAAACCCATAAACATTCTTTTTAATCTTCCTATATTCAACAGCAACTTCTTTTTTAGCAGTCCTATCTTCAATCCAGCTCGCGGGAAGCGTTTCTTCCATTTTTCCAAAACGAACATTCATTTGGATTTTATTATCAACTAAATCCGTTTCGGAACCATTAAATTTTAATTGAATGTCTGAGATTTTTCCTTTAGGGTGAATCACGAAATTATATTCAACCGTTTTTTGAGTATCGTCAGGAATTGTAAAAACAACATCAATATTAGGATAAATGTTTTTATAAGTAATCTGTTTATATTGATGAACCCCAACAATTCCCTCAGGTTGGTTAGGAATATTGTAGTAATTGTCGAAATCTTTAGATACCTGATCTGTAATTAACGCAACTTTAGAATTTGAATTAACAAAGTCAATGTCAACTCTGTGAAATTTATATTCCAGATTAAATTCAGGTTCTTTGTCTTTATCTTTTTCCGGAATCTGATATGGAAGTGTTTTTGATGTTTTTGAAAGGGAAATAGGAATCTTTTTTACTTCATAAATGTCATAAGAAAATCCGTTTTTCTTTAACTGAACATTTAGTCCGTTAGAGTTCAATAAATATTTTACAGCAGTATTCGGTTTTCCTTTTTGGTCCATAATCTGCCCTTTGTTTTCCTTGAATCCAATAGAATGATTTTTATTTTGAGAAAATAATGTGAAAGTGCTTATAAAGAAAAATAAAAGTAATGTATATTTCATCCCGATAAATTTGAATCGCCGCAAATGTAATTAAATATCTACAAAATTTAACTAAAGCAAGCTGTTGAATCTTTTCCTGAAAACAAAATAAATATCCCGTATTTTTGCAGAAAAATAACTCCTTTTGAAAACAAAACTTTTTGTAATCACTCCGCCATTTACCCAACTGAATACTCCGTATCCGGCAACGGCGTATATAAAAGGTTTTCTGAATACCAAAAATATAGAATCGGTTCAGGCTGATTTGGGTATTGATGTGATTTTGAAATTGTTTTCGAAGAGAGGTTTACAAGATTTATTTGCATCCATCAACCAACAACCAATAAGCGATAACTGCAAAAGAATCTTCGCTTTACAGGATGAATATATTAAAACGATTGATTCGGTAATTCAGTTTTTGCAGGGGAAAAATCCAACTTTGGCACTACAGATTTGTCAGGAAGATTTTTTGCCGGAAGCCTCCCGTTTTGCACAGTTAGAAGAACTTGATTGGGCTTTTGGAACCATGGGAACTCAGGACAAAGCAAAACATCTGGCGACTTTGTATCTTGAAGATATTTCGGATTTTATTGTCGAATGTGTCGATGACAATTTTGGTTTCAGCCGGTATGCCGAACGTTTAGGGCGAAGCGCCAATTCTTTTGATGAATTGTACGAAGCTTTACAAAAAGAACCGACTTATATTGATTCGATTTTAATTTCACTTCTGAAAGAAAAAATAGAAACTGTAAAGCCGACATTGTTTTTAATTTCTGTTCCCTTTCCGGGGAATTTATACAGCGCTTTTCGATCTGCGCAATGGGTCAAACAAAACCATCCCGAAATTAAAATTTCGATGGGAGGCGGTTTCCCAAATACTGAATTACGTTCACTTTCAGACAAGCGCGTTTTTGAATTTTTCGATTTTATTACTTTGGATGATGGCGAAGTTCCGATTGAAGAATTAATTTTTAATTTAGAAAACCCGGATTACAATTCATACAAAAGAACTTTTTTACTGGAAAACGGAGAAGTTGTCTATAAAAACAATTCTTTAAAACACGATTACAAACAAGCTTTTGTTGGAACTCCGGATTATTCAGATCTGCCTTTGGATAAATATATTTCGGTTATCGAAATTGTAAACCCAATGCACAGAATGTGGAGTGACGGGCGTTGGAACAAACTCACTATGGCTCATGGCTGTTATTGGGGAAAATGTACATTTTGCGATATTTCATTGGATTATATCAAAGTTTATGAACCTGTTGCCGCAAATTTACTTTGTGACAGAATAGAAGAATTAATTGAAAAAACAGGTCAAAATGGTTTTCATTTTGTAGACGAAGCCGCTCCGCCAGCCTTGATGCGCGCTTTGGCGCTTGAAATCTTAAAAAGAAAATTAGCTGTAACCTGGTGGACAAACATTCGATTCGAAAAAAGCTTTTCAAAAGATTTGTGCTTATTGCTAAAAGCTTCCGGCTGTATAGCCGTTTCAGGAGGATTGGAAGTAGCTTCGGACCGATTGTTAAAATTAATTGATAAAGGTGTAACAGTAGAGCAGGTTGCAAAAGTTACCCGAAATTTTACCGAAGCAGGAATCATGGTACATGCCTATTTGATGTACGGGTATCCAACACAAACGATTCAGGAAACCGTTGACAGCCTCGAAATGGTACGTCAATTGTTTGAAGCCGGAGTTTTGCAATCGGGATTTTGGCATCAGTTTGCGCTTACGGCTCATAGTCCGGTTGGATTGTATCCGGAACAATTTGGTGTAACCAAAAAAACAGAAGCCATCGGAACTTTTGCGAATAATGATATTGATTATACCGATTCAACAGGAATCAATCATGATAAATTCAGTTTCGGATTAAAGAAATCACTTTTTAATTTCATGCATGGGATCTGTTTTGATTATGAATTACAGGATTGGTTTGATTTTAAAATTCCGAAGACAAAAATAGATCCCGATTTTATTTTTAATGCGCTGGAAGAACAAAACGATTTCAATACCAAGCCAAATGCAAAAGTAGTCTGGCTGGGCGGGAAACCTTCGGCAGAAAACTTTACAAAATCAAAAAAAGGAAGAAGCTGGGAAATGATGTCGCTAACTTTTCATGATAAAAAAGAAAGTTTTACTATTCAAACGAGTAAAGAGGAAGGCGATTGGCTAATTTCAATTCTGAATAAAATTTCGGTTTCAGAAACTAAAAATTACACTTTTCAGGAAGTAAAAAATGATTTCGAGACTTCTTCAGAAGATTTTGAATTGTTTTGGTATTCTAAACCAATAAATACTTTGAAGGAATTTGGATTGCTTGTTCTGTAATTAATACTCCACACATTCCCCATCATTAGGAATAGCCGTTTTGGATAAAAGATTATTTTCGGCCAAAGCTTTTTTTAATTCTTCTCTTGTTGTCGGGCAATGATTTAAAGCTTCTAAATGATTAGCAAAAACTTTCCAGGGTGCCAGCGCGGTAAATTTCAGAATATCATTCATTCTCATTAATAACGGCTGTCCAAAATCTAATCGTGCAGTACCGCAGGCAACAGTAGCGATGTCGGGTTTTAGTTCTATTAATACTTTTTGTACGTCATCAGTAAAAATAGTATCAGAACTGATGTAAATTGTTTTTTCGTTCAGAAGTTCTATAAAAAAGCCCATTACATTGCCCATCAATTTAGCTATAAAACCATATCCGTGAAGGGCAGGAATTCCCGTTATTTTTCCATCCAGAAAATTTTGCGGTTTCCAGTAATCAAGGGCCTGAATAACAGTTAAACCACGTTGCGTTATCTTTTTTTCATCTTTTATACTGCAGATTACCGGAATTGATTTTCTTTTTAGAAAAACTTCACCGGCTTTATCCAGATGATCAGGATGCAGATGTGTTATGAGGCAATGTGTGACCTTACTTAAAATTTCCCTGCTGTTTTTTGGAAGCGCAGTCAGCGGATTTCTTTTTGGCTGATAACGAAAAAGGGTAAAAGGAGCGATAGTTTTCCTTTTACCTAACATAGGATCAATTAGTATGACATGTTTTTCTGTTTCAATAACTAAAGTGGCATTGCGTAAATGATGCAGTTTCATATCTTAAAATTTAATATTAAAAATACAAAATTTTTAATAATCATAATCTGTAAATTACATCACAAACCGAAATCCAATACCATGCAGGTTTTCAATAAAAATGCCTTTTTCATTTGCTAAAATTTTACGAAGGCGTGAAATAAAAACATCAAGGCTTCGTCCCATAAAATAATCATCGGTTCCCCAAAGTGCGGTTAAAATCTGCTCTCTTTTTAAAACTGAATTTTTGTTGTCCAGAAATAATTTCAGCAATTCGGCTTCACGTTGTGTAAGACCAATTTTTTCATCAGCATTAAAAAGAATAAAATTTTTAGTATCAAACTGATATTTACCAATTTCGTAAATTGATTTTTCGACCTTGCTGTTTTTCTGGGATCGCTTTAGGAAAACTTCAATCTTTAGCATTAATTCTTCAATACTAAAAGGCTTTACCAGATAATCATCGGCACCCAGACGCAGTCCTTTGATTCGGTCTTCTTTTAAGGTTTTAGCCGAAAGAAAAATAATTGGTATATCAGTATCTGTTTTTCGAATTTCTTCTGCCAGTTCAAAACCATCCATTTTCGGCATCATAATATCAAAAATGCAAATATCAAAATGCTGATTTCTAAAAGACTCTAAACCTGATTTTCCATCAGCACAATGAATAACTTCATAATTATTCTGCTCCAGATTATCTTTGGTTAAAAATGCCAGAGTTTCATCATCTTCGGTATAAAGGATTTTGCTTTTTATCATTTTTTATAAGGAATAGACAATGTTATGGTAATGCCTTTTGTTACGTTATTTACAGCTGAAATTTTCCAGTTTTGTAAGTTACAAATCTTTTTTACGTAATACAATCCTAGTCCAAAACCATTCACCTCGTTGCTTTTTTGATTTTGGATCCGGTAAAATTTATCAAATATAAAAGATATATTTTTTGAAGCAATTCCAATTCCGTTATCAATAAATGCTAATTTCAAAACAGAAGCTTCTGTAGTTATTCTGATCGTGATTTCAGGTTTTGTATCACAATATTTTACAGCATTATCCAGTAAATTATAAATTAGGTTAGCAAAATGAAAAGTATCTGTTTCAAGTTGATACTCTTTCGAAAAAGAATCTATTTTAATGACAGCTTCGGGATATTTTAAAACAATATTTTCAATTGTTTCTTCAATAACGGGAATAATTAAAAACGCTTCTTTTTTTAATTCTAAAGTGGTGTAATCTGATTTGGCAATATTCAGGATTTTCTCAATATGATGGTTTAGTTTTTGTCCCTGATTGATAATAATATTGGTGTAAGTATGAAGTTTTTTATCATCTTTGATTGGGGGTTGTTCTGCTAAATATTTGGATGCAATTAAAATAGACGACAAAGGCGTTTTAAATTCGTGTGTCATATTATTAATGAAATCACGCTGTAATTCCGAATATTTTTTTTGCTGTAAAAGAGTAAAAATTGAGTAAACGTAAATCAGTAAAATAAAAATTAGAAGAATAGATAGTACAAACCAAAAACGCATGGAACTGAATAAATAAGTAGTTTCGTGCGGAAACCGAACGGCAAAATAATAAACCAGATTTTTGTGTTTAGGGAAATAAACAGTTTGTTTTACTTTTTGCTTTTCAGATAATGAAACATAATTTCCATAAATCATTTCGTCGCTTTGACAATTGTACATGGCGTATTCAAAGTCTGTTGTGATATTCATTTTTTTAAATTCAGTCTTCAAATAAAACTCCAGAATATCAGGTTCAAAATCGTTGTCAATGTTTACAATATAATAGTCATTGGCAATTTTCTGAACCGGATTTTGAGCAGGCAATTCATGATTAGTGCCTTCGTACAATTTTTTTGCAACTTCCAGCAGGGCAATATGGGTTTTCTGGCTCAGCTTTTTTTGTTCTAATGTAAAAGCCTCTTTTGTCCACAGCAATTGAGCGATCAATATACCGATAATGGCTATTAATCCGAGTATAATGATGCTGTTGAGTCTGTTTATTTTCAAGTGAATCTGCTTTTTAGAAAGTGTAATATTAATCAAATTTTAAATTAAAAACAGCAGTTAACAGGTCATTAACAAACATTTGAAACCGGTTAACAGCGAATTGATTTTTTGTAAGGTACTTTTGAAATATAAAATTTAACCATTTACCAATTTAAATAAATATACTATGAAAATTTTAAAAATTTCAATGTTGGCATTAGCATTAGGATTAATGTCCTTTTCGGCAATTACACCTATAAAAGTAATTGCTTCAAAAGTAGAAGCTAAGTTTGATGCTTCTACAATTGTATGGAAAGCAGAAACAATTGATGTGGGACAAATTCCGCAAGGAACGCCAAAAGCAATTGTTTATGAATTTAAAAATACCGGAAAAACAGCTGTAGTAATTACAAATGTACAAGGTTCGTGCGGATGTACTGCCACAGATTATACTAAAGAGCCAATTCTTCCGGGAAAATCTGCAAAAGTTACGGCAACATACAATGCGGCAAACAAAGGCGCTTTTACCAAAACTGTTACCGTTACAACAAGCGGAGAAACAACTCCTAAAATCCTTACTTTGAAAGGAACAGTTATCTAAAATAAAGTTGATTATATAAAGGGGAAAAACTCCGGTCATGTGATGTGACCGGAGTTTTTTTATGCCAAAATATTATTTGAGAATGAATTTGTTTTTACCAAAACTTTTCTATTTTTATTAAAAAAATCATTATGAAAATTTGGTACAGGTTTGCTGTTATTATGCTTGTTTTTATTGCTGTTTCATGTAATTCAAAAGGAGATAAAAAAGAGGGAAACCAAAAAGAAGAGAAGGTTGTAATACCGGAACTTAAGCTTTCAATTGACAGTCTGGCGATTGCGGGATTTTATGAGGCATATCCGAAACTTAAAAATTTTCAGGATGAGGTTGCTGCTTTATACATCAAAAAACAATCGACTCAATTATGGCTTGACAACAAAGGTGTTGTGGAGTTCGGAAATACGTTGTATAATAAATACAAAGGCTTGGAAAACGAAGGTTTGAAAGCTAATTTTCCGTACAAAGAAATCAATTCGATTTTTGAAAACAATTCAGTAAATAAACTTTCAAAAGTCAATACCGATCTGATGATTACTAATTTGTATTTCTACTATGCCGAAAAAGTATACAGAGGTTTTGATGAAAAAACATCCATTTCATTAGAATGGCTGCTGCCGCGAAAAAAACTCAATTATCAGGTTTTAACCGATTCTATTTTTGAAAAATCAACTATAAGCGATGATAAGAAGAGCAAAATGTTCAGCCAGTATTACAAGCTTCGCGATGCGCTTCATCAATATAGAGATATTGAAAAAAAGGGCGGCTGGAAAACAATTGAAGTTGATGAAGAGTATAAAGGCCTAAAATTAGGAGATTCATCAGCTATAATTGGTCAAATCAGGGAAAGGCTTTTTGTAACGGGAGATATTAAGGAGGATAATAAAAGCGCTGTTTGTGATACAATTTTGATGAAAGCTGTCAAAAACTATGAATTGCGTCATGGTTATGTGCAAAAGAATACGATTTTATTAGAGCATATAAATGATTTCAATATTCCGGTTTCAGACCGAATCAAAACGATTATTGCAAACATGGAGCGCTGTCGCTGGATTGATCCTGAACTTGAAAAAGGTAAAAAATACATCGAAGTTAATATTCCGGAATTTAAACTATACATAATCGAAGATGGTAAAATTGCTTTTATATCGCCGGTAGTGGTGGGACGGACAATGACTAAAACCGTTATTTTTAGCGGAATGATGAATAATATTGTTTTTAGTCCGTACTGGAATGTTCCGCCAAGTATTATCAAAAGCGAAATTAAACCCGGAATGGCAAAAGACAAAGACTATCTGGCAAAGAAAAATCTGGAATGGAATAACGGAGCGGTAAGACAGCTTCCGGGAAAAAACAACTCACTTGGTCTGGTTAAGTTTTTATTTCCAAATTCCAGTAATATCTATTTGCATGATACGCCTGCAAAAAGTTTGTTCGAAAGAGAAAGTAGGGCTTTTAGTCATGGCTGCGTACGTGTAGCAAAACCACGTGAACTGGCTATTGAATTATTGAAAGATGACCCGAAATGGACTCCGGAAAGAATTGACAAAGCCATGCATGCCGGAAAAGAAAGCTGGTACACTTTGAAGAAAAAAGTTCCGGTTTATATTGGTTATTTTACAGCCTGGGTAGATCGTGATGGACAGCTTAATTTCTATAAAGATATTTACCAAAGAGATGAAAGCCTGATTAAATTATTGACGGAAGAGTAAAACAGTTACATTAATTTTTCACGCAGATTTTGGCAGATTTTGGCAGATTACAGCAGATTTAATTAGATTTAATTAGATTTTTTTTTTGCATATTCCAATGAAAAACCTGCTTTAATCTTTTTTAAATCTGCGTGAAAAAACATTTTGTAAAATTCTTAGCATGTTTGCTAGAGGCGCCTCGGGTTGTAACAAATTATTCAGACAAAACATCAACACATTTATAAAAACGTCGGGTATAATGCTCTTCATCCAACGCTGTGATAGTGACTTTTTGAGCTTTACCAGAGGATGCGTGTATAAATTTTGACTGCATTCCGTTAGCTTCACAGATGATGCCAACGTGTCCTATAACACTTTTGTCTTTGTATCCATAAAATACTAATACATCTCCTACTTTAAAATCCTCAGGTTTTAAAGACTTACCTATGTTTTTATAGCCGCCTGAACTTCTTGGTAAGGTTAAATCAAAATTTTTAAAAACATAATACACAAACCCTGAACAGTCAAATCCTTTGCTGGGATTGCTGCTTGCATATAAATATCGTATTCCTAAATATTGTTTTGCATAAGAAATAACAGAATCCCGCTCAATTGAAGTCTGGATTTTAATCGAATCAGTTTGAGTTTTATTGTTTTTTTTTAAAGTAAAAGAAGAAAATAAAATAATAAACAGAAGAAGTAGGGCAGTAACTGTAGTTTTCATTTGTGGGGCAGATAAAAATTTTAGTTTATAAAGGTAAGGCGTTTAGTCAGAATATCAAAAAGAGGTGAATTCAGAGAAGTACTTTTTGGTGTTTTTTTATTACTTTTTGACATTTTAGTATCTTTCTGTAAAATGTAATTCGGATATATTTGTGAAATGTATTTATATTTTAACAAATAAATTATGTTTATCAAAAAAATACCACTTTTAATTTTGTTTTTGTTGATTTCGACACTGTCGATTTCACAAACCCAACCACAAACCTTTTTGTATGCAGGAAGAGTTGATGTGCTGAAGGACAATAAAGCGGTCCTGATTGGAACAGCATCATCTGTATCCTTTAATTTTTCAGGAAATAAATGTGCTGTTACGCTACAAAGTATCGATTCGTGGGAACATCATAATTATGTAGTCTTAGAATTAGACGGTCAGTATATGGGGAAAGTTACTGTCGAGAAAGGTTCTGCCCAGTCTTTTAATATTAAGGCTACTTCAAATCAAAAAGTGCATACACTAACCATTTACAAAGCTACAGAAGCTACGATGGGAAATGTTTTGTTTGTTGGGACTACAGCAAAATTAATGACTATCACTTCAGTCAAGAAGAAGAAAATCGAATATATTGGAGATTCCATAACAAGTGGTGCAGCAAATGATCCGTCAACAATTCCGTGTGATCAGGGCCAATATTTTGATCATCATAACGGTTATTATGCGTATGGTCCTATAATTTCAAGAAATATTGATGTAGATTATTTAATGAGTTCCGTTTCCGGAATAGGAATTTACCGCAACTGGAATGAAGAAGGTCCGGAAGCACCAATCATGCCGGCAGTCTATGAAAATTTGTATTTGACAAAAGACGCTTCAAAACCTAAATATGATTTTGCTTTTCAGCCTGAAATTATCAGCATTGCGTTAGGAACCAATGATTTTTCAAATGGTGACGGCACAAAAGAACGTTCGCCTTTTAGTCCAGAAAAATATGTTTCGAATTATGTCAATTTTATAAAGATGTTATACCAGCATAATCCAAATGCACAATTGGTTTTGACAAACAGCCCAATGGTAAATGGAGAAAAAGCTGTAATTTTTGAAAACTGCCTGAATAAAATTAAAACCGAATTTGAGGCAGATAAATCACACAAGCCAATTCTGATATTCAAATTTAAGCCTATGACACCAAGCGGATGTTCCGGACATCCGAATATTGAAGAGCACAAAATTATGGCAGCTGAATACGGACCATTTTTAAAAAATCTGTTAAATGAAAAATAATATTTTTAAGTTTGTTTTTTCTCTGATTTCAGGTACGATGATGGCAAACGTTTCCCTCCCGAATATTTTTGGCGACAATATGGTATTGCAGCGCAATTCCGAGGTAAAAATATGGGGCTGGGGCAATCCAAAAGAGGAAATCAGACTCGTTTCCAGCTGGAACAATCAGGAATATAAAGTTACTGCAAACAATCAGGCGCAATGGGAACTCAAGATCAAAACGCCTGAAGCCGGAGGACCTTACACGATTTCTATAAAAGGTTATAATGAAGTAGTGCTTAAAAACATTTTAATTGGTGAAGTCTGGGTTTGTTCAGGTCAGTCGAATATGGAAATGTCTGTAAGCTGGGGAATCGAAAATGGCGAGGAAGAAGCTAAAAATGCCACAAATCCTAATATTCGTTTTTTTACTGTTCCAAAATTAACAGCGACAACACCACAGAATAATTTATTAGGCAACTGGACAGAATCGACTCCGGAAACTATGAAATACTTTAGTGCGGTGGGCTACTTCTTTGCTAAACGCTTAAGAGAAGATTTAAAAAATGTGCCCATCGGATTAATTTCTTCCAACTGGGGAGGAACTCCCGCAGAAATCTGGATGCCTGAAGAAGTTGTTCAGAATGATGCTGTTTTATTGGAAAATGCCAAAAAACTAAACGAACAGGAGTACGGACCAAGACAGCCAGGACGTGCTTTCAACGCAATGATTTACCCGTTTGCAGGATTTAAAATTGCCGGAGCTCTTTGGTATCAGGGAGAATCCAATGTGGGTTCAGAAGTTTACGATAAAACATTATCAGCCTTGATAACTTCATGGCGACAACTCTGGAAGGACGAATTCCCTTTCTATTATGTACAAATTGCACCTTTTAAAACTGGCAGTAACAACTTCTCCAATGTTACGCTTCGTAACTCCCAGCGAAAACTTTTAAAGGAAATCAATACTACCGGAATGGTCGTGATAAGTGACGTTTCGGATACGGTTGATATTCACCCCAAGGATAAAAAATCAGTTGGAATTCGTTTGGCAAATTTAGCATTGGCGAATACTTATAAAACCAATTCTAATCTGGTAAACGGGCCGCTTTTTAAAGAAATCAAAATTGACAAAAATAAGGCGATCGTTTCTTTTGATTATGCTGACGGATTACATTTTAAAGATAAAATCACGAAACAGTTTGAAATTGCGGGTGCTGATGGAACTTTTTATCCTGCGGAAGCTTCAATAAAAAATAATCAGGTAATTGTAACGAGTAAAAAAGTACCGAATCCTGCAAAAGTGAGATTTGCATGGGGAAATACAATTCAGTCTGATTTGTTTAATAAAGCGAATCTGCCGGCTTCCTGTTTTATTTCGGAGTGAGGATTTAAGATTTAAGATTTAAGATTTTCGATTAACGATTAACGATTTTTGATTTAAGATTTTGCGTGTTTTGTCATTTTCTCTTTCTTGGAAGGACAAAATCATGAGGGGTTCTTTAGTTATTAAAATCAAAAATTCTTGTTTACCCGTTGCGTGAGGGATAGGAGAGGAAAGCCCACAGCCTGACGGAGGAAGGGCGAGGACTTGAAACGGATAGCCCGACCCGTAGGGACACGCCCAAAATATGAAACTAATTATCATGAAAAATAAAAAAATACTAATTATTGGGGTTTTGACCCTCTTTACTGTTGGAAATATGAATGCACAGAAAAAACCGTATCTGGATAAAAATAAAACGATTGAACAACGTATCGATTTGCTTTTGCCGTTGATGACACTCGAGGAAAAAGTGGGGCAAATGAATCAATATAATGGTTTTTGGGATGTTACCGGACCCGCTCCAAAAGGTGGAAATGCCGAATTAAAGTACGAACATTTACGAAAAGGATGGGTAGGTAGTATGCTCACAGTTCGCGGTGTGAAGGAGGTTCGTGCGGTGCAGAAAATTGCTGTGGAAGAAACCCGATTGGGAATTCCGCTGATTATTGGTTTTGATGTCATTCACGGTTATAAAACGTTAAGTCCTATTCCGTTGGCAGAAGCGGCCAGTTGGGATTTGGAAGCGATTAAAAAATCGGCTGCGATTGCAGCTGATGAGGCTTCGGCATCCGGAATTAACTGGACTTTTGGACCAAATGTCGATATTTCAAACGATGCCCGTTGGGGACGTGTAATGGAAGGAGCAGGGGAAGATCCATATTTGGGAAGCAAAATTGCGGTTGCCAGAGTAAAAGGTTTCCAGGGAGAAACAACTGCTGATTTGGCAAAAGTAAACACCATTGCAGCCTGTGCAAAACACTTTGCTGCTTATGGTTATGTAGAATCGGGACGTGATTATAATTTGGTTGACATCAGTAATTCGAAATTATTCAATACTGTTTTACCTCCTTTCGAAGCGGCAACAAAGGCTGGTGTAAGAACATTAATGAACTCGTTTAATCTTGTAAACGGAATTCCGGCAACAGGGAATGTTTTTCTGCAAAGAGATATTTTAAAAGGCAAATGGAAATTTGATGGTTTTGTGGTTTCAGACTGGGCTTCGGTTCGTGAAATGATTGCGCATGGTTATGCAAAAGATGGAGCAGATGCAACATTGAAAGCCGTTACAGCCGGTTCTGATATGGATATGGAATCACATTTGTATGTTAACGAATTAGCGAAATTAGTTAAGGAAGGAAAAGTTAAAGAGGATTTAGTAGATGATGCAGTTCGTAGAATCTTGCGAGTAAAATTTGAATTGGGATTATTTGATGATCCATACAAATATTGTGATGAAAAACGTGAAAAAGCAACTATCGGAAATAAAGTAAATAATGATGGTGTTCTGGATATGGCTAAAAAGTCAATTGTCTTACTTAAAAATGATAAAAATCTGCTTCCGCTAAAGAAATCCGGACAAAAAATTGCTTTGATCGGAGCTTTGGCAAATGATAAAAACAGTCCATTAGGAAGCTGGAGAATTGCTGCAGATGATAATACGGCAGTTTCGGTTTTAGAAGGAATGCAGCAATACAAAGACAATCAGCTGGTTTTTGAAAAAGGGGCTGATTTAATTGTTGGAAAAGCGACTTTCCTGGATGAGGTGGTTTTTAATACAACAGACAAAAGCGGATTTGAAGCGGCAAAATCGGCAGCCAAAAACGCAGATGTGGTAGTAATGGTTTTAGGCGAACATGGTTTTCAGAGTGGTGAAGGACGAAGCAGAACAAACCTTGATTTACCGGGATTGCAACAGGAATTATTAGAAGAAATTTACAAAGTGAATCCAAATATTGTTTTGGTTTTAAATAATGGACGTCCGTTGACTATCCCTTGGGCAGCAGAACATATTCCGACAATTGTTGAAGCCTGGCATTTGGGAACCCAAACCGGAAATGCAGTAGCACAGGTTTTATACGGAGATTATAACCCAAGTGGAAAACTACCAATTTCTTTTCCTAGAAACGTAGGTCAGGTTCCAATTTATTATAACAATTACAGTACAGGAAGACCTGTAAATGTTGATAAAAATGTGTTCTGGTCACATTTTTCCGATGTAGAAAAAACACCTCAGTTTCCTTTTGGCTTTGGATTGAGTTATACTAAATTCGAGTATAAAAATCTGAAAATAAACAAAGCAGTTTTCGCAAAAGGAGAATCGGTTCAGGTGAGTGTTGAAGTTACCAATTCAGGTAATTATGAAGGAAAGGAAGTTGTTCAGTTATATATTCACGATGATTTTGCCAGCATTGCCAGACCGGTTGAAGAACTGAAAGGTTTTGAATTGGTAAGTTTGAAGAAAGGAGAAACTAAAACAGTAAACTTTACTTTGACAGATGCAGAACTTGGTTTTTATGATAATAACGGAAATTACTTGGTTGAAACTGGAACTTTTAAACTTAAGGTTGGAGGAAGTTCTGATTCAGGTTTAGAGAGTGGATTTGAGTTGAAGTAAAAGACTCTTAAAATATTTATTCACGCAGATTTTGCAGATTCGGCAGATTTTTTTATCTCCTTAATCTGTAAAATCTGTGATATTTATATGAAAACAAAAGATTAGTAGATTTCTAAAATCATTAAATCATTATTTGAAACGAATGATTCAATAATTTCTTTTTTTGAAATCAAAAGTTCTGCAATTTGTTTGGTGTTTTGATTGAAAGTCTTTAAAATTATAACTTTTGGAGGAATTCCTCTTAAGAGTAATAGTTTTTCAAAATCATCGTCGTGAGTAAGTATGGTGTAATTGTTTTTTCTGGCGAATTCCCAAATTTCAATATCTTTTGCAGGTTGATTTACTTTAATGTCTTTAGAATGAAAAGAATTAGGGAAATCATTTTCAATAAGTTTTATAATTCTCCATGAAATATTGGCATCCAAGAGTAATTTCATTATGCAGCAATTATTTTTGTAATGTTTTCTCTGTTAGCTGCAAAAGCTAAAGCTGCAAGGATATGCTCTTTTTTTAATTCGGGGAAATCTTCAATAATGTCATCAAAAGACATTCCATTTGCCAGCCATGAAAGAATATCCGAAACACAAATTCTTGTTCCGGTAATAATTGGTTTACCAAATCGGATATCAGGATTTATCGAAATTAAATTTTGCCAGTTATTTTCCATGAATTTATTATTTTAACAAATTTACAAAAATTAAGGACTATTTAGGTTTAAAATAATAGGTTTGTTTTTATCTTTAAAACCTATTTAACTTTCAACTATTAAACTAAAACAATGAAATATAACAGGTGTGGAAAAAGCGGGTTATTGTTACCTGAAATTTCTTTAGGATTATGGCATAATTTCGGATCGGTGGATAATTTTGAAAACGCTGAAAGTATAGCTGTGGAAGCTTTTGATAAAGGAATCACTCATTTTGATCTGGCAAACAATTACGGACCGGTTCCCGGGTCTGCTGAGACTAATTTCGGAAAAATATTGTGGCATAATTTTCAGGGAAATCTACGTGATGAAATTATCATTTCAACAAAAGCGGGTTATACAATGTGGGATGGGCCTTATGGAGATTGGGGCTCGCGTAAATATTTGCTGTCGAGTTTAGATCAGAGTTTAAAAAGAATGAAAGTTGATTATGTCGATATTTTTTATTCACATCGTCCGGATCCTGAAACTCCAATTGAAGAAACCATGATGGCACTTGATTATGCCGTTAGAAGCGGTAAGGCATTATATGTTGGAATCAGTAATTATTCGGCAGATCAAACCAGAGTTGCGGTTGATGTTTTGAAACAATTAGGAACCCCGTGTTTGATTCATCAGGCTAAATATTCAATGTTGGTACGTTGGGTTGAAGAAGGTTTATTGGATGTTCTGGAAGAAAAAGGAGTAGGATGTATCGCGTTTTCGCCTTTGGCACAAGGACTTTTGACGGATAAATACTTAAACGGAATTCCGGAAAATTCAAGAGCTCATAATCCAAACGGGCATTTAAAAGAAGATGAGGTTACAGTTGAAAGAATTCAGAAATTAGTGCAACTGAATGAAATTGCCCAAAACAGAAACCAATCTTTAGCACAAATGGCATTGGCCTGGCTGCAAAAAGATAAAAGAATTACATCGGTTTTGATTGGTGCAAGTTCAGTAAGGCAGCTGAATAATAATATTGAGTGTCTGCAGAATTTGGAATTTACTCAAGATGAGCTGAATGCTATTGAGAAGATCTTAGCGTAAAATGTATTTTGTAAAATGTAGAAAGTAGAATAGTGTGTCTTCTTTTTGTGTTGTAGATAAAAAAAATGGGACAATTTGTCCCATTTTTTATTTTATAATAATCGCGATTCCACCACCACTTGCTAATCTATATTTTAATTTGGTAGTTGAATCAACGGTAACAATTTCTCTTTTGTAATCATTTGCAGCTTTATCAGCATTCAATCCGTCAGAGAAAATTTCAGCTTCGAATTTTTTGCCTTTTTCAAGGAAAGAAAAATCAATTGTAATGTCTCTGGAATCCCAGTTTGTGATTGCACCTAAATACCAGGTATTTTCTTTTTTACGGGCAATTGAAACGAATTTTCCCACTTCGCCATCTAAAGCCACAGTTTCATCAAAAACGGTTGGGATCCTGGCTATAAAATCAGTACTTTCCTGCTCTTTGATATAGGCAGTTGGACTGTCGGCCATCATTTGCAGAGGTGCTTCAAAAATGGTGTAAAGTGCCAGTTGATGACTTCTTGTTCCCTGACTCATTGGAGTTGAATGACTTGGTTTGAATTCGCTTTTCGTAGCGTTTCGCATAGCACCGGGTGTGTAATCCATCGGGCCGGCCATCATTCTTATAAAGGGAATTGTGGTATCGTATAAAGGGACATCATCATTTGGTGTCCATTTATTATTTTCTAATCCTTTTACACCTTCAAAATTTAGAATATTCGGAAAAGTACGCTGAATTCCGGTTGGTTTGTACATGCCGTGAAAGTCTAAAAGCAATTTATAATCTGCCGCTTTTTTCGCAATATCATACACCGAATTTACCATTTTAGCATCATCGCGGTCTAAGAAATCTACTTTAAAACCTTTGATTCCTAAATCAGCATAATTTTTGAAAATTCCGGCTGTATTTTTAGTCAAAGCCATCCAGGAACTCCATAAAATAATTCCAACGTTTCTTTCTTTTCCGTAAGCGATTAAAGCTTCCAAATCAACATTCGGGTTGTGTTTCATGATATCGTCTTCCAGACTCCAGCCTTCATCCAAAACCACATATTCGACTTTGTTTTTAGAAGCAAAATCAATATAATATTTATATGTCTGCGTGTTGATTCCGGCTTTAAAATCGATGTTGTAAATGTTCCAGTCATTCCACCAGTCCCAGGCTACTTTTCCGGGCTTTATCCACGAAATATCTTTTATTTTTGAAGGCTCGGATAATTTCTGAACCATATCGTTATTGGCTAAATTGGTATCGTTTTCAGAGATCACAATTGCTCTCCACGGAAAATTTCGTGTTCCTTTGGGTTTAACCAAATAATCTGCTCTCTCTGTAATTAGTCTGTTAATGTTATTAAATCCACCATTGGTTTCCTGCAACGGATATTTAGAAAAACGGGCTTCAAAACCTAATTTCAGCTTATTATTCGTTACAAACAATCCCGGATAATCTTCTAAATTTGCTTCCAGAAAAACAGCTTTTTTATGATTTTTGAAATCAATTAAAAACGGTAAAAAAGCTAAAGTATCTTTAGAAAACTCACTAATTTTTTTGTTTTCATATTGTGCTTCAAACGAAGAAATGTAAGGATCTTTTGGATTTCTTAAATCACGAACGTAAGGCATCAAAGTATTATAGTCCTGATCAAAGTTCAAAGAAACTTCTTCCCATTTTACGGTAATGTCTTTTTTCTTTTTGGTGATGAATCTGTAAGCCACACCATCATTAAAAGCCCTGTATTCGATGCTGAAATCATTTTTGAAGTTTAATACTAAAAGATTGTATTGATTTTTAACAGTATTCTTTTTGTAAAATGGAGATTCAAAAATCTGGTTTACTTTTTCTCTTTTTGAATTCAAAAGCAGAGCATTTTTGCCTAAAACTTCATTTTGATCTAGTATCATAGAAATAGAAGATGGAGCCAGAATTGTATCTTTATCATGCGAAACTGACCAGGTTATCTTCTCACTGATTACGATACTGACCTTTATTTTTCTGTTTGGAGATTCCAATACAAAATCCTGAACCTGTTTTTGTGAAAAACTGGCATTAAAAAAAAGCAGTATAAAAACATAAAAGATTCCATTTTTCATGATTTGATTATTTGGATATGACAACAAACCACATAAGTACATAGTTGAATTTATTTGAGGCTGTCCTCTCAAATGAATCTACAGGACTTATATGGTTAAGTAAATTTTGCAATATTTTATTTTTTCTTCAGTTCTAAATTGTATTTTTTTACAATTTCCAAAGTCGATTTATCACTATTAAAAACCGAGTTTAATCCCTGTGGTTCCTGTGGAGGATCAGTTGTTAAT
This sequence comes from uncultured Flavobacterium sp., assembly GCA_963513545.1. GTDB lineage: Bacteria > Bacteroidota > Bacteroidia > Flavobacteriales > Flavobacteriaceae > Flavobacterium. Next base: position 50,057 of record CAUPQW010000001.1, read on the forward strand.
GGTTCTCCCGGATTCCATTTTCCGGTTTCATTAACCGCTTTTCCTTCACCGCCAAATCCCCAGAAATTCGCTGCCTGCAAAGGGCCTTTATTAGCAACACTTTCGGTAACTCTGCCAAAAATATAACTATAAAACTGATTACGGTAATTGGAAGGTGCTCCTGCATTTAGGTTTTCATTTTCCCTTGGTAACCCAAACTCCTCAATAATAATAGGTCTTTGTAGATTATTGGCAACTTTAACGTGTGCATCAATATACTTTCCTGCATTTTCTATGGTGGCAGGAATTGTTGCTTCGGCATTATCGGCTTTAAACCAGTTCCAGTTTTTAGGCCAGATGTGCATGGTCAGGTAATCTATATTCGGATTTTTATGTGTTCTTTCAAAAATTCCTATGTCATCATTCGAACTATTCAAACCTTCAGAACCTGTAGAAATTAAATGGTTTTTATCTAAACTGTCCATTAAATTGACAATATTATTCAGCCAAATAGTGAATTTTTCTTCGTTTTCAACCGTAAAAAGCCTTGGTTCATTACCAACCTGCCAGGCCATAATCGTATTGTCTTCTGTGTATTTCTTTTTAGAATATGAGTTAGTTCTGCTCATAATAAATTTTACATGATCTTCTAAAGCTTTCATACATGGCTCACAACTATGAAATTTTTCTGTGTATGACATAAATTGAGGCCAGGTATTTGGAGCAATAGCCGGAACCGGAATAGGACCTTTACCATTCCACTCTAAATATTGTGACATTCCGCCAGACCATTCCCAGTTGTTTGTCAAATACAAAACTGCGTACATTTTGCGTTTGTTCATTTCGTTAATCAGGAAATCCAATCCGTCAAGTAAATCGTTATCATATTTTCCCTGCTCATATTGAAGTGCCGGACGAACTGTAAAATCATATTTTCCGCCATCAGCACCAACCAGGATACGTAAGTTGTCGATACCATTTTTTTTCATTAAATCAAGCTCGCGAAGCAATCTTTTGCGGTCTCCGATTTTTTTTGAAGCCAGTAAACTTCCATACCAATAATTTGTTCCAATGTAAGAATATGGCTTATCACCTTTGTAAAATTGAGTTCCTTTTACGGTAATTTTTGGTAGCTGTTGTTGTGCCTGGCTATTAAAATTAGCTAAGCAAAATACAAACAGAATTAATTTTGAAATAGAATTTTTCATGGTTTTATAAATTGATAATTTATTTTTTTTCAATAACAACAAAAACAGATGAACGGGCTGGTAATGTTATATTGGTCCCTTTTGTCGTTTCTGCTGAAAATGGTTTTAATGAGGCGTAATTAGTTGGTCCTCCTGCTACTAAACTAGGACCGGTTCCGTTTATAATTACTTTTCTTGAAAATTCACCATTATCGGTATCACCAACTAAAGTGTACCAAAACATTCTTTTTCCGGTAAGAAAATTATTAAGTTTTACTTTTATGTTAATTGGAGTTGTTGCTTTATTTACAAAGGCCAAGCCAACTTTTCCATCAGAGAATGAGGATGCATACACTTCGTAATTTCCGTTAGCATCTTTATTAGCTTCTATCAGGCGGTCTCCCATATATTTTTGAAAATAATACATATGATAGAAAGCAGGGCGAGGGGTGCCTTTAGGAATATTTGGTTCGTTCCCGTCACTAAATGTTCCGTGATCATCTCCGTTTGACCATGCATTTACTAAATCCCAACGTGCTGCAAGACCAATTTTGTTTTTTAAAACTTCTCCTAAAATCAATACTGCGTGCATTCCGTTTATATGTGAAACCTGCTGTTTGCTTCCGGTCGAGAAAATATTCCATTCATCTAATGCAAAAGGCTTGATTTCATTATTTGTCGCTGTTAATTCACTTTTACAAAAGGTCATCATTTCGGCAGTTACTTTTTTAGGGGTTTCTAAAATTTCTGCTGCAGGGGCATTGGTATTGTAGTTGGTGTAATAATTATGAATGACATAATAATCGGCATTACCATTGATGTTGCTAAGCAATTTATTATTCCATGTTTTATAACAATCAGGTACATAGCTGGCGGGAGTATTTTCTACCATTACAGCGCCAATTTTGATGTTTGTGTTTCCAACCGCTGCTGCAGCTGCACGCATGGCAGTGGCTATTATTTTAAAATGTTCAGCATATAATTTTCCGTTTAAAAGCTCAGGCTGACCATCTTTATTGTTTGCGGTATTGATTCTGTAACTTGCTTCCCAATCTGCAAAAACTTCATTACCAATTTCCCAATATTGTGTTCTTCCATTATCATAAGTTACCCAGTCAGCAGCTAGTTTTGCAGCATCTGCAACAGGATTTATACCTGTCCCATATCTGGCATACCCATAATTTACAGTAATAATTCCTTTACTGTTGGTCGATTGCAAAAGCTGATAATAATTATCTAATGTAATTGTCCAGTCACCATCATTTTTACCAAACCAAAATCCGGATTCTACTTCAGTACCATCGGCTTTTATTAATTTTGAAGGGGCAGTTGAAGGAGCATTTAGCGTATTCCAAAAATAAACATCACTAATGCTTCCGCCGGGAAATCTGATGATATTGGGTTTCAGATTGGTTATGTCATTTACCAGAGTTGTATTGGTAATCATTTTTCCGGACCATAAATTGGCATTGTTTCCGTAAATGGAGCTGGGGATTTTAGTAATTACATTGGCATAATCAACAGTAACAGTAGAAGTTGTTACTTCAGGAACAGCAGCAACAGTATAATTGGTTGGAGACACTAAGCTTTTGGATGTCCAATTATCCAGAAAAAAACCAATTGTATTTGAAACTGAAGGGTCTGTTTGTGGTTTTATTACAGGATCTTCTGGTGTTGGCGTTGGATCAGGAGAGTCATCTTGTTTGGAGCAAGATGAAAGTTGTAATAAAAGAATACTGACTGTTACAAGGATTATTTTTTTCATCTTTACTTTTTATTTAGGTAACTCATACATTTTTGGCAAAGAGTTTACCAAAGCCGATTTTGTTTTTGTTGCAAACGTTTTAAAATCAGATGCATTAGATGCTGTAGGCGTTGGAACATAATAGCCATCTTTATAATTGGTCCAAAAAACAACATAACTTATTTGGATGCTATTTGCTGTCAATGCACTGTATAAGTAAGTCGAAAACCAATTGGCGACTGGAGAAATGCTTGCTGTAACTTGATAGCCTGTTTCGGTCATTGCGGCAATTTTTACTTTGGCTACAGCCAAATCTGATATGATTTTTAATTTAGCATTAGCTTTATCAGCTCCTGTTTGCCCTTGGTTGTTCAAATCACCATAATTGTCAATTCCTAAAACATCTACATAGGCATCGCCTGGATAACGGCTCAAATAAGTGGTCGATGTGGTATAAGAATTGTCAGGAGAAAAAGCATACAAAACATTGTGAACTCCTTTTGTATCTCTTAAATAAGTAACTGTAAATTGATAGGCAGCTTTGTATTCTGCAGGCGAACAAAAATCAGCACCCCACCAAAACCAGCTTCCGTCAAACTCATGGAATGGTCTAAAAATGATTGGGATTAATTCTCCTTTAGAACCTTTTAAATTAGATATTACACTGGCTACCTTATCTAGTTTTTTCTTGTACCATTCGTGATTTGTTCCACCAGGTAAAATACTTTTGAAGGCAGTTGCTTTTTGCTCTGCTGTCATATCAGCTGCATAAAAGTGATCTTCTTTATTAGGTTCTCTGATGTGCCAAGAGAAAGTGTTAATCATACCTTTGGCATACGCTTCTTTGACATCGTCAGTTATAGTAATTTCCTGTTGGTAAAACCAATTGTTAGCTTGTCCATTATTGTTTTTGTCGGTAATAAACATAAAATCAGAGCTCAAAACAGCGGGATCGTATCCAGTTGTTTTCTTCATGTCCGATTCAGCCGAAGAGCCATTATTGTAAATACCGCTAAAAGCATCTTGTTGTCCAATTGCAGTTTTTGTTTTGGCCAGTTTTTTTAGGTTGTAAAATAAGGCTACAGTTTCTTTTGTAGCATTTGGGTCAACTATATAAGTGGTTACATTTGAAGTTGTCAACGGATCAGTTTCTACTACAACAGGAGGAACAACTATAACTTCATTTTCGGGGTCTTTATCTGATGAACAATTTGTAAATGTTAAAAGCGTAAAACTGATAAATGCTATTTGTAGAAAGATGTTTTTCATTTTTAACTTTTGGTTAGTTTTAAGTTTAATTCTTATTTAGTTTAACCTGAATATCATCTGCGAGTAATGTTCCGGTACATACACTCATTGCGATCATTATTCGATATTTTGTGGCTGTTTTAGGAATTGGAAATGATTTTTTAAAAAATGTCCAGTCGGTGTTACCGGTAATCGTGCCTATTACCTGGTCTTCTGAGGCTGTAGTTGTATCGTCTTTTTCAAATTTAACAAATAGTACACCCGTATTCCAGGGATCTTTGCCCTGCAGGATATTTTTTGCTTTTAACCAGCCTGAAATTTCTATTGTCTTATCTCCGTCATTAATTTCTGCGAGCTGATCAATTGATTTCCATTCCGCAGTTTCCAAAACTAGTTCTGCTGCAGCATTTCCTTCTTTTGTGTCTGTAGAAATCAAGCCGGACCCGCTCCATGAAGAGAGATTATTTTCAAAATTTCCATTTGAAAATTGTTTAGTTTTTTGGCCTTCCGCGACTGTGACGATAGGATTTAATTTAAAGTATTCTTCTTCGGTAAGGGCAACGGCTTTTACATCATCAAAAAAAACAGCACCGTTAGTATTTGCCAGTGCGAGCATAATTCTGAGCTTTTTTACATCAGGGGTAATTTTGAAAGTTTTTTTATAATTAACCCAGTCAGTAGTACCTGTTAGTTGAGCAACAGCTTCCGAAAAAATTTGTTTATCAGCCGAATTAGTAAATTCAGCAATCATCTCGCCAGTTTTGTAAACTTCTTTTTGGGTTTCTATTCCATCAGATTTCATCCAGACACTGCACTCTACTGCATAAGTATTTTTTGGAATATAAACAACCTGATCCAGTGCTTTCCATTCAGCCCCTGTGAACTGATTAATCATGGCACTGTTTTTTCCTGCATTTTTAATGTATGAAGAGAGTGTTGCGCTCTCTTCGCCGCGCCAATTGGTTAATTCATTTTCAAATCCGCCATTTTTAACCAGATTGGTCTGGGCGTTTGTTATTGCAGTTAAAAATAGTAAGCTAAAAAAAAGAAATTGTTTCATGATCATTATTTTTAATATGATAAATTAACTATTAGAGCCGAATTTTTCAGGCTTTTATTCGGTGTATGAGCTCTAAACAAGCACGGCTGTTATGATATGGGCATTTCCAAAAACCGGCTTTGTCTTTTTCCATTAAAGAATAATCGCCATAAACACCCCAGAACCATTCTCCGTTTTTAGAATCAATAATGTGTTTTTTTATAAAATCCCAGTTTTTAAAAACAATGTCCAGATAATTTTCATCTCCGGTTAATTGATAAGCGTTATAAAAACCAATTAAAGCTTCGGCCTGGACCCACCAATGTTTTTCGGTAGTTAATCGATTCTTTTCTGGATTAAATTCGTACCATAAACCTCCGTCAGCATCTAATCCTTCTTTTGTAGCTTCTGCTATTTGTACTGCATGTTTTTTATAATTGGCAATGAGGGTTTCATCTGCTGAAATTTCTGCACATTGTAATAAAAGCCATCCTGCTTCAATATCATGCCCATAGGAAATGACATCTGGTTTTTCAGTCCAGTTTTCATCAAAAAACAAATGCAAATGTCCTGTTTCTGTATTGATGAAATGTTTTTCGATGGTTTGCAGCAATTCGATAATGTCATTATGGAGTGCTTTGTCTTTCCAAACCTTAAACAAATTTGCATATGCTTCAATGATATGCAAATGTGTATTCATTGTTTTTTTTTCATTGGCATCTTTAGCACTCAGACGCAAATCATCAATAGGCTGCCAATCTCTCGTAAAGGCTTCTAAATATCCTTTGTTTACAGGGTCGTAACTGTGTTTTTGTATTTTTAAATATAGATTAATTGCTAATGCAAGCGCTTTATCGTCTTTAGAAATAGCATAATATTCAGATAATCCATAGATAGCAAAAGCCAAAGCATAAATTTGATTTTTAGTGTCTTTTGGCGTTTTGTCAACATTTATACTCCAAAATAAACCTCCAAATTCAGGGTCATAAAAATATTCAGAAAGATATTGAAAAGCTCTTTTGGCAATTTCTTTATGAGATGCGTCTTTTGTAACCTGGTAGCTTGCAGAAAACGACCATAATATTCGGGCATTTAGTACAGAACCTTTTTCAGCATTTAAAATTACTGCATCATTAGAATCAATCTGACCAATAAAACCTTCATTTTCAATATCGATTGTATTTTTTGACCAATAATCTAAAATAGCATCAAGTTCAGTTGATAATTCGGTTTTAAGTTGCTTTAGTTTTGATGACACGATAAATTATATTGCGTTGTTTTTTTCGATTTGGCTGATAATTGTTTCTACAGAACCGGCAGAAATAAAAGTGTCCGCAGGAGTATTAGTCACATAATCAACTAATTTTGCTACAGATGAAACTGCAACATGCATTCTGGTGTCTGATGATGCGTAATATACATAGACAGTACCATCTTTGTCTTCAATCCATCCGTTTGAGAACAATACATTCGAAACATCTCCAACTCTTTCTATTCCTTCAGGTCCCATAAAATGTCCGGCAGGAACATGAGTTACTTTCGCAATATCATTCAAATCTGTCATAAACATATAAAGTGTATATCGTAAACCAGCAGCTGTGTTACGTACTCCGTGTGCCAGATGTAACCAGCCTTTTTCTGTTTTGATAGGAGCGGGACCAAGACCGTTTTTTAGCTCATAAATAGTGTGATAATGCTTTCCAAAAATGATTTTTTCTTCTTTTACAATCGGATTTTCCATATTGTCAACATATCCTAAACCAATTCCGCCACCGGCTCCAACATCAATAAAACCATCTTGTGGGCGTGTGTATAAAGCATATTTTCCGTTTACAAATTCCGGATGTAAAACAACATTTCTTTGCTGGCCGGTATTCGAAATTAAATCAGGAAGCCTTTCCCAGTTTACTAAATCTTTTGAACGTACAATCCCTGCGTTGGCGACAGCCGAACTTGTATCTCCTTTTGGAGCTTTTGGATCTTTTCTTTCAGTACAAAAAATTCCGTAAACCCAACCGTCTTCATGATTGATCAAACGCATGTCATAAACATTTGTATCGGGCTCTTCGGTTTGTGGAATTACGCACGGTTTTTCCCAAAACCTGAAATTATCAATTCCGTTTGGACTTTCCGCAATGGCAAAAAATGATTTTCTGTCAATTCCCTCTACACGAACTGCTAATAAATATTTGCCATTCCATTTCATTGCACCTGCATTAAACGCAGCATTCATCCCGATACGTTCCTGTAAAAATGGATTTGTTTCTTCATTTAAATCGAAACGCCAATTTAAAGGTACGTGTGCGGCAGTGACTACCGGATTTTTATAACGCTGATAAATTCCGTTTCCAATCGTATTTTGAGGCTCGTTTTTTTGCTGTACAAGCGTAGTATGTTCTTTTTCTAATGCTACCTTTCTATCCTGAAATGTAACTGAAGTTGCTATTGTTGTCATATAAATTGATTTCTAATCTGTAATTTTTAATTTTTGTGTTCTCTTTTTTCGTTTAAGTCCTGTTCTATTGTTTGCAGTTTTTCCTCAGATAAAGGATAGAATGCTATAAAAGCTACAGATATTACTGCGGCGATTGCAGGAAGTATACTTAACATTAATTGAATTCCGTTTTGAGCAGTGGCCGTTTGTTCGACATTGGCCTGAAAACCGTAGTATCCTAAAAGCCATCCAGCTCCGGCACCACCAATTGTCCATCCAAATTTTTGTGACATCGATGAAGCAGAGAAGACTAAACCTGTGGCTCTGCGTCCTTGTTTCCATTCTGAATAGTCAGCACTGTCGGCATACATTGACCAGATTAAAGGGAAGATACAGCCTGCACAAATGCTTATTAAAACCTGAAAACTCATAATTAGGAAAACATCTTCTTTTCCGAAGAAATAGAATATAAGACTCAAAATTGCGGCTAATGCCATAGCACCAAAGAAGGTTTTCTTTTTGCCGAACTTATTCGCCAATGGTGTTGCTGCTATAACTCCAATAATATTGGCTGCTTGTCCCAAAACCAAATAGATTGAAGTTGGAGTCATGTGAAAAACTGTTCCAAAAAGCGAAAAATCGAAGTTTACGCTACTGCTTACATAGTATTTAAAGTAATATACTGCTGCTCCGTCACGAATTGAATTGAAAACTAAAGCGCCAATTCCGGCTCCAAGCAAAATCCACCAGGGTTTGTTTTTTAATAAGTCTTTTAAATCCTCTTTTAAATTTGTTTGTTCATCATCAATTGGTTTTACTCTTTCTTTTGTCCAAAGAAAACATGCCCAAAAAAAGGCAGTTGTAATAATTCCGAATACGGCTATTGTAGCCAGCCAGCCTGTTTTTGAGTTAAGGCTTCCGCCAAAATAATTTACTAAAGGTTCAATTAACCAAAGTGCTAAAAGACTTCCTCCAAAAGCAAAAACCATTCTGTAAGAAGACAAAGTTGTTCTTTCTTTTCTGTCAGAAGACATTACGCCTAAAAGTGAAGCATAGGGTACATTGATTAAGGAATAAATCATCATCATTAAGGAATAAGTTACATATGCATAAATTATTTTCCCTTTTTCATCAAAATCAGGTGTGTAAAAAGTTAAAACCCCTATAACGGCAAATGGCACAGCAATCCATAGTAAGTAAGGTCTGAACTTTCCCCATTTGGTTTTTGTTCTGTCAGCAATTATTCCAACGATAGGGTCAAAACAGGAATCCCAGATTCGGGTAATTAAAAACATGGTTCCTACTACTGCAGGTGCCAATCCGAAAACATCGGTATAGAAAAATAAAAGGTACATACTGAATATTTTCCAGAACATTGAAGATGCAGCATCTCCAAGACCGTAACCTATTTTTTCTTTTAAACTAATTTTGTCGTGCATCAGGCATTTTTTTTAAAGATTGTAATTTTAAATTTGGGGCAAATTTTATAAAATAGATTTGGGGCAATTATTTTAATACTTTTTTAATATCTTTTTCAAATATAGTGTTGTCTTTATTGTAAAAATCAACAAAATCTTTTTCGCTTACCTGACCCGAAAATGGAGCATAATAATGCATTTTTTGTTCTTTTTCCTGCCAGCCATGATTTCTCCATAATAATATATAAGAAATTTTATAATCTCCAATGGCTTTAGATAAAGTCCCGGTCCACCATTTTGGGTCGGGAACAGCTTCATATCCGGCTTCTGCAACAGCGATTAATTTATGCTTTTCCTGACCAATTTCATTTATGATTTTAAGTTGATTCTGAACTTCGTCTATAAATTTTTCGCCACTTTTATCTTCGTTGTTCTGATATGAATCAAAGCTTAAAATATCGACATAATTGTCGCCAGGATAGTTTTCTAAAAAAGCTTCTTTGGAATTGAAACTGCTGGTGTTATAAACGTAAATTAAATTATGTACCCCTTTTTTTTGCAGGTATTCGAAGGTAAATTTCCATGCAGCTTTAAATTCTTCTGGCGTACAATTTCCTTTTCCCCACCAGAACCAGCCTCCGGTTAACTCATGGTAAGGCCTGAAAAGGATTGGTATGTTTTTTCCGTTCTTATCTTTTAAGGATAGAAAAAAATTGGCAGCTTTGTCAAGCCATGATGTGAATTTTTCATGATTTTTTTCACCCGGTAAGATGGTTTTTAAAGATTTTGAAGTGTTATCCCAGGCATTTTTTCCAGTTTCAGGATTGTCAAAATGCCAGCTTATTGTTGAAATTCCGCCTCGCTCATTTGCTTCTTTAATATATTGTTTCATTTTGTCAAAAGGAACTCCGTCAATATTATGGACATCGTCTTTTTCTAAACCGGCAATATCCCATCCGTAAACTGCTGGATAATCTCCAACAACTTCTTTTATGTCGCTGCGATAATCTTCATATTTCCAGTTAACACCATAAGCTAAGTCATCCTGATGGCCAAAAAGAAAGCCTTTTTGTGCTAATTGATGTAGTCTTTTGTATAAGGAAACGGTTTCAAATGTTGATTTTTTATCTGAAAGTGACAAATTAGTATTATCAATACTAACTTTAGAAGAACAGGAAGTTCCAATAAATACTGATAATATAAGGGTTGTTATCTTTTTTTTCATTTCGAATACGTGTTGATATTTGATAAAACAGCAATAATTAGCTTTATATAATGTATTATAAAACTTATAATTTTTAATCGATAATTCTTTACTCTTTTTTCTGTAAAATTATTAAAACTAAAAAAAAGTGGTACATTAAAAATGATTAATGTTTATTATCAATATTGTTTTAAAAGAAATGGTAATTCTGTTTTTCAAAGATAATAGGATGTAGATCGTCGATTTAATATTATTTTATCAATTATATATCATATTATTGCAAATTAAAAGATATATATTCCTTCCTGAAAATAGTTTTAAAGATGAGTAGTGCTAAAAATTTTTATAGAGAAATCGCTCCGCTGTCAGCTGGCGATAGTTTTTTGGTTTTCGACAGAGTAAAAGATAGTTTTGATTTTCCGGTGCATTATCATCCGGAATTTGAAATTAATTTTATTTTTAATGGTAAAGGTGTTAAGCGTGTTGTTGGAGATAATATTGAAGAAATTGATAGTATTGAATTGGTTTTAATAGGGCCTAATTTATATCATGGCTGGGAAATCAATAAGTGCACCAGCAAAAAAATTCACGAGATCACAATTCAGTTTCATAATGATTTATTTCATGAGTCATTGCTTTCAAGGCGTATTATGAATCCTATTAGGGATATGTTTAATAGGTCTATTCATGGGATTTTGTTTTCTAAAAAAGTAGCAGAAGAATTAATGCCAAGACTTGTAAAGCTTTCAAAATTAGACGGTATGGATTATTTTTTGGAAATAACATCATTATTGTATGATTTAGCAAACTCGAGAAATCAAAGGTTGCTTTCGACTTATACGGTCGATTATGACACATTTGAGGACTATGATAAAATGAAGTTGGTATATGAATATGTGCAAAAGCATTTTGCTGATAAAATAACACTTGAGGATGCAGCTAGTGTTGCGAGTATGTCAATAATTTCGTTTAATAGGTTTATTAAAAAGCGAACGGGGAAAACTTTTGTGAATTATATCAATGATATCCGAATTGGATATGCAGCGCGCTGGCTCGTAGAAAAGGACATGAGTGTTTCTGAAGTTGCGTTTAAGTCCGGTTTTAATAATATAGCAAATTTCAATCGTAGTTTTAAAGCTACTAAAAATTGTACACCTAGTCAATATAGGGAAGATTTTTCTGGACTTAAGCGTATTTTATAGTGATACTTTTTTTTCATAAACAAATATTATTTTTAACGAAATCGTTTGATTTTATCTTTTTTGTTAACTTTTCTTTATGATTTATAAGTGTTTGCAAATGATTATTGTGAATAACGCAATTTTTTTGCAGTTTTATTTTGATATGTGTTTTTTTAAGACTGTATAGTAAAAATATTATCAGTAAATGATATAATACTATTAATTTGATATCTCCTTCTGTTATAGATTTGTTAAAATAATTGAAGGAATAAATATCACCTTTTTTGTTACTGAATTATTATTAAAAAAAAACAATTTAAAACTAACCGACATTTATTATGAAAAAACTAATGACTAATTTTATTCATTGGAATGCTAACCACAGAGCAGTTCCTTTGATTCTATTTTTGTTACTTACGAGTAATTTTATTACTGCGCAGGTTAAAATATCGGGAACTGTATCCGATGAAAAGGGATTGTCTATCCCGGGAGCGAATATTTCTGTTGTAGGACAGAGGGCATCGGTTTCAACTGATTTTGATGGTAAATATACTATCGATGCTCCTGCTAATGCAACTTTAGAATTCTCATTTATAGGTTTTAATACACAAAAGATAGCTGTAAATGGAAAAACAACTATAAATGCAGTTTTGAAATCTGCTACTGAAGAGTTGAAAGACATAGTAGTAATTGGATATGGTACTCAAAAGAGGAAAGACATAAACAGTTCTATTTCCAGTATCAGCTCAAAAGATATTGAAAATATCAAGGTGGCTTCCTTTGATCAGATGATGCAGGGTAAGGCTGCTGGTGTTGTTATAAGTAATAATTCTGGCGAACCAGGGTCGAATGTTTCTGTAAAAATTAGAGGAGCTTCATCTTTAACTGGTACTAATGAGCCTTTATACGTAATTGATGGAGTGCCAATTTCTGGAGATGCAAGAAACTCGTCTACATCTGGAAGAAATGCAGCTGGAAATTCTAATTTTTCTAATTCTGGTAATATTACTTATAGTCCATTAGCGATGTTAAATCCTAATGATATTGAATCTATAGATATTCTTAAAGATGCTTCAGCTACTGCTATTTACGGTTCACGTGGTGCTAATGGTGTTGTTATTGTTACTACAAAATCCGGTAAAAAAGGTACTGGAAAATTAACTTATGAGTCTTCTTATTCGTTCAGTAATTTGCCTAAAAAATTGCCTTCTATGAATTTGCAACAATATGCAACTCATCAAAATGCTTTAGCAAATGTGTATGATCCTACACAACTTCGTTCTGAATTTGCTCATCCTGAGCTTTTAGGAAAAGGAACAGATTGGCAGGATGCTATTTACGAAACAGGAATTATGACTTCAAATCAATTGTCATTTTCAGGAGGTAAAGATGGTATTAATTATTATATTTCTGGTGGGGTATTGAACCAAGAAGGTATTGTAATTGAGTCTGGATTCAAAAGATATAATTTTAGAGCTAATATTGATGCTCAAGTTAATAAATTTATAAAAGTAGGTCTTAATGTAAGTGGTGCATTAACAGATGAGAAATTAACTTTAAATGGTCAATTTAATGGTGTTGTTGCTACTTCATTAACGGCTACACCAGATGTTCCTGTTCAAGAATTGTCAGGATCTTTTTCTGGACCTGTAGGAAATCAAAGTTCGTTTGTTAATCCTGTTGCAACTTCTTTATTAGGATCTAATACATTGGTTAGAAAAAATTATTCTGGAAATTTTTACATTCAAATTGATATAGTAAAAGGGTTAAATTATCGTTTTGAGGCTGGTGGTTATATGTATGATAATTTAAGCCAAAATTTTAATCCAATGTATTCTCTAGGGAACGCAGTAAAAGATTATGCAACTTTAGATTATAGTCCATCTTCTGGTAATTCTTGGAACTTAAAAAACATGCTTACTTATAGAAATACTATTGGTAAACACAACTTCACAATTTTGGCAGTACAAGAGTCTAATAGAGCACATTGGGAAGGATATAATATTAATGCTACGGGTTTCAAGGATAATAATCATAAATTATTAGCAGATTCTGATTTGTCTCAAGCAAAAACGCAACAACCATACCAAGGAGCGCAAACATTATCTTCTTATTTAGGAAGGGTAGTTTATGATTATGCTGGTAAATACGGAGTTTCTGCAGCAGTTAGAGCAGATGGTTCTTCTAAATTTATTGTAGGTAATAAATGGGGGGTTTTTAGTTCTGTTGGTGGTTCTTGGAAGCTTTCTAATGAGACTTTTATGGAAGATACTAAAAAGTATATTGATAACATTAAATTTAGATTTGGTTGGGGACAAACAGGTAACAATCAAATTGGTAATAATTTATATGATTCTAACTTGCATGCTGTTACTAGTTCAATGGGGAATTCTTATTTGCCATCGAATACACCTAATAGCGCTTTAAAATGGGAAACTCAGGAGCAAACCAATTTAGGTTTAGATTTTACATTATTTAATTCTAAACTTACCGCTTCTGTGGATGTGTATAATAAAGTTTCTAAAAACTTCTTGTATTCACTTCCTTTGCCAAATTTCCTTTCTGGTGGGGGTGATTATGAAGGGGGTATAAATCCACCGAATGTTAATTTAGGAAGTATGCAAAATAAAGGTATTGAGGTTGCACTTGGGTACTCTCATAATTTTTCTCAAAACTTTTCATGGAATTCTAGCTTGAATTTATCTAAATATGTGAATGAAGTTACTGATATGGCAGGATTGAATATTGTTAAAACAATGAATACCCTAGCCTATAATACCGTTACTGTTTCTAGAACAGTACAAGGTTTACCAATTGGATCTTTTTATGGTTATCAATCAGAAGGTATTTATAGAACAGATGATGATTTATTGACTTATGGACATAATAATGGGGGTGCTACTAATGTACCTTTGAAAAATGGAACGAATTCCTTATTACCAGAATTTAAAAAAGGAGATGTAATTTATAAGGATCAAAATAATGATGGTATTATTGATTCGAAAGATTTAGTGACAATTGGAAATCCAAATCCAAAATTAACTTATGGATTTACCAATAATTTCAAATACAAAAATGTTGATTTATCTATTTTTCTTCAGGGAACTGCAGGGAATAAATTAATGAATTTAACTAAAGCATCTGGTACAATGAACAGTAATCTTGGAGTTAATTATTTAAGTGAAGCTGCAGATTTTTATTCAGCTGACAATTTAAATGGAGCTTACCCAACACCATCAAAATATGACAATATCAATAATGCAGTATCTTCTCGTTTTATTGAAGATGGTTCTTATTTAAGAATTCAGAATGTAACTATTGGTTATTCGTTACCGTCTGATTTGATTTCAAAAATAAAATTGTCTAGATTAAGATTTTATGCAACGGTACAAAATCTATACACTTTTACAAAATACACAGGTTATGATCCTGAGGTAGGTTCTTACAACCAGGATGCATTGTTGTCAGGTGTTGATAATGGACGTTACCCTACGCCTAGACAAATATCTTTAGGTTTAAATGTTGAATTTTAATACGTATTAATATTATGAAAAATATAATAAAAAGGAGCAGTGCTATTGCTATAACTTTGGTATTGTTGGTTTCATCTTCTTGTTCTCAGGACTTTATTGATGTACCACCAGTGGGAACACCAACTATAAGTAACTATTATGACTCAGACTCAAAACTAGATAATGCCTCTAATGGTTTGTATGGTTTAGTATGGTTTAATATGAACAAGGCTGGGTATTATGGGATTACAGATGTGATTTCTGGTAATATGTATGCAGGTCCGTATAATGATTTTGGTACATTTACTGATTTAAGTTTTACCAATACGGCCTCTTATATTTCTGATTCATGGAGATCATGTTTTGGAGCTATCGCAAATTCTAATGCTTATATAAACAGTTTGCCTGTCAGTGTGGGGCCAAATGTTAGTCAAGAAGCTTTAAATAATGCTTTGGGAGAAGCACATTTTATCAGAGCTTTTGCTTATTTCTTCTTAGTGAGAACTTGGGGTAATGTGCCTATTATCGAAAACAATGCTGATTATTCTAAGAATTTTGTTATTCCTAGTAATCCAGTTGAAGATGTTTATAAATTTATAGAAAATGACTTTAAATTTGCTGCTGCAAATTTGAGAACAAAAACTAGAGGTTCTGATTATGCTGCAAACGCTCACGTTTCTAGTGGTTCTGCAAAAGCTTTTTTAGCAAAAGTATATTTATATCAAAAAAAATACGATTTGGCCAGAGCAATGGCTCAGGAAGTAATCAATAGCGGAGAATTTAAATTATTAGGAGGTGAAGATT
The DNA here is from genome assembly GCA_963513545.1 of uncultured Flavobacterium sp. GTDB lineage: Bacteria > Bacteroidota > Bacteroidia > Flavobacteriales > Flavobacteriaceae > Flavobacterium. Next base: position 65,807 of record CAUPQW010000001.1, read on the forward strand.
TGCCTACAAAATCTTTTGCTGATTTGTTTTTACAAAAAAACAATAATAACGAAGAATCTATCTTTGCATGGCAATGGACAGGAACAGGTGGTTATTTTGATGGTAATTTCTCTAATACAACATTTGCTCCAGAGAATAGATTAGTAGAGACTACTTATTCTGCTCAGATTGCTCCATCTCAGGATTTAATTCATAAAGCTTTTGAAGCTGGTGATTTAAGAAGAAAGGAAACATTTATGCTTGATGGAGATTATTATGAAAATTTAACGTATGCAACAACACTTGCTGTAGGTGCACCTTATGTTTTAGGGTATACATTTGATTCAACGTCAGAATTCTTACCTGATGGTACTACAGCTAATCCTACACGTAATGGCGCTCAAAATTCTGGTGCTGGATTAAAAAAATATGTAATTGGAAAAGAAAATATACCAATCACAGGAAAATTTAATAAAGTAAACAATGGTGAAAGTAGTATGAATACCTATCAAATGCGTTATGCTGAATTGTTATTAATTTATGCAGAAGCAATATTAGGTTCGCAATCTGGTAGTACTACTGATGCACAAGCTCTTAAGGCGTTTAATGCGGTTCGTGTTAGAGCTGGCTTACTACCTAAGGCTTCAATATCTTTTGATGATATATTCAAGGAAAGACGTGCAGAATTAGCTTGTGAAGGTGATTATTACTTTGATTTAGGGCGTTTGCCTTTTGCTAAAGCGAAAGAAATATTAGAGGGACAAAACAGAGGGGATAAAGATAATGAGAAACATATATCAATTTCTGCAACAAGCCTTTTATTGCCTTATCCGTCAGATGATTTAATTAAAAATCCAAAATTGACAGAAGTAGCGCCGTATACTTTTAAATAATTTTAAAAATAAAAAAAATGAAAAATATAAAAATTGTTACGTTAACAGCATGTATTGCATTGATGTTATCCTTAATGTTTTTTAGTTCATGCTCGAATGATGATTCTTCTGGCGGCTCTGGTGCAGCCCCAGTTATAGAGTCGGTAATACGTACGGGTTATGATGAAAACAAAGTGATTTTTCCAATAGATCCAGTTACAATTGGAATTCCGAAAAATTATTATATCATTCATGGAAAAGGATTACTCTCTACTCAGAAAGTATATTTTAATGATTATGATACTTATTTTCGACCAACTTATGTAACAGATACTGATATCGTTATAATGATTGACGGTAATACGCCTTATGCTGATTCCTCTAATAAAATTAAACTGGTAACTAAAAATGGTACTGTGCTTTATGATTTTATAATTGCACCACCGCTTCCTATTATTAATTGGTTTAATGCTATGAATGGAGCAGAAGGTGACCAAATTACGATTATGGGTAATTACTTTATAGCTCCAATTGTAACTCTTGCTAAAACAGAAACATTACCGGAAGTTCCTGTTACGATTGTTTCTTCTACTATGAATGAAATTGTAATAAAAATCCCGGAAAATGCTAACTATAGAAGCATTTCGGTTACAAACGCTTCAGGTACTGCAACTTCTGCTTCTGCAATTGGTAGTTCAATTTATGATGATAAATTTTATGCTGCTTATTCTCAAGGAGGTTGGGGTATTGATAATGTTAATTTGGTTAATACAACTGCTTCAGAGGTTGCGCAAGGTGCAAAAGCAATTAAGTATGATATAAGTGCTTGGTCTGGGCTTCAATTAGATTTTTCAGCTGGAATACCTGTTCCCCCAGGTGCTGTAGGACTAAGATTTCAAATGAAAGTTAGTACTCCTTGTGCAATTGGTATGATTATTAATCAAGGGAATTGGCCCAGTCCAGTACCTTTTTCTCTTAATGGAAAATATGCTGAATATGTTGTCAAATGGGCAGATTTAGGACTTGCAGCTGCTCCTGCATCAATAACAAGTATTGTGTTTTTTAATAATGCTACTGCTTCTACTCAATATGTAGACGATATAGGATTTAAATTTTAAATTTTTTGGTTTGAGTTAGTTTAAGATATTCCCTAATTGAAAAATTAGGGAATTCTTTTTATAGTATATTTTAAATTAAGAATAATGAAAAAAATAATTTTAGTATTGACTTTGCATATTTCCATATTAGGTCTTAGTCAGGGAAATACCCACAATCAAACCGGGGGGAAATTTGAAGGTTTAGCGATGACTCCGCCAATGGGCTGGAATTCATGGAATACTTTTGCAACCAATATCGATGAAAAACTGGTAAAAGAAACGGCTGATATTATGGTTTCATCAGGGCTGGCTGCGGCAGGTTATAATTATATTGTGCTTGATGATGGCTGGATGGCAAAAGAGCGTGATGTTAATGGGGATTTGGTTGCTGATCCTGTTAAATTTCCTAACGGAATGAAAGCTGTAATTGATTATGTACATAGCAAAGGTTTGAAATTTGGTCTGTATAATTGTGCAGGAATACAAACTTGTGCAGGCTATCCGGGAACTCGTGGTCATGAATATCAGGATGCCCGTTTTTATGCCAGACTAGGAATCGATTTTCTTAAATACGATTGGTGTAATACAAAAGGAATTACTGCACCCGAAGCTTATACAACAATGAGTAATGCACTAAAAACAGCCGGAAGGCCTATTGTGTTTAGTCTTTGCGAATGGGGAGATAACCAGCCCTGGGAGTGGGGTAAACCAGTTGGGAATCTTTGGAGGATTTCCGGAGATATTTATCCTTGTTTTGATTGTGAATTTAAGCATCCTGAAAATTGGTCATCCTGGGGGTTCATGAAAATAGCAGATATGCGTAAAGATATTCGCAAATATTCAGGTCCTGACCACTGGAATGACTTTGATATGATGGAAGTTGGAAACGAAATGAATGATACCGAAGACAAAGCACATTTTAGTATATGGTGTATGTTGGCGTCACCATTGTTTAGTGGAAATGATTACAGAAAAATGTCAAAAGAGACATTGGCAATTTTAACCAATAAAGAACTAATTGCGGTTAATCAGGATAAGTTAGGTGTTCAGGGTTTTAAATATCTTGCAGAAGATGGATTAGAAGTTTGGGTGAAACCATTATCAGATGGAAATTGGGCTGTGACATTTTTGAACAGAAGTGACGTTTCTAAAAAAATCAATTTCGAATGGAAAAAACATATAATTAAAGATGCTGATTTTGGTTATGAGGCAAATTTGGGTAAAACTGTTTATAAATTGAAAGATCTTTGGAAAAACAAAGAAATTGGAAATACTAAAAATAATTTTAAAGCTGATCTTGCTTCTCATGATGTTATTACGCTAAGATTAATTCCATAATACCTTAATATGAAATCAGAAATTAAACTTTTTGTGACTGCCTTATTATTCATGTTTTGTTATGCTAATGCACAATTTGTAAAAAAACATGGTCAGTTAAGTGTTCAGGGTACTCAATTGGTTGATAAAAATAATAACCCGATAGTCTTGCGTGGAATGAGTTTTGGCTGGCATAGCATGTGGCCAAGATTTTACAATGAAAAAGCAGTTAAGTGGCTGAAAAAAGATTTTAATTGTAATGTTGTTCGTGCGGCTATGGGAATCGAAGTAGGTGAGATGTCTTATATAAAAAATCCACAGTTTTCAAAAGACAAAATTGAGACCGTTATAAAAGGCGCGATAAAATCAGATATATACGTTATTATAGATTGGCACAGCCATAATATAAATTTAGAAGAAGCTAAAGTCTTTTTTGCTGAGATGTCTAAAAAGTATGCAAAGTATCCTAACATTATTTATGAAGTTTTTAATGAGCCTGATGATGAAACCTGGCCACAAATTAAAGCATATGCCGAAGAAGTGGTTAAGGTAATAAGAAGTAATGATTCTAATAATATTATTTTGGTTGGTTCTCCGCACTGGGATCAGGACGTAGATCTTCCGGCAGCTGATCCAATTTTAGGATACAATAATATAATGTACACTATGCATTTCTATGCAGCTACTCACGGAAAAGAGTTAAGGGAGAGAACTGATGAAGCAATTAAGAACGGTTTGCCAATATTTGTTTCAGAATCAGCTGGAATGGAAGCAAATGGAGACGGACCTTTGGATATGAAAGCATGGCAGGAATATATCAGCTGGATGGAAGAACGAAAATTAAGCTGGATTACCTGGTCGGTTTCTGATAAGGATGAAACCTGTTCTATTTTGCAAAAATCTGCTAAATCAGAAGGCGGTTGGAAAGAAAAGGATTTAAAAGAGACGGGAATTAAAGCTCGTGACTTTTTGATTAAATACAATGGTAAAGAGTAATTAGAATTAAAACTTCTGTCATGAAAGCCTGTTCTTTTTGGACAGGCTTTTTGCATTTTAACAGGTTGTGCAAAGTCATTTCTTGTATTGATTTTGATATTTGTTTTGTAGGAATTTTAATTTGTTTTTATTGAGATTTGTGGGTTGTGTGTAAATTAATGCTTTTTTATTTTTTTTCGGAATAGCCCCTATTTTTTATAGGGGTATGTGTTTTATTGTTTGTTTTTTAATTTAAAATTGGTAATTTTAGTTGGTAATTTTAATTAATAACCCTTGTTTTTTTATGGAATACATGAAAAATGTGTTGTTGTATTTTTAAAAACCAATCGTTATAAATACGAAATAATGATTATTTTTAATTTAATTTTTGTAATCCGTAATTCTGCTTTTAAAATGGCAAAAAAATGGTTTTCGATTATTCTACTCATACAAAAGTTAATAAATTCGCTGAAGAAAATGATGATGATTAGATGGGTTTAAGTTCAAAGTGGAATCATATAATATAATAATAGATAAAAATTTAACTAACCAAAATCAAATTAATTAACTAAAACCAATTTAACACATGAAAAAAGTATTATGTATTTTATCATTAGCCTTAACAACAAGTTTTGCATTTGCACAAGATGACACTCCGGAAACCACTCCTTTAGAAATTTCAGGTTCCGGAGATGTATATTACAAATATGATTTTGCTAAAGTTCCTAATATTCCAACAAGTTTCGCAACAGATCAGAATTCAGTTTCTTTAGGAATGTTAGATATTGCTTTGAAGAAGAAAATAAAGAACATTTCTTTCGTAGGTGAAATTTCTTTTGGACCAAGAGGTCAATACCAATCATTACCAAATGGTGATGGAAGTAGTTCAAATGCGGACAATTCATTCCACATCCAAAACTTGTATGCAAGCTATGCAGTTACAGATAAACTTAGTCTTACTGCAGGTTATATGGGGACATTTATTGGATATGAGGTAATCTCACCTGTAGGGAACTTTCACTACTCTACTTCTTATTTATTTACCAACGGACCATTCCAAAATGCAGGAGTTAAAGCTAATTATGCGATAACGGAGAAATTCGGGGCAATGGTAGGGGTGTTTAATGACTCCTGGAATACATACAAAGCGGATTCACAAAAAGGATTAAATGCTGTAGGAGGTCAATTGTCTTATGTAACGGATAAAGCGAGTGCTTATTTGAATTTTATGGATGGATCTGTAAGTGGTACTATTGTTGATTTAACTGCAACATTTCAATTAACTGAAAAATTCAAATTAGGTTTAAATGCTGCTGATTTTTCAAACGAAGGAGATGTTGGTTATACTGGTGGGGCTTTATATCCATCTTATGCAATTAGTGATGCTTTTGCTTTAGGGTTGCGTGCGGAATACTTTAAGTCCAAAGAAGGTTCTTTAGATACAGATGTTACGGCTTTTACTTTATCAGGGAATTATAAAATAAACGGTTTGACTATTATTCCTGAGTTTAGACTTGATTCTAATTCAGATGAAGTTCTGTTCGTAGATTCTGATTTAGCTCCTGCTAAATCTGCTTCTCAGGTACTTTTAGCCTTAGTTTACGGATTCTAAGATTAATAAAACATACTCTTTAGAAAAGAGATAAAGATTGATATTTTTTTTTTTTTTTGGAAGCTGTCAAAATTTTGAAATTTTGGCAGCTTTTTTATTGGTCTCAGATTGCTCTTTTAAATCTGCAAATCATTGTAATGCTTTATGATACGAAAAAAATATAGCTTTCTTCAACTCTTTAGTTCTTTCTAATAAGTTTTCAAAATAGAGAAACTGAAAGTCTTGTCAAAACAAACCTCTACTTCTAGTATAGAATTTTTAGTTTTCCGGTTTCTCTCTAATATGTATACCTGTAAACAGGCTAGTTAAAATGTGATAATTTGGTTCTGATAAAAAGTTGTTGATTTGCTTGATTTAGTTTGATAGTTTTCAGTTTAAGTTTAGCGGTTTTAACTTAATACGAATTTTAATCTTATCGTTTTGTGTAATATTTGTTAGTAGCTATTGATGTAAACAAAGAACTGTTTTTTGTGGGTTGATTATTTGAGGATAGGGAGAGGAGAGATGTTTGTTGGTTTCTTATAAACAAAATGCGTTTCTAAATTGAATTAGAAACGCATTTTTTGTATAAAATAAAGTTATTGTAGCTGTTTTTTGTAAATAGAATAGATTGTATCTATTGTTTTACGGTCTAAAACAGAACTGGTGTCAGTTTGAATATAATGTAATTTAAAAGCCATTATTGCTGCTGATAGATTTTTGGTATTATAACCAATAATTCGCAATGCGGGTTCAATTTTAAAATCAAAAGGAGCTTCTTCTAAAATTTCATCAGGCCATATTCCAAATCCTTTCTCAGCTAATGTTTTCCATGGAAATAAAGCGCTTGGATCTTGTTTTCTGCCTGGAGCAATATCAGCATGTCCTAATATGTTTTGTGTTGGAATGTTATAATCTTTTTTCAGTTTTGTCAAAAGAGCAATTAAACTTCCAATTTGAGCTTCAGTAAAGGGTTTGAAACCATTGTTGTCAAGTTCAATACCGATAGAACTTGAATTTAAATCTGTATTTTTTCCCCATGTTGAAGCTCCTGCATGCCAGGCTCTTAAATAATCATTTAACATCTGTACAACTTTTCCGTTTTCAGAAATTATATAGTGGGAGCTGACCTGTGTTTTGGTTTTTGTAAAAGTACTAATAGTTTGCTGTAGGGAATCTTGTGCGGTATGATGAATGATAATGAAACTGGGTTTTCTTAGATTGAAGTTGACAGTCCCTATCCATTCTGTGCTGATACCATTTAATAAGGGTGTAGATCCTGTTTTTGATAAGGTATCTTTTACAATACCTAATTGCGTTGCGTAAGTAGTATCAATGATAACCGGGGTAGCTGGTATTGGTGCAACTTCTTTGCTTGTAATTTGATTTTCTAAAGTTTTAAGCTGCTGATCATAAACTTTTTCTGTTGTTCTGTAAGGGTTTTTTGTTCCGCAAGAAGTAATTATAATTGCTGAAATGAGATAACAAAAATGTTTTTTTAACATGTTTTACATTTTAAGATTAAGTAGAAATAGTTATTCTGCAGGTTTTATTTCTTCAGTATCTTCTTTAACTTCTTTTTTTTCTTTCTTCTTTTTTGACTTAGTCTTTTTTATTTCTTTAAAATTAGCCATAAAAGTGGTGTATTTTTCTATCTGTGCAGGATTTAAAAAAGCCGTTATCTTTTTAGTCGTAACTTCTCTTAATGCGTTTATTTGTTCAATTTTCTGATCCTGACTACTGCTTTCGTTTTTTAAAAGAACACCTTGTTCTCTCATACTGTCTGCTAAAACATTGGTAATGGCAATGACTTGCAATTCATCAAGATCTACTTCAGGTTTCATTTGTTCAACAATTTTAGCAGCTGTTTCTTCAACCGGTACTTCTTTAGGTTTGCTTGGGCTGCTTTGTGGTCCCTGCATCATGCTTCTGTCCATGCCCATTCCGTTGCCTCTGCCGTATCCGTTACCATAACCGTTATTGTATCCATTTCCATACTGTGCCAATACAGATGTAAAACTTAATAAAGCAAAAGCTAAAATAAAAAAAGAGTGTATAGATTTCATAAAAGTATGTCTAAGTTGATAATGAATAATCAATTACCGTAAATTTAAGCAGGTTCTCCGTATAAATCAAATTCTGTTGCTTCTATTATCTTGATATTAACAAATTCCCCTGTTTTTACATAATGTTTAGAGGCATCTATTAAAACTTCATTGTCAACATCCGGACTGTCAAATTCGGTTCTTCCAACAAAATGAGCACCTTCTTTTCTGTCAATAATACATTTGTAAACCTGACCTACTTTTTCCTGATTCAAATCCCATGAAATTTGCGATTGTAATTCCATAATCTCATTGGCTCTGGCTTGTTTTACATCAGCAGGTACGTCGTCTTCCAATAAATAAGCATGAGTGTTTTCTTCATGAGAATAAGCAAAACAGCCCATTCTGTCAAATTTCATTTCCTGAACAAAATCTTTCAAAATTTCAAAATCTTCCTGGGTTTCGCCTGGGTAACCAACAATCAAAGTAGTTCTGATGGCCATTCCAGGCACCGCAGCACGAAAATCTTTCAATAACTGAGTCGTTTTAGCCTGAGTTGTACCACGACGCATCGATTTTAAAATATTATCCGAAATATGCTGTAACGGAATATCAATATAATTACAGATTTTAGGTTCGCGTTTCATTAATTCCAAAACATCCATAGGGAAACCGGTAGGATAGGCATAATGTAAACGAATCCATTCAATTCCTTCGACCGCTGCCAATGCTTCTAAAAGTTCAGCAAGATTTCTTTTTTTATAAAGATCAAGGCCATAATAAGTTAAATCCTGAGCGATTAAAATTAATTCTTTTACGCCGTTTTTGGCTAAACCTTTTGCTTCCTTTACTAATTTTTCAATTGGCTGAGAAACATGTGAGCCACGCATTAACGGAATCGCACAGAAACTGCACGGTCTGTCACAGCCTTCAGCAATTTTTAAGTAAGCGTAATTTTTGGGAGTAGTCGTTAAACGCTCTCCTAATAACTCATGTTTATAATCTGCTCCCAATGCTTTTAAAAGCTGAGGTAGTTCTGTAGTTCCAAAATATTGGTCTACATTCGGAATTTCTTTTTCTAAATCCGGTCTGTAGCGTTCGGATAAACATCCTGTTACAAAAACCTTGTCGACCAACCCTTTGTCTTTTTTATCAGCATATTCCAAAATCATGTTTACTGATTCTGCTTTCGCATTGTCAATAAAACCGCAAGTGTTGATTACGATAATGTTTCCTTCCTCAGTGGCTGGTGCCTCATGTTGTACTTCTTTGCCATTGGCACGAAGCTGTCCCATTAACACTTCACTATCATATACATTTTTCGAACACCCAAGAGTGATTACGTTAATTTTGTTCTTTTTTAAAGACTTGGTTCTCATACTTTTATAAATTGGAGTGCAAAATTACACTTTTTTATTCAAACACAGACTGTTTAGGTTTGTTTTAAGGTGTTTTTTCAGGAGCCATTTCCCGCTATCCGTTACAATCTTTTATGCCGAACACCGGCAAAAAAGGATTTTCACTTCTATCGGGGCTAAAAAAAATCCGTCCGGTAAAGACCAGACGGAAATCTTCAATCCTCTATTTTGATTTTTAATTACAATTCAAATAATAAAGTCAAAGAAACATTGTTTAGTTTAGACTTAATTTTAGCCGGATCAGTTAGTCCAACATTGAAAAATCCCTGACTCGATTTTCTTTCAGTATACGAGTAGGCCAGATCAATTTTTGTGCCTCCAAGATTATAGCCTAAACCTCCGGAATAACTCTTTAAATCTCCAATTGTCATTTTGTTTTCATAAGGACTCTCTTCGTAGCGATATCCTCCTCGTAAACTTAATCGCTTGATTTTGTATTCACCACCAATTCTCAATTCTCCATTGTTGGTTAATTGATTGCTTATTTCAGTGTTTAATCCTTCAAAACTACTATCGCCTGTTATCTTAAATTTTGTGTTTGAATAATCTTTAACTGCATAATCAATACTGATTAAACCTGATTTTCCAAATATGTAAGCCGCACTAAAAGTAAATTTCCCGGGAGTTTGTAAAGTGTATGAGTCGTAAATATTTGTGATTTTTGGATTAACTGGATTGCTAAAACTTTGTTGTGCACTATTTTCTGTGGTAGTGTGTAGGCTTTGGGTGATTTCATCGTATAGTTCGTACCATGTGTTTGATTCATAGGCCAAACCAAGTCTGAATGCATTTGTTACTTTTGCTATTGCACCTAATTGAAATGAAAAACCATTTCCGTAAGTGTATAATTCATTGTTGAATGTTACATTGGAAATAGTTTCCGATGGAACAAGAGGGTTTCCATTTGATTCATAAAAACTGCTTGATCTTCTATAATCTGTAACATGAACATTTAAATTGGCACCTAAATAAAGACGATCTTTATATGAGGTTGCAATATTAAAGTTTATTTTGCTGTTGTATCCTCTTTCGTTAATATTGTTTTCTTGAAGATAATTTCCTTGTGCAGGAACATTTGTGATGTATTTGCTATTAGGGTTTGTTTCATCTTCAGGATTTAATATTAATCCTTCGTAACCAAGTAATGCTTGTTGTGCTGAATAGCCTCCGAGATTTTTATATTGGTTGTTAGGAAGATTGGAGCCTAAAAAAGCATATAAATCAGTAATTGTTTCATTTGCACCCAAAGTGACAAATTCTAACGGAACTGGGGTTCCTCCATTGCCTTTATTAGCATACTCTAAAAAGTATCTGTCGATCGAGTTATATCGGTTAGTTCCGGCTGAGAAAACATTATTGTTAAAATTGTTAGTTGTCTCGTAAGTGGCACCAATTGCAATTTTTTTCCAGTTGTTGTTTGGATTTCTGTCATTGAAAACAAAAATAGCTCCGGCTTGATTCAGTATGAAAGAGTTTTTCTTGTCAGAAGTTTGAGTGTCAAAGTAGTCAGAGTTGTTTTTGATGTTTTGATTACTAAAAGTAACCCCAACCTGATTGTTCGAAAATATAGCAGATCCCGCTGGGTTCACAGATAAAGAAGAAAAATCTCCGCCTACTGCTCCAAAGGCTCCTCCCATTGCTCTAAATCTGGCAGTTCCGGTTAAGTTGTCCTGGGCATAACGTATAGCATCCGAAACTTCCTGAGAGTATGACATGCTAAAAGTTAGTCCTGATATAAGTAGCAAGAATGTTTTTTTCATTGATTTAGTTTTAATATGTAATTCTGGATAAGTTAAGGAAGGAAAGTGTTACCTTCTTCCGCCACCACCGTATGATCTTCCACCACCACCGCCTCCGCCAGACGATCTCATGCTTCCACCACCGCTACTGCTATTATTGTAGGAACGGGAAGATGAACTTGGTGTTGAGTAGCTTCTGGATGAATTATTGTTGTTACTGTTGTTGTAAGTTCTGTTTGTGGTAGTAGTACCGCTTGATCTTCTGTTTGAGTAATCGTTACTGTAACTTTGTGTTGCTGTGTTTCTTCGATTCGTAAAAGTTGGACTTGAGTTTGAATTATATGTTCTTCCGTTTACTGAAGAATTTCTTCTGTAATCAGAATAGGTGTTTTGTCTATTTGTAGAATAGCTTCTGTTTGTGTTGTAATTTCTGCTTGAAGTATAGTTTCTATTGGATGAATAGCTTCTGTTTGTGTTATAATTTCTGTTGGAAGCATAATTTCTTCCGCCATAGTAAGCAGCAGATCCTCTTCTTCCATAATTGTAGGAGTAGTTATTGTATCCATAACCGCCTCCCCAATATCCATAACCAGGTCCCCAATATCCGGAATATCCCCATCCAGGTCCCCAATATCCAGGATATCCCCATCCGTATCCAGAGTATCCCCAGTAACCTCCGCCGTATCCCCATCCATAGTAAGGATATCCAAATCCATAACCAAAACCCATAGACCACATCGGGTCAGAATAAAAGTTAACGGATACTTCAGAATTGCTGCTTCCCCATGAAGGATAAGCTGTAGCTGAAGCGGTTTGTGTGCTGTCGTTTTCTGCGTAATTTCCGTAGCTGTCTACATCTGTGAAAATTTCAGTAGGCTGGTTGTCATCTTGCAGTGATTTAAAGTAATCTTTGTATTGGTTATTGGCAGCTGTAGTGTTTGATTGAGAATAGGTGCGTGTGCTGCCATATACTCCATCGTTATCATTATACGAAGTATTTTGGTAAGAGCCACACGATGTTAATAGAAAACTCAATAATCCAATTAGATAGAAATGAGTTGCGTTTTGTCGGAGAGAAATATAAGTTTTCATATCTGTGGTGTTTTTTATTGTTGCACATTACAAAAATAGTTAGTTTTGCGGAACTATTTAGTTAAAAAAATAAAACAAAATTTGTGCCAAACTATTCAATATGAGTAAGAACCTCACTACAAGATCAGAAGATTATTCGAAATGGTATAACGAACTGGTTGTTAAAGCAGATTTAGCCGAAAATTCAGGAGTTAGAGGATGTATGGTAATTAAACCATACGGATATGCTATTTGGGAAAAAATGCAGGCAGAGTTAGACAGGATGTTTAAAGAAACCGGACATCAAAATGCATACTTTCCTTTATTCGTGCCAAAAAGCATGTTTGAAGCCGAAGAAAAAAATGCAGAAGGATTTGCAAAAGAATGTGCTATTGTAACGCATTACAGATTAAAAAATGATCCGGATAAACCTGGAAAACTTATGGTTGATCCGAATGCTAAATTAGAAGAAGAACTTATTGTTCGTCCAACAAGTGAGGCAATTATCTGGTCTACATATAAAGGATGGGTGCAATCGTATAGAGATTTACCTTTATTAATCAATCAATGGGCAAATGTGGTGCGTTGGGAAATGCGTACGCGTTTATTTTTAAGAACAGCTGAATTTTTATGGCAGGAAGGGCATACTGCACATGCTACAAAGGCAGAAGCAATAGAAGAATCTGAAAAGATGATGAATGTTTATGCAGATTTTGTAGAAAACTTTATGGCGATTCCTGTTGTAAAAGGTATAAAAACTGAAACAGAACGTTTTGCAGGAGCGGATGAAACGTATTGTATTGAAGCTTTAATGCAGGATGGAAAAGCCTTGCAGGCAGGAACATCCCACTTTTTAGGTCAAAATTTTGCAAAAGCATTTGATGTAAAGTTTGCTAATGCAGAAGGGAAGCAAGAACACGTTTGGGGTACCTCATGGGGAGTTTCGACTCGTTTAATGGGAGCTTTGGTTATGACACATTCTGATGATCAGGGATTGGTTTTACCTCCAAACTTAGCTCCGATACAAGTTGTAATAGTGCCAATTTATAAAACAGATGAACAATTAGCCGAAATTACAGCTGCTGTTAATGATTTGACAGCTAAACTAAGAAAATTAAGGATTTCAGTTAAATATGATGACAGAACAACACAAAAACCTGGGTTTAAGTTTGCTGAGTGGGAATTAAAAGGAGTTCCGGTGCGAATTGCTGTTGGTCCGAAAGATTTAGAAAACGGAACTTTTGAAGTTGCAAGACGAGATACATTGACAAAGGAAACAGTTTCCGGAGAAGGAATTGTAAATTATGTAAATGATCTGCTGGAACAGATTCAGAAAGATTTGTTTAATAAAGCATTAGACTATCGTAATACACATATTACCGAAGTCAATAGTTTTGAGGAATTTAAAGAAATATTAGATGGTAAAGGTGGTTTTGTTTCGGCTCATTGGGACGGTACAGCGGCTACCGAAGAAAAAATAAAAGACCTGACAAAAGCAACAATTCGTTGTATACCTTTAAGTCATGTAGAAGAGGCGGGAAGCTGTGTGTTTACTGGTAATCCATCTACAAAAAGAGTGTTGTTTGCGAAGGCTTATTAATTTTTTTTAATTTTTTTTGCATCAGGTATTGTACATCTTAAAAATAGTTGTATTTTTGCATCCGCATTAAAGAAATACACGGTCCGTTCGTCTATCGGTTAGGACGCCAGGTTTTCATCCTGGTAAGGGGGGTTCGATTCCCCCACGGACTACTTTTTTTATTGCAGATTAAGTATTTACTTGATATATTGGTCCGTTCGTCTATCGGTTAGGACGCCAGGTTTTCATCCTGGTAAGGGGGGTTCGATTCCCCCACGGACTACTAAAATTAGTTGTGAATAAGTTTTATAAAATAAAAATTGGTGTCTCTGTTTTTATTTTATTAGTTAAAACCAAAGTGATTGTTTTGCAATTGTGGGAGGTTTTTCTTTTTTAACTAGTATCTATAATAAATTATTACATCTAAAATTAAAAAAAATGGCAAATCATAAGTCAGCATTAAAAAGAATCAGAAGTAACGAAAAAAGAAGAGTTCTTAACAGATACCAACATAAAACTACTCGTAACGCTATTAAAGCATTAAGATTAGCTACTGAAAAATCTGATGCTGCTTCTAAATTATCAACTGTAATTTCTATGATTGATAAATTAGCTAAAAAGAATATCATTCATGATAACAAAGCTTCTAATTTGAAATCTAAATTAACAAAACATGTTGCTAAGTTGTAATTAATTGCAATTTCCTACAATATAAAAAGTCCTCTTCTTGAGGACTTTTTTTGTTTTATAAAACTCAAAGCAGTTTCTTGAAACTTATAAACAAGAAATAAATAGGCTAAATAGATAATTAGATTAACTTAATTATTAATTTTGTATTCTAAACTACATTTCAGATGAATACTCATTTGTTTAAAGAAAGTCCTTTCAGAACTATAATATCTTTTCATAAATTAATTGAATCTTTCGAAGAAATAGCCTTGTCAGATGTTGATTACCGGTCGAATTATGCAAAAGCAATTTTGAAAGAGACAGAACCTTTGCCGGAATTCAGAACCGGTATCGAAGACTATAAGTTTATTCGAAAAAATGAAAGTCTCATTAAAAATCTATTGGCAGATTTGTTTCCGACAGCTTTAACGCATAACGAAATAAAAGCAGTTACAATTCCATTTCAAAATTTAACATTCAATTATACAGAACGATTCAGGAAAATTTTGAGCAATGCGGGTTCTGAATTCGATATGGAAATCCGTGATTTTGATGAGCATCAATTTTATATTAATAACTGCTGTCTGATTTTAAGTAGTTACTATAAACAAAATATAGATTTTAATAAGCCTTTTTTCTACGATATTCCTGATGATAAAGGTGTAGAAAGACATTATCGTATTTTATACAATGCAGATTTTTTAGAAATCATTCCAACCGAGAATTCAATACAATTATCGCAGGATGATATCGATTTGCTAATTGATAATTATAATGATATTGCGTTATGGAAATCTAAATTTCCTGTAGGTAGTTGGATCTTAAAAGGTTTTGGAATTGTTTCCTTATTTGATGCTACTACTGAAAATGCTGTTTCGAATTTAAAGAGTAATCTCTTAAAGCCGGAGGATACCGTTACTCCAACCGAAATTATTGAATCAATTTTCATATCATTATTTAAAATTCCAGGTTTAAGATTCGGTTTTATAGTTTACAGTCCTGAAGAAGAAAAATTCAACAGGCCTCCTAAATTTGATACCAAAATGCATAGTTTTTTGCTTTCGGATGATCATGAAGTACATTGTAAAAATGCTTTATTTGGATGCTCTTTTGAAAATCTTTTAGACAAAAAGGAGTCGTTTGTAATTTCAAATGTTGAGAAATTTTCTCAGGAAGCAGGAAATGAAAAACTAGGAAAACATTTACTTAATCAAAATATAAACAGTTGTATTTTTGCGCCAATTATTAAAGATGATCATTTATTGGGAGTACTTGAAATTGTTTCTCAAAATCCAAGGGAACTCAATAGTATAAATGCAACCAAGCTAGAGTTGATTTTACCGTATTTAACTGATACTATTGATCGCTACAATACTGATATGCAACATCAGGTTGAAGCTATTATCCAGCGGGAATATACTACTATACATCCGAGCGTTTATTGGAAATTTAAAAAAGAATCTCAGAATTATTTCCAAAATATCAATCATTCAAAAGATTATATTTTCAAAGAAATTGTTTTTAAAGATGTGTTTCCGTTATATGGGCAAATTGATATAAAAGGTTCGTCTGAACATAGAAATGATACGGTAAAGAAAGATTTAAAAAATCAACTTACCACTCTTTTGGAAATTTTCGAAAATCAGAAACCAAATGCTAATTTGGTTCTTTTGGAGCAGCGTAAATTTGAACTTGAATCATTGCGTCAAGAATTAGATTTTCCATTAAAAGCAGATACTGAACAGCACATACAACGTTATATCGAAGAAGAAATTCATCCTATTCTGAAAAACACAAAGGGTACAGCCAGAAACGAAAAGTTAGAGCAATTGTATTTTGAGAGTCTGGACGAAAAATCAGGCTTGTTTTATCATGAAAGAAAGAAATTTGATAATGCAATGTCTATTATTAATAAAAAATTAGCCTCAGTTTTAGATAAAAAGCAAATTGAAGCCCAGCAAATTTATCCGCATTATTATGAACGTTTTAAAACAGATGGTGTTGAACATAATTTATATATAGGAGCTTCTATAACGCCTTCTAAATCTTTTGATATGATGTATTTGCATAACTTTCGTTTGTGGCAATTGCAGACTTTATGCGAAATGGAATTAGAACATCATGAACTCAAAGCTTCATTGCCGTACGAATTGGATGTTACTTCGCTGATTTTGGTATTTAGTGCTCCTCTTTCAATTCGTTTTAGAATGGATGAAAAACGTTTTGATGTTGACGGAACTTATAATGCACGTTATGAAGTTGTGAAAAAAAGAATCGATAAATCGAATATAAAAGGTTCAACCGACAGAATTACAGAAAAAGAAAAAATTACAATTGTCTATTCGCAAAATAGTGAAGAAGCAGAATACTTAAAATATATTAAATATTTACAGCACAAAAAAATACTGGAACCCGCTATCGAACAATTTGAAGTTGAAGATTTGCAGGGGGTTTCAGGATTAAGGGCGATACGTGTAAAAGTCATAAATAATACCGGAAATTCAATTTCTCAAAAAATCACTTATCAGGACTTATTAGATGAACTTAAATAAAATTTATCCTCTGAAAGTAATATGATTTTAAAGGATTGAAGCAGATGGTTTTTGTGTTACACCAAGCAGGCGTTCAAATGATTTAAATACAGAAAGCGGTCTGTCTGAAAACAGAGCTTTAATTACTTTTATACCATAAATATATGTTGTTATTTTAAATTGATTTGAATGCGATTACAAAAGCAATTACTGTAACAATAATTCCAATCATGAAAATGTTGTAAGCAATTCGGAGCAAATTATATTTTCGTTGTAAAACCAAACCCAGATAATATAAATCTTTTATCATTGTAGAGTATAAATAATCCCGGTCTTTCATCATTTCGTTCATTGCCCAATCATATTCGTGTAAAGGCATTTTATAAAAATTTCCAAAAAACATTAAATTTACCTTTTTGGCCTGGACATCCTCTCGTGTAAAAAAACCTGAGGTTACTTTAGGTCTTGTTGATAAAATGGCAAAAATAATAGTAATTACACTAGATATCAGCATTATGAATGTAGGGATTACCAAATGAGCATTTTTTGGACTATCTAATTTTGGAATAATAGAAGAAAGTGCAATTGAAATGATAATAGCATTTACAGATAATAAAATATTTGCTTTGCTGTCTGCAATACCACTTAAACGAGTGTGATTTCCTAAAGTAACCCGAAACAAAGTATCTATACCGCGATCCGGTTTTTCTGCTTTATCTTTCTTTTTGTTTTCATCTTCGATTGCAACAGTTTCCTTTGCTTGCTGCTTGTTGATTTTTTTCTGAATACGAACGAGGTTCTTTTCTTTTAAAGGCTGCCATTTTTTTTGGGCATAATCCGTGTAAAAATGGTGTTTTGTCATTAAAAACTTGAAATTTTCTGTAGCCCATTCCAAAGTAGAAAAATCGACAATACCTGTATTTTTTAATTCCAGGCGTAATAATTCACACGTACTTGTATATTCGGGACTAATAATGTGTATGAAGTCCGCATCTTTAATTATTTTTTCTAAATGATTTTTTGGTACATATTCTTTACCTGTAGCCGAAATCAGTTTCCCTACTTTTTTTATAAAATCTTCTGATTGATTTCTTTCTTTTAGAAATTCTGAAGCGATCTTTACACTTTCGTTCTCGTGATTTTCATAACCTTTTGTATAACCGGCATCATGAAACCATGCAGCAATCAAAAGTAATTCCCTTTCATCGGTATTTACTTTTTCTTTTTCACACAGTTCCTTTGTTGCATTTACCACACTTTGTGTATGGCTAAAATTGTGGTAAGTATATAAATTAGAAAGTTTATCTTTGAGTAAATTACTGATGAAATCTTCGGATTGTTCTATTAGATTCATAGAGAATATTTTTATACCACTAAATTATGAAATTGTTTTTGGATAATCATTTTATTGCTAAGATTAAAAACTGTCTTTTGGCAATAGTCGCTATACCTTTTCTTTATTGTTGTGCAACGCAAAATGCCCAATACGGAAAAAATGTAAGTGCTAACGAAACACAAAACGTAACAGATACTATAAAAATTGTCCATACTTTTTATTTAGTTGGAGATGCTGGCAATGCTGATGAAGAGCAGGCACAGCAAACACTGGAACTGTTGCATCAAAAACTTAAAAAGTCTACTAAAAAAGCAACCTTATTGTTTTTAGGAGACAACATCTATCCAAAAGGATTTCCTAAAGACGATAATACTGCTGAAATTGCTCAGGCAGAAAAAAAACTAACAAATCAATTAGAATTAAGTAAAGGATTTAAAGGGAAAACAATTGTAATTCCGGGAAATCACGATTGGTACAACGGAATCAAAGGACTGGAACGCCAAGCTGATTTTGTAACCAAATATTTAAATGATAAAAAAGCGTTTCTGCCTAGAAAATCCTGTCCAATTGAAGATGTAAAAATTGACAGCACTATAACCTTAGTAACTGTTGATAGTGAATGGTTTTTAGAAGACTGGGATAATCACCCAACAATTAATGATAATTGTGACATTAAAACCAGAGAAGATTTTTTTGATGAATTGGAAAATGTTTTAAATAAAAATCAGGAAAAAACAGTGGTGCTCGCCATTCATCATCCTTTGATGAGCAACGGAACGCATGGGGGTCAGTTTTCATTGGAAAAGCAGTTGTTTCCTTTAGAGAAAAAGATTCCGCTACCGGTAATTGGGTCGATTATAAATTTACTCAGAAAAACATCTGGTGCCAGTCCGCAGGATCTTCAAAATAAACAATATACTATTTATTCAAAACGAATAAAAACACTGCTCCAAAAGCAAAAAAATGTGATAGTTGTTTCCGGTCATGATCATAATCTGCAGTATATCAGTAAAGAAAATATTAAGCAGATTATTAGCGGTGCGGGTTCAAAATCTGAAGCTGCAAGGGCTATTAATTCAACTGATTTTTCATATGGCGGAAATGGTTATGCAACCCTGACTTTATATAAAAGTGGTGATGCTAAAGTGGCATTTTTTGGAAATGAAAATAATAAGGAAAAAATGCTTTTTGAACAAGAAATCATAAAAGCCAAGGAGTTTAACTGGGCTTCAAATGTTTCAAATAATTTTCCGTCAACTATCAAAACTTCAATCTATTCTTCTGAAATGACCGATAAAAGTTTATTTCATAAATTCTTGTTCGGTAAGCATTACAGAAAATATTACAGTATGCCGGTAGAAGTAAAAACAGCTACAATTGATACTTTAATGGGAGGTCTGAAACCTATTCGTGAAGGGGGAGGCCATCAGTCTGTTTCTTTAAGAATGTCAGACTCAAAAGGGAGGGAATATGTGATGCGTGGCATGAAAAAAAGTGCAACAGTTTTTTTACAATCTGTAGCCTTTAAAGATCAGTATGTTGTGAACGATTTCCAAAATACATACGCAGAGAATTTTTTACTTGATTTTTATACCACCTCTCATCCGTATACTCCTTTTGTAATTGCCAGTATGTCTGATCAGATAGGGCTTTCACATACCAACCCTGTTTTATATTATATTCCGAAACAGGAAGGCTTAAAAGAGTTTAATTCTAACTTTGGAGATCAGTTGTATATGGTCGAAGAACGTCCTGCAGATAATCATCTGGATGCTAAAAATTTTGGAAATCCATCAAATATTATCAGTACAGAGGATATGATGAAAAATCTTCACAAAGATGAAAAATACACTATCGATGAAAAAGAATACATCAAAGCGCGTTTGTTTGATATACTGATTGGTGATTGGGACAGACACAGTGATCAATGGCGCTGGGGCGAATATAAAAAGGGAGATAAAGTCATTTACAAACCAATTCCGCGTGATCGTGATCAGGCTTTTGCAAAATACGATGGGGCTTTGCTTTCTCTTTTAATGAATATTCCGGCGCTTCGGCATATGCGTACTTTCAAAGGAGATAAAATCAATGTAAAATGGCTTGGAAGAGAACCTTATCCAATGGATTTGGCTTTTCTGAGAACGACTGAAGAAAAAGACTGGATTGAACAGGCTAAATTTATTCAGGAAAATTTATCAGATGCTGATATTGATAATGCTTTTAAAAACATGCCTAAAGAAGTTCAGGATGGAACAGTTGAAGATATCAAGAATAAATTAAAAAGGAGAAAAAAGGATCTACAGAAATATGCTTCTGAATATTCTGACGTACTAAGCCGTACGGTAATGATAGCAGGAACCGACAAAAAAGACAAATTTGTAATCAATCATAACGCAAAAAAGTCTATAGAGATACAGGTTTACAGAGTGAAAAAAGAAGGGGATGAGTTGGTTTACACCAAAACGGCAACTGATGCCAAAACTAAAAATCTGTGGATTTACGGTCTTGATGATAATGATGTTTTTCAGGTAATTGGAAACCAAAAGTCAAAAATTAAGATTCGTTTGATTGGTGGTCAAAACAACGATACTTATAATGTCGAAAATGGTAAAAAAGTTATTGTGTATGATTTCAAATCAAAAGAGAATACTTATAACTTAGATCCTAAAACCAGAACCCAGCTTACAGATGATTATAATGTCAATTTGTATAATTATGAAAAGCCAAAGTATAATGTAATTGCCGGGCTTCCAAATATTGGGTTTAATCCTGATGATGGTGTGAAAGTTGGTATCAATTTAAATTATACGGTTAATAATTTCAAGCAAAATCCATATACTCAAAAACATATTTTTAATGGTTTTTATTATTTCGCAACCGGAGGCTTGGAATTTGATTATACCGCACATTTTCCTGGTTTGCTAGGGAAATGGGTAATTGATGCAGATGCTCAATACACAACGCCAAATTTTGCGATGAATTATTTTGGATACGGAAATGAAACTGAAAACGATGATGATGACTTTGGAATGGACTATAACCGGGTTCGCATTAGAAAATTTAATGTTTCCGGTGCAATAAGGCATGTGGGGCGCTTTGGAAGCGAATTTAGCCTGCAGCCGATTTTTCAAAGAATGACGGTTGAAGAAACTGATGGCAGATTTATTAATGTTGCAGGAATAGTAAATCCGAAAGTATTTGACAATCAGAATTACGGAGGTTTAAAAGTGAAATATGTTTTTAAAAATGCTGATTTTGCGGCTAAGCCAACCTTGGGAATGTATTTTATGATTTCGGGTATGTGGACGACAAATTTAACTGATACTGAGCAAAATTTTCCAACACTTGAAAGTATTTTAGGTTTCACACATAAAATTGATCATAACGGAAAATTGGTTTTGGCAACATCTCTAAAGGGCAAAGCTGTTTTAAATAATAATTTTAACTTTTATCACGGTGCTTCTTTAGGAGGGGATTCTGATTTAAGAGGTTATAGAAATGAACGTTTTCTAGGACATTCATACTTTTCTCAAAGTACAGATTTGAGGCTGAGTATTGGTAAAATTCATCGTACCGTTGCACCTTTAACCTATGGAATTTTAGGTGGTTTTGATTACGGAAGAGTTTGGTTTGATGGAGAAAACTCTAAAAAATGGCACCAGGATTATGGGGGAGGACTATGGTTAAATGCTATTAATGTTTTAACTGCCAGAATCTCCTATTTTCAATCACCAGATGAGCCTGGAAGAGTAGTTTTTGGAGCAGCTTATAGCTTTTAAAGAAAAAATTTGGAGTTTTAGTGCTTTTGTAAAGTCCATTTTACAAAAGCACTCATCACTTCCGACCAATGTTCTTTTTCATAATTTACGCTGCCGTCTTCGTTTACTTCATAAAAGTTGTGCTCTACATTTAGGTATCGTTTATAAGTCAAATTATTTTTAGAATTCTGAATATAAAACAAAGGAACTAAATCACATAAGTCGGAAGCGATATCGTTTGTAGCATAAGCCAGATAAGTTGGAATGGTAATTTTTAGCCAATCATTAATCTGAGGTTTTGAAAAAGATTTCCAAGCTAATAAAGTAGGATCTTTTTTTATAGAATCATTATTGTAAGCATCCCGAAACATTTGGTATTTATCGTTAATTTTTTCATCGGCTTCTTTCCAGGTAATTTTTTTTGCCTCTGCTTCTTTTCTGTAATTTCGTATCAATTGGTCAATTCTTCCAAAAGGATTGGCTCCAAATAAGCCTAAATGAGTTACATTTTTATTTGAAATCGAAATTGCTGTCGCTACTTTTGAACCTTGAGAATGACCAGCTACAATTAGTTGGGAATTATCTACCCATTTTTGTTTACGTAAATACTTTAATACTGTATTAGCACGAGTTTGATACATTTCCAAATAGTCAGATTCCATATACTCTTTATCGAATTCTTCAGGTGTTTTAGGATTTGGAATATAGCAATACGATTCGCTTAGATTTTTTTCTTCAACAATTACAGGAGTCTTAGGCATTGAAATTACCACTAAATGATAATTTCTTTTTATTTCTTCGATATCAAAATTAGTGATTCCGCCTCCAATCATCCACATTGGCTCTTTCTCAGGTTTTACAAATAGAGGGATAGGTAAAGAGCCCTGGCAAAATAAGAAAATCGGTTTTTTTAAATTTAAAACAGTATCAACTACAATAAAGTCAATACTGTCACTATTGTTTTTGATGTTAAAATGAGTTGCCTGATTATTTATTATAATTTTATTTTGAGAAAAGTAAGATAAGGACCAAAAAAGTGAGAGAATGACTAACGTGATTTTTTTCATAAGCATATTTTCCAAAATATTAATTGGAGCTATTAAAAATAAATAATAAGTTACTTCAGTCTTAATTCGTAAACATTACCGCCAATTTTATTTGTCTTTTCATCAGCAATTAATAAAGTATTATTGTCTTTAAAAACAACAGCTTCTTTTTGTGAAAAGTGGTTTAAAGCAATTTCTGTTTGAGAACCTTTGTTAAAAGAATCACCGTTAAAATCTTTAAATAAAACAATTTTATCGTGACTTAATAACGCTATTTTTGTTCCGTCAGGACTAATCGTTGCGCTGGTTAAAACACAATGATTGTAATTGTTACAAGTTTTAAATTCGCCTATTTTAACAGCTTTTTGAGTTCCGGGAGCATTTTTTATTTTATAAATAAAAGCAGTTCCGTCAAAACCTTTGCTTCGGTTTTTAGTAAAGAGATAAAAGTAAGTTTGGTATTCAAAAAAACCTTCAACATCGTAGAATAGTTCTTTTTTCTTAGGCGGAAATTCTGTCTGTTCAGGATATGAAAAAGAAACTTTATACTCAGAAACTGCAATTTCTTTGCTTAACTCTGCTTTTGCTACTTTGTAAATACACAAATCCTGACGTTCATTATCATTATTACCAAAATCACCGATGTAAATATTTTCCTCTTTGTCTTTTGTAATATCTTCCCAATCTACATTTTGTGCGTTTGTAATAGAGATAGTTTTCTCTAATTTTCCTTCTGAATTGATAGCGTAAATTTCATTTTTATTACCACTGTCTTCCAAGGTGTAAATCATATTGGTTTCAGGAAAATAAGTAATGCCGGAGACTTCCTTTAACTTTTTTGGAAGTGAATAAAGCGTTTTTAAATCAGTATTGGATTGTTGTTGACAAGCTAATAAAACTATAGAAATTCCAAACAAAAAAAACTTTTTCATAGGTTGTATTTATTTTTAAACCAAATTGGTGTTTTTAAAATTACGCGTTATAAATTCGAATGCGGCATGCATGATGTGTCCCATGGATTTGGCATTTTTAAATTTCATATCATTAGTATAACGATACAATTCCATTTTTAGCTGATTTAAATGCTCTTCTGTAGATATAGTGTCGTGACACATTATATTCAGGAGTTTTTTAATTCTGTTTTCGGCAGAGTGGATGCGTTTTGCTAAAATAGCCCGTTCTTCGTCTTTGTATTGAAAAATAGAACGTTCTTCAAGTTTTTCCTTAATCAGTTTTATCATTGGATAATTTTCCTTAAAAAACTGAGGACGATATACCTTGAAATTTCCTTCATAACATTGTTGGTCAAAATCTATTGGACGAATTTTGTAGACTACCTGGTCAAAATCATGAATAGGCACAATTACATAGTTGTAAGCACGCATGTCGCCTAAAAGCCTGATCATACACCGCTCGTTGAATTTTACAAATTCTTTTGCGATTTGTGATTTTTCGGTTTCGCTACAAGTGTCTAATAAGGTATCCATAAAAACATCACCCGGAATACCTATAATATGTTCTTCTATTAAAGTGTCCTTATAGACCAGAAAGTTGATTTTATCAGGCGATAAAATGTCTTCTAATTCCAGTCCGTAAATTCGGGAAGCATCTGCTTTTTTAATGTAAAAATGGACATAATTGTCATTAAGAATATTTCGAACTTTTATTCGGAAAGGTTTGGAATTTCCAAAAGTACAATAATCAATTGCATCAATGTTTAAAAATTGAATAATCTCACTGTTTCCGTCTGAATGTAAAAGAGAGTAGATTTTTTTTAAATTGAGGTCGATTTCATTTCTTTCAAATTCATTATAATAAACCCTTATCCACAAGGTATCAATATCATTTTTGTCGTAAACATTAACAGAGCCTGAAAAGCGTAATAAGTCATCATAAAACACAGAAACTTTCGAGATACGTTCGTATCGTTCTAAATAGCTTAAAAGTGATTGCGTTAAAGGGTAAGAAGGTTTTTTTAACAGCATTAAAGGCTCGCTCATTTTCAATATCTTTAATGCAAATTTACATTAATTTATATTTAGGAGTAACAAAAATCCAGTTGAAACGTCTTACTAAAAACTAAAACTGAAATAAATTTGGAAACCATACTTACAATTGAGAATCTTCATAAAAGATATGGGCGAATTCAAGCCTTGAAAAATATATCTTTTGAAATACAAAAAGGACGCGTTTATGGTATTTTAGGACCAAACGGAAGCGGAAAATCAACAACTTTGGGAATTGTTCTGAATGTTGTAAACCGAACATCAGGTAACTACAGTTGGTTTGGCGGTAAAATGCAAACTCATGAAGCGTTGAGAAAAGTAGGTGCAATAATAGAACGCCCTAATTTTTATCCTTATATGACTGCAGAAGAAAACCTAAGGCTGGTTTGTAAAATAAAAAGTATTGATTATTCTAAAATCTATGAAAAGCTTGACTTAGTTGGTTTGACTGAAAGAAAGAATAGTAAGTTTAGTACTTTTTCATTAGGAATGAAGCAGCGTCTGGCTATTGCTTCTGCACTTTTAAATGATCCGGAAATTTTAATTTTAGATGAGCCCACAAATGGTTTAGATCCACAGGGAATTCATCAGATTCGGGATATTATTAAAAAAGTTGCTTCTCAGGGAACCACTATTTTACTGGCTTCGCATTTATTAGATGAAGTTGAAAAAGTTTGTTCGCATGTAGTTGTTTTACGAAAAGGGGAGATGCTATATTCAGGATCTGTTGACGGAATGTCTGCAAATGAAGGTTTCTTTGAAATTCAGTCTGAGAATAATGAAGCTTTGAAGACTATTTTGAATGAGCATCCTGCAATTGACAGAATAACTGAAGAGGAGGGTAAATTTTTGGTTTACTTAAAATCAGAATTATCTGCTTCCGAGTTAAATAGATTTCTGTTTTCAAAAAATATTGCATTGAGCCATTTGGTGAAACGCAAAAATAGTTTAGAAGCCCAATTTTTAGAATTAACAAAAAACGCCACCGTTCAAAACAACTAACTATGAACAGACTTATCTCTATAGAATTACAAAAAATCTGGAAAAACAAAGCCAGTAAAGTGCTGACATTAATTTATTTTATTCTGCTTTCATTTATAGCATTAATTGCTTCGATAAAATTTGATTTAGGTGTTTTTAAATTTCATTTAGCCGAAATGGGAATTTTTAACTTTCCATTTATATGGCATTTTAACACCTATATAGCTGCCTGGCTGAAATTTTTTCTCGCAATTGTAATTGTTTCTATGATGGCGAATGAATATAGTTATGGTACTTTAAAACAAAACCTGATTGATGGTTTAAGTAAAAGAGAATTTGTTTTGTCAAAATTCTTAACTGTTGTGGTTTTTGCTTTTTGTTCAACAATTTTTGTTTTTGTAATGACCTTGATTTTAGGATTATGTTTTTCATCCTATACTGAGTTTGGAATTATCTTCACAGATTTAGATTATCTGTTGGCTTTTTTTGTAAAGCTTACCGGTTTCTTTTCTTTCTGTTTGTTTCTTGGGATTTTAGTAAAGCGTTCTGCTTTTGCATTAGGTTTTCTTTTGGTTTGGAGTATTTTTGAAGGAATTATAAAAGGTCTTTTAGTATTTAAAATATTTCCAGACAGCACTAAAGGTTATATCATTACACAGTTTCTTCCTTTAGAGGCCATGTCAAACTTGATTTTGCTTCCGTTCCCGAGATTATCAATGATAAAAAATATTCAGAATCAAATTGGTTATGAGAACAATATTGATTACAGTGTTAATTATTTTTCAGTTTTAATTGTCTTAATCTGGACATTCTTATTTGTTTATTTTTCATATAAAATATTAAAAAACAGAGATTTGTAATTGTTTTGTTACGAGGTTTCAATTTCAGTTTCGCATAGAAAAATAATTGTATTTCAAAAAAAACATTTGTAGAAAAATTTAGTTATTACGCAATTCTTACAGTGACACAACCTGCTAAAATTCAGGGTTGTGAAGCTAAAGTAATTTTTATTGAAAAGATAACTTATTGAAATTTATTAATTCCAATAAGGAATATCTTTAAAAAAAAGAATCCCAAATTCCATTAAGTTAGGAATTTGGGATTTTTAATATTGAAATTTAAAATATTAGAATTTAAATCTTTTTCTATCAGTTTCTGTCAAATAGATTTTTCTCAAACGAATAGATTTTGGTGTAACCTCAACATATTCATCTTTTTGAATGTACTCTAAAGCTTCCTCTAATGAGAAAATAATTGGAGGGATAATTCTGGCTTTTTCATCATTTCCAGAAGAACGAACGTTAGATTGTTTTTTCTCTTTCGTTACGTTTACACACATATCATCACCACGAGAATTTTCTCCAATTACCTGGCCTTCGTAAATTTCGGCATTTGGTTCAACAAAAAACTTACCACGATCCTGTAATTTATCAATAGAATAAGGAATAGCTTTTCCTTTTTCCATAGAAATCAAAGAACCTTTGTTACGTCCTGCGATTTCACCTTTGTAAGGCTCATATCCAATGAAACGGTGTGCCATAATAGCTTCACCAGCAGTAGCAGTAAGCAATTGATTACGCAATCCAATAATTCCACGTGATGGAATATTAAATTTCACAATCATACGGTCACCTTTAGTTTCCATACTTAGCATTTCACCTTTACGCATAGTAACGAACTCAACTGCTCTTCCAGAAAGTGATTCTGGTAAATCGATTGTCAATTCCTCAATTGGCTCACATTTTTTACCATCGATTTCTTTGATGATAACTTGTGGCTGACCAATTTGAAGCTCGTAACCTTCTCTTCTCATTGTTTCAATAAGAACAGATAAGTGAAGTACACCACGACCAAAAACCATGAATTTATCTGCAGAATCAGTTTCACCTAACTTCATCGCTAAGTTTTTCTCTAATTCTTTTGTCAAACGCTCTCTAATATGACGAGAAGTTACAAATTTACCTTCTTTACCAAAGAAAGGAGAGTCATTAATTGTGAATAACATACTCATTGTAGGCTCATCGATAGCAATAGATGCTAATCCTTCAGGATTTTCATGATCAGAGATAGTATCTCCAATTTCAAAACCTTCAATACCTACAACAGCACAAATATCTCCAGCAATTACTTCTGTAACTTTTTTACGGCCAAGACCTTCAAAAGTATGTAATTCTTTAATTCTTGATTTTGTTACAGTACCGTCTCTTTTTACCAAAGATATTGGCATACCTTCTTTTAAAATACCTCTTTCAAGACGTCCGATAGCAATACGACCTGTAAATGCAGAGAAATCTAAAGAAGTAATCAACATTTGTGGTGTTCCTTCAGAAACTTTAGGAGCTGGCACATTGTCAACAACCATATCCAATAATGCTTCAACATTATCAGTTACGTTTTCCCAATGATCGGACATCCAGTTATTTTTAGCAGAACCATAAACTGTTGGAAAATCCAACTGCCATTCTTCAGCCCCTAATTCAAACATTAAGTCAAAAACTTTTTCGTGAACTTCTTCAGGAGTACAGTTTTCTTTATCAACTTTGTTGATAACTACACAAGGCTTAAGACCTAAATCAATCGCTTTTTGTAAAACGAAACGAGTTTGTGGCATCGGACCTTCAAAAGCATCCACTAGTAAACATACACCATCGGCCATGTTAAGTACACGTTCTACTTCACCTCCAAAATCGGCGTGACCAGGAGTGTCAATAATATTGATTTTCGTTCCTTTATATTGAACAGATACGTTTTTTGAAGTAATTGTAATACCTCTTTCACGCTCCAAATCGTTATTATCAAGAATTAAATCACCTGTGTTTTCGTTTTCACGAAATAATTGACAGTGATACATAATTTTATCAACCAAAGTGGTTTTACCGTGATCGACGTGGGCAATAATTGCAATGTTTCTAATAGATTCCATCTGAGATTTTTAATGGGTGCAAAGGTACACTTTATTTTGATATAAAAAACGTTTTGCAGATAGTTTACGTAATGCCAACGAATTAGTTTAATGTATACTTAAAAATTCTATAGCTTTAAAAGCATTTCAATTTGGTTAATTTTCCTATATTTGAGTGATGAAAAGTAAACCCAAACAAATTATACTGATCTATATTATCTTTTCGTTATTTATGGCAATCCTATGTCATAAATTTCTAGTTTACTATGCTTTAAAAACAGAATTCTTTTATTTTAGTTTTGTAAAGGATATTGCTTTTATATTTTTTACAGGTCTAATTTTTAATTATATTTTATCGAAAAATGAAAGTAGAAATATTGCTATTTTGAAAAAAATGCAATCTGCTAATGAAGAAATCAAGAAATCTAATGAAAAGTATGATATCGTTGCAAAAGCCACCAGTGATACTATATGGGATTGGAGGATTCCGGAAGATTACATTACGTGGAATAAAGGAATCGAAAATGTTTTTGGATATAAACAGGAAGAAGTAGGTATGACTTCGAAATGGTGGTTTGATAAAATTCATCCTGAAGATACTATAAAAATGTCTGTCAGATTATATTCGTTTATTGAACTTAAAACTGAAAAATGGCAAGATCAATACCGTTTTAGATGTGCCGATGGTACTTATAAATATGTTTTGGACAGAGGCTTTCTTTTAAAAGACGATAATGGTAAAGGTATCAGAATGATTGGAGCTATTCAGGATATTACAAAACAAAAAGAAGAAGAACAAAGGCTTAAACTGTTAGAAACAGTAATTACACAATCTAAAGATTCTATTTTGATTACCGAAGCAAATTCTACAGATGGTAAAATTCCTAGAATTGTTTATGTAAATCCTGCTTTCACTAAAATGTCAGGATATGAATCCGATGAAATTTTAGGGCAGTCGCCAAATGTTTTTAAAGGTCCTAATTCTGATTCTGAAGCTTTAAAAAAAGTATTAAAAGCGATCAAAGAAGAACAGGAATGTTTAATCGAAACGATAAGTTACAGTAAAAACAAAAGAGAATATTGGGTGCGTTTTTCGATGATTCCAATTTTTACTGTTGAAGGGGTATTGTCTCATTGGATATCTATTCAACAGGATATTACTGAAGAAAGAAAATTAGAAACTGAAAAAGAGCAATTAATCCGCGAATTGACTCAAAATAATAAGGATTTAAAACAGTTTTCTTATATCACGTCACATAATTTAAGAGCTCCGTTATCTAACTTGATGGGGCTGTTAAACTTAATAGAGGATATTCCTGTTGAAAATCCTGAGTTAGAAGAGATATTAGGCGGTTTTTATAAGTCGACACACCTTCTTAATGAAACGATTAATGATTTAGTAAAAGTGATCATTATAAAAGATAATCCTTCGATGCAAAAAGAGATGGTTTCTTTGAGCGAGGTTTTTGAAAATGTGTTTGGTCAGTTATCCTTTCAAATAGAAGCACATAAGCCAATAATAAAACTTAAATTAGATAAAGTCCCTTTACTTAATACCAATAAGGCATATATTGAAAGTATATTACTAAATTTGTTAACGAATTCCATAAAATATAAATCTGAGAATAGAAAATTAAAAATTTCTATAACAGCTGAAGAGATTGATCAAAGAGTTTTTTTGACTTTTACTGATAATGGAATCGGAATTGATTTAGAAAGAAATGGTGATAAAGTTTTTGGACTGTATCAAAGATTTCATAATTATCCCGATAGTAAAGGCCTTGGTTTGTATCTTGTAAAATCTCAAGTTGAAACCATGGGGGGAACAATTAGTGTTGAAAGCGAGGTAAACAAAGGAACCTCATTTATCATATCATTTAAAAAATAAGTTATGTTGGAACAAATTTTATGTATTGATGACGATCCTATTACATTGATGCTGTCTAAAAAGGTGATTTCAAAGGCAGGTTTTTCTGATTTGATCAGTACAGCTCAAAATGGCGAAGAAGCGTTGTCATTTTTTAATACATTAAAGTATAGCAAAGATCAGCCAGTAAAAATACCACAATTAATTTTTCTAGATTTAAATATGCCGATCATGGGTGGCTGGGAG
Source organism: uncultured Flavobacterium sp. (assembly GCA_963513545.1). Lineage (GTDB taxonomy): Bacteria > Bacteroidota > Bacteroidia > Flavobacteriales > Flavobacteriaceae > Flavobacterium. The sequence goes on from CAUPQW010000001.1 coordinate 96,832, forward strand.
TTTCTAGATCATTTTACCACTTCTGATTACGATGAATTTAATTCGGTAAATGTTATAGTTTTGTCCTCTACAATTAATCCTGAAGATTTAGCGAAAGCAAAAAAATATCCTATTATTATTGATTTTCTCTCCAAGCCTATAACATTACAAATGCTTGAATATCTGAAAAATAAAATTGAACTATAAAAAAAACGGAAATTATATTTATAATTTCCGTTTTTTATTTTAAGTAAGCAAATAGAAAATGAATAGCTTCCTAGCTTTTTTCTTCTTTATTGAAATACACTAAGTAGTAATACATTTGTTTTTCTTCATCCCAGCCTTTTTCAACAAATTTCTCAGCGCTTTCAGGATTAATGAAATCCATTTTAATCTGAATGTGAGTATCCAGATTAATTACATTTTTAATCGATTTTCTGGCGTCAGAAACAGCTGCATTGGCAATAGGGAATGAGGTTACATCCTCGATGCTGTATTTTTCTCCTTTATCAACTTTATAGTTTTTAAATTCAGGAATTAAATCAGGATTGTCCAGTACTTCATTTAGGAAATTTTGCTCTTCAAATTGATCATTTTTAGCAAAATAATTCACAGAACGGTTCATGAACATAACTTCTTCTTTTTTGTCTTCTGCCGGTAAAACCACGTCTTTTGCAAAGTTTTGACAGAATTTTAAATATTTTTTGGTAATGAAATTTTCATCTTCAAAAGCATCAACAGATAAAAAGTGCTCTAACCAGTAACGTGCATCATAGCGGTTACTGTCGACAGTGAGGATTTTGTATCCTTCTTCTTTTTTATAGTTAAAGATCAAACATCCTTTATCTAATTTGCTTAGGTTGATTCCCTGTTGTAAAATCATTTCGAGATTACTGTCTTTTTCTTCAAACTGTAAAAAATCGGCTTGCAGCTCGCTTTTAAAAATCCCAATAGCATCAACAACATTATTGTCAATACTTAAATTGGTTAAATACGTGACATAAACCTCTCCATTTTTAATGTGTGGATGATTGGACTGTTCGAATAAATGTGTGGTAATTTTTTTTGAAATCTCTTGTAAATTGCCTGGATTATTGAAAATTTCCGTAGCATATTTAAACATGTCGTTGTAATCCAGATCGACTTCGTGTGCAAACTGATAATAGTTTTCTTCTTTTTCTCTAAAAGGCTTAAAAAAGTACTCTTTTATCAAAGGCACAATTTCATCATTTAAATTAAATGGCTGTTCCGATAAAAAAATCGCTTCGTTACGGCTTTTGTTTCCTACGCGGTGAATCGCAAGAGTCTCGATGTGGGTGTTGAATAAGTTGATCATATATTTTAGGTTCAGAGTTGCAGAGTTTCAAAGGGACAAAGGTTTATTTCCTGTCTTTTATCTTTCTGATAAAAGAACTTAACATTCGCTCTATTTCTCTACTTTCTCCATTTGTTTTATTGAATTGACTCTCTGTTATATATTTTAAATTGAATGAAATTTCCAGTTGAGTCTGCATTTCGAATAATGATGAAATTGAAATATTAAGGAATCTCAAATAATCATTATTTCCATCTCTTCCATATCCTTCAGCAATATTGCTCGGTATTGATATGGAACATCTTCTAATTTGTGAAGATAGGCCATAAATTTCTTCTTTCGGAAATGAATGTGTTAATTGGTAAATTTCGGTAACTAGGTTCATTGATTTCTGCCAAATCAAAAGGTCTCTAAATGTCTTCATATTTTGTATTTAAAAAAAAATAAATACAAAAATAAAAATATTCTTACATGTTTGACTAAGTTTTCTTTTTAATAAAAAACTTTTAAACTTTGCTCCTCTGAACCTTTGCCCCTAAAAAAACTAATTCCAATTCTCCTCAAATCCAAAATCTTCAAAGCTGTCGTCGCCTTCAAACATATCAAGATCGTCTTCGTCTAAATCGTCTTCAAATTCTCCGTAAATATCGTCATGCATATCGGCTTCGAAGTTTTTTTCTCCGGCTTCATCCGGCATTTCTCCGTGTGAAAATAATGTTTCAGGATAAATTGCCCCAACAGATTCTTCTTCTATCGCAGCCAATTCAACTAAGAAAGTCCACATACTGATGAAATCGTAAACATAGATAATTTTAGTATTTTCTTTGTCTAAGATACTAGATAATGGATAATCATTCATAGTTCTTATTTCGCCTGGAATATCTCCGGTATCAAAAAGTGGAATTTCATCCTCCTGATTCCAGGTATCGTCGCAAGTGTAAAACGAAGCTACTTCTGATCCGTCAAAACCAAAAGCGTTGAAGATTGCATTGTGTAGATCCTCAAGAGTATCATCTTCAAGAATTGCGATGTCTCTAAAAATATCTTCTTCGGCGTCCAGAATTACTCTAAATTTATAAACCATAATCGTTGTATTTTTTGAAAAGCCAAAGGTAAAATATAAAAAATGAAATACGAATTATGAATTACGATTTGTTGAAAAGATTTTTCATTGTCAGTCTAAGTTGAGGTAAAATTCTAAAACTTAATTAGTACGACTTTGATTCCATTCAGGATGACATTAGTAAAAAGAAGATTCTATTTTCTGCTCAATCTTTTTCTAATTTTATGATAATGTTTATGATATGTGCTATGACTGGGATAAATTCTGCTCGAAGTCATATTGTTGAAGATTAAAGCTGTAAAAAGCAAAATCAAAACACCAATTAATACCGGAGAAAGGACATACATATAGCCCAGGTCTTTTATTTTGTCAGAACCAATAACTGCAATAAGAGCTGTTGCACCTCCGGGCGGGTGTAAAGTTTTAGTAATCTGCATTAATATTATAGCAAGTGAAACTGCCAGGGGCGCAGCAATCCAGATAATATCAGGGGTAAATTTATGAACAGTGACACCAATAAAAGCTGAAACTAAATGACCGCCAACGAGATTACGGGGCTGAGAAAACGGGCTCTGAATAATTCCGTAAACAAGTACACTCGATGCTCCAAATGAACCAATTAAATAAACGGCATCATTTCCTGAAAAATGTATTGACTGAATGTAAGCCAGGATTCCAATACCTACAAATGAGCCTAAAAAAGACCAAAAGTGTTCTTTATAATCTACTAAAGTTTCTTTGTAAAGAATGTAACGTGTTTTGCGGTATCCTCTTTTTATTTTTTGAACAGGCATGATTTCTATTTTACTAAACTTGGCGAATAACTATACACAGTGAAAGGGTAAATCATTTTTGCAGTGTATTTCGAAATTAAACAAACTACCAGAATTGGAAAAAATAAGGTGTAATCGTTTGTAAGCCCGCATACTAAAAATATAGCTGTAAAGGGTGCGTGGATACTTGCGCTTAGTACGGCAGCCATTCCGATGATCATAAAGTTAACTGGAATTACATGAATCTGAAAAAAAGTATTTAAAACAGAAGCCAGCAATAATCCTAAAAAAGCACCGATAAAGAGACTTGGTGCAAAAACGCCTCCATCACCCCCGGAAGCTAATGTTATGGAAGTGACAATTGGTTTAAGAAGCAATATGCCAATAAAAGTTAAGGCTAGAGTGAATGTCATTATTTGGTTTGGAGCAATAAAGCTGGTTTTAATAGCATGATACCCTTCACCATATAATTGCGGAAAAATAAAGAGAGAAATACTTAAAACTACTGATCCTATTATGATTTTGTAGTAATGTGTGTCGATTTTTCCAAATTGAGATTTAAAAAACAAAACACAGCGAGTCAAATACACTGAATTCATTCCGGCCAAAATTCCTAAAAGAATAAAATACGGAATGGCCTTTAAATGCCAGGTTGTAATTGAAATCGCAAACAGAGGTTCTTCTTTTAGAATTGAAAGCAATCCAAAAGCAATTGATACCGCTATAACATTTGATATGATAAATGCTCTGGTCACTTTTCTTGAAATAACTTCAAGTGCAAATAAAATTCCGGCAATTGGACTACTAAATAAAGCTGTAACTCCGGCTGCAACTCCTGCACAAATTAATTCAGTTTTGTATTGACGGAAAACATTTTCTTTTTCGTGTGCAACAGAACCAATAGTCGCTGTAGCCACAACAGTAGAAACTTCGATTCCGGTTGAGCCTCCAAAAATAACGGTTAATAATCCGTTGATGAAGTGAGAAGGAATTTTATAAGAAGGCAAATTTTTTGATTTTGAACCTGTACTCTCAAAAACTTCCTTGATTCCTTTGTTTTCTTTTTTCTTAAAAAGATATTGTCTTAGAAAATAAATTACAGATAATCCAAAAACGGGAAAAACGATATAAAAAATTGGATTTACCGATACTTCATGAAAAAAGATTTCTTCGTAATATTCGGTTATTTTTTTTAATGAAATTCCGAGAAAGGCAGAAAGAAAGCCAATTAAGATAGAAACAATAACTAATTTTCGGAATTTAATAAATTGATGATTTTTCTTGATTTGCGCCGTTTTGTTCATCAGTAAGTAAATTTGTAAACCACAATATTTTTATGTGGATTACAAAATTAGATAATCATATTCGGTTTTTAATAAAAAATACTCAGTATATTATGTTAAAATTGCGAATATAAGAAAAATCTTTCAGTATGCTTTTGTTAGCATGACGATGAAATATCTCACAGGAAATAATTACCATAAAGGTTATTATCTTTCATAGAATTCTATTGGTAATAAATCAGGATCAGCGATAAAAGTAAATCGTTTTTCGGTAGTTTCATCAACCCTTATAGGTTCTGATTCGATGTTTTTAGTATTTAAAAAAGTAACTGTTTCTTCTAAATTAATAACTTCAAAAGCCAAATGACGTAAACCAACAGCTTCGGGTCTTGAAGGCCTTTTGGGTGGATTTGGGAATGAAAATAATTCTACAATGTAAGTGCCGTTTAAGGCTAAATCGAGTTTGTAAGATTGACGTTCTTCGCGGTATATTTCTCTAATAATAGTTAATCCTAAAATTTCGGTATAAAAAGTTTTAGATTTTTGATAATCAGAGCATAAAATAGCAATGTGGTGAACTTTGTTTAAGGTAAGCATTATATATTTGATTCAGATTCCTGATTTAATTTACGAATTACCTTGGCGGGGTTTCCAACAGCTAACGAATTGTCAGGAATATCTTTTGTAACGACAGACCCTGCACCAATAACAGATCCTTTGCCAATTGTTACACCCGGACAAATTACAGCGTTTCCGCCAATCCAGCAATCGTCTCCAATTGTAACCGGATAAGCATTTTCTAATGTTTTTCTTAATTCAGCATCAAGTGGGTGTGATGCAGTGTAAATTTGAACATTCGGGGCAATAAATACATTTGATCCAATGGTTATAGGTGCACAGTCTAAAACAACACAATTGACATTAAAATAGACATTGTCGCCGCAGAAAATATTATAGCCGTAATCACAATGAAAAGGCGGTTCAATGTAAAAGCCTGATCCGGCATTTGGAATTAATGCTGCCAAAATTTCTTTTGCTTTTTTGGTAATGCGGTATTCTTTTACATTCAGATTATGAAGCAAGATTTTTGCAGCACGGCGCCCTTTTACTAATTCGGGATCAAAAGCGTTGTAATATTCACCGCTTATCATTTTTTCTTTTTCTGTCTTCATAATTACATTTTCGTCCTGGCAATTTTCTCGTGTATCTTTACGGTTTCCTGCAAAGCTGCGGTGCAATACCACGGTGTTAATTCAGCTTCAAGCAAATTGGCTTTTATGGCAGGGTCAGTAGCAACAAGCGTTTTGGCTTCTTCTATAGTTTCTACATTAAAAATATAAATCCCTCTGTAGTTTCTGTCATTTTTCATAAACGGACCGGCTACAACCAGTTTTCCTTCTTTGGCTAATTTATTAATGTTTGCCATGTGGCCTTCAAACAATTTTTTACTTTCTTCTTTGGAAACCGTGGTATTGGTTCCCGATTTTAAAAGACAAAAGACATATTTTTTCATTCCGTACTCGTCGGCATTGAGGGATTTTGCAAGCTTCTCATCAAACTTAATCTCTGTTTCTTGGGAGAAACTAATTAAGCTGAATAAGAAAAAAACAAAAATAAAAAGGGAGTTTTTCATAATGTTTCTTTAACGATTAAAGTATTTTCTTCAGAATAACAATCTGTCCTAAATGGTAAACATCATGCTGAATAATTCCGTGAATATGTTCGTAATACGTATGATTATTGTTAGCGTATATTTTTGCCAGATCAGCATCATCAAAACCTTCAAAAAAAGCATTCCAGGCTTCCTGTGATTTTGCCAGATTTTGAAGAGATTGCTCCCAGGCAGCTTCGGACGGATCTAAAACAGGCACAAAATAATTATGGTCAGGAGTGGTAATCACTTCCCCCTGTACACGTTTTAAAATATTTCTTCTCCATTGGATAAGATGATTGACAATTTCCCAAATCGTATTGAGATTTGGATTTATTTTTCTGTAAGCCTGTTCGGCAGTTACATCTGTTAAAGTATGTGCCAAAGTGACTTCAAGCCACGGATTTCCATTATAAATAGATTGATACAGATTTGAAATTCTTTTGCTTTCTGACATATGGATACTTTTTTGTTTGTTTTGCTATTTAAAGGTATAAAAAAATGAATTTGCTTAAATAGTTTGTTTTGTAACTTTTTCTGTTTCAGTGTTAAAAATGATTATGCCTTCCTGTTCATTGTTAAAATGAGTAATTAGTTTTCCTTCCTTGTTCCAGACAGAACTAAAACCAGCACTCACAAAATTATCGCATTCACCAACGCAGTTTGACATTAAAACGGTCATTTTATATTTTTTGGCAACTTTTGGGTAATGTTCATACGCCTTATTAATTCCGTTTTGCGACTTGGCAACACTTGCAATATAAATTTGTGCTCCCTGATCAACCGCTTTTTCAGCATGATTAATTTGTAAACTTTCGTAGCAAATTGCGGGCGCAATTTTTTGATTGATTAAAATCTGTTGATTTCCACTTTCGAAATAAGGAAATTCATCTTCATGAAGCTGCTGTTTTGAGTAAATTGTTCTTGGCTGTTTAGATTGAAAAATAATCATGCTGATTCGAATTCCGGTTTTACTGACTGTTGGAACTCCAACTCCAATAGCAATACTTTTCAAATCACTTAGTTCCTGAAATTCATCAAAACGATTGTCATTTATATCTACGGCCAGATTTTTTGAAAGTTCAGGTTCGTATCCTGTTAAAGAAAGTTCCGGAAAAAAAATGGAATCAGCTTTTAATACAGCGGCAAGGTTAATAAAAGTGATGTGTTTTTCAATGTTGGCAGGAATGTCTCCTTTGACTGGTTTTATTTGTGCTATGGCAATATTCATTAGCTTTTTATATTTGAAGGAAACAAAAGCTAAGATACAAATTAGTATTTTACAACTCATCCCCAAAATTCTACAATTGGGTTATTTAATATTTTTTAACAAGAATAGTTAAAATACATTTGCTTCATCAAAACCAAAAGAAGATATGAAAACCAAATTATTTTTAACGATACCTTTTTTATTTTTCACAGCTTTTATTCTGGCTCAAAGTACTATTTCGGGAAAAGTTCTGGATCAAAAAGGAAAACCGGTTGCAGGTGCTAATATTTATTTAGATGGTACTTACGATGGGGCAACGAGTTCTGAAACGGGAGAATTCTCTTTTGAAACTACTGAAACAGGAAATAAGTTTTTAGTAGTAAGCTTTTTACTTTTCGAAACATTCAAAAAAGAAATAGATGTTACCAATTTTAAAGATCAAACGGTTAAACTAAGAGAAAATGTAAATGCGCTTGATGCAGTTGTCATCACTGCAGGAACTTTAGAATCCGGCGATAAAGCGAGAGTTTCAGTTTTAAAACCTTTAGATATTGTAACCACTGCCGGTTCTGCCGGAAATATTATTGCAGCTCTGCAGACTTTGCCTGGTACCCAAACAGTTGGAGAAGACGGGCGTTTATTTGTTCGTGGTGGAGAAGCCAGCGAAACCCAGACTTTTGTTGACGGGATTCGTGTAGCTCAGCCGTACGGAGCAACAACCAATAATTTGCCAACCCGAGGAAGATTTTCTCCTTTTTTATTCAGCGGAATTGCTTTTTCAACAGGAGGTTATTCGGCCGAGTATGGCGAAGCTTTATCCAGTGTTTTATTGCTGAATACTCAGGATGAACCTGATATGAACAAAACCGAAATTGCTTTAATGACTGTTGGTTTAGGGTTAGGAAACACACAGAAATGGAAAAAAAGCTCGTTGAGTGTGAATACGGCTTACATTAATCTGGCACCTTATCAGGCAGTGATTCCACAAAATGTAGATTGGAATAGTCCTTATCAGTCCTTATCCGGAGAAACCGTTTATCGATATCATTTTACAAACGGAATTTTTAAATTATATGCAGCTTTCGATGCTTCTAAATTTGATCTGAATCAGAAAAATATCAATTTCGAAGACAAAATCAGAACCGATTTAAACAATAATAATTTCTATCTTAATGCGTCTTACAAAGGAACTTTTGGAACAGGCTGGCAATTAACATCAGGGATTAGTTATGGATACAGTGTAAACAAAATCAAATATGATGTAAATGATGTTGATAATGATGAGAATGCAGCACAATTGAAACTAAAATTAAGAAAAAGTGTTTCAGATTATTTTAAATTATCCTTTGGGGCTGATTATTTCATTACCAAATTCAATGAAAATTTTGATAATAATGCCAATATCCAGACTTCAAATGGCTATGATTCAAACATTGCTGCTTTTTATACAGAAGGAGATATTTTGTTTTCTAAAAATTTAGCTGCAAAAGTTGGTTTCAGGCTTTCAAATAACAGTTTGCTTAATGAAACCAATATTGCACCGAGAGCATCCATTGCTTATAAAATTTCAAAGAGCAGTCAGTTTTCTTTTGCTTACGGAGATTTTACACAAACACCGGTTGTTGATTACATCAAATATTCAAAATACCACCAATTTGAAAGTGAAAAGGCAAGACATTATATCTTAAACTATCAATTTACAAAACCCGGACAGACTTTTAGAGCCGAAGCATATTATAAAGATTATAGTAATTTAGTTCAATATGATACAAGAGATATCGCTTATAATTCGGTTTTCAATAATAATGGATCTGGATATGCAAAGGGACTCGATTTATTTTGGAGAGACAGTAATTTATACAAAAACTTAGAATATTGGATTTCTTATTCATACATCGATTCAGAAAGGCAATATAAAAATTTTCCAAAAATGTCCACTCCGGGTTTTATTGGGAATCATAGTTTGTCAATTGTAACTAAATATTTTATTACCGATTGGAAATCGCAAATTGGTTTTACAAACAGTTATAGTTCCGGACGTCCCTATAATGACCCGAACCAAACGCAGTTCATGAACGGAAAAACAAAATCATATAACAGTTTGAGTTTTAACTGGGCGTATTTGTTAACAACACAAAAAATCCTGTATTTCTCAGTTTCAAATATATTAGGAAGTCAAAACGTTTTTGGTTACGATTACGCAAAGCTACCGGATGCAAATGGAGTTTACCAAAGACAGGCTGTCGTGCCAACTGCAGACCGCTTTTTCTTCTTAGGCTTCTTCTGGACCATTAGTAAGAATAAGAATGACAATCAGTTGAAAAATTTATAGGTATTAGGTTCTAATATATTTATTTTAGATACTAAAAAAACAATTCAGTAGCTAAATTCGACAACTCAGTATCATTTAATTTTATAAGACTAAAAACCAGCATACTTTTGACGTATAAATTAATAATCAGAGTTTTAATCATCAATAAAAAAACGTAGAGATTTAGATCTCAGAACATAAAAACTAAAAATAACTTTAAAACAAAGAAATCATGACCAAAATTATTACAGCCTTTACATTATTTATCTGTAGTTTATTATCTGCACAAACACAATTTGAACAAGGAATGGGTAAAGCTTTCGGGCTTTGGAAGGAAGGAAAAAATGCTGAAGCTTCGGCAATGTTTGAAAGAATAGCTGCAGCTGATAAAACCAGCTATTTACCCAATTATTATGTTGCCTTAATTAATACAACAGCAGTTTTTACGGAAAAAGACAAAACGAAAATTGATATGTTATTGACAAAGGCACAAGATGCTTTAGATAAGGAAATAATAAAAGATCAAAACAATGCCGAGTTATATGTTTTGCAGGCTTTGATTTATACAGGATATGTTGTAGCTGATCCAATGACAAACGGAATGAAATATTCTGGTAAAGTAATGGAAGCTTACGCAAAAGCAAAAGCAATAGATCCAAACAATCCGAGAGCCGTTTTTGGAGAAGCAGATTATCAATTAGGCGGCGCAAAATGGACAGGTGTTGATACAAAACCACTGTGTGTACAAGTTGATAAAGCTATCGAACTTTTTGGTACTTTTAAACCTGAAACTCAATTTTCTCCAAAATGGGGATTGGAAAGAGCTTTGGAGGCACAAAAAAACTGCAAAAAATAAAAACTAATTTAAGCTGATTATAATGAAAGATAATGGAAATACATATGCAGATCTAAAAAGCGGAACCATTGTTTCGTTTAAGATTTCTATGATTTTTACAGTAATATTTTCAGCTTGTTTAGGAGATGATTTAAACATTCAAAACGTTCTTATAACTTTTTTCATAAGCTGCCTTTATTCTTTTGGAGTAGGTTTCGGAAATGGATTTCTTAACGTTCTTCTTGATAAAAAATGGGATTGGCTGGAGCAGACCAATCTAAGGGTTTATTACGGGATTATGGTTACAATTTTGTATACTGTTCCAGTCGTTTTAGGAATAAATTATTACATTTTTGTTTACCTCCAAAATCTGCCTGTAGACAAATTCTTTAGTGAGAGAATGATCTGGATACATCTTTTTTACATCATTTTATCTTTAGCAGTTTCGACTTTCATGCAGGCCAGAAGTTTTATGGTAAAATGGAAACAGGCATCAAAATTTGAAATAACGCAGCAAAAGATTATTGCCGGAACAGCAAATGCTAAATTCGAAAGCTTAAAAAATCAAATCGACCCGCATTTTCTTTTCAATAGTCTAAATGTATTAAGCTCTTTGATTGAAGAAAATCCGGACAATGCACAACGATTTACAACTTCGTTATCAAAAATTTACCGTTACGTTTTAGAACAAAAAGATAAGGAACTTGTTTCCGTTGAAGATGAATTATCATTTGCCAAAACGTATATGAATTTGCTGAAAATGCGTTTCGAAAACAGTTTATTTTACGAGTTGCCGGCAACAGTGATTAATCCGGATGCAAAAGTGGTTCCGTTATCGTTACAGCTTTTATTAGAAAATACGGTAAAGCATAATGTAGTAAGTGAACAAAAGCCATTGCATATTCGAATTTTCATTGATGGAGATTGTTTAGCTGTGCAAAATGATTTTCAGAAGAAAGAAGTTTTGCAGGACAGACAAGGCGTTGGATTACAAAATATCGTAAATCGATATGCAATTATAACCAACAGAAAGGTATTAATTGAACAAAATGAACAAACATTTACCGTTAAGATTCCGATTTTAACTAAACAAATAGCAGTTATGGAAACAAATGCAGATTATAGCGATGAAAATAAAGCATATTTCAGAGCTAAAAAAAGAGTAGAAGAACTGAAAGGATTTTACGCAAATGTAATTTCGTATTGTTGCGTGGTACCGTTTTTAGTTTTTATAAATTTGAGGTTTTCTCCTGGATTTCAATGGTTTTGGTTTTCGGCTATAGGCTGGGGATTTGGAGTTGTGATGCATGCTTTTAAAGTCTTTGGCTACAGCTCAGATTGGGAAGAAAGAAAAATCAGGGAAATTCTGGAAAAAGAAAATAAGAAACAAACCTGGAAATAGTATGGAACCAAATAATCCTGAAGCAGAACGTTATTATCAGGCTCAAAAAAAAGTAAAAGAAATTAGAGAGTTTTATCAACATTTAACAGTGTTTTTGCTCTGTAATCCAATTGTAATTGCTGTAAACCTCATGACTTCGCCGGGTTATTTATATTTTTGGTATTCTTTGTTAGGCTGGGGAGTTGCGATTATTTTACACGGACTGAAAGCCTTTGATCGTTTCCCTTTTTTTAGCAAAGAATGGGAAAAAAGAAAAATTGATGAACTCTTGCAGAAAGAGAATAATAAACAAAAATGGGAATAATCATGGAAATCAATTATAAAGAAGAGGATAAATATTATCAGGCTAAAAAGAAAGTCGAGAATATAAAAGGTTTTTACAGTAATTTAACTTCTTATATAGGTGTTAATATAGTTTTGATTTTTGTCAATCTATACACTTCTCCAAATCATTTATGGTTTTATTGGCCGCTAATTTGGTGGGGATTAGGAGTTGTATTTCACGGTTTAAAGGTTTTCGAAGTATTTCCGGTCTTAGGAAAAGGCTGGGAAGAAAGAAAGATCCGGGAAATCATGGATAAAGAAAAAGAGAAACAAAATAAATGGCAATAACTTTTAAATCAAAATAAGATGGGACGTTGTAGAAAACGCTTTTACGAACAGTACGGGCAAGAGTTTGAAAATGATGAAAGTTTTGAAATCGCATACAAACAAGTAAAAAGGATAAAAGGTTTTTATTCGCACTTGAAAGTATATTTAATTGTTAATGCAGTTATCATTATTTCAAATATAAACAGGGATTTTATTGGAAGCCGATTTAATGATAGTGGATTGTTCGACTGGCATACGTACTCAACAGCCATTTTTTGGGGCATCGGTTTAGCAGCACATGCATTGTCTGTCTTTAGTCGCAATATTTTCTTTGGTGATGATTGGGAAAAAAGAAAAATCCAGGAATATATGAGTAAACAGTCCGCTAATAACAATAAATGGGAATAATTTTATTTTTTTAATTTCAGACTTATAAATGACCACATTAATTATAGAAGACGAAAAACCAGCGGCGAGATTGCTACAGCGAAAACTCGAAAAATTAGCTATTTCAGTAGAAACCATGCTGCATTCTGTAGAAGAATCTATTGACTGGTTTGCAAATAATGACCACCCAGATCTGATATTTTTGGATATTCAGCTATCTGATGGTTTATCGTTCGAAATTTTTGAAAAAATAGATATCAAAAGCGCTATCATTTTTACAACAGCTTATGATGAATATGCTTTAAAAGCCTTTAAATTAAATAGTATCGATTATCTTTTAAAACCAATTGATGAAGATGATCTGGAAGTGGCGGTTGAAAAATATAAAACCAGAATTCCTAAACAAGATTCAGGCAATAAGAACCTGCAGCTTGATTTTGAGCAAATTAGAAAAATGCTGACCAATCCTTTTGAGAAGACTTATAAAAATAGATTTACAGTCAAAATAGGACAGCATTTAAAAGTCATTACGACAGAAGAAATTGAATGTATCTTTAGTGAGAATAAAGGAACTTACATTCATACTTTCGACAACAGAAACTATTTAATCGATTCTACTTTAGAGATTCTTGAACAGGAATTAGACATGAAGATTTTTTTTCGTGTAAGCAGAAAATTTATAGTACCATTAAAAGCCATTAAAGAAATTCAGGTTTATACCAATTCACGCCTGAAAGTAATTTTACCAAGTTATAAAGATGATGAGGTGATTGTAAGCCGTGAAAAAGTTCAGGATTTTAAAAGTTGGTTAGGGTAAACTTTTACACAAATATTCATTATTAGAAAAAGATAAATAAAAAAGAGCCGTAAATCGGCTCTTTTTGTATTTTGTATAAAATCATCTTATTTACTTACTCGATGCAAAGTATAAGTCATAGCACTCAAAAGGAAAAAGGCCATAATCTGGTGAATCAATCCTAAAGCCAAAGGAACACTATACAATAAGGTAAAAACCCCAAGCAGAAACTGAATAAATACAAAAACTACCAGAGTATTAATTCCGTTTAATTGGGTTCTGGTAAGTGAATATTTTTTGCTTTTGAAGAAAAGAAAAAGAATAATAGCAACGACTACATAAGCAAAAGTCCTGTGTACAAACTGAACCCCGCTTTTCCCTTCAATTAAATTTTTTACTAAAGACGATTGCTCAATAAAAACCGATTCATGAATAAATTCTCCATCGCTCATTAACGGCCAGTGATTGTGAATTAACCCGGCATTCAATCCGGCTACAAATCCTCCGTAAATAATCTGGATTAATAAAGCTGCCAAAGCATATCTGGCGATAGTACGAAGCGGAATTATTCTGTTGATATTTCTTTCCGGATAAAACAAATCCAGTGCAACCCAAAGGGTATAAGCAAAAGTGATAAAGGCAAAAGTCAGGTGAAGAGAAAGTCTAAAATGACTTACATCCGGATTGTCGATTAATCCGCTTCTAACCATAAACCATCCTAAGAATCCTTGGAAACCGCCCATTGCCAAAAGAACAATACATTTTTTAATGGTTTCAGTGTCTAATTTCTTTTTGATTAAAAAATAAACGAAAGGTACAAAGAAAACCAATCCGATAATGCGACCGATAAAACGGTGAAACCATTCCCAGAAATAAATGAATTTATAATCTGCTAATTGAAAATCATTGTGTATGTTGATTTTTTGGTATTCCGGAAATTTCTTGTATTGTTCAAAAGCTTCATTCCATTTTGCTTCTGTCAAAGGAGGAAAAGTGTCCGTTACCAAATGCCAGTCGGTCATGGATAAACCTGAGTTGGTCAAACGGGTAATTCCGCCCACGACAACCATTAAAAACAATAAAACACAACCAGATAGTAACCAGATGATTACTGATTTATTTTCTTTTTTCATTCTTTTCCAATTAATTCGATTTCGCTCGATTTGCTAATTTTTTTTATGTAGATTTTTATAATAAATATATTTAAAAGACAATTCAATAGGAAAATTGCGACCATTGTTATTACTATTCCTCCATTTGTCATGATATTAATGTCCAAATGTAATTGATTAATTAAAATAGCATTTTGGAAGTTTATATAAGAAAAAGCTATTACTAGTACTGTAACAATATTGATTAAGAAAAACACCAATTTATGCTTTGTTTTATTTTCATTAATACCCTTTAATTTTTTAATAAAAAAAAGTTGACAAGGAATTATGCTCAACGATAGGAGCATTATTAAGATAATATAAACAACTAACATGTCTATTGTTTTTTAAGTGTTAGATTTAACTTCTCAGCTCTTTTAATCACAAAATCATAAGCAGCCTGATATTCATTTGGAATATCACCTTCTAAAATAGCTTCTTTTACGGCTTCTTTCAAAACTCCAATTTCACGAGAAGGTTTCAAATCAAACATTTCCATAATTTCTTCCCCGGAAATAGGCGGCTGAAAATTACGGACGTGATCGCGTTCTTCTACTTCAACGATTTTCTGGCGTACTAACTCAAAGTTTTTATGATATTTCTTGAATTTCGCCGGATTTTTGGTTGTGATGTCTGCTGCACATAAAGTCATCAAACTTTCTACATCTTCACCAGCATCAAAAACCAAACGGCGAACCGCACTGTCCGTTACAATGTCTTCTGCCAGAACAATAGGGCGTGAACTCATAACTACCATTTTTTGCACAAATTTCATTTTATGATTCAATGGCATGTGCAAACGCTCAAATATCTTTTTAGCCATTTTTCCACCTAAAAATTCATGACCATGAAACGTCCAGCCTTGTTTTTTGTTGAAACGTTTTGTTGGCGCTTTTCCAATGTCGTGTAATAAAGCAGACCACCGAAGCCAAACATCATCTGTATTTGGACAGATGTTGTCGACAACTTCTAAAGTGTGATAAAAGTTGTTTTTATGGGTATGTCCTTCAATTTCTTCAACCTGATTCAATGCTGTTAATTCAGGTAAAATAAGATCTAAAAGCCCTGTTTCGTATAAAAGTAAAAATCCGGTTGAAGGTTTTGGAGTAGAAAGAATTTTGTTTAATTCGTCTACAATTCTTTCGCCTGAGATAATTTTGATTCGATCTGCATTTTTGGTAATGGCTTCTAATGAATTTCTTTCTATATCAAAATTCAATTGTGTTGCAAAACGAATGGCACGAAGCATACGCAAAGGATCATCAGAATACGTAATATCCGGATCATCTAAAGGTGTTTTGATTATTCCAAGTTTTAAATCCAATAGACCGTTAAAAGGGTCTAAAAGATCTCCGAAATTATTTTCGTTTAATGATAAAGCCAAAGCATTTATAGTAAAATCACGACGGTTTTGATCATCCTGCAAAGTTCCGTTCTCCACAATCGGATTTCGGCTGTCACGATTATAGGATTCTTTTCGGGCGCCAACAAACTCAATATCCGTATCTTCAAAACGAAGCATTGCTGTTCCGTAGGTTTTAAAAACCTGAACTTTTGGTTTGTTTGGAAGTAATTCAGAAACTTTTAAAGCTAATTCGATACCGCTTCCAACAGCCACAACATCAATGTCTTTTTTTGATCCTCTGTTTAAAAGCAAATCACGAACAAATCCTCCGATTACGTACGAATCGACATTTAATTCTCGGGATGCTTTCGAAATGATTTCGAAGATTTTGTTTTGTAAAGCTGTTTTGTAGTTTGTTTGTATAGTCACGAATTCACTGATTTTTGAGTAAAATGCATTTCGAAGTTAAAACGAAATAAAATGCACGCAAATTTACAACATAGAAAATGCCTATTATAATCTATGACTCATTTTTTTGAATAAATTAATAGTTTTGAATGCTGAATTTTGCTAAAATGAAAAAACAGTATAATTTGACACAAGAGTCTTATAGTTCTATTGGACAAATCAATTATAAAAGATTAATTTTAAAATTTCAATTTGTATTTTTGAATCATAGAAAAACGTACAAATGAAAATTGTTATATCTCCGGCGAAATCTTTGAATTTCGAAAAAGAATTACCAACATCTCAATATACTGAACCTTCATTTTTAAAAGAAGCAAAAATAGTTCATAGAGTTGTAAAGCAAAAAAAGCCTGCTGAATTATCGGAATTAATGTCAATCTCAGACAAATTAGCCGACTTGAACTGGAAAAGAAACCAGGATTGGAAAACTCCTTTTACGGCTGAAAATGCGCGCCCGGCAGTTTATACTTTCGATGGTGATGTTTACACCGGTTTAGACGCATATACAATTCCGTTAGAGAAATTAGATGCGTTGCAAGATAAATTAAGAATCTTATCAGGACTTTACGGACTTTTAAAACCATTGGATTTAATGCAGGCATACCGTTTGGAAATGGGAACTAAAATGCCAGTTGCTGAATCTAAAAACCTGCACGAGTTTTGGAAACCAACGGTTACTATAGCGTTAAACAAAGAATTAAAAAAGGACGAATTATTCGTGAATTTGGCGAGTAACGAATATTTCTCAGCTGTAGATGTGAAAGCTTTAAAAGTTCCTGTAATTACTCCGGATTTTAAAGATTATAAAGACGGAAAACTAAAAATAATCAGTTTTTTTGCGAAAAAGGCAAGAGGCATGATGGTGCGTTATATAATTGATACCAATGCAGAAACAATTGATGATTTAAAAGGTTTTAATTACGAAGGATATCAGTTTGATGTCAATCTTTCCAAAGGGAATCATTTGGTTTTTACGAGATAAGTTTTTAAGTTGCTAATAATCTAAGTTTTTCTAATTTTATTATTTTTAAAATTTCAATGAAGTTATATTTTATCTTTTTTATCAATATTTTTTTTATTTCAAATTTATTTAGTCAGAATAATGTTGAAGGCTTAACAATAAGATTTATTAAATTATCTGAAGATTATGTTTATCCGGGTGCTGGATATGGGCGTTTTGATTCAAGTTCACCTTCCGCAGCCGATGGGATGATATTTATGAATATTAGTATTAAGATGAAAAACGAAGGAAATAAAGATTGTGTTTTTAATCTTGATGATGCGTATGTTTCTACGGAACAAGACAGTTTGTATAGGTTCTACAGGTGTTATAGGATTGAAGATAATTCGGTAAAAATCAGACCGCAAAAGGAAATGACTCGCGCTGTAGTAGTTCAGTTTCCTGATAAAATGACTCCGAAGGAATTATTCATTGAAGATAAAAGGTACAAGATTATTTTAGAAAAAAATAAATAAGATTATATAAAAACGCCGAATTCAATATTAGAATTCGGCGTTTATGCGTATTATAAAATTATTATTATTAATGCATCGCATCTGCGGGATTAATCTTGTTCTTTCCTCTTTTGATAAAAAAGATAATTGGAATGCAGCATAAAAACATAATTCCTAAATACATGAAAATATCCATATACGATAACACGGTACTTTGTTTAAGTACAGAAAGATCTATAGCCTGATAGGCTTTTTTCATCGCTTCATCTGCTGTAAAACCTTTTGCCATGAAGGATCTTTGCATTCCGGCAAGACGCTGCTGAACATCGTATTTTGCGGGATCTAAGTTTGTCAGCAAATTAACTCTGTGTTCCTGGCTTAATCTTGTAATAAATGTTGTAATGATGGCAATACCAAATGAACCTCCTAACTGACGCATCATTCCGGTAAAAGCGGCTCCTTCGCCAATTTGTTTTCCCTTTAATGTTGAAAGTGAAAGTGTGGTAATAGGCACAAACAATAATCCTAAACCAATCCCTCTTAAAATTAACGGCCAGAATAAATGTTCTGCTCCGGTATCAGGCGTCATTCGATTGTGCATTAAAAGCGTGAAGAAAAAGAAGACTAAAAATCCAACTCCAACCATATATCCCTGGGGTACGCCTTTCTGAATCATATTTCCAACAAACGGCATCATAATCGCCGTTGTGATCGAACCGGGAATCAATAATAATCCGGCATCCATTGCAGTCCATCCTAAAATTGACTGTGTGTAAATTGGGATAATTAAAGTGGATCCATATAAACCAAAGCCAAGAATAAAACACATTACGGTTCCAATTCTTAAATTTCCGTCTTTTAAAACACTTAAGTTTACAATTGGATGTTTATACGTTAGCTCTCTCCAAATAAACAATATTAAACCAAGAACTGTTACAACACTTAAGGTTACAATAAGAGAATCGTTAAACCAGTCGTCCTGCTGGCCGTGTTCTAAAACAAATTGCAGCGACCCGATAAAAGAGGTTAGTAATATAATTCCCCACCAGTCTACCTGATTAGCTTTTAATTTCTCCCCATATTTTGGACTTCTCACAAAGCTTATCGCCAGAATAGTAGCAATAATTCCCAGTGGAATATTAATGTAAAAAATATAAGGCCAGGAATAGGTATCTACTAAATATCCTCCTAAAGGCGGACCTAAAGTAGGACCAACAATTACACCCATTCCGTAAATGGCCTGTGCCATACCTCGTTTTGCAACCGGATAACTTTCTGTAATAATCGTTTGGGCTGTTACCAGTAATGCTCCTCCGCCCATACCCTGTACGAATCTAAAAGCTACAAGTTCCCATATATTGGTAGCGTTACCGCATAAAAAAGAACAGACTGTAAATATTATAATAGAGGCCACAAAATAATTACGACGTCCAAATTGCTGCGATAGCCAGCTCGTCATCGGAATTACAATAACATTCGCAATTGCGTATGCTGTAATTACCCACGCCACATCGGTCAGGGTAGCGCCAAGGCTCCCTCGCATGTGCGTTAGTGCCACGTTTACAATTGTGGTATCTACAATTTCCAGCAGTGCACAAAGTACTGCGGTTATCGTAATAATAACACGTCTATAACCGTATTCTACTAAATCATCATCTGATTGTACTGCTGCTGCCATTTATATTATTTCAAATGTACGTCTACATCAACATTCATTCCTGGTCTCAAAAGTTTTACTTTCTCAGGATCGTTTGAAGGATCTAAACTAATTTTCACCGGTAATCTTTGGATTGTCTTTACGAAATTTCCTGTAGCATTGTCAGGGGGCAATAAAGAAAAACGGGATCCTGTTGCAGGAGAAAAAGATGTTAAAGTACCTTTAAACTCATAATTAGGATAAGCATCTACTTTTAAGCTTACTTTTTGTCCCACGACCATTTTATTTAATTGTGTTTCTTTAAAGTTAGCTACAACCCAGGCTTCATTATTATTGATAATATAAAATAAAGATTGTCCCGGTTGTACTAATTGTCCCGGCTGAATATCAACTTTAGACACCTGTCCGTCAATCGCAGCTGTAACAACAGTGTACGATAGATTCAAATGTGCCACATCAAGCATTGTTTTTGCTTTCTTGATGTTGGCAGCGGCAACTTCTGTTTGTTTATCAGAAACTTTAGATTTTGACTGGATTACTGATTTTTGAAAAGAGCTTGCTCTTTGTTGCTGCTCTAAAACGCGTACTTGATTTTCAGCTTCATCTTTTGCAGTTTGTGCCTGTTCAAATTGCTGTTTTGTAATGGTATGTGTTTTGTACAGATTGTTGTAACGGTTAAAATCGTTTGTAGCCTGTCTTAATTTGATTTTGGCACTTTCGATAGAACTGCCAGCCGATCTCATTTGAGCATCAGAAACATTAATACTTGCATATGCGCTTCCAATATCAGCTTTTGCAGCTTCGTATTGACCTTCAGCTCCCAATAAAGCAGCTTGTGCTTCATCGATTTTTAGCTGATAATCTCTTTTGTCAATGGTAAACAAGGTATCTCCTTTTTTAACAAAATCATTATCCTTTACATAAACCTTGCTGATATATCCGGATACTCGAGGAATAATCGGATTCATTTTTTTCTCAATCTGCGCATCGTCTGTTTCTTCATGAGACTGAGAGTGTATGTATTTTGAAATCCCGTAAGTTCCTCCTACTAAAATCAAAACGGTTAGTATGATGATGAATTTTTTATTTGTCTTTTTCTTTTCCATGAGAGCTAGCGATTATATTTTAGAAAGATTGAATGATTGTGATAATTGTCCTGATACTGAAAGCAGTTCGTAATATTTTTGAATAATACTTGCTTTTGATAAAGCAGTATTTATTTTAGCGCTTAAGTGTTCAACGTCAGCTTCCACAAGGTCGTTAGTGTCTGATAAACCGTTGTCAAATTTATCTTTTACCAGTCTGTAATTTTCAGATGCCTGTTGCAATGCTTCATCATAAACCACACTTTGATTAATGGCTAAGTCATAATCTTCAATAGATTTTTGAACTTCAACTTTGATACGATCCGTTAAAAGTGCTTCAGAATTTTTTACTTCAAGCGCTTTACTTTCAGCCTCTCTTACGTGAGCATTGTTTTTTATAATTCCGGATAAATCATACGTCAAACCAACGCCAAAATTCATCGCATATTTTACAGTAATGAAATCTTTCAGATCAAAAGCTGTATAACCTCCTAATAAAGCTAAAGATGGGTAATAACCAGCTTTTGCTACTCTAATGTTTGACTCACTTGCTTTAGATTGTAAACGAACAGCTTCTAAATCCTTTCTGTTTTCCAATGCCAATGCATCAGATGTTGGGGCATTACTTGTTTTTAAATTAAAGAAATCCTGCTCATTAACTTCAATTTTAACAGAAGGTTCTAATTTAAGTAATGTCGTTAAATAGAAATTGATGTTATTGATATTGTTATTCGTTTCTTCAATAGATAATTGCGTTTTAGAAACCATTAATTGTGCTTTCAATAAATCATTTCTCGGAATGATTCCGTTTTTCTCTAATTCCGTAAAATCAGTAACACGCTGTTTCGCCTGTTTCTGATTTTCGTTTAGAAGATCTAACGTTTTTTGCGCTTTATATAATGCAGTATAATAGGTAATCACGCGAAGTGCAACATCTTCTTTCGTTTTGGCCGCATTTGCAGTTTCAGCTTCGTATAAACTTTCGTAAGTATCTATACTGCTCTGGATTTTAAATCCGGAGAAGATTGGCAGACTAAGATTCGCCATCCCTAACATAGCGCGATCCGGTGAAGCCATTGACTCAGAACTTGCTTCGTCATTATGCATGTCGATTGAAGCTTTTCCTAAGCGTTGGTATTGTCCCGAAATTTTCAGGTCCGGGTATTGGTTATTTTTAACCGACTGTAATTCATATTTTTTTGTGTTTACCTTAGTGTTGGCAAGTGTAACCTCGTTACTCTTTTCCCACGCCAGTTTAACGGCTTCGTCTAAGGTTAAACTTGTTTTTTCTTGTGCTTCTGTTGAAGATATTCCGATAAAGAAAACTCCAAAGAGCATTAATTGACTAATTTTCATAAACAAGTAGTGCTTTTATAGTTTGTTGAATGTGCTTTTTAAGAGTGGTTTTGATATAATTATCATACAATTCTTCGGTGTTTAAATTCAGTAATTCTACGAAGAAAGGTTTATTCATATGAAAATGAAAAAAAGTTCCGATTATTGTAGGCGTGATAAGCGGAATGATGACATCTTTTCTAAAAACGCCTTTTGCCTGGCCTTGGGAAATAATACTTTCAACAGATTTTAAATTTCCTTTTTTTAATTCGGTAAAGGCGGTCATGCTTTTTTCTCTCTCTTTTGAATTGAGCTCAAAATGTAAAACTCTGAAAATACCTTTATTACAATTAATTCTGGTAATGTAAATTTCAATTAACTTATTGACTTTTTCGAGTGGCTCGATATTTTCCTGCAATAAATTTTCAAGTTTTAATTTTAAATCAGACGTTTTGTAGATAATCAGTGATTCCAGTAGTAAGTCTTTTGAACCAAAATAATATGAAATCATGGCCACATTAATTTTTGCGATTTTTGAGATGTCGCGTATTGAGGTGCCTTCAAATCCCTTCTCCGAAAACAGCTTTTCAGCTACTTCCAGAATCTGAATTTTTTTATCATTAAATTCTATGTTTGACATGATAGTGTTTCTAATCGAGTACAAAATTAAACACTTGTTTAATTTAAACACTTGTTTAGTTTTTATTTAACGTAATATTAACATAAAACGGTTTAGGTAATTTACAGCAAAAAAAAAGCTGAAATACTTTAGTATTTCAGCTTTTCAATACGCTTTGTCATTCCGAGGAACGAGGAATCTCCGTCAGTAGTTCTACAAAGATTGGGACTTTTGATTGTGGAGTTTTTTGCGGAGATTCCTCGTTCCTCGGAATGACAAACTAGACTTTTTTATTATATTTACCCACAGTGTTTAATTTTCCAATTGTAAATAACCTAACAATATTCCTTTCGCTTCTCTTTCGTCGTAGTACATTATTGTTAAATATATTTTCGTTTTTTCAAATAAACTTTGAATTTTATTTCTAAGTATTTCTAGTTCTTCACTATTTTCATAATCAAATTCTGTTACAACTCTTTCTCTGTCCAATAATTTAATTTTTTGTTTTCCGTATGATTTTGTATCACGAAGGAAAACAATTTTTAATGACTTAAAATCATCGTTCTTTTTAATTATTCCAGTTAGTTTATAACATTCCAACTCATTGCTACGAAATAATAATTCTGAGGCCTTAAATATTTGCCAATTAGTAATTGTATCTGTTTCTGCTTTTGCCCAGCAAAATTGAGAAAAAGCAATCAGACAAAATAATAGTAATGTTTTAATATAGTTCATTTGAATAATATTTGTCTGCAATGCCATCTAACTATCGAATTCCTCCAACAAATTCAGCAATTTTTCCACTTCCGCTTTCAGATAAATGTTTGATAAAAGCACTTCCAATAATGGCTCCTTTCGCATATTTGGTAGCCTGACTGAAAGTTTCTTTATTTGAAATTCCGAAACCAACGATTTGAGGATTTTTCAGGTTTAAGTTTGAAATTCTTTCAAAATAGGTTTCCTGAGTGTTTCCAAAACCTGCCTGAGAACCTGTCACACTTGCCGAACTTACCATATAAATAAATCCGTTTGAAACACTGTCGATAAAACGAATACGTTCGTCTGAAGTCTGAGGTGTAATTAAAAACACATTGATCAAACCGTATTTTTCGAAAATGGCTTTGTACTGATCTGCGTAAACATCAACCGGAAGGTCCGGAATAATTAAGCCATCGATACCAATTTCTGCACATTTTTGACAAAAAGCTTCAACGCCATATTGCAGCATAGGGTTGAAATACCCCATAATAATCAACGGAATTTTTACGCTTTCGCGGATGTTTTTCAGCTGGTCAAAAAGAATTTGAGTTGTCATTCCGTTATGAAGTGCCGTTGTTGAGCTCGCCTGAATGGTTGGTCCGTCCGCCAAAGGATCGCTGAAAGGAAGACCAATTTCGATTAAGTCAACTCCGTTTTTTTCTAAATCCTGAATGATTTGAACGGTATCATTTAAACTTGGATATCCCGCAGAAAAATAAATAGAAAGTATCTTTTTATTTTCTTGTAATTTTTGAGTTATTCTGTTCATTGTTTTATTTTTTGTTCCTGCAAGGTTTTCAAAACCTTGTAGGTATTTTGTTTTATTAATGTAAACCTACAAGGTTTTGAAAACCTTGCAGGATTAAAGATTAAACTACTTTGATTAATTCTCAATGTAAATCCACGCAACAATTCCTGACTTCAGAGTAATTTCTACTCTTTTATAAGCATTAGACTCGAATTGATCCGCTTTGGCAAGATCTGCGCTGGAAATGCTGTAAACTATTCCGTCAACGGCATCCGATGAATTTTCGCTTGGCGTTGCTACAAAATAGTCTTCAATTCCAAATTCTTCTTCTATCTGAAGATCTTTTAGTTTATAACCTGTTAACTGGTCCGGTGTTCCAGTCAACAGTTTATTAAAAACCTGCATCTGAATTTCTTTTGACTGTAATGTTCCGTATGAGAATATCTGTTCCATAAATTTTATTTTTCTCGTTATTTTTTTGCGTTAGGGATAGCAGCAGTATCTCCCGATTTAGAAAAACAAGGCTTTTTAGCCGTAGTTTTGTTAAACTGGAATTTAGCGGATAGCCTCCCGATAGCTATCGGGATTGGGAACGCCCAAATTACGATTTTTATTACAATTTAAAATAATCTATGTAATTATCTAAATCTTTATCACCACGACCCGAAAGGCTGATCACCACAATATCAGTTGGTTTGAATTTCTTTTGATCTAAAACCGCAAAAGCATGCGCGCTCTCAATTGCGGGAATGATACCTTCTAATTTTGTAAGCTGTAAGCCTGCGTTCATTGCATCGTCATCGGTTACAGAGAAAAACTCTCCACGGCCTGATTGTGCCAAATGTGCGTGCATAGGGCCAACTCCCGGATAATCTAATCCTGCAGAAATTGAATATGGCTCTGTAATTTGTCCGTCTGCAGTCTGCATTAAAAGGGTTTTGCAACCGTGAATAACGCCTACTTTTCCTAATTTGCTGGTGGCAGCACTATGTCCGCTATCGACACCTTTTCCGGCTGCTTCGACTGCGATAATACCCACTTCCGGCTCATGTAAAAAATGATAATAAGTACCGGCAGCGTTACTTCCTCCACCGATACAGGCTACTACATAATCAGGGTTTTCACGTCCTTCTTTTTCTTTTAACTGCCATTTAATTTCTTCGGAAATTATACTCTGAAAACGGGTTACCATATCCGGATAAGGATGAGGTCCAATAGCAGAACCAATAATATAATGTGTATCAACCGGATTGTTGATCCAGTCACGGATAGCTTCGTTCGTAGCATCTTTTAAGGTTCTTGAACCCGAAAGTGCCGGACGAACTTCGGCGCCTAACATTTTCATGCGGGCTACGTTTGGAGCCTGACGGGCAATGTCGATTTCACCCATATACACGATGCATTCCATTCCCATCAATGCACAAACAGTAGCTGTTGCCACACCATGCTGACCAGCTCCGGTTTCGGCAATAATTCTTTTTTTGCCTAAACGTTTTGCAACTAATATTTGCCCGATTGTATTGTTAACTTTATGTGCTCCGGTATGGTTTAAGTCTTCTCTCTTTAAGTAGACTTTTGTATTGTATTTTTCAGATAAACGTTTAGCAAAATATAATGGGCTAGGGCGGCCAACGTAATCTTTGAGCAATTGGTCAAACTCTGCTTTAAAATCAGGTTCAGCTGTAATTTTTAAATAATTCTGGCGTAATTCTTCTACATTTGGATAGAGCATTTCAGGAATATAAGCTCCTCCAAATTCTCCGTAATATCCTTTTTCGTCTACGTTAAAATTCATTTTGTTTTAAAGTTTAGATGTTGACAATTTCAAATTTTCGCTTGAAATTGCTTAATAGATTTTTATTCTTTAGCCCCGGTTCGATTTCAAATTTACTATTTATATCGACAGCATAAATAGGTAAATTGCTTTTTGAAATTTCTTCAATGGCTTTTAATTCATTCATTCCGATTCCGCCGCTTAAAAAAAAAGGCTTCTTCGAATTGTATTTTTTTAATATTGTCCAGTCAAAAGTGGTTCCGTTGCCGCCTGGTAATTTTCCTTTGGTATCAAACAAAAAATAATCAGATACACTTTCAAAAGGCTTTATGATTTCAAAATCAAAATTTTCATCGGCAGAAAATACTTTTATGATTTCGGTTTTTTTGGGTAATTGTCTTTTAAGTTCCGAGCAAAATTCTACCGATTCATTTCCGTGTAACTGAACGGCTTGTAAATTGTATTTTTCGACTTTTTCCAGAATCTCTTCCTGGCTCTGGTTAACAAATACGCCTGTTTTTTTAATTGTTTTTATGAGTTCGGGAATATTTCCGTCACAATATCTTGCGGATTTATCCCAGAAAATAAACCCCATATAATCGGGCAGGAGTGAACCTACTTCGAGAATGTTGTCGGGATATTTCATGCCGCATATTTTGAGTTTCATTTTTTTGATGCTTTACGCTTTAAGCAATAGGCTTTAAGCTTTTTTACTTTGTGTTGATTTTTTGCTTTTAGGAAAGCCTAAAGCTTAATGCTTACAGCTGATTAATAAATTCTGTTGCAGCTGCTCCGGCGTTATCGGTTTTCATGAAGTTTTCTCCAATTAAAAATCCTCTGTAACCAAAAGGCTTTAATTCCGAAATAGCTTCAACGGATGAAATCCCGCTTTCAGAAACTTTTACAAATTCATCCGGGATTTGAGAAGCAAGCTGTTTACTGTAATCCAGGCTTACTTCGAAAGTTTTCAAATTTCTGTTGTTTACACCAATCATATCTAAACTAGGCATAATTGATTTTTGCAGTTCTTCAAGATTGTGAACTTCCAGTAAAACTTCTAAACCTAATTTTTTAGCAGATTCAGATAAGGATTTGATCTCTTCACGGGTTAAAACTGCTGCGATCAATAAAATCAAATCAGCTCCGTGGGCTTTTGCTTCTAAAATCTGGTATTCGTCTACAATAAATTCTTTTCGCAAAAGCGGAATATTTACACTCGCTCTTGCCAGAAGCAAATCGTCTAAAGAACCGCCAAAATATTTTCCATCGGTTAAAACTGAAATTCCACACGCTCCTGCATCTTCGTAACCTTTAACCACTTCTTCAACCGTGAAATTGTTGTTGATGATTGATTTTGAAGGAGAACGACGTTTGTG
Organism: uncultured Flavobacterium sp.; assembly: GCA_963513545.1. Classification (GTDB taxonomy): domain Bacteria; phylum Bacteroidota; class Bacteroidia; order Flavobacteriales; family Flavobacteriaceae; genus Flavobacterium. The sequence continues at coordinate 124,200 of CAUPQW010000001.1, forward strand.
TTCTGCTATAATTCCGGAATTGCTTTCTCTTAATTTCTGACTTAAAGAAATTGTTTCTCTTTCAAAAAACACTGAACTTTCCAATTGTGAAATCGGAATGATGGATTTTTTAAGAACGACTTCACGTTGTTTATCGAAGATTATTTTATCTAATATATTCATTTTAATTCTTTGTCTAATTTAGTTTGTCTTTTAAAGCCTCAATCCATATTTTGTATCCTTCATCATTCATGTGTAGATTATCGGAACTAAATATATCTTTTTTAGGATTGCCATTTTCGTCGAGCATTTTACTCCAGATATTTACAAAAACGATGTTTCTTTTTTTATTTATGAAAGCTTCGATTAGTTTATTGGTTTCAATTTGTCTTTCTTTCATTTTCCATCTGGAAATGCTTGGTTTTATCGAAACATAAACGATAGGAACTTTTGGCTGCTGTTTTCTAATGCTTTCATATAAAATTTTAAAGCGATTGAAAACTTCTTCAGGTGTAACCGTTTCAGAACTGGCCAAATCATTTTCTCCACAATAAATGACTATTTTTCGGGGATGGTATTTAAAAATAACTTCATTTTGAAATCGAATTACATCTAATAAAGTCGATCCGCCAAACGCACGATTTAAAACCGGAATCGATGGGAAATCTTGTTGTAAACGAGTCCATTTTGTAAATGACGAACTGCCAATAAAAAGAACAGGATTCTTTATCGGAGCCTTTAAACTATCTTCTTTTTTGAAAGCCTGAATATCATTATAAAATGGAACTTTTTGAGCAAAAGAATGAATCGACAGAAAGAGTGCGAACGCAAAAATAAATTTTTTAAGCATCATAATTTTATTTGAATTGTTGAATTTTAAAGACTCAATTCCTGTAGTTTTTTCAAAGCTGTTAATCCTTTTCCTGATAACAAACTTTCTTTTGCCAGTTCAAATCCTTCAATAGGAGGACATTTTGTAACCGTTGCGATAGCCATGGCTGCATTGGCACAAACAACATTATTTTGTGCTTCGGTTCCATTTCCTGAAATGATTTTCATGAAAATTTCTGCCGATTCCGCAACAGTTTCACCTCCTTTGATGTCGCTTTGCTTGATTAATTTAACACCAAAATCTTCTGGATTTAGCATGCCTTCGGTACTATGTGTAATTATTTTGGTTGGTCCTGTCAAAGAGATTTCATCATAGCCATCCAAAGCGTGTACAATCGTAAAATTACTATCGGTATTTTGATAGAGATAAGCATACATTCTGGCCAATTCCAGATTGAAAACTCCTAGTAATTGATTTTTTGGAAAAGAAGGATTAATTAGTGGGCCGAGAATGTTAAAAATGGTTCTGACTGCCAGTTCTTTACGAAGTGGTCCGACATGTTTCATGGCAGGGTGGAATAGAGGAGCATGCAGAATACAAATGCCGGCCTTATCTACACATTTTTCAAGGAAACTGGCATCGTTACTAAATTTAACTCCTAAAACTTCCATGACATTACTGGAACCTGTGATAGAAGAAACCCCATAATTGCCATGTTTTGTGACTTTTATTCCGGCTCCGGCTGTTATAAATGATGCTAAAGTAGAGATGTTAAAAGTGTCTTTTCCATCCCCTCCGGTACCTACCAAATCGATAGTATTATACTCGGATAAATCAATACGGATACACAATTCAGAAAGTGCTTCCCTGAAACCGATTAATTCGTCAATTGTAATGCTTCGCATCATAAATACGGTCAAAAAAGCCGAAATCTGACTTGGATTGTATTGACCGCTTGAAATATTAATCAATACATTTTTAGCTTCTTCTTTCGTAAGCACTTCGTGATTGATTAATTTGTTTAATATAGTTTTCATTTATATAAGTCTTAAAGTCAAAAGTCGAAAGTCTTAAAGTTTTCTGACTTTTGGTATTTATTTTTAGAGTTGATTTTTTAGTTTTAGATACGGAAAATTAAGTTTTAATATTAGACTTTATGACTTTCGACTTTAAAACTTTTGACTAATTTTTTTAAGTCTTAAAGTCGAAAGTCAAAGGTCTTAAAGTCTTTTGCTTCTGATACTTATTTTAGTGTTGTATTATTTATGTTTTTTTACTTCGTAATTGACTTTATGACTTTAGACATTAAGACTTTACGACTAAAATTTTTAATGTTCATTTCCCTGATAAATCCACATAGGTTCTGTTTTTCCGGCTCTTTCAAAACCATTTTTCCTGTAGAAATCAACCGATCTTCCATCTGCTGTTAGCATCTGCATATGGAAGTGATTGTACTTCTCCTGCATTTTATCCATAATCAATTTTCCGATTCCTTTTCCCTGATATTCCGGAAGTACTAATAAATGGGGGTAATAAACGGTTAAATGTCCGTCTGAAATTGCATTTCCCAATCCAACTAGTTTTTTTCCTTCCCAGGCTGTTATCAAAGTTTCCGAATTTAGGAGTCCGTTAAACAATTCGTTTGGTTTGTTGGCCGAACTCCATTCATTGGCTTTGTATAAAACCAAAATATCTTCTATGCTGATTTCCCGGGTTTCTAAAATTGTTACTTTCATTAGTCTTAAAGTCTAAAGTCGAAGGTCTTAAAGTCTTCTGACTTATAATATTTATTTTATTTACTTTTTTATTTTAAAAGACAGAAAGACTAAGTTTTATAATGTTTTTAACTTTATGACTTTCGACTTTAAAACTTTTGACTAGCTTTTAAGCCAGTTCTCTAAAATTCTTTTTCCGTTTGGTGTTAATACACTTTCCGGGTGAAATTGTACGCCGCGTACATCGTATGTTTTATGGCGTAACGACATTACCTGACCGTGTTCTTCAAATGAAGTGGCTTCTAAAACATCCGGTAAATCAGCATTCACAACCCATGAGTGATAACGTCCTACTTCAAATTCATCTTCAAGACCTTCAAATAAGGATTCGTCTGTAACTGCTTTTTTTACATTGGTAGCAACACCGTGATATACTTTATCCAGATTTGAAAGCGTTCCTCCAAAAACTTCTCCAATGGCCTGTTGTCCTAAGCAAACTCCTAAAATACTTTTTGTTGGAGCATATTTGCGAATAACATCTTTTAGTAAACCCGCTTCATCCGGTATTCCGGGTCCTGGAGAAAGCAATATTTTGTCGAAAGAACCAATTTCGTCAATATCAAATTCATCGTTTCTGTAAACGGTTACTTCACAGTTTAAATCTTCCAGATAGTGTACTAAGTTGTAAGTGAAACTATCGTAATTGTCTATAACTAAAATCTTTTTCATTGTGTTTGTTTTTTTGTTTCAGGTTTCAAGTTTCAGGTTTTCACGTTGCAGTTAACCTGAAACTTGAAACAAAGAAAACTTGAAACTAAATTTTTATTTTTCCCGAACGTATTTTTCAGTAATGATTCGGTTAATTCCTAATTTTTCTAATTTTTCGATTCCTTCCTGAATTAGGGTATCGTTTTGGATTTTTACTACAAATTCAAATTTGTTGTTCTCCCATTGGCGGTTATTGAAATATTCAAGGTTTTCAGTGTAAATACTGTCTTTTAAATTATATTTTCCGCCTCCGCCAAAGAATACGGCATTTGTTGAATCTTTACCATTATTCAGATCATGATTGAAAAAAGCAAAATGAGTATCATTTATAATTTTGATCATTTTTGTCTTTGGATTGAAAGTTGAAAAAGTCGAATCTTTTTCGGTCGTTTCTGCTGAAATAAGACGCCAGGTTCCTTCAATTGAATTTTGCTTTTTTTCTGAATTGCAGCAAGAAAGGGTAATGATTAAAATTAAAATTGAGATTACTTTTTTCATGGTTTTTATGGTTTTTTGTTAACTGTTTCAAGTTTCAGGTTTGATTCGTATTCCAATTAAAATTGAAACTTGAAACAAAACAAACTTGTAACTAAATTTTTTCAGCCATTTCTAAAGCGGTATTCAACGCTCTTAATTTATTGTAAACTTCCTGCATTTCACTTTCTTCGTCTGAGCTTGCTACAATTCCGGCTCCGGCCTGACAGTGTAACTGATGATTTTTTGAAAGGAAAGTACGAATCATAATCGCATGGTTGAAATTGCCTTCAAAATCCATAAATCCAATTGCTCCTCCGTAGAAATTACGGTTTGTTTTTTCGTAGTCTTCAATCAATTGCATTGCTCGGTGTTTTGGAGCGCCGCTTAAAGTTCCTGCCGGGAAAGTGTCGGCAACCACCTGCATTGTTGTCGCTTTATCGTGTAAATGACCTGTAACTTTTGAAACCAGGTGAATCACGTGTGAGAAAAACTGAACTTCTCTGTATCTTTCAACGTTCACATCATGACCGTTTCTGCTTAAATCGTTTCTTGCCAGATCGACCAGCATTACGTGCTCGCTGTTTTCTTTTTTATCTTCGGATAATTTTTTGGCCAATTCGGCATCTTTTTCATCATTTCCAGTTCTTCTGAAAGTTCCGGCAATTGGATGAATTTCGGCTTTTCTGTCTTTTACGATAATTTGTGCTTCGGGTGAAGACCCAAATATTTTAAAATCGCCATAATCAAAAAAGAATAAATACGGAGATGGATTGATGCTTCGTAAAGCACGATAAACATTGAATTCATCACCTTTAAAACCCTGTGTGAAACGACGGGATAAAACCAATTGAAAAACATCGCCTCTAAAACAGTGTTTTTTGGCTAAAGCCACATTGTGTTTGAATTCTTCATCAGTTAAATTAGAGAAACCTTCGCCTTCTTTAGTGAATTTATAAGAAGCTATATTTCTGGATTGTAATAATTGTTCAATTTCTGAGATATTGTTTCTTCCGTCAACGCTATGGCAAAAAATATAGGCTTCGTTTTTAAAGTGATTGATAGCAATGATGTTTTGATAAACAGCATAAAAAACATCAGGAATTAAAGTTGCAGAATCCTTTTTTGCAATTTCTACTTTTTCGAAATAACGAACGGCATCATAAGAAATGTAACCAAACAAACCGTTATTGATGAATTTAAAATCGTTCTTCTTTGATTTGAACTGACCCGAAAATTCCTGAATTACTTCCGGAATATTAGTTGAAGCATCAATTGAAATTTGCTCTGCTGTTCCGTCAGGGAAAGTTTTGGTAATAGTTTCGTTTTCGATTTTAATCGTCGCAATCGGGTTACAGCAGATGTACGAGAAACTATTGTCATTTCCGTGATAGTCACTACTTTCTAATAATAAACTATTTGGGAATTTATCTCTGATTTTAAAATAAATACTAACCGGCGTAATCGTGTCTGCCAGAATTTGTTTGTAGTGTGTATTAAGAGTAAAATTTTTCATTTTGTTTGTTTTTCATTTTGTTTGTTTCGGTGGGCAGAGACGGGTTTCAAACCCGTCTGTACTTTATGAAATTCCTATTTTTTGAAAATAAAAAAAAGGCCTGTCGTGATGACAAGCCTTTTTATATTTATAGTTTACAATACCATAGGAAGCTTTGTTCACGACGTCTGACGTAAATTCTTCCACCACCAAGTATTGTTCATTGTAATTTTCATAATCTTATTTTGATAAGGCAAATATATAAATGTAATTTGAATTAGAATGTACTAAAAGCAAAAAAAAACTTTTCTTAATTTATAAATTTGTTAAATATGTAAAAAAAATAGATAATTTTAATTGCTTATTTTCCACTTGCAACCGCATTGTTCAATTTTATTCTAAAGTCAGGATTTCCTTTAATATTAGGAGCTAAGAACAATTCACTGCTTTTTACTTTTGTAAATTCTACTGCAAATTCAGGGTTCCCGTACCAGTTCTTGATTCCGGCGTCATTGCTTGATGATTCGCTTGTAATTCCACCATTGCAATTGTTAACCATTACGTTTTTTATTGTAATTTTTGATAAATTCTCGTTATCATTTCCAATATTTCCATTTAAAAGTATGAAAGGAGTGAAGCCGGAAACTACACTATTGGTTAAGTTGAAAAAGGTGTTTTCTCCAATATGAGCAGATTCACGAACTAATCCCTGATCGTTTTCTTCCAGATTTACCAATGTGATGTTGTTTGCATTTATTTTGGTCATTTTTTTAGTCATATCTGTATTTTCAATTTTATCGTATGAATCTACTTCAAAACATCTTGAACCTGAAATATCCGATGAAAAAGGATGACGAATTGCAATACTGTTGCTGATATTTATTTGAGCTCCTTGTGTAAAATCAAAATCATCATCTGTTGTTCGGTACGAAATTAAGTTGTTCATATTCAGATCTCCGCCGTAACATTCAAACGAATCATCATTTGAATAACTGATCTGAATGTTGCTCAAAACTGTTTTTCTGCCAACACCGGCTAATGAAAGTCCGTTAAGTTCCTTCAAAGCGCTTAATTTTCTTCCGGAATATTCAATGCGTACATATTTTAAGATACCTGAATTATCTTCTGTATCCTGACCTCCGTAATGATTAAGCATTTCGTCTAAGTTAAAAGGCAAGGTTGCAATGCCGCCTAGTTTATTAATAGGCGCTTTCCCTAAAATAATGATACCACCCCAGTCTCCTGGTTTTCTTTCGGTTGTTTCTTTGTTAGAGGTAAAAATAATGGGATCTGTTTCTGACCCTTCTGCAATAATTTTAGAACCATTAGCAATAACTAATGTTCCGCAGGTTTTGTCATCTCCTCTAATAACAGTACCAGGCTCAATAGTAAGAATAGCGTTATTAGTTACATAAACAATTCCGACTAATTGATAGGTATTACGTTTGCTTAGTTTCATGTCTTTATCGATGGTGCCAGCGATAATATTTGTAGCTTCGCCATACTCAACTGCTGCGGGCTTAAAATTGGTCCAGTTGTTCATCCAGTTTGATGCTCCTCTGATCCCTTTTTGTGGTTGTTGTGCCTGAAGAAAAAAAGTACTGAAAAGTGTTATTAGGGCAATATGTATTTTAATTTTCATAACTATGATTTTTGATTTCTAGCTTTTGATTTTACTGTTTTTTTAACGAAGTCAAAATTAAAAGCTCAATGTTAATCTAAACGTCAGACCTTGTTATGAAAGGGTTATTTGAATATTAAGAACGTTATTTTTATGTTTTAAAAAAAAGAAACCCCAACAATTTGAGTTGTTGGGGTTTCCTGAAATAGTAAGCGAAAATTTAGAATTTTAAAGCTACTGTCAATTCGAAATCGTCGTTGATTGTTTTGTCTCCTAAACCTTCAAAGAAATTTCCTGAACCATATTTGATGTCATATTTAGTTCTGTCAACTTTAAATGCAGTTGTAGCAGTATTTCCTTTTACAGCGATGTCAAAAGTTACAGGTTTAGTGATTCCTTTGATAGTTAAGTCAGCAGTTACAGTATAAACATCAGCTGATTTAGCTCCAATTGTTTTGAAAACTAATTTTGAAGTTGGGAATTTATCAGTTCCGAAGAAATCGTCAGCTTTTAAGTGACCGTTTAATTTTCCTTGGTATTCTCCAGTTAAATCAGTTGCAGTTAATGAAGTCATATCAACTGTGAAACTACCACCGGTTAATTTTTTTCCTTTGAAAACTACTGCTCCTTCTTTGAAGTTTACAGTTCCTGAGTGTTCTCCTGTTACTTTTTTACCTACCCATTTGATAGTAGATGCCTTAACGTCGATTTTTTTAGTTTGAGCGTTTACTGAAACTGACGCTGCTGCTACGAATAATGCTATTGCAATTGTTTTTAAATTTTTCATGTTGTAAAATTGATTTTGAGTGTTATTAAATAATTATAGTGTGATAAATAATTCGTCCTGAGATTTTCTAACTTTTTTGTAATGCTGAGCGTCGTCCTCGTCATGTCTGTAGCCTATAGTGGCTACAACTGCTGCATTTAGACCTAATTTGTCGAAACCTAAAATTTCATTGAATGCCGCAGGGCTAAAACCTTCCATTGGAGTAGTGTCAATTTTTAATTCTGCTGCTGCACTTAATAATGTTCCTAAAGCGATGTAAGTTTGTTTAGATGTCCATACGTTTTTCGCATCATTTGATAAACTGGCAATCTGTCCTTTGATCATACCGCTGAATCCTTCTAAAGCTTCAACAGGAACACCTCTGGTTTCGCTGATGTTTTTTATATATTGATCTACAGAATTTGCATCAAGAGTTGTGTCATTTGCAAAAATGAACAGGTGAGAAGCATCTGTAATTTGAGTTTGTCCCCATGCTTCAGCTTTTAATTTTTCTCTTAATTCCGGGTTTTCTACAATAATCACTTTAAATGGCTGTAATCCATATGAAGAAGCGCTTAGTCTAACAGCTTCTTTTAATGTATTTAAATCTGCTTCGGAGATTTTTTTGGTAGCATCGAATTTTTTGGTTGCGTATCTCCAGTTTAAATTGTCTAATAGTGTACTCATAATGTTAATTTTGTTGGGTTCGGTATTTTTCTAATAACTGATTTAATAATTCTAATTCTTCAGGGTTTATATTCGCGGCAAATTCACGCTCGTGTGCATCTACCTTGGGGTCTAATTCTTTTAAAACGTCTAATCCTTTTTGGGTGATTAAAACTTCAATTTTTCTTCTGTTTCCCGGGCAAACATTTCTGGTGACATACTCTTTTAATAATAGTTTGTCAACAAGTCTGGTTGTATTGCTGGTTTTCGCCAGCATGCGTTCCTGTATCACACACATATTGGCAGGGTTTCCTTTTTGTCCTCTTAATATGCGCAGTACATTATATTGTTCTCCGGACAAATCATACGGTTTTATCAACTCGTTGAAATGATCCTGAATCACATTTTGCGTGTACATGATATTCAGAATAACTTTTTTCGCATTATCCATCTTAACAGTACTTTTTATAACCTCTTCAATTGTCATAGTTGTAAGTGTATAATTTGTATATACAAATGTATAGCTTTTCATTATTGTATATACAAATGTTGTGTTAATTTTTCGTTAATAAATTACGCTGATAAATAATTGTATATAAACTCTATGTAATTAGTATAAATGTAATGCAATTTTTTTTAATTTAAAATATCGATTAAAGATAATTAATAAATATTTTAAATTAAGGGAGGTAATAGGTGTTTTTAAGGTTTTGTATTTCAGGTTTTTATTGAAATTCAGATAAGAGGTAGCCTTTAGAGATTTTTTTAAAATCTGAAATTTCTTTGGCAATCCATGCTTCATCATGTCCAAGTTCTTTTGCCATTAATCTTGCTGTTTTTTCAGAAGATTCAATTGCAGCTCTGGCATCTAAGAATAACAAACGAACACGTCTTGCCAGAACATCATCAACAGTTCTTGCCATTTCATAGCGAACAGCCCAGACTACTTCTGCCATTGTGAATTCGTGATTGGGATGTAATTTTTCGTTTAATTCAGGTTCGCTTTTTTGTAATTCGGTTATTTTAGGAATATCAGAACCATAGATATAAAGGTGATTTTCTCGATCAGCAGTAGTGGTGGGTTTGTTTCCATGTATAGCAAGATGTTCAGTAGTGCATGGTTTTTTTGGCAGCTTACCGATACTGATTGTCTTCTCTATAATATCTTCGGCAATTTTTCTGTAGGTTGTCCACTTTCCTCCGGTAATAGTGATTAAGCCGGTTTTAGAAACGAGAATTTTATGACTTCTGGAAACTTCTTTAGTGCTTTTTCCTTCTTCTTTTGGCGCAGCCAGCGGACGTAAACCTGCAAAAACAGATAATACATCTGCTCTGGTTGGTTTTTTTGCTAAAAAGCGTTGCGCTGTTTCCAAAACAAATTGAATTTCGCTTTCCAGTGCTACAGGTTCTAAACTGTGACTTTTAATTAAGGTGTCTGTAGTTCCTACCACAACTCGGTTATGCCACGGAACTGCAAATAAAACTCTCCCGTCTTTTGTTTTCGGAATCATCAGTGCATGATCACCGGGTAAAAAAGATTTGTCAAACACCAAATGGATTCCCTGACTGGGAACGATATATTTTTTATAAACTTTATCGTTTAGTTTCATTATGGCATTTGTAAAAACGCCTGTGGCATTTATGATGGCTGATCCTTTTATGTCATATTTAGTTCCAGTTTCCTGATCGATTGCCTGTACACCAACAACAGTTTCTTTGTTGTCTTTTAATAAATTTATAACTTTTATATAATTAATAACACAAGCTCCTTTTTCTACGGCAGTCTGGACAAGATTTATAGCCAAACGCGAATCATCAAATTGTCCGTCATGATAGATAACGCCATTTACCAATCCATTTTTCTGTACGTTAGAAAGCATTTCTACGGTTTTTTCTTTTGAGATATATTTTGACGCACCTAAACTTAAGCTGCCCGCCAATAAATCATAAATTTTTAAGCCGATAGTATAAAAGTAACCGCTCCAGCGATTGTAATTTGGAATAACAAACGATTGGTTTTTTACCAAATGACCTGCATTTTGGGCTAACAAGCCTCTTTCTTTTAATGCTTCTCTTACCAGATGCACATCGCCTTGTGCCAGATAACGTACGCCGCCATGAACTAATTTGGTACTTCTGCTCGAAGTTCCTTTTGCAAAATCTACTGCTTCGAGCAAGATTGTTTTGTAACCTCTGCTGGCAGCATCCAGGGCAGTTCCGAGACCGCTTGCTCCTCCGCCAATGATTATTACGTCCCAATTTTGTGTGTTTTGTAGTTTTGATAATTGTGCTGTGCGATTCATATTTGCGGGCTATTTTGGGACTTGTTCTTACGTAACAAACATAAGAAAAGGAAAGTGAATAACCTGATACTACTTTATAATAAAGGAATAAATACTGATTTTAAAAATAAAAGGTAATTAAAACCGGTCTGCCCGCGTGAGGGATAAGAGCAAACTGCCGAAGCAGTGCGGATAGCCCGACAGCATTTAAGAAAAGGCCTGATGAGCACAAAGTATATGAGGCCTTTTTTTGAATGGTGGCACGCCCAAGATAATTTTAAATTTTTTAGGGTGATTTTATTGATTTAAATAATTTTCGATGTAAGTATTCAGTGTTTTTCGCTGTTCGATTGTGGCATCGTTATCCATATCACTGTGATTAACAGTTGTGAGTTGAACCGTCATTCCGTATTTTTTTTGTTCTTGTTCTGTAGGTAAAACCCCTTTGTCTGCCTCATAATTTTTTGAGCGCAGTGTATATATTTTTGGACTATGAACTCTTGGAAGAGGCATTCTTCGGTTGTCCATTGTTATGATCTTGTAAACTAATTTAGGATGTTTTGTGGCAAATAAAGCTGTCATGTCTCCACCATTAGAATGCCCAATCAAAGCAAGATGTTTGAAGTCTAAATCCGGTTTTGTTTTTTTGAATTCATTCAGTACAAACAGAATGTTTTCAGAGCCTCTTTCCCAGTTTGGTCTTCTTGTAATTTTAAAATCTCCTTCCATTGGAAGAAGGTCATCTGTTGGCAATTCATGTTGAATACTGATAATAAAATATCCTTTAGAGGCCAAATTCTCTGTTAAATAGGAATATATTTTATTGTCTCCGCCCTTATTCTCGCCATATCCGTGACTGAAAATTACAACCCGCTGTTGAATTATTTTTTTTTCTGTTTTTTGGTGGTAAATGGCGACAGGAATTTTTCGGTTTCTTGATGGGTCAAACAATTCTAAACTATCCATTTGAACGGGATAAATCGTATTTGATATTTGAGCGTTAGATTTCTTGTTTCCTGAACAGCTTGCGAATAACAAGACGATAAATAGTTTAAAATAGAGTTTGTTCATTTTGGAGTGTTTTTATAATTATCAAACCCGACAGATTTTTAAAACCTGCCGGGTGTATTTTGTTTTTCAATCTGAAACAAATTTTTAATGCGGAAGTTTGTCTTTTATCAAACCGTAAACCCATGTTCCGGCAATGGCACTTACTAAAGTTACGACAATCACTGTTGCGCCTGTACCAATTTGAGCGAACAATGGTCCAGGGCAAGCTCCGGTAATGGCCCAGCCAAAACCGAATAACAAACCGCCGTAGATTTGTCCTTTGTTGAACGTTTTGGGTTGGATTTCGATTTTTTCACCCTGAAGCGTTTTGATATTGAATTTTTTAATCAGAAATACAGAAATTACGCCAACAGCAACTGCGCTTCCGATTACACCGTACATGAAAAAAGATTCTAAGTTAAACATTTCCTGAATGCGGAACCAGCTGATAATTTCGGCTTTTACGAATACAATGCCGAAAAAGATACCAACAATTAAATATTTTAGATTTCCGAATGCCGATTCTTTTTGCTGACTTGCATTGATTCCTTCTCCGTCTGTATTTTTATTTTCTAAATTCATTTTTGAAATTTTAAAGTGAAAGAATATACGGTAAAATCAAAAGTGCCATGACAAAACCGCCAATCATAAAACAGATGGTTGCTACTAACGAAGGCCATTGCAGGTTTGATAATCCCATAATCGCATGTCCGCTTGTGCATCCGCCTGCGTAACGGGTTCCGAAACCTACTAAAAAACCGCCCACAACAATCATGATGAATCCGCGAAGTGTTAGTAAACTTTCCCAGGAAAATAATTGTGCGGGAACCAAACCTGTGTAGTCTGTGATTCCGTAAGTAGCTAATTTCTCTGATAATTCAGGGGTAATTACAACTGCATTTGGATTTGACAGGAAGTACGCACCAATAACGCCGCCAAAAAATATTCCCAAAACGAAGAATAAATTCCAGCTTTCTTTTTTCCAGTCGTATTTGAAAAACGGAATATTAGCCGGAATACATGCAGCACAAATATGACGCAATGATGAACTAATCCCGAAAGATTTATTTCCGATAATTAATAAAATTGGAACAGTTAATCCAATCAACGGGCCTGCAACATACCAGGGCCAAGGTTCTTTTATAATTTCAAGTGTACTCATGTTTATTTTAAAAATTAAAGTGTTTTTTCTACCATATAAGTGATATAAGTAAATATAAGTTGGAGTTTAATGGCCGAACTTATATTAGCTCATGTAAGCACTTATGTTTTTTTCCACCATATAAGAGATGTAAGTAATTATAAGCTGGAGTTTAGATTGAGCCAAACTTATATGAATTCATATAAGTTTAACTAGCTTATAGTTAAACCGCACCGAATTAAATGAACTTACATAACTTATATGGTAAAAAAAATATGTTCAGTCTTTATGTTTTCAAAATCTTGCTTTGACAAACGAAATCTGATTTTGGGACATTTGTTTTTGATATTGCTCCAAAACCGCCCTCAATTTCGGAAAAATTCCTGAAACCGCGTGCCTGTAAAATCGAAGCGGCAATCATGCTGCGGTAACCTCCTGCGCAATGCAGATAAAAATGCTCATTCGGCTCAATGTCTTTTACCCAGTCATTAATATAAGCCAAAGGCTTGCTGTAAGCATCTTCGATATGTTCTGCTTCGTATTCGGTTTCTTTGCGAATATCGATTACTTTGTCTTTTTGAATGTTTACTTCGCCTGCAAATTGTTCAGCTGAAATTCGGTTTACAGAATCTGTTTCGAAACCCGCTTTTTGCCAGGCTTCAAAACCGCCGTCCAAATGTCCGATAATCGTATCAAAACCTACACGGCTTAAGCGCGTTACGGTTTCTTCTTCCATACCAAGTTCTGTAACTAATATAATAGGTTGTTTTACATTAGCAATTAAAGTTCCAACCCAGGGAGCGAAATCGCCATTGATACCAATATTGATAGATTGCGGGATATATCCTTTGCTGAAATCTGCGGCACTTCTCGTGTCCAGAATCAAACCCCCGGTTTCCTCGGCTACAGCTTCAAAATCTTTAACGTCAATCGCTTTCATTCCGTTATGGAGAACAGTTTCAAAGCTTTCATAGCCTTTTTTGTTCATTGCGACATTCATACTAAAATAGGCTGGGGGAGGCAATAAACCGTCAGTAACCTCTTTGATAAATTCTGCTTCTGTCATGTTCTCGCGTAAAGCGTAATTAGTAGCTTTTTGATTCCCGATAGTTGAAACAGTCTCTTTACTCATGTTTTTTCCGCAGGCACTTCCGGCACCGTGAGCAGGATAAACGATTACATCATCGGCCAGTGTCATTATTTTATTTCGTAAGGAATGATATAAAATTCCGGCCAGTTCGTCCTGTGTCATATTGGCTGCTTTCTGAGCCAGATCCGGACGGCCGACATCACCAATAAACAATGTGTCTCCGGAGAAAATCGCGTGATCTTTTCCATTTCCATCAATCAGTAAATAAGTCGTGCTTTCCATCGTATGACCGGGAGTATGTAAGGCTTTGATGGTAATATCACCAATTTTAAATCCCTGTCCGTCTGTGGCAACGATACATTCAAATTCAGGTTTAGCATTTGGTCCATATACGATTGAAGCCTGAGTTTCTTTGCTTAAATCGAGATGTCCTGAAACAAAATCAGCGTGGAAATGCGTTTCAAAAATGTATTTCAATTTTACCTGATCGCGTTGCAGACGATCCAGATAAGGCTGGATTTCCCTAAGCGGGTCAATAATGGCAGCTTCTCCGTTTGAGGTAATATAGTAGGCACCTTGAGCGAGGCATCCGGTGTAAATTTGTTCGATTTTCATAATTCGGTTATAAATAATGGGATAACAAAGGTAAGCTTGTTTCGGGCTAAAGTAAGTGACTAATGTTACAAAAAAATGTTTTTTGCGATAAAAATCAAAGAAATTTTCAATTGGGAAGGAGAAGCATTTCGTAATTTTACATTTTTCCTAAAATCATTGCTATGAACACAGAAGATTTATTGAATCAGATTGCTTTTATAAAAGAAATAGATAAGGTAAAATACATTCAGCGCAAAACGAAGCTGTTTAACAGTGACCGGTGCGAAAATGATGCAGAACACAGCTGGCATCTGGCTTTGATGGCGATTGTACTGGCAGAACATTCAGATGAACCGATAGATGTTTTAAAAGTCGTAAAAATGGTATTGATACATGATATTGTCGAAATTGATGCAGGAGATGTGTTTATTTATGATACAGTAAAAAATCATTCTAACACCGATGAAGAGCGTTTAGCAGCTAACAGAATTTTTGGTTTACTTCCGAAGAATCAGGCTGAAGAATTAATTTCCATCTGGGAAGAATTTGAAGCCGGAGAAACCAATGAAGCCAAATTTGCAAAATCGATGGACAGACTGGAACCTTTATTGCAGAATACTTCTAACGATGGCGGAACCTGGAAAGAGTTTGGCGTAAATTACCAAAAGGTTTACGAAAAAAAGAGTGTGATAAAAGAAGGTTCAAAATCAATATGGAATTACGCTGAAGATTTGATAAATGAAAGTGTTGAAAAAGGGATTCTGAAGAAATAATTTTACCATATAAGTGATATAAGTTCATTTAAACTATTTGCACAAAACTTAAATGAACTTATATCACTTATATGGTTCAAAACTTTAAAAATAAACTCTTTTTTGAGGACAGTAATTCGGGTTTTAATGGGTAAATTTGTGGAACTTCATAAACAAATTACCTTATGGAAGAAATGCTCTTTTATGACCGAATGCAATTTGCCTTCACCATTACTTTTCATTATCTTTTTCCGCAGCTTACAATGGGTCTTTCGCTCATCATTGTCTACTTCAAGTGGAAATATCTCAAAACCAGTAACGAACAATATAATCACGCCACCCATTTCTGGATGAAAATTTTCGCCCTGAATTTTGCGATGGGCGTTGTAACCGGAATCCCGATGGAGTTTCAGTTTGGGACCAACTGGGCAAAATTCTCCGAATTAACAGGAGGAATCATAGGTCAGACGCTGGCGATGGAAGGAATGTTTTCGTTCTTTCTCGAATCTTCTTTTCTGGGAATATTTTTATTTGGAGAAAAACTCCTCGGACATAAATGGCATTTTGTAACCGGAGTATTAATCATGATTGGTTCCTGGGCAAGTGGTTATTTAATTATTGCTACACATTCGTGGATGCAGAATCCGGTGGGTTATGAAATTTTGGAAAACGGAAAATTTGTACTGACGAATTTTAAAGCCTTGTTTTTAAATCCGTGGCTTTGGCCTTCTTATCTGCATAATCAGGCGGCATCTTTGGTAACGAGTTCGTTTGTTGTAGCCGGAATTGGTGCTTTTTATATTTTAAGCAGAAAGAATGTTTCTTTCGGGAAACTGTTTCTGAAAACCGGAGTCATTTTCGGATTGATTTCGAGTCTTTTTGTTGCGGTACCAACGGGGGATTTACTGGCTAAAAACGTAGTGAAATACCAGCCGGTGACTTTTGCCGCTATGGAAGGGATTTTTCACACAGAAGAAAAAGGCTCTGAAATTGTTCTAATAGGACAGCCCGATGTAAAAGATAAAAAACTGGATAACAAAATTGCAGTTCCCAATATCCTTAGCTTCCTGACTTATGGAAACTGGAATCAGGAAATCCAAGGATTAGATCAGTTTGAAGAAGACCTGCATCCAACCAATATTTCAGGATTGTATTATGCGTATCATATTATGGTAGGACTCGGGACCGTATTTATTGGTTTGATGATCCTTTCGCTTTTTCAGTTAATCAGAGGCAAATTGTTTGAAACCAAATGGCTTTTATGGTCGCTGATGTTTATGATGCCGTTTCCGTATATTGCCAATACTACTGGCTGGTACACGGCCGAATTGGGAAGACAGCCGTGGCTAGTGTATAACCTAATGCGGACAGCATCGGGTGCTTCGCCGACAGTTTCATCAGGAAATACTTTGTTTACCTTATTGGGTTTTATAGGATTGTATCTGTTACTGGGAATGCTGTTTTTGCTTTTGGTTGGAAAAATTATCAATAAAGGACCGCATCATGTGGAACTTTCAACAGAAAAAATATAAGTATGGAATTTTTTTGGTACGTAGTTTTAATGGGAATCCTGGCTGTCTATCTGGTATTGGACGGTTACGATTTTGGAGCAGGAATTATTCATTTGTTTTTTGCAGATACAGAAAGAGATAAAAAAGTAATTACAAACTCGATTGGACCTTTTTGGGATGCCAATGAAGTCTGGCTGATTGCCGCCGGAGGGGTTTTATTTTTTGCTTTTCCAACTTTGTATGCTTCGTCTTTCAGCGGATTTTACCTGCCTTTAATTATGATTTTATGGCTGTTGATTTTTCGTGCCATAGGATTGGAAATGCGCGGACAGGTGCACAATCATATGTGGGAAGCGATTTGGGACAAAGCTTTCGGAATTGCGAGTTTGCTTTTGGCGCTTTTCTTCGGAATGGCGTTAGGGAATATCGTGCGTGGTGTTAATCTCGGAATGGTTCAAAATGGTGTTTCGACACAGGAAGCACATTATTTTTTTCTGCCTTTATGGAATCCGACTTTTAGCCCGCAGGCGAATGAATTAGGAATTATCGACTGGTTTACGCTGTTTCTTGGAGTTGTAAGTGTGGTGGCACTGACTATTCACGGTGCCAATTGGATTATTTACAAAACCAATTCTGCCCTCAATACACAACTTAAAAATGTAGTTTTTAAACTGAATATCGTTTTGCTTGTATTGGTTTTTATTTCACTGCAGGTCTGGCATTTTATTGAGCCTAAGCCGTTTCATAATTTTGTTGAAAACCCGATTTTGTGGTTTTTTCCACTATTGACATTTGTTGGGATTTTAGGATTGTTTAAAGTACGCTCGTTTAAAAAAGACGGTTACGGATTTTTGTTCTCGACTTTGTTTTTAGTGGGCGGATTTGCCTCAACAGCCGTTTCTATTTTTCCGAATGTTTTGCCTTCAACGAATAAAGTGAACCCGTCATTGACGATCTACAATACAGCTGCCGGAGAATATGGTTTAAATGCCGGTTTGAGCTGGTTTTTTATCGCTTTGTTTCTGGTGATTGTTTACTTTATTATTCAGTATCGTGTGTTTAGCGGGAAAATGGATGATATTGGGTATGGGGAGCATTGATTTTTTTTTTTAATTCAGGAATGTAACTAGCTTTTAATTTATTTAAATGATTAAATTATGATAAGAGTTGTAATTAAAAAGAAGTATAAATCTATTGATGTTTGTGAATTTGAGCTTCCTTATTTTTCAGTTTTAACAGGTTTGAATGGAAGTGGGAAAACTCATTTGCTAGAAGCAATTTCTAAAGCAGAATTTAGTGATATATATATAGATGGTGTCAAGATAAATAATATAAGATATATACCTTTTAATGGTTTGAATTCTCAAATTCAAGATGAATGTGATCCGACAAATATAGCTCAATGGATAAAAAATTTTTGGAACCAATTGACAAGTGCAATTGAAACAACAAAAAAAAGTAACGCAGCAATTGTTGAGAATAATGTTTATGCATATTCTCGAGATGCTGGTTTCAAAAAAGTTGCGCCAAAAATTATTGCTAAAATTGGTAAAAAAATTGAAGATATTACGGAAGAAGATATTCATAATGATTTTGATATAACTAGTATGGTAGAAAGTGATTTTTTTACTGCACAATTCGCTTTGATTTTTAAAAATTATCATCGATTGCTTGATGATAATAATATAAAGAGATTTTATTTAGCGCAAGGAATTTCTCCAACATCCAAAATTTTATCAGAGGAAGAATTTGTAAGAAAAAATGGTTTGCCTCCGTGGGATTTTGTAAACTCAATACTTGAAGAAATAAATGTTCCATATAAAGTGAATTCTCCTTTAGGGACAAGGTCAGATTTAAATTTCAAATTTAAATTAATTGATAGGGATAGTCTTGCAGAGATTTCTTCGCAAGATTTATCAACAGGAGAAAAAGTTTTAATCTCTTTAGCATTAGCGATTTATAATTCTAATGGTGTTGATAGTAAGCCTGAGTTTCTATTAATTGATGAGCCTGATGCTGCATTGCATCCATCAATGTCTAGAAAAATGATTAAAATATTAAATGATCAAATTGTAAAAGTAAGTGGTATTCCTGCTATTATCACTTCTCATTCACCAACAACTATAATTTCATCAGAGGGAATTTCTATTTATCAAATGGAAAGAGGAAACTCAATACCGAATAAAATTTCCGTGCAAAAAGCAGTGGAGTTACTGTCTTCTGATATCCCATTTTTGAAGATTTCGAATGATAAACGAAGACAAGTTTTTGTAGAGAGTAAATACGATGTTACATATTATGAATTTCTAACAAATATTCTTTTAACAATTGATGAAATAGAATCAGAACCAATTTATTTGCCAGCAAGAACTTCGAATGGTTCTAATTGTACTGATGTAATAGATATTGTAAATAATTTATTTGATAACGGAAATGAGCAAATTTATGGAATTATTGATTGGGACAATAGTAACGAAAGTAAAGGAAGGATAATTGTATTAGGAGAAAATGAAAGATATTCAATTGAAAATTATCTATTAGATCCTTTAATGATGGGACTTCTTTTCATTAGAGAAGCAAAAATTCAAATAACTGAATTTGGAATAGAGAAGATTTCTAAGTATTCTGAAATTGGAAGTTTAGTTCTTGAAGATGCTCAATTGATTATTGATAAAGTTTTAAATGATTTAGGATTGAATTCCGATAATAAAGTAGAGTATGATTTATACAATAATTGGAAATTAAAAGTGTCTAAAGAGTATAACCTGTATCAAGGACATGCTCTTGAAAGTTTGTATAAAACGAAATATCCGTTTTTAAATATTTATCAACGAGAAGATGCTCTTAAAAAGGATGTTATTCAAAAAATAGTAAACGATTTTCCAGAGTTTACTCCAAAATCAATTTTTGATACAATTAAGAAAATAGTATAGAATGATTTTTAGTTTGATATGGATTGAACTTTGTCAAAAATTGTAAATCTTGGCTGAAGTACTTTTCATGATTTATTTACTCTAATTTTAATTGAAGGAAGTTAATTATAATATTTTTAAAAAAAACAGATAGTAAGGATTTTCAATTTTAGTCCTTTTTACTTGATAAGTTTATTATCAGCTAAACCTTTTGATGACGGGGCTCTAAACTATATTTTAAAGTCTCTAAATTAATTTTATCTGATATAAAATTAAATTTGGTTTTAATAAAAAAGAAAATAAATCCTCCTTATGCTTCGTCAATCAATCTTTGTAATTATCGTTTCAAGTTTTATTGCTTCTATAACAATTACGAATTCAAATGTAGATCTTGTCAAGTCAAACATTTGGCAGATTGCAGGGCCTGTGAAGGAAAATTTCGAAATAATTAATACTGTCAGACAAAATGAAGGTGTTATTCGGGTAACGGCTAAAGATATTCCTGTTGGCGAAATAGAACTGAATGTCCTGATTACATCATCAGTTTCAAATGATGGACCTCCAACTAACTTATCCGATAATTCGCGTTTTGTGAAAATTACCTATAAATCGACCCAGCTCATTAAACTGCAGGCGCGCGAAGGAAATGAAACAGGAACGGGCTGTGTTCATGGAGGATCACATCCGAGAGTTGATTTGCCTGTATCTCCACATAAATTCAAAACTATAAAAATTCCATGGACCCATTTCAGGCAGGACGGATTGCCAAACGGAAAACTTTTGAATATCCACAATCTTTGCAAATTCAATTTTGTCAATTATCATCCGGTTTCAGGAGCATTGCTGGAAATAAAATCTGTTGTAATTGAAAATTGATATTTATCATAATTAAAATAAAAAAAAACAAAAACGCCATTTCACCTAAGTTTGCGTTAGGGATTACTTCACAATGATTTTATTTTTCATCGGAGTTCAGTGAACTTCGTTTGTAGTGGTATCTCCCGATTTAGAAAAACAAGGCTTTTTCAGCCGTAGTTAGCGGATAGCCCGGCCGAAGGTAACGCCCAAAAGAATATTCTCTTTAGTAAATAAAATAAAAAAGTAAAGGCATTTTGCGTAATGTTTTTCTAAGGATTTAATTACAACTATTAGTTATATTCTATAATTTGTGTTGTAAGAAAAAAAAGAAGTTAATGCTTAATATTGCGTATCTAAGAATTTTCTATAAAGATTCCGAAATATTTTTATACAAACCTTTATTTTTTTTATTTATTATGTTCATAACTATTTTTACCGACACGATTAAATTTCACTATAAATCTAAAAACTGGCAGTATGATTTTGATGAAATTAAAGAACTGGGACTGCTAAAAAAAAAGAAAAAGTATTTTCTTGAAAACGGTGCTTTTATCGCCGTAACCGCCGCAGCGTATTATTGTATGATTTTCTCAGACCTGATGGATTTATACTATATTATTCCGACACTTGTATGCTACGTTTTTATTATAATCGCAAGATTTGATAACACTTCAGAATTTGTGTATTTCTTTTTTGTAAAAGATATTTACAAAAAAGAAATAAGGATTAAAATTGCAGAAAAAGACCGACCTCTGATAGGCGAACAGATAGATCATTTTCTGGATCTTCAGTTTGAAAGAAGTATAAAAAAGACTGCTTAAATAAAAAAATCAAAGATGTATTTATTTGGAATTTCCCATTATGATTTAGTTTTCATAATGGCAGCTTTGATGTATGGATATTTTATTACCAGCAGAAAAAAATAATGAACTATTGTGTTACTATTCCTGACAATATGAAGTTTTAGAATACCCTTAATAAGGTATAGTTATGCTGTTAAAAAGTTTAATAGCGGGCTGTTTTAGCTATACCTGACCCCAAATTAAAAAATTATGGCCACAACAATTAAAAACAAAATCAAAAACATTAGAGAGTTAAAAAATTACACTCAGGAATATATGGCAGAAAAATTAGGTGTAACTCAGGCCGGTTATAGTAAAATTGAAAAAGGAAAAACTTCTTTGAGTTACGAGAAACTGGTCGAAATAGGAAAAATTCTTGATGTAAGTGTTGAAGATATCATCAGTTTTGATTACGACAGGTACTTTAATAGTTTTAATAAAATCAGCGGAAATAATAATGGGAGTATTTTGATTAACACAGAAAATACTTCTACCATCAAAGAACTATATGAAGACAAAATTCAGTTATTAGAAAAGCTTTTAAACAGGACAGAAATTGAGCTTGGACGTTATAAACAAAAATTTGGGGAAATTTGAAGTAACTCCAATTGAAATGCGTTCTGTTTTGGCCCAAAATTCACTTTTGGGCTAAATTTTTTTTAGGAACAAGAGGATATGATTTAACCGGGTGTTATGGATAGCCCGATATAAAGAACGTCAAAAAAATATAAATTCTTAATCGAAAAAAACTTTCAAATCGCCATAGATTCCCCAATTTTCAATAATAATTGATCTTTCGTATGGTCTCTCTATTAGTATGGGGCCAAAAAGAGCATTTTTGTTTGTAGATAAAATTTGGTCATTGTTATCTACAATTACAGTGTTTCCATGAAAATCTTTTTTTTGTTTTGCCAGTATCCGATCATGTTTGTCTACAATTTTGATATCACCAAATATATCTTTTACTTCTTTGGCTATGATTTCGTCTTTTCCATTTTTAATCATAACATTGTTGAAAATATCTTTAACCTGTTTGGCTATAATTTTTTCGAATGGGTCTGTAATGATAATATTACCAAAGATATCTTTCTTTAAAATTACTAGTGTTCTTCCATATGCATCTTCAATAATGGTGTTGCCAAAAAAGTCGGTTTTGTAATTTACTTCCAATTTGTCATCAGTCTGGATGACAGTTTGATTTAAAGAATTTGTTCTGTAAATGATATTCTGACTGTAAGTAAAGTTAGAAAAGTATAAAAAGAGCGAAATAAGAGTAATTTTGTTCATTTGGCGGATTGTTTTCACCAGGAAACACAAACTTAGTGCCAAAAGGAATTGAAAGGTTCTAAAGCTGTTTTGGTAAGAATTACAACTAATTTTAGGCTTAGTTTCATCTTTGTCAAAATTCAGAATCTTGACAAAGACTACTCTACAAGTGAAACTAAATTTAAAATATTTAAAAATTACGTGAAAACCTTAAAACACAACTTCTTTTGTAATAATATAAACTCCCATTACGAGAACAAACCAGCCAAAAAGAGGTTTTAGTTTTGCTCCGTCAATCTTTTTAGAAAGCTGGCTTCCAATTAGCATTCCCAGGAGTGCCATGGCAGAAACGCTTAATAAAAAGGGATAATCTATGGGTGTTCCGATATATAAATCGCCTCCAAAACCTATTATTGAATTGATTGTAATGATTAATAATGATGTTCCAACGGCTTGTTTCATGGGTAAATTGGCAAAAAATAATAAGGCCGGAATAATTAAAAAACCGCCACCGGCACCCAGAAATCCAGTTACGATTCCGACCACAAAACCGATTAAGCTTAATTGCGGGTAATTGGTTTCGGCATTTTTTATTTCGGGCTGGTCTTTTTTAATCATCGAAATTGCTGCAGTAATCATCAATATTGAAAAGACAATCATAATCAGAAAGTCTTTTGAAACCGAATAAGAGGCTATGCAAAATAACGTGGCTGCGATTTGCGGAAAAATAACTTCACGGATGATTAAAATTGAAACCACAGACGGAATGGCAAAGTACAACGCCGATTTGAGTTTCAGGTTGCCCATTTTGTAATGACTGTAACTTCCAAACATAGCAGTTATCCCAACAATAAATAAGGAATAGGAAGTTGCCTGGTCCGGACTTACCTTAAACAAATAAACAAGAATCGGAATAGTCAATATCGAGCCGCCGCCGCCAATTAAGCCCAGCGAAATTCCGATAATGATAGAGGCAAAATAACCCAGATATTCCATTGCATTTGTTTTGATGCAAAGGTGGTTTGTAAATTAGAAACCTACAGTAACATTTATCACAGAAGGTGAATTCTGTTATAGATTAAAATATCAAATGGATTTTTATATTACTTATGATCTCAGTTCGAGCGGAGTCGGAAACCCGCAAAGCATTTCGACTAGGCTCAATGTGACAGAATAGATTTAGTGCTAATTTGTGAAATTAGTTTTTAATAACTCAATTTGGTTTCTGTTGAGTTTCACCAATCCTCTTTGTTCCATTTTTTTGAGCAATCTTGAAACGACTTCTCTTGAGGTATTGAGTTCGGTTGCAATTTCCTGATGAGAAAGTTTAACTTCAGAACAGCCGCAGGAGTCAGAATGTCTCTTAAGGTAAAATTCCAGGCGTTCATCCATTGAGCGAAAAGCGATATTATCAACCACTTCAAGAACCTCCTCAAAACGGCTTCTGTAGGTTTCTATTACAAATTCGTACCAGGAACGATGTTCCATCATCCATTTGTCCATCATTTGCAGGGGAATCATCATGACAGAAACATCTTCGACTACTTTGGCCATAATTTGGCTTTTTTCGCTTTTTGCGGTACAAATCATAGAAATGGCACAGGCCTGTCCCGGCTGTAAATAATACATTAAAAACTCACCGCCATCTTCGCCTTCGCGATAGATTTTGATTTTTCCTTTAGTAATTAAAACGGTATTTTTAATATACTGTCCGGTTCGCATTAAGATTGTTCCGGATTTAAAATCTTGTGGACTCCCGGTTTCTTCAATAACAGCAATCAGTTCATTGGAGAAATTTGGAAAGAGGGTTTTTAATGAAGGCTGCATGGGTGAAATTTAAAAATAAACGATACTGTTCTAATTCTTAATTTTTTGTCTTGTCTTCCTATTGGAAAATAAAATCGTAATGTTTTTTTTATTACAGATTTTATCAAAAACAAACTAAAACTTGTAATTGTTTGCAAAGATAATAGATTGAACTGTTATAAATTGTCAGAAAACTATTTTTAAGATAGTAATTTCTGAAATGAAAATATCCTATTTTCTATTAACATTCCAGTATGTTTTTTTGAAAATAGTGAGTAAATTTGTAAAACGCTGACAATTTTACGTTCTCTAAAACGTTTTCTCTGAATAATAATCGAAAACTTATTTTGAACGTATTTTATGTAGTAAAAACTTTTAATTTTACAAAAAACACAATACTATGAATTTATCACAAGAAGATTGGGTTGCACAATTAGAGTCTGATGAAAATGCAGTTATACTTGACGTAAGAACTGAAGACGAATTTAACGACGGCTATATTGAAAATGCTGTAAATATTGACATCAATAAAGGTCAGGCTTTTATTTATGACATAGAAGAACTGGATAAAAACAAAAATTATTACGTGTATTGCCGTTCAGGAGCGAGAAGTGCAAAAGCATGTCAGATTATGAATGAATTAGGTTTTGAGAATGCCTATAATCTGCTTGGTGGAATCCTGGATTGGGAAGGCGAAACCGTAAACCCATAAAAAGACTAAGAGAGGCAAAGAAATGCCTCTTTTTTCTTTTAAAAAATATTAAATAACCAAAACTAAAATTACCAGATTATGAGTTTTATACCCGAAGAGTATCAAATTAAAGACCTTCTGAATCAGGATACGTATCTTGTAAACGGAGAATTAAAAAAATGGACAGGCCAGACAACTCCAGTGTTTTCGACTATTTCTTCTACAGAAAAATATGCGCCTACATTATTAGGATCTATTCCGTTTATGGCAGAAAAAGAAGCTGCTGAGGTAGTAGAAGCTGCGACTGCTGCTTATAATAAAGGTCAGGGATTATGGCCAACCATGAAAGTGATTGACCGTATCAAATGCATGGAGAATTTCGTAAAGCAAATGAAAGAAACCCGCGAAGAGGTGGTGAAACTTTTGATGTGGGAAATTGGAAAAAACCTTGGAGATTCGCAAAAAGAATTTGACAGAACGGTAGAATATATTCAGGATACTATTGATAGTTACAAAGAATTAAATGGGCGCAGTTCTCACTTTTCTAAAGTTCAGGGAGTAAATGCAATGATTCGCCGTGGACCTTTAGGAGTTGTATTATGTCTTGGGCCTTACAATTATCCGCTTAACGAAACTTTCTCATTATTGATTCCAGCATTAATTATGGGTAATGCCGTGATTTTTAAACCGGCAAAATATGGTGTTTTATGTATTTCTCCATTATTGGAAGCTTTTAGAAGCAGTTTTCCAAAAGGAGTTATCAATATCGTATACGGAAGAGGCCGTGAAGTAGCTTCTCCAATCATGAAGTCAGGAAAAATTGATGTTTTGGCATTGATTGGAAACAGTAAGTCTGCGATTGCTTTACAGGATCAGCATCCAAACAAAAACAGACTTCGTTTGATTTTAGGTCTGGAAGCTAAAAATCCAGCGATTATTTTACCGGATGCTGACTTAGATTTGGCAATCCAGGAGTGTATTACAGGATCATTGTCTTTTAACGGTCAGCGTTGTACGGCTTTAAAAGTGTTGTATGTTCATGAGTCTATTGCTGAGGAATTTAACAGACGTTTTTCTGAAAAAGTAGATGCTTTGGTATTTGGAAATCCATGGGAAAAAGGAGCTTCTTTAACTCCACTTCCCGAAGAAGACAAACCGGCTTACATTCAGGGATTAATTGACGATGCTACAAGTAAAGGAGCGAAAATATTAAATGAAAAAGGAGGAAAACATTCTGAAAATTATATTTTTCCGGCCGTTTTATATCCTGTAAACAAAGAAATGAGAGTGTACCATGAAGAGCAGTTTGGACCAGTTGTGCCAATTATCTCTTTCAAGGATATTAACGAACCGCTTGACGATATGGCCGAATCAAATTACGGACAGCAGGTAAGTTTGTTCGGAAAAGATATCAAAACGCTGGCTCCGCTTATCGATGCTTTGGTAAACTTAGTGTGCAGGGTGAACCTGAACAGTTCTTGCCAGAGAGGTCCGGATGCGTTTCCGTTTACAGGACGTAAGGATTCTGCAGTAGGAACATTGAGTATTCCGGATGCATTGCGTTCGTTTTCAATTCGTACGTTCGTAGCTTCAAAAGATATTGCTTACAATAATGAAATTTTGCAGGAATTACTAAACAGCAAGGAATCTAATTTCATCAATACCGATTATATCTTATAGTTTTTAAGGTTATATATTAATTTCCAGAACCGTCTTTTTCTTTTAGAATCAGACGGTTTTTCTTTGAATAAATTGTGAATATTTCTGATGGATTACGCTTCTGAAAAATCAAAAAAAGTGTATACTGTGTCTCAATGTGTGTAATAAATAAACACATAAAAACTGCGTTAATGTGGTAAAACGCTTACTGTCAGTCTCAGGCTTTAATGGCATACACCTTGCTAATTTAGGATTATATAATTTTCTGTAAAAGCAGAATTAAAATTTAAAGTATAAGCTAATAAAATATAATCCAGAATGAAAAGCGAAATTACTTCAGAGCAGTTTTACACGTCCAGCCTTAATCAAACTTACACCGATGGAAATTCTATAAATAGTTCCATTTTTAATTTTCACAGCAAATCAAATATAAGTGAGAATGCCTCAAATCGAGCAGGAATTGCAGTACTAATAGGCAGCTTTGTGCTGATGTTAACCGGTGCTTTTTTTGTTTATGAATTCCAGCCTGATTTTGAACAGTTTCAAATTGAAAGGATTAATTCTACCTGGGGTTTTCCATTTTTAATCATTACGGTTTTATTATTCCTTTTTCAAACGGGTGTTTTCTTTTATAATGTCTATTTGTATCTTCGATATAAATCTATCGAATCTGTTTCAGATGAGTTATTGCCAACCTGTACTGTAATTGTTCCTGCTTACAATGAAGGCAAGCTGGTTTGGGACACGTTGCTAAGCTTGGGAGATAGCGATTTTCCGGAACAAAAAATGCAGATATTGGCTATTGACGATGGAAGTAAGGATGATACCTGGTATTGGATGCAGCAGGCAAAAATAAAATTAGGTGATCGTCTGACTATTTTTCAGCAGCCTGAAAACAAAGGAAAACGTCATGCACTTTACCGCGGATTTGAATTAGGCACCGGAGAGATTTTTGTAACGGTTGACAGTGATTCGATCGTGAAAAAAGATACTTTAAGAAATTTAGTTACTCCATTTGTTATAGACGAAAAATGTGGAGCGGTTGCAGGAAACGTTCATGTTTTGAACAATAAAAAAGCACTACTTCCAAAAATGCTGAATGTAAGTTTCGTAATGAGTTTTGAATTCGTTCGTTCTGCAGAAAGTATGTTAGGATCTGTAATGTGTACACCCGGAGCTGCAGCTGCTTATCGAAAATCTGCCGTGTTTGGTTGTCTTGACGAATGGATAAACCAGACTTTTATGGGAGAGCTATCAGACATTGGTGAAGACAGGGCGATGACTAATATGATATTAAAACAAGGGCATACAGTTTTATTTCAAAAAAATGCAGTGGTGTTGACTAGTGTTCCTGAAGAATATACAGGTTTGTATAAAATGTTTATCAGATGGGGAAGAAGCAATGTACGTGAGAATATCATGATGGCAAAATATGTTTTCAAGGATTTTAGAAAAGAATCAAAATTTGGTGCAAGATTATTATTTATGAACCAATCGTTAAGAATTCTGCTGACAATTCCGTTTATGCTTTTTATGTTTTTCTTAATCGTTACACATCCATTATTGTTTTTAAGTTCAACACTTTTAGGAATATTGATTGTATCTAGTTTTCCGGTTTTGTTTTATGCAAAAAAATATAGTTTAGGAGAAGCTTTTTGGGCGTATTCGTATAGTATTTTTTATACTTTTACTTTATTCTGGATTGCTCCGTATGCACTGGTTACAGCAAACAAGAGAGGCTGGCTGACTCGCGGATTAGCAGAAATTAAATAATTGGTGGAATAATTAAGGGTGTGGATTAACTTCCTTCTACATAAATTAAGAGTCGATTTATTCTTTATTGAATAGATTGACTTTTTTGCTTTTATGTGAATAAGATTAATTTATACAAAAGTGTAACATAAAGTTAAAATTTTCAACTAATACATAATTACTAATCAATCATCAATCATCAATCAAAAAACTATTATGATAAAAAGATCTTTTCAATCATTATTTGCAGCCTTTCTGTTTTTTGTACAATATGGTTTCGCACAGGACCTTTATATGCCCAGAAATATTAAACAGGCATATGCGAATGGTACACGTTCTATGGACGGAAAGCCAGGTAAAAATTATTGGCAAAATCATGGGCAATACAGTATTGCACTAACCGTAAATGCCGATACCAAAATAATTAGTGGAACTGAATCTATATTATATGAAAACAACAGCAATGATACATTAAAAAATCTGCGAATAAGGTTTGTGAATAATATTCATAAAAAGACTTCTCCAAGAGCCGGAGAAAACAGTGAAGGTTTTTTTACTGACGGTTTAACCATTACTGCTTTAAAAATAGAAGGAGAAATCTATAAAGAAGATGCTAAAGATTGGGGAACTGTTGGCGTTGTTAAAATGAAAAAAGCGGTTCCGCCACATACTAAAATTACAATTGATATCGACTGGAATTATCCATTATCGGAAGTCAGCGGTAGAGAAGGACAAATTGATAAAAGCACATTTTTTGTAGCGTATAGTTATCCCCGGGTTTCTGTTTTTGATGATTATAACAGATGGGATCAGCTGCCTCATACTTCAGGACAGGAGTTTTATAATGATTTTAATGATTATACCTATTCTGTAAAAGCTCCTAAAAATTATGTAGTCTATGGAACAGGTGACTTACTCAATCCGGATGACGTTTTGCAGCCTGAATTTGCTGCACGTTTAAAGCAATCATATGTAACTGACGACGTTTTACATATTGCCAACGAGCAGGAAATGAAAAATAAAGTAGTTACAAAACAAAACGACTGGAACGTTTGGAAATTTGAAGCTAAAAACATTACCGATATTTGTTTTGGTTTAAGTGATCATTATTTATGGGATGCCGGAAGCGTTGTTGTAGATAAAAAAACAAATCGTAGAGCGAGTGTTCAGGCGGCTTATGATGTAAAAGGTACTGATTTTGTAAATTCTATTAAATACAATCGATATGCTTTAGACTGGTTTTCTAATAACTGGCCTGGAATTCCTTATCCCTATTCTAAAATGACGGCTTTTCAGGGATTTGCTGATATGGAATATCCAATGATGTGTAACGATTCACAAATGGATGATCCTGTATTTGCTCAATTGGTTCAGGATCATGAAGTAGCACATACCTATTTTCCTTTTTACATGGGAATCAATGAAACACGTTATGCCTTCATGGACGAAGGCTGGGCTACGACTTTTGAATATTTAATTGGAATTGCAGAACACGGAAAAGAAGCTACAGACAAATTTTATAAGGAGTTTAGAGTAAATCAATATATAAACGATATTTCGACTGAAGAAGATCAGCCTATCATCACCATGTCATCTCAACTTTCGGATTCGGGTTATGGAAATAATTCCTACGGAAAAGCCTCTCTTTCCTATCTTGCCTTAAAAGATATGCTTGGAGACGATTTATTTAAAAAAGCACTGCATACGTACATGGAAAATTGGAATGGCAAGCATCCAATTCCTTGGGATTTCTTTAATTCGATGAATGCAGGTTCAGGAAAAAACTTAAATTGGTTTTTCAATAATTGGTTTTTTACCAATAACTACATTGATATTGCCGTTAAAAACGTTTCAGGAAAAAATATTACGGTAGAAAATCCGGGTGGTTTTGCCATTCCATTTGATATCAATATTGTGTATACGGATGACTCAAAAGAAACCTTGCGCCAGAATCCTGCTATTTGGGAGAAAAATGAAAAAATAGTTGTAGTTGTTTTAAAGGCTAAGAAATCAATCAGGAAAATAACACTAGATGGAGGCATTTTTATGGATGCAACACCTTCAAATAATACATGGACTGCTAAATAAATAAAAATTTAGAGTACTTTAGAACCCGTCTGATCACAATAATCAGACGGTTTTTTATTTTTACTGTAATGATAAAACCAATCCAAGCATCAGACACCTGGAAAATCAGGCATGAAGTAATGTGGCCCGATCAGCCTTTGGAATTTGTTCAGTTGGAAGAAGATGAATCCGGCTTGCATTTTGGCGTTTTTATAGATGAAAAATTGGTTTCAATTGTGTCCTGTTTTATTTCAGATGATGAAATGCAGTTTAGAAAACTTGCAACTTTATCCGAATATCAGGGTCAGGGAATCGCATCCGAACTTTTAAAACATATTTTTGAATTGGCCGGCAAAAAGAATTTAAAAAGAATTTGGTGCAATGCCAGATCCGGTAAAAAATCGTTTTATGAAAAACTTGGGATGAAAGATACTTTTCAAACGTTTAGCAAAGCAGGTCAGGAATTTACAATTATGGAGATTTGTTTTTGATTTCTGAAATGTGAAAAAAATCCTAATTGAGCCTGATTTATAGAAAACTTCAATTAATTATCTTAATTTAACCACAGACAAATTAATACTTTAGTTTACCATGGAGAATTCAAAAATTAAGGCTTTTATACCACTTTTATATCTTGTTTGGTCAGACGATCTTTTAACGCAAAAAGAGTTTACTACGCTGCAGGAATTCATTACTTCTCTAACACTGCTTACGCCCGAAGAGCAACAATACCTGCTTTCGAAAGTCGATATTTCGAATCCGCCTTCGCGAAATGAACTCACGCAATGGAAATCGGATATTGAAAAAAGTATTAAAGATAAATCGTCTATAAAGTCCATTTTTGATATCGCTGTAGCACTTTCTGATAAAGATTTGAATATTTCAGAATTAGAATTAAAATTCACAAAACTGGAAAATGATCTTGGAGTTTTAGGCGAAGAATTGATTCAGAACTTTAAAACCAGGGCAGATTCTTTTACTGCCAGTTCTCAAACCAATACTAATTTTGATGTACAGAAAATTACGGAACTTCTGGATGGTACAGAAGCCGAAATTATAAAAAAAGTAAAATCGGTTATTTCCAGACCTGATTTTGCTTATGAAACCTCTACGGATATTAATGTCTATCGCCAGACGGTTTACAATTGGTGCAAAATTTTAGCCGATGAAAACCTCGGAAATATGGCGTATCCAAAGCAATACGGAGGTGGAGAAAACATAGCAGATTATTTTGCTATTATGGAAACATTGAGTTATCATGATTTAAGTCTGGTGATTAAATTTGGAGTACAGTTCGGACTTTGGGGAATGAGCGTTCAGTCATTGGGAACCGAGAAACATTATGCAAAATATTTAAAAGATATTGGTTCATTAAAGATTCCGGGTTGTTTTGCGATGACCGAAACACATCATGGCTCAAATGTAAAAGGACTCGAAACCACAGCAACTTACAATCATAATGATCAGACTTTTACCATTCATACCCCTCACGAAAAAGCACAAAAAGAATATATTGGCAATGCTGCTGTTCACGGACAAATGGCGACCGTTTTTGCCAAACTGATTATTGACGGCCACGACTATGGCGTAAATGCTTTTGTAGTGCCGTTGCGTGATACCAACGGAAATGTTTTAAACGGAATTACAATTGGCGATTGTGGTCATAAAATGGGGCTTAATGGAGTAGATAACGGAACCATCCGTTTTGACAATGTTGTGATTCCGAAAGAAAATATGCTGGACAGATTTGCATCTGTAAATGATAAAGGCGAATTTGAAAGTCCGATTCCGAGTGATAACAGACGTTTTTTTACGATGTTAGGAACTTTGGTTGGAGGCCGAATCGGGATTCCGCGTTCGGCATTGACTGCTGCGAAATCCGGTCTTACGATTGCCATTCGTTACAGCGATCAAAGAAGACAGTTCGGGCCCGAAGGCGGTTCAGAAGTTCCGATTTTAAATTACAGAATGCATCAGCGCAGATTACTTCCACATTTGGCTAAAACCTATGCTGTACACTTTGGACTGCAATATCTCACCAGTCGTTTTTTAAACAGAACAGAATCTGAAATGCAGGATATCGAAGCTTTGGCAGCTGGTATGAAATCCTATTCGACCTGGAGCACCAGAGATATTTTACAGGAATGCCGTGAAGCTTGTGGAGGAAAAGGGTATTTGTCTGAAAACAGAATAAACGCCTTAAAAAACGATACAGAAATATATACCACTTTTGAAGGTGATAATACCGTTTTGATGCAATTGGTCGCCAAAAACCGTCTGGCTGAATTCAGAAAGTCATTTGGCGAAATGGGATCTTTTGGTATTATCAACTATGTGTATGAAAATGCCAGAACCGCAATCGCAGAAAAAAATCCAATCATTACCCGCAAAACTGATGATGAACATCTGCTTGATTCAGAATTTCATCTGCAGGCTTTCATCCACAGGGAAAAAACAATTTTGGCATCTGCAGCAAGGCGTATTAAAAAATTAGTAGATGGCGGTTTAGAAGCTTATGATGCTTTTAATGTGGTTCAACACCAAATGATTGATGTTGCTGAAGCGTATTTGGAAAGAGTGGTTTTGGAACAATTTCAAATTACAATAGCAAAAGTTGAAGATGTAAAAACAAAAGAAATATTACTGAAATTAAATCAACTGTATGCCCTTTCACAAATAGAAAAAAACAAAGGCTGGTATTTAGAAGACGGTTATATGGAAGCGGTCAAAACCAAAGCGATTCGTAAAATGGTCAATCAGCTTTGTTGGGATATCAGGCCGGATGCGGTTTCTCTGGTAAATGCTTTTGATATTCCGGAGAGTTGCCTTGCGGCTCCAATTGCGGTGTAATTATAAATCTTATTTTTTATCACTTGAAACATTATTGTCTGTTTTTTATAACTCTTTTGGTTTCCTTTT
Organism: uncultured Flavobacterium sp.; assembly: GCA_963513545.1. GTDB lineage: Bacteria > Bacteroidota > Bacteroidia > Flavobacteriales > Flavobacteriaceae > Flavobacterium. Next base: position 157,708 of record CAUPQW010000001.1, read on the forward strand.
TTGGTTATTCATCGAATAGTACAGATACTATTTTGGATAAGCTAAACGATGCTGTGAAAAATAAACAGTATTATGTCCGGCTAAAAGAAGAACGCATTTTAAATTTCAAAAAAATAAAATCAGAAGAGCAGTCAAAAGAACAAGAGTATAATTATAATCAGGCTTTATATGAAGAATATCAGAAATTCAAATCAGATTCGGCCATTTTTTATATAAAGAAAAACCTGAAAATTGCGGACGAACTTCATGAAAAAGAGCTGCTGAATCTGGCACAATTGCAATTGGCAAACCTGTATTCATCAACAGGAAAATACAGGGAATCAGAAGCTATTATAAAAAGCATCAATAAAAATGAATTAGAAAAATCATTACTGCCTAATTATTATGTTACCTATCGTGAATTTTATGAGCATTATAACGCAAACAGTCCTAATTGGGGATTTATTGAGCAAATAGGGAAATATCGTGATTCGTTGCTGGGCGTTTTAAACCCTAATTCTTTAGATTATAAAATCAATAAAATTCAGAAGGATATTTACCATAAGAAATTTGATGTTGCTGAAAAAGAATTACTAAGTCTGTTGAAAGGAATGAAAGACGATAATCCGCAATTTGCAATGATTACCTATCTTTTGGGGAACATTTCAGAAAAGACCAATAAGATCAATTTAGTAAAAAAATATTACGCACTTTCGGCAACTTCAGATATTAAACAAGCCATAAAAGATAATGCTTCACAACAGGAACTGGCTATGGTTTTTTATGAATTGGGAGATGTTGATATGGCATATAAACTCACACAATCTGCTATTGAAGACGCATTATATTGTAACGTGCAATTTCGAACACTTCTGATGTCACAACTTTATTCGATTATCAATACGGCTTATTTAGAACGTGAAGCCCAGCGAAAAACAGAACTTCAGGTTTATCTTTTGTGTATTAGTTTGTTGTCGTTGTTTTTAATTGTGGCTGTAATTTACGTTTATAAGCAGATGAAAAAAGTATCCAGAATTCGTGGAGAACTTTATGAAACCAGTCAGAAATTAGCGGAATTAAACAAAGATATCACAGAGACCAATAATCAGCTTCAGGAACGTAATGCTCAATTATCAGAATCCAATCATATTAAGGAGGAATATATTGCAAATTTCTTTAGTCTGTGTTCAGCCTATATCAATAAGCTCGAAAATTATCGCGTTATCTTAAACAAAAAGGCAACAGCCAAACAATTTGATGAAATTTACAAAATGTTGAAATCAACTACTTTGGTTGATAATGAACTGGAAGAATTATACAGAAATTTTGATACGATCTTTTTAAGTCTGTATCCTACTTTCGTAAAAGACTTCAATGCTTTACTTATCCCCGAAGAACAAATTATAGTAAAACACGGAGAATTGCTCAATACAGAACTTCGAATTTTTGCACTTATCAGACTTGGAATAACGGATAGCGTAAAAATTGCTGCTTTTCTTCGCTACTCTTTAAGCACTATTTATAATTATCGTACCAGAGGAAGAAATAAGGCTATTGTTTCCCGAAATGACTTCGAGGAAATGGTTATAAAAATTGGTTTAATTTCTCAAAAAGCCTAATTCTTTATTTTAAAATCACTACTTTTTTTAATGTTCGTTTTTGTTTAATATTTTGATTTTTAGCTGTTTATTTTTTAAAATTACTACTTTTTTTTATTCAGAATTTTTACGAAGACGATATCGTTATAGCTTTACCATATTATTTAGAAAGCATTTTAAATGGCAAATCTAAAATAGTATAGTAATGATTAATAAATAAAAGGTATGTTTAAAAACGTTAAAGTAATAGTTGTTTTACTGTTGCTGAATTCATTTGGAATTAATGCACAAAATAAAATTCCAATTTATCTTGATGATAAAAAGCCTCTTAATGATCGTGTCGAAGATGCGCTTTCACGAATGACAACTGATGAAAAAATTGCCATGATTCATGCGCAGTCCAAATTTAGTTCACCGGGTGTACCGCGTTTAGGAATCCCTGAAAACTGGATGACCGATGGACCACACGGAATCCGTACTGAAGTAAAGTGGGACGAATGGGATCAGGCAGGCTGGACTAACGACTCTTGTATTGCATTTCCGGCACTTACCGCCTTATCTGCGACATGGAACAAAGAATTAGCCTCATTATATGGTAAATCATTGGGAGAAGAAGCACGTTATCGTAATAAAAATGTACTCTTAGGACCTGGTGTAAATATTTACAGAAGCCCATTAAACGGACGTAACTTTGAATATATGGGAGAAGATCCCTTTCTAACCTCTAAAATGGTTGTTCCTTATATTAAAGGAGTTCAGTCAATTGGTGTGGCTGCCTGTGTAAAACATTTTGCACTGAACAATCAGGAAACTAATCGTAATTCGGTAAATGTAATTGTTGATGATCGTGCCTTGTACGAAATCTATTTGCCAGCCTTTAAAGCAGCTGTTCAGGAAGGTGATGCGTGGGCCATTATGGGATCTTACAATAAATATAAAGGTCAGCAATGCTGTCATAATGAGTTTTTGCTAAATGATATTCTTCGTGGAGAATGGGGTTTCAAAGGTGTCGTTATTTCTGATTGGGGAGGAGTTCATGATACTAAACAAGCGATTCATAATGGTTTGGATATGGAGTTTGGTTCCTGGACAAACGGCCTTTCATGGGGAACGAGTAATGCTTACGACAACTATTATCTGGCAAAACCATATTCAGAAATGATTAAAAAAGGGGAAGTAGGAACTAAAGAATTAGACGAAAAAGTGCGTCGTATTCTGCGTTTGTCTTTCCTTACGAATATGAATAAAGACAGACCATTTGGATCATTCGGAACAGAAGAACACGCCAAAGCAGGTTTGAAAATTGCTGAAGAAGGAATTGTATTGCTTCAGAATAACAACAATATTTTGCCAATCAATCTTTCCAAAACTAAAAAAATCGCTGTTATTGGTGAAAATGCCATCAAAATGATGACAGTTGGAGGAGGAAGTTCATCATTAAAAGCAAGATATGAAATTACTCCGCTGGAAGGTCTGAAGAAAAGAATCGGTAATCAGGCTGAGATTGTTTACGCACGCGGATATGTTGGAGATCCGACAAGTAATTATAATGGTGTAATAGCAAAAGTGAGTTTAGAAGACAAACGTTCACCTGCTGAATTGACTGCCGAAGCTTTGAGGGTAGCCAAAGACGCTGATGTAGTCCTTTTTATTGGAGGATTAAACAAAAGTGATAATCAGGATGCCGAAGGAGCAGACCGTAAAGATTTAGGACTTCCATACAATCAGGATAAATTAATCAGTGAGTTAGTTAAGGTAAATAAAAATATTGTTTACGTAAATATTTCAGGAAATGCTGTAGCAATGCCGTGGGTAAAAGAAGTTCCTGGAATTGTGCAGGGATGGTTTTTAGGTACAGAAGCCGGAAATGCACTGGCAAATGTTTTGGTTGGAGATGTAAACCCATCAGGTAAATTGACATTTACTTTTCCGGTAAAATTGTCTGATAACGGAGCACATGCTTTAGGAGAATTTCCGGGAGGTGATGAGGTTAAATATAACGAAAGCATTTTTGTAGGCTACCGTTGGGCAGACAAACAAAAAGCAAAACCATTATTTTCTTTTGGCCACGGATTAAGTTACACCTCTTTTGAATACGGAAAAGTAACGGCTGATAAAAAACAAATTTCTGCCAATGATCAGATTACATTTTCTGTAAAAGTGAAAAATACAGGAAACAGAGAAGGTTCAGAAATTGTTCAGCTTTATATCAGTGATTTAAAATCATCATTGCCTCGTCCGATAAAGGAATTAAAAGGATTTGATAAGATTTCGCTTAAAGCAGGTGAAGAAAAAACAGTAACTTTTACAATTGATAAAACGGCTTTAAGCTTTTTTGACGATAAAAAACACGAATGGGTTGCAGAACCGGGAGCTTTTGAAGCGATTGTTGGTGCATCTTCAACGGATATAAAATCTAAAGTGATTTTTTCGCTTCAATAATTTCATTAATTTTCTAAATTGGTTGGTTGAAAAGCTGTAATCGTAAAAAGTTACAGCTTTGCTTTTGAAAAATTTTACCATTGAAGAAGTAAGAGTGATTTTCCAGATTATAAAAACTAAGTTTCTGTTTGTTAAAAACTTCAGATTAATTTAGCTATTTTAGATTCCACCAAAAAATAAAACGAACTATCTAACCACCAAAAATATTTTTATGAGTTTAACTTTTAATGAAATCAAACCAAAAAAACATTATGAAATTTTAGACGGCTTACGTGGTGTAGCTGCAATTATAGTAGTCGCTTTTCATATTTTTGAAGTCTTTACTAGCGGAAACCGTTTTAAGCAAATTATAAATCACGGTTATCTGGCCGTAGATTTCTTTTTTCTTTTATCAGGATTTGTTGTTGCCTATGCGTATGATGACCGTTGGGGGAAAATGACGCAATGGGAATTTTACAAACGACGTTTGATTCGCCTGCAGCCCATGGTCATCATTGGAATGATTATTGGCGCCATATTCTATTACTTTCAGGCTTCGGATATTTTGTTTCCAATGATTGCCGGGATGGAAGTGTGGAAGGTAATTTTAACCATGATTATTGGTTTTACATTACTTCCTGTTCCGCCATCAATGGAGATTAGGGGATGGGGTGAAATGCATCCGCTTGATGGACCTGCATGGTCGCTTTTTTTCGAATATATAGCGAATATTTTATACGCTTTGCTATTCCGTAAATTTTCAAATAAAGTACTTGGATTTTTTGTTTTACTATTTGCCGCAATGCTGATTAATTATACAGTTTTTGGTCCAAAAGGAGACGTTATCGGAGGATGGTCACTGAATCTGGAACAAATGAATGTTGGATTTACCCGTTTACTATATCCTTTTTTCGCCGGAATTTTGCTTTCCCGATTAGGAAAATTAATTCATATAAAAGGTGCTTTCTGGGTATGCAGTTTATTGATAGCAATTGTGCTGATGATGCCAAGAATTGGAGATGAAAACAGTCTTTGGATGAACGGATTATATGAATCGTTTTGTATTATTCTGATATTTCCTTTGATAGTGTCAATTGGAGCAGGAGGTGAAATAAAAAATCCGTTTTCACTTAAAATCTGCAAAGTTTTAGGCGATATTTCGTACCCGATTTATATCACGCATTATCCGTTGATCTATTGGTACACTGCCTGGGTTGTAGATAATAAAATTTCTTTAGAGGACGGATACGTAGTAGGAATTGGAGTTTTAGTTGCCAGTATTGTACTCGCTTATTTATGTTTGAAATTGTATGATGAACCTGTTCGTAATTGGCTGCAGAATAAATTTCAAAAACGTAAAGAGATAAAGTAACAAAGTAACAAAGGAGCAAAGTAACAAAGGTTCATAGCAATAACAACGTGAAGTATTAAAACTTTGCCACTTTGAACCTTTGTTGCTATGAACCTCCTAAAAAATTATTCTAAAACCAATTCCGCTAAAGCTTCTTTGCTAAAGCCTTTCAATTGTTCCGTTTTTCCTGCTTTAATTTTTGCAACCCAATTCGGATCTGATAATAAAGGCCTTCCAACGGCAGCCAAATCAAAATCGCCTCTGTCGAAACGTCTGTTTAATTCTTCCAAAGAAGTTGGCTCAGAACTTTCTCCTGCAAAAGCTCCGAAGAAATCACTTGATAATCCGATTGAACCTACTGTTATTGTTGGTGCTCCGGTAACTTTTTTAGCCCAGCCTGCAAAGTTAAGGTCAGAATCTTCAAATTCAGGTTCCCAGAAACGACGTTGAGAACAATGTAAAATATCTACTCCGGCGTCAACAATAGGAGTAAGCCAGGCTTCCAATTCCTGTGGATTTTTAGCCAGTTTATAATTATAGTCAGAAGGCTTGAATTGGGAAAATCGCATAATTACAGCAAAATCTTCACCAACTTGTTTTCTGATTTCTTTTACAACTTCAATAGCAAAACGGTTACGTTCCGGAAGTGTTTTTCCTCCATAAATATCGTCACGGAGATTGGTTTCAGCTCTAAAAAACTGGTCAATTAAATATCCATGTGCACCGTGAATTTCGATAGTATCGAAACCTAATCTTTTTGCATCAGCAGCCGCTTTTCCAAAAGCTAAAATAGTGTTTTCAATATCTTTTTCAGACATGGCAATACCGTTTCTGAAATCAGGGCGATTGAATCCTGAAGGTCCTTCAAAAGGTACAGGCGGTACCCATCCGGAGTGATGGTTGTCCATAATTCCCATGTGCCAGATTTGCGGTCCCATCTGACCTCCGGCTGCATGAACTTCGTCAATGACTTTTTTCCACCCTTTTAAGGCTTCATTTCCATAAAAGTGCGGAACGTTTGCATCGTTTGAAGATGAAGGTCTGTCAATAACAGTTCCTTCAGATAATATAAGTCCCACTTCGCCTTCAGCTCTTTTTTGATAGTATGAAGCTACTTGTTCGGTTGGAGTTCCGTTTGGAGAAAAGGATCGCGTCATTGGCGCCATCACAATTCTGTTTTTAAGATGTAGTGTTTTCAGGTCGAATTGCGAAAACAAACTGTTTGTACTCATAGTAATTTACAAATTATTTTGAATTAATTTACTGAGTGCTTCAAAGGCACTTTCGTTGCGTTTGTAGTATGTCCATTGTCCAACACGGGTAGATTCTATAAATCCTGCACGTTGTAAAATTGACAAATATTCAGAAACTGTTGATTGTGTAAGACCTGCCTTGGCTTGTATCTGCCCAACGCAAACTCCATGTTCAAATCCTGCAGTAATTTGATCAGGGAAGTTGAGTTCAGGTTCTTTTAGCCATTCCAGCATTTGTAATCTGGACTTGTTTGACAATGCCTTAAAAATTTCAATTTGTTCCATGGTGCAAATATATCGACTTTTCCCGATATACCAATTAATTAAAAATAATTTTACGATTAGCGTATTTGGATTAGAATAAATAAAAGTTGTTAAATCTGTTAAGAAGCAGATTATTCACTTCCAAAAAGAGAGTTTTGCGCTTCACAGAAAATGCATAATTATGGATATAAGCATTTAATATATTCGGTAAAGGCTTTTTCCAAAGTTTAAATATCAATCCTGCCTGTGCATGATATTTATTATTTGAAAAGGTATAAAGCAACAAATTAAAGATTGATATGAATCCGCATACTTCTTTGCTTTTACAAAATAAGAAGTATGCAGGACTCTCTTATAAGTCATTATGTTATAAATTTAATTATTAAATAGCAAAACCTTCAAATTATTTAATTTCCTGCCATTTACCTTCTATAAAATCTGCAGAACGTTTGCCTCTGCTGCTTTTATCATCATTATAAGATAAAAAAACGCTTACCGTACCTTTTTTGGTGTCTATGACCTGGCTTACTGTTACACCGTCTTTTTCTATCCAGTTTAGAAAAAACTGAGATTCTCCAATTTTTTTATAGCTTACGTTCTCATCTCCTTCGGCTGTTTTTCCTGACTCATCTGTTGTTTTCCAATGCAGGCTTTTCTCGGATGTATAATATACTTCAGCTTCAAATTTGGGATAAATTAGTTTGGCTTTTTTACCTGTTAAGGAAACTGTTTCAATATTTATATCTTTTACAGATTCTGTAACTTCTGCTTTATCTGACTTTTGATTACAAGAAATAATACCTATTGTAATAAAGGCTAAAAGGGCAATTAATTTTATATTCATTTTGAGTTATTTTTAAAGTTATACTTAGTTTTTAAAGGATAAAATTTATCAAATAAGCGCTTCGCAGCATTATTGTGTCGCATCATTTACAAGCTGGCTGTCAACAAACTGCTCAAAACTGATAATTTGACCTTCTTTAAGTTTCCAGATATGAACCACCCTCGCTTCAAATGATTTTCCTGTAATTTTATAGGTTCCGCTATAAGTTCCATAGGCTGCAACTTTATCTTCATGCCAGATATAATCTTCAGGCATAAATTTATAATCGATCCATTCGCTTCCCAATCTGGTAAAAACATTTTTAAAAATACTTTCTAACCCAATATAAGTTCCTGCATAGGGAAAACCTTTGGCTTCTGTCCATGAAATTTCATCGGCAGCGAATGCCGACAGATTTTTACCATTTTCTTCTGAGGTTTTTCCTTCGTAAGTACTTTTTATAATTTCAAGATTCGTCATTACTCTTATGTTTTAAAAATAGCCTGGTGATATTTTTATATGTCAGGCTGTATCTGTTATTTACCATTTCATTTCTCCTGTATTTACTTTTGCTCCAATAGCCAGTGCAGTTTCGAAAGTAAGTCCCGGATATTTAGTTTTCACAGCCTGAATTAAATCCTCAGAAGTTTTATTTACTTTTAATTCTTCTTCATAAAATTGAATATATTCTTTTGTGTGATTTACGGCAGAAATATCAAATGGCGAATTGGTGTCTGCATGCGCCGGAATAACAATTTCAGGATTCAGAGCTGTAATCTGGTCTAAAACTGAAATCCAGCTGTTTCTCGCTTCGCTGGTCTGTGCATCTGCCATCCAGAGATTAAATGTGGTTCCAAAAATAGTAATGCCGCCAACAACTGCTTTTATAGACGGAATCCAGATAAAAGTTTTATTTGGAAAAGATTCCAGACCTGCAATTTCTAATTTATGCCCTTCTAATTCAATGCTGTTTTCTTTTAAGACATGAGGAAGAATAACATTTGATGTAATTTTATTTCCTAATCTTTCGCCCCAGACTTCTAATTTCTTTTGAGCTGTTGTTTTAATATGCTCCACTGTTGCAGGCGAAGCGTAAGCAGTAACTTCCGGGAAATACTTTTTAAAAACTTCTAATCCAAAATAAAAATCAGGATCGCCGTGAGAAACAAAAATAGAGGTCAGTTTTTTACCACTGTTTTTAATTTCTTCTGCTACAATTTCAGCTTCAGCCAAAGTAAACTGGGCATCGATCAAAACGGCATCATTTTTTCCTGAGATAATTACAGAGGCAACGCCAAAACTATTTTCTGATGCATTAAAAACTTTCAGATATAAATCTTCAGCTTCAATATTTTTAAATTTCTTTTCTTGTGATTTCATAGTATATAAAATTAAAATAGTAATAAAAGTGATGTAATAATTGTCTCTTAGAACAAATCAAGCAATACAAAGATGAAACCATATACGGTCTCAAAACATTAAACTAGTTTAATAAATATTTTATTGAGGCTGTTTGTTTAAAGCAATTTTCTTTCGTATGTTGCTCAGAAAAACATTGGTAATTCCCAGATAAGCCGCTATTTGAATATTGGATAAACGCTGCACAATCTGAGGATATTTTTCTGAAAATTCTACATAACGTTTTTCTGCTGTCTTACTTAGGTTATCTATCATTCTGCGCTGCAGCGCTACATGCGTTTTTTGTGTCATGATCCTGAATAATTTTTCAATCTGGGGTATGTTCGAATAAGCAGACTCTTTATCTTTTTTGGAGATAATTAATACCTCACTGTCTTCGAGTGCTTCTATAAAGAGATGTGAAGGAATTTCATTAGTGAAACTGTCTATATCTGTTATCCACCAGTTTTCAGCCGCAAAATAAAGAATCTGTTCAAAACCATTTTGATCCATATGATAAACCCGAAAAAGTCCTTTGATAACAAAGCCTTCAAATCTGCATATCTCTCCTTCTCTGAGTAGAAATTTTTTTCTTGAAACTGTTTTATGTTCAAATAAATAGCAGAATGCTCCTATTTCTGATTCTGAAAGTGAAATGTGCGAGGTAATATTTTTGCTGAGTAAATCTGTCATTTTCGGTTTGGATAAAAAAAACAATTAAAGATAAAAAAATCTTAGCAGGGTTCATTACAAACTTCCTGTTAAAATTTTTTGACAGACAGAGTATGATAATTGAAATTGATAATCAGTAATCCGCCGTGATAATACTTTGTGAATGGGAACTTTCATCTGTAAAAAATGCTTAGTCGTCTTTTTTGAAGATGCATCTCTTTTAAAAATGAATCGAAATCGTCTCAATCATCTTTGTTGTGAAATTTTTTGTCAAACATGGGGTGTAGATTGTTATAAATCAAATCATTGGATCCTGAAAGTTAGATTTTCTGACTACAAATAAAACAATTATGGAAATCAGCTGTGACCATAACTTTTCTGCACAGTCTAATTTTTTGAGGTTTTTAAAGTAATGTAAACCATCTCGTAGGCAGTTTATGTGATCAATTTATGAAAAATAATCTGTTTTTAGAAAATATAATGATTGGTTTTCAGCCATTCTTTACAGTCATTAGTCCAAAACTGGCTCGTGTCCTTTACACCTAATCCAAAACCGTGGCCGCCTTTTTCGTAAATATGCAATTCGGCTGAAATGTTGTTCTTTTTTAAAGCCAGATAATAATTGATACTGTTTTCAGGTAAAACAGCGCTATCATCTGAAGCATGAACTAAAAATGTTGGAGGCGTTTGTGGTGTAATTTTTTTGTCATTCGAAAAATTATCAATAAGAATCTGCGAAGGTTCTTTACCTAATAAATTTATCTGAGAACCTTTATGGGTTATATTGCTATCCATTGAGATCACCGGGTAAATCAATATTGAAAAGTCTGGCCTTGCACTAATGTTAAATTTTGATTCATATACTTTATCATCAAAATGTGTTGCTAGTGTTGATGCTAAATGCCCTCCGGCGGAAAAACCTATCGTGCCAATTTTATTCGGATCAATATTCCATTTGGAGGCATTGGATCTAACATAACGAATTGCTTCCTGAGCATCTTGCAAAGGTCCAACGGATTTATTTTTCATAATTAAATCGCTGGGTAATCGATATTTTAAAACAAAAGCCACAATTCCTAAGCTATTTAGCCATTCTGCTACTTTAGTTCCTTCCTTATCCATTGATAAATGCGAATATCCACCACCCGGAAAAATAAGAACTGCAGTTTGATCAGGTTTTATTTCTTTAGGAATGAACACACTTAATGTTGTGACACTAACTAAGCTTGTACTTTGGATTTTGCCTTCTTTTAAAACTTCTTTTTCTTTGTAATCGGGAGCATTTATTTCATCCGGTATTTTGTTCCAAAGAGGTAAAATTTCATTTTGAGAATGTAAATTAGGGATGATTCCAAATAAAAAAAGGAATAAATAAAATGTTTTTTTGAAATTAGTTGTTGTAAATGTTTTCAAATTTTAAACGAATTAGATTTAAATACTTAGTACTCTACGAGTATTATCTTGTTGGTTGGTAAATAATTTAAAGGACGGATTATTTAATGAGAAATCAATAATAAAACTTTATAATAACAAGTTTTATTTGGTATTATATCAATGTTTTATGTGTTGTTTGATTTAACAAAAGTATTATTTATTATGTAATTTTACATCTGTTTTTTTACTATATATGTTTAATTTATTGGATGAAATAATTTTATAAGTAATTTATTTGGAATATAAGTATTTAAACTTATATTTGTGCAATCGATTACATTTTTAGGTTTCTATTATAATTAATTATACTTTTGAAACTTTATAAATAATCAACGAAATCGATTTACATAAAATTGAAAAACATCAGTTTTTAAAATTAATTTAAAGGTTTTATAACCAAAACAAACATAGTTACTATGAGTCAAACCAACAAATCTATTGGAAATTATCGCTGGAGTATATGCGCATTGTTGTTTTTTGCAACAACCATTAATTATTTAGACAGACAAGTTCTTTCATTGACATGGACCAAATATATTGCTCCTGAATTTCACTGGACTAATAATGACTACGGGAATATTACAGCTTTGTTCTCTATATTTTATGCTGTTTCTTTATTATTTGCAGGGAAATTCGTAGATTTTATGGATACAAAAAAAGGATTTCTTTGGGCTATTGGTATATGGTCTATCGGAGCTTGTTTGCATGCTTTTGCAGGAATTGCAACAGCAGGATACATAACAGGCGACTGGTTTGTTGGATTTCATGGCGCAAAAGAAGCAATCCATAATATAGAAGATACTGCATTGGTTCTTAATGTAAGTGTTACCTTGTTTATTTTTGCTCGTTTTGTTTTGGCTGTTGGAGAGGCAGGAAATTTCCCTGCAGCTATTAAAACTACAGCTGAGTATTTTCCTAAAAAAGACAGAGCGTTTGCAACAAGTATTTTTAATGCAGGTGCAACAGTAGGTGCTTTAGCTGCTCCAATTACTATTCCGTTTATTGCAGAAGCTTTTGGATGGGAAATGGCCTTTATTATTATTGGTGCTTTAGGTTTTATCTGGATGGGATTTTGGATTTTTATGTATGAGAAACCGGAAAGACATTCAAGAGTTAATGCAGCTGAATTAGCATATATTCAACAAGATGATGTTGCTGAAAGTGAAGGATACGTAGCTGAAAAAGGTACTAAAGTAACTTTTAAAGAATGTTTTAGATACAAACAAACATGGGCTTTTGCTTTTGGTAAGTTTATGACTGATGGTGTTTGGTGGTTTTTCTTGTTCTGGACTCCTGCTTATTTAAGTTCGGTTTACGGAATGGATACTACAGAAGCTGCTTTTCCTTTGTTTATTCTTTATGCAATTACTTTACTTTCTATTATTGGAGGTTGGTTACCAACTTATTTTGTTGAAAAGAAAGGTATGAATCCGTATGAAGGAAGAATGAGAGCTATGTTGATTTTTGCTTTCATTCCTTTGTTAGCTTTGATTGCTCAGCCATTAGGCTATATTAGTTACTGGGTACCGGTAATTATCATTGGTATTGCAGGTGCTGCTCACCAATCATGGTCTGCTAATATTTTTACAACAGTTGGAGATATGTTTCCTAAAAAAGCAATTGCAACTATTACTGGTATTGGAGGCTTAGCAGGTGGTTTAGGATCAACTCTAATTAATAAAGGATCAGGAGTTTTATTTGATTTTACGCAACGTAACTGGAGTTTGATAAACGGACAATCTTTATTAGAAAAATACCCTCAATTTTTAAATCCGGAAACTGAGAAGGTATTTTTAAAAGAAAGAGGTGTTGCCAATCTGGAAGAATTTTTAAAATCATTATCACTATCGGGAGATACGATCGTTAATGGTATAAACTCTGGATATATGATTATTTTCTCCATTTGTGCAGTTTGCTACCTAATTGGCTGGTTTGTAATGAAAACCTTAGTGCCAAAATATAGACCAATTACAGATCTTTAAAGATTTCATGTTAACTATTAACCAACCAAACCAAACCGCATTATGAACCAAACTAACGCAGCGATTGGAAAATATCGCTGGACCATCTGTAGCTTAGTTTTTTTTGCTACGACCGTAAATTATTTAGATCGAAATGTAATTAGTTATTTAAGACCTTTTCTTGCAGAAGCTTTTCATTGGACTCCTGAACAGGAAGTAATCGATTACTCTAATATAGAAATAGCTTTTAAAATCGCCTATGCATTAGGTATGCTGGTTGCAGGAGGGATTATTGATAAATTAGGTACAAAATTAGGTTATGCATTAGCAACCGGTTTATGGAGTTTAGCAGCAGTTGGTCATGCTTTAGCAACGGGTACAGGGGGATTTATAATTGCGCGTGTATTTTTAGGGATTACAGAAGCAGGAAATTTTCCTGCCGCTATCAAAGCAACAGCCGAGTGGTTTCCTCAAAAGGAGCGTGCTTTAGCAACTGGAATTTTTAACTCAGGAAGTAATATTGGAGCTATCATTGTTCCTTTATCGGTACCATTTATAGCTGAAAATTATGGTTGGCAATGGGCTTTGATTGCAACTGGTGTTATAGGGTTTGTATGGCTGATTTTGTGGTTTATTTTTTATGAAGTGCCTCAAAAACAAAAGAGATTATCTCAAGCGGAGCTTGAATATATAAATGCTGATAAAGTTGATGTGATTGAAGCAGAGGATACTGAAAAAGTTTCCTGGTTGAAATTATTGAGTTTTCGTCAAACCTGGGCCTTTGCAATTGGAAAATTGCTAACAGATCCGGTTTGGTGGTTTTATTTATTCTGGTTGCCTGATTTTCTGATGAAACAATATAAGCTTTCGACTACCGAAATTATTTGGCCATGTGCTTTAGTTTATGTTATTGGAAGCGTTGGAAGTATTTTTGGAGGCTGGCTTCCGTTAAAATTAATTGAAAAAAATTGGCCAGCTTATAAAGCTCGTAAAACAAGTATGCTGCTTTATGCATTTGCAGTTTTACCAGTGTTATTTTCGCAATATTTAGGAACGATAAATATGTGGTGGGCTATTTTGGTAATTGGTTTAGCAGTTTCGGCTCATCAGGCCTGGAGTGCTAATATTTTTACAACTGTGTCCGATATGTTTCCTAAAAAAGCAACTGCTTCGGTTACAGGGATAGGGGGGATGTTTGGAGCTGTTGGTGGAATTTTATTAACCGCGGTAGTTCAAAAAAATATGTTTGTTTATTTTACTAAAATCGGTAAAATTGAAACAGGATACTTTATAATGTTCTGTATTTGTGGAGGTGCTTATTTATTAGCGTGGCTTATCATGCATATTTTAGTTCCAAAAATGAAAAAAGTAGAAGTGTAATAATTACACAAATAAATTTTCATTTGTATTATGATATTTAAATATAAAAATATAATTTTGTGCAATCGATTACATTAAAAATAAAAATATGACAAAATATAGTTCCAGATACGCATCAAGCCCAGAAGCTGTTAAAAAATATGATACTCAGGAATTGAGAAATGAATTCCTGATTGATGATTTGATGCAGGAAGATGAAGTAGTATTGGTTTATTCTCATTATGACAGATATATTACAGGTTCTGCTGTTCCTGTAAAAGGAGATTTAGTTTTAGAAACTATTGATCCCCTAAAAGCTCCATATTTTTTAGAAAGAAGAGAAATAGGGATTATTAATGTTGGAGGAAATGGTTCTGTAATAGTTGAAGGAACTGTATATGAATTAGGATTTAAAGATGCCTTATATATCGGTAGCGGTAACAAAGAGGTTATTTTTAAAAGTGATGACAGTAATAATCCGGCTAAATTTTACATCAACTCTGCACCGGCACATACAACTTACCCAACGGTAAAAGTAAGTCTGGCAGAAGCGAATAAATTACAATTGGGTACTATGGAAACTGCAAATCACCGTACCGTAAACCAAATGATTATTGGAAGTGTAGTTACTACTTGTCAATTACAAATGGGAATGACAGAATTACGTCCGGGAAGTGTTTGGAATACAATGCCGGCACACGTTCATGATCGTCGTATGGAGGTTTATTTCTATCTTGACATTCCGGAAAATCAGGCAGTTTGTCACTTTATGGGGCAGCCACAGGAAACAAGACATATCTGGATGAACAATCACCAGGCAGTAATTTCTCCGCCCTGGTCTATTCACTCGGGTTCCGGAACAAGTAATTATACTTTTATCTGGGGAATGGCTGGTGAGAACTTAGATTACGGAGATATGGATGTTTGTAAAATCACTGATTTAAGATAAGAATCATGACAAATTTATTTGATATAAAAGGAAAAGTTGCCCTTATCACAGGAAGTACTCACGGTCTGGGAATGGCAATGGCAAAAGGATTAGGTCAGGCCGGAGCAACAATTGTTGTAAACGGAAATTCTTCTCAGGAAAAAATTGATGCTGCAGTAAAAGAACTTCAAAGTGAAGGAATCAATGCTGTTGGATATAAATTTAATGTAACAGAGGAAGAACAAGTTAAAAACGCTGTCCAAAAAATTGAAGCTGAAGTAGGACCTATTGATGTTCTAATCAACAACGCCGGAATTATTAAAAGAATCCCGCTAATCGATATGGAAGTTGCTGACTTTAGAGAAGTAATTGATATAGATTTAGTAAGTCCGTTTATTGTTTCTAAGCATGTTGCTAAAGGAATGATCGAAAGAAGACAAGGGAAAATCATCAACATTTGTTCGATGATGAGTGAATTAGGTAGAAATACGGTTTCTGCTTATGCTGCTGCAAAAGGAGGTTTGAAAATGCTGACTAAAAATATGGCAACAGAATGGGCTAAATACAATGTTCAGATTAATGGAATCGGGCCTGGTTATTTTGCTACTGAGCAAACTAAGCCAATACGAGTTGATGGACATCCTTTTAACGATTTTATCATCAGCAGAACACCTGCTGCTAAATGGGGAGATCCAAGTGATTTAGCTGGAGCTGCAATATTTTTGTCATCAAAAGCCAGTGATTTTGTTAATGGTCACATTTTGTATGTTGATGGAGGAATTCTTGCAACAATCGGAAAACCATCCAACGAAGAATAATTTTCAAATTATATTTTAAAATAAGACATGAGCTCTAATAAAACATTCATAAACGATAATTTTTTACTTGAAAATAAATACGCTGAAGAATTATATCATAATTATTCAAAAAATCAGCCAATTATTGATTATCACAATCACTTAAATCCACAGTTTATTACCGAAGATAAAATTTTTGATAATATCACAAATGTGTGGATAAACGGAGATCACTACAAATGGCGTGCAATGCGTACATTAGGTGTTAATGAGCAGTTTATTACAGGTAATGGTTCAGATAAAGATAAATTCTTAAACTGGGCAAAAACAGTTCCGTATACAATGCGTAATCCTTTGTATCACTGGACTCACTTAGAATTAGCACGTTATTTTGATATCTACGATTTGCTGAATGAAAAATCAGCTGAAAGAATATATGAGGAAGCTTCTGCAAAAGTAAATTCAGCAGAATACAGTACACGCAATTTGCTTAAAAAAGTAAATGCTGAACTGGTTTGTACTACTGAAGATCCAATTGATACTTTAGAGTTTCACCAAAAATTAAACAGTAATCCTTTTGAAACTAAAATGAGCACGGCTTTCAGGCCTGATAAAGCTATTTTGATTTCAAATGACGGTTACAATGCTTATCTGGACACATTGGGGGATGTGTCCGGAGTAGCAATCAATACTTATGCTGATTTACTTTCGGCATTAAGAAAAAGAATTGATTTCTTTAACGCAAACGGATGTAAGTTAAGTGATCACGGTTTAGATCAGATTTATTTTGAGAACTTTACTGAATCTGAAGTAAATGCAATTTTCAAAAAGAAAAGAGAAAATCAAACAATAACTCCGGAAGAAGCGTTGAAATTCCAAAGTGCTGTATTGTTGTTTTTGTCTGAAACATACCATGAATTAGGATGGGTTCAGCAGTTTCACTTAGGAGCTTTGCGAAATAATAATGCGCGTATGCACAGAATTTTAGGACCGGATACAGGTTGGGATTCTATTGGAGATTATCCACAAGCTCAAAAATTATCTGCTTTCTTAAATGCATTAGACAGTAAAGATAAATTAACAAAAACGATTATTTATAACTTAAATCCTGCTGATAATGAAGTGATGGCTACCATGATTGGTAACTTTAACGACGGAAGTGTTAGAGGAAAAGTACAGTTTGGATCAGGATGGTGGTTTTTGGATCAGAAAGACGGAATGACTAAACAATTAAACGCCCTATCAAACATGGGATTAATTAGCTGTTTTGTTGGAATGCTGACAGATTCAAGAAGTTTCTTATCTTTCCCAAGACATGAATATTTCAGACGTATTCTTTGTAATCTTCTTGGAGACGAAATCCAGAGAGGTGAACTTCCTGCAGATATGGAATGGATTGGAAAAATGGTTTCTGATATTTCATATAATAATGCAAAAGAATATTTTAAATTTTAATTAAATATTGATAATGAGTAAAGTAGTTGCATTCGGCGAAATAATGTTGCGTTTTTCTACAGAAAGGCATTTGCGTTTTTCTCAGGCTAAAGCGTTTACAGCGTCTTATGGCGGAGGTGAATTTAACGTTTGTGTTTCTCTGGCGAATTACGGAATTAATGCAGAGTTTGTTACCAGATTGCCTGAAAACGAAATTGGTTACTGCGCAGTACAGGAAATGCGTAAAATGAATGTGGAATCTAAAAGTATTGTTTACGGCGGAGAACGTTTAGGGACTTACTATTTAGAAACAGGAGCAGGAACCAGAGGAAGCAATGTGGTTTACGATCGCGCGCATAGCTCGATGGCAACGATTCAAAAAGGAGATATTGATTGGAAGAAAGTACTTGAAGGTGCTACCTGGTTCCACTTTAGCGGAATTTCAGCTGCAATTTCTCAAAGTGCTGCAGAAGCTTGTCTGGAAGCAGTTCAGATAGCGCATGAATTAGGATTGACTATTTCATGTGATTTGAATTACAGATCAAAATTATGGCAATATGGCAAAACACCAAGCGAGGTTATGCCTGAGTTATTAAAATACAGTCACGTTATTTTAGGAGACATTGATACAGCTTATTTTATGTTGGGAATCCCTAAAGTAAACCCGGATTATCAAGATGAAAAATCATTGCCGGCTTTATATTCTAAGTTATATGAGCTTTGTCCTAACTTAAAAACTGTGGCAACTACATTACGTTATTCCGTTAGTGCTTCTCATCAAAGAATCGGAGGTGTTTTATTTGACGGGAAAACCATTTTTAATGCTGCTGTACAGGAAGTAACTCCTGTAATTGACAGGGTAGGTAGCGGTGATGCATTTATGGGAGGATTAATCTACGGATTAGTTGAGTATAAAGAGGATAAACAAAAGGCATTAGATTTTGCAGTAGCTGCTTGTTGCTTGAAACATACAATTGCCGGAGATTACAATTTAGTTACATTAAAAGAAGTTGAAAACATGGCAGGAGGAAACTCTGCCGGATTAGTATCAAGATAAATAAAGTATGGCAAAGTATTCAAGAATTGAAGTAGCTCAGACGATGAAAGACAACGGGATGGTTCCTTTGTTTTTTCATTCGGATATTGAAATCAGTAAAAAAGTATTAAAAGCCTGTTATGATGGAGGTTCCAGATTAATGGAATTTACAAGCAGAGGTGATTTTGCTTTTGAGGTTTTTGGAGCATTAAATAAATATGCATTGGCTGAATTGCCTGGAATGATGCTAGGTGTTGGTTCTGTTACTGATGCTGCTGCAGCTTCATTATACATGCAGCTTGGTGCTAATTTTATCGTAACTCCTGTATTTAGAGAAGATATTGCAATAGCCTGTAATCGTAGAAAAGTGTTATGGTCTCCTGGTTGTGGAACTCTTACAGAAATTGCAAGAGCAGAAGAATTAGGCTGTGAAGTGGTAAAATTGTTTCCTGCTGATATTTACGGACCAGAGTTTATTAAAGCAATAAAAGGACCTTGCCCTTGGACGACTATTATGCCAACAGGAGGTGTTTATCCAACTGTAGAAAGTTTATCTTCATGGTTAAATGCGGGTGCTACCTGTGTGGGTCTTGGATCACAATTGATATCAAAGGATTTGCTGGATAAGCAGGATTTTGAAGGATTAAAAAATAAAGTAAGTGATGTGTTGAACATCATAAAAGATATTAGAAAAAAATAAATAAGGGATAATTAGTTGTTCCTTATTGTAAAGCAGTTTTTTTTAGAGTTTTAAAGGTTGTAATTGAACATTACGCTTGAAAAATAAAGCTTGTCACTCCTCACAGCAAACTTTATTTTAATGTTTACAAGTGTAATGTTTCTTTTACAATAAAAAACGATAAGGGATTAATGAGGTTATTTATAACACTTTTAAGAGAAGATTTAAAATGAAAAAATTAAATAGAGTAAATACAGGATTAGAAAAATTAAATCCAATTAAAGTAGTTCAGTTTGGAGAAGGTAACTTTTTAAGAGCTTTCGTTGATTATGCTTTTCAAAGATTAAATAATGAAGTTGATTTCAATGCCGGTATTGCAATTGTTCAGCCATTGAAAGATGGTATGGTAAACATGATTAACGATCAGGATGGTCTTTATACCTTGTTTATGAACGGTATTAAAAAAGGAGAAAAAATACAAGATATTCAGTTAATTTCTAATATTGTAAAATCTATAAATCCATATAATGATTTTGCAGATTATTTAGCATTAGCAAAAGAAGAAGAACTTCAATTTATTGTTTCAAATACTACTGAAGCCGGAATTGAATTTCTTGATACAGATACTCCGGATATGCAGCCACCAGCAGCATTCCCTGCAAAGTTGACGGTTTTGTTACACGAAAGATTTAAACATTTCAATGGAGATGCTTCAAAAGGACTGACTATCATTCCGTGTGAATTGATTGATTATAACTCAGAAACACTGAAAAAATGTATCTTACAATATTGTGATTTATGGAAATTAGAGGATTCATTTAAAAAATGGGTTTCAGAAGCGTGTACGTATCACAGTACTTTAGTTGACAGAATTGTACCAGGATATCCAAGAGCTGAAATTGAAGATTACAACAGTAAATTAGATTATCAGGATAATTTAATTGTTGCTGCTGAACCATTTTTCCTTTGGGCTATCGAAGGTGGTGAAGATTTAAAACAAAAGCTTCCTTTTCATAAAACAGATTTGAATGTGAAAATCGTTGATGATATTCGTCCATTCAAAATGATAAAAGTTCGTATTTTGAACGGTGCTCATACAGCAATGGTTCCTACTTCACTTTTACACGGTAACAAACTAGTAATGGAAACCGTTAACGGAGATTTCACCGGAAAATTTGTAGACAGTGTTATCAGTGAAATCAGCGAAACCCTTGCTATGGACAAAAATGAAATCACGGCCTATTCTGAAGAAGTAATGGATCGTTTTAAAAATCCATTTATCAAACACGCATTGGCTGATATTGCTTTAAATTCTATCTCAAAATTCAAAGTAAGAGTTTTACCTAGTTTATTAGGATATTATAATACAAACAAAAAACTGCCAGTTAGTCTGACTTTTTCATTAGCTTCTTTAATCCAGTTTTACAAAGGAACATGGAACGGTGAAGTATTGCCTGTAAAAGATACTCCGGAATTAGTTGAAGCATTTAAAAATGCATGGCAATTAGGAGCTTTAGATTCTGTTGTAGCTGCTGTTTTAGCTAACACAGATTTTTGGGGTGAAGATTTAACAAAAATTAACGGTCTGTCTGAAGCATTAGTAGTAGCTTTAACTGAAATTGAAGCGAACGGAATTGAAAAAGGCTATGCTAATTTCAGTACAAAGTACTAATTTTGATCAAAAAAATATTATCATGCAAAAAAAGTTAATAAAAGTAAATCCAGCAGATAACGTAATTGTCGCTTTAACCGATTTGGTACAAAACGAACAAATTGAATTTGAAGGAACTATCGTTTCACCAACAACTGATGTTAAAGCAAAACATAAAATCACAGAGAAAGATTTTGCAGTTGGGGATGAGATTATAATGTACGGCGTTTTGGTAGGAAAAGCTGTTGAGCCTATAAAAAAAGGAGAAGTAATTACCACCGAAAATGTAAAACATCAAAGTGAAAAAGTTTATGGTAAAAACGGAAATTTAGGTTGGACTCCACCAAATGTAGATCGTTGGAAAGATAAAACTTTCAACGGATACCACCGTGCTGATGGACAAGTTGGGACCAAAAATGTATGGTTGTTTATTCCATTGGTTTTTTGTGAAAACAAAAATATCGAAAAACTGAAAGATATTTTCGAAAACGAATTATTGCCAAAAAAAGAAGTTTCTTATAAAAATTTATTACGTTCTTTAATTGAAGAAAAAAGCGTAGAAGAAGTTGCTGATAGAAATTCAAATGAAAATCTTTTAGATAATGTTGAAGTGAAATTCATTAATCATCAAGGTGGTTGTGGTGGAATTCGACAAGATTCGGAGTTGTTGGCAAAACTGCTTGCAGGATATGTAAACAATCCAAATGTTGCCGGTGCAACTGTTTTAAGTTTAGGTTGCCAAAATTTGCAAGTAGAGATTTTTAAAAACGCATTGAAAGAAATAAGTCCGAATTGTGATAAAGAAATTTTGATCTATGAGCAACAACAAATTGGTACTACCGATAAAATGTTTCAAATGGTGATTAAAGATTCTTATGAAGCCATTAAAAGAGCTAACAAAATCGAACGTAAACCTGCTCCTGTTTCAAAAATAAGTATTGGTTTGGAATGTGGTGGATCCGACGGATTTTCAGGAATTTCTGCTAATCCGGCATTGGGAGTTGTTTCCGATATTTTCGCAGCTTTAGGAGGGAAAACTATTTTGGCAGAGTTTCCGGAATTATGTGGCGTTGAACAAGAATTGATGAACCGATGTGTGGATGAAGAAAAGGCAGACAAGTTTTTATCTTTGATGAAAGCTTTTGAAAAATCAGTTGTAGATGCAGGTTCAGGGTTTGATATGAACCCGTCTCCAGGAAATATTAAAGATGGATTAATTACCGATGCCATGAAATCTGCCGGTGCATCTAAAAAAGGTGGAACTGCACCTATCGTAGATGTTTTAGATTACGGCGAATATATTTCAAAACCAGGGTTAAACCTTCTAAATACACCAGGAAATGACGCCGAATGTACCACAGGATTAGTTGGAGCGGGAGCAACAGTTGTTTTATTTACCACAGGTTTAGGAAATCCGATGGGTAATCCAGTTGCACCCGTTGTGAAAATTGCTTCAAACACGGCATTAACTAATAGAATGTCGGATATTATCGATTTCAATGCTGGAACTGTGATTACCGGTGAAAAAAACATTACCGAAGTTGGAGCAGAAATCGTAGATTACATTATAGAATTGGCAAGCGGAAACGTAGAAACAAAAGCAGATCAGCTGAAACAAGATGTATTTATTCCTTGGAAAAGAGGGGTTTCTTTATAAAATTTTCCGCCATATAAGTTATATAAGTTATATAAGTTAATTTTATACACTATGTTTAGTAAAAAAGGCAGCTCAATTTAGAGCTGCCTTTTGATTTTTGAATCTAAATGTACTTTTGAGTATTTGCTATTATGCGTAAAAGTAAAATGAACTTATATAACTTATATGGTAGAAAAATTTAAAAGGTAGTTCTTGTTGAAGATTTACGAATGTGTAATTCAGGAGCAAGAACTACCTTTTTTTCGATTTTAATGGCGTCGGTTTTGTCTACCTGTTCTAAGAAAACACGTGCTGTCATTCTTCCCATCTCGAGCGGAGACTGATCTACTGAAGTTATGGAGAGTTCCATAAACTTAGTGAAAGGTTCATTACTGAATCCAGCCACGCAAAAGTCATTAGGGATACTTATATTTCTTTCTTTTAATTCCTGAATAGCCCCTAATGCAGCAAAATCACTTGAAGAAAATATAGCATCTGGAGGAGTTTCAAGTTGTAATAAAATATCTATTGCCTCTTTTCCTGATTCTACACTACTTTTAATAGGGATGACATATTCTTCTTTAAAAGGAATTCCGCTATCTAGTAAAGCTTGTTTATATCCCAAAAATCTATTTTTGAATATGTCAAGAGATTGATCTCTGGAAAAATGAGCAATGTGTTTACATCCTTCATGAATTAGATGTTTTGTCGTAAGATATCCACCTTTGAAGTCATTAATTGTCACAGAGCTAACCCCATCAATGTGTCGGGTTCTATCAAAGAAAATTAAGGGAACATTTTTTTGTAATACGTTCAAAAATGCATCATAGTTTTGATCACTAACATCGGTAACAGACATTAAAATGCCATCTACCTGTGCATCTATTAAAGCATATAGATTTTCATTTTCCCTTTTTGGATCATCATGAGTTTGTGAAATAATTACATGATAACCATGAGGATAAAGTTCTTCTTCAATTCCTCTAATTACAGTTCCGAAAAAATTATTATCAACACGAGGAACTATAATACCTACATTGTTGCTTCTTCCGCTTTTTAAAGCCAAAGCTAATTTGTTTTGCTTATAGTTCATTAAATTAGCTGTTTCCTGAACTAATTCGCGTGTGCTTTTTTTGATTTTAGGGTTATTATTTAATGCTCTTGAGACTGTAGCAGCAGTAATATTAAGTCTTTTGGCAATATCGTATATAGTGGTTTTCTCGTTCATTCAAAAAATTTATCTTTGATTATTTTTCACAAAAATACCTTTTTTTTGAATAATTCAATATGAATTGTTATCGATTACTAAAATAACAATTGTAAGATTAATGTCTTGGGAATAATAGAATGTTTGGTTTGTAATTTTTAATAAAAAACAAATGATTTTTATTAAAAATAATGAGAAAAGAGATACTGAATAAATTAGCAGAAAACAAAATAAATCAGTTTTTAGGAGATAATTAAATGTTTCTCATAGTTTTTACTTTATGCACCTAATGTTGCTTTCTGGTTAAAATTGTAATTAGTTATGATAAATTACGGATTTATTCTTGTTGAAGATTTACGAATATGCAATTCAGGTGCTAAAACTACCTTTTTTTCGATTTTAATGGTTTCCGTTTTATCAACTTGTTCCAGGAAAACACGTGCAGACATTCTGCCCATTTCTAACGGTGACTGATCTACAGAAGTGATAGAAAGCTCCATAAATTTAGTAAAAGGTTCATTACTGAATCCTGCTACACAAAATTCGTTTGGGATATTTATATTTCTTTCTTTTAATTCCTGAATAGCTCCCAATGCAGCAAAATCACTTGAAGAAAAAATAGCATCCGGGGCAGTTTCAAGTTCTAATAAAATATCAATTGCTTCTTTTCCGGCTTCAACACTACTCTTAGACTGGATCACATATTTTTCATTAAATATAATTCCGTTGTCTAATAAGGCTTGTTTGTATCCCAGAAATCTATTTTTAAAAATTTCTAATGATTGGTCACCTGATAAATGTGCAATATGCTTACACCCTTGATTAATTAATTGTTTTGTAGCGATGTACCCTCCCTTAAAGTCATTAATCGTAACCGAGCTTACACCATCGATGTGTTTACTTCTGTCAAAGAAAATCAAAGGGACATTTTTTTCTAATACATTATGAAAAGCATTATCATTTTCATTAGTAACATCGGTAACTGACATTATTATGCCATCAACTTGCGCATCTATTAATGTATAAAGGTTTTCGTTTTCTCTTTTAGGATTTTCATGAGTTTGACAAATAATAACCTGATAACCATGTGGATAAAGTTCTTCTTCAATTCCTCTAATTACAGATGCGAAAAAATTACTGTCAATACGAGGAACGATAACTCCTATGTTATTACTTCTTCCACTTTTTAAAGCCAGAGCCAATTTGTTCTGTTTGTAGTTCATCGAAGCGGCAGTTTCAAGAACCAATTCTCTTGTGCTTTCTTTTATTTTCGGATTATTATTTAAGGCTCTCGAAACCGTTGCTGCAGTGATGTTTAGCTTTTTGGCAATATCATATATGGTTATTTTCTCACTCATTCAAAAAAAATATTTTGATTATTTTAACACAAAAATACATTTTTTTTGGATATTCCAATATAAAATGTTATCGATTACCAAAAATCTTTTACTTGTTAAATAAAATGGTGCAATAATAATAAAAAAGTGTTTTTTTTATAATAAGTGTAATTAAAATTCTAATAAAAAATAAATATATTAATTTTTGTGAAATAAATTTGTTGAATTCAATCTATTTTTCTAATTTCGTGTAATCGATTACATAGTTAATAAAATCTTAATTCTAAAATAGAAATACTACAAATGAGTGGATATAAGACTTTAAAGAGAAGTTTACTATTTATAATTACGGGAGGTGTTATGTTTTTTATGTCATGTGGCAGTAAGAAATCAGAAAGAGCAATCGATAATCATTGGGAAACAATGGGTTTAATTGTAAAAAGTATTCCTCAGGTAAATTTTTTGGTTAAAGATTATAATATAAAAGATTTTGGGGCAGTTGCAGATGGTGTAACGTATAATACAATTGCCTTTGAGAAGGCAATAAAAGCTTGTTCGGCTAACAGAGGAGGAAGGGTAGTCGTTCCGCAAGGAAAATATCTGACTGGTCCGATACATTTAGAGAGTAATGTGAATTTACACTTAGAAGATGATGCGGAAATTCTGTTTAGCACAAATCCTAAAGACTATCCAATAGTTCATACTTCTTTTGAGGGAACAGAATTAATGAATTACTCCCCGCTTATTTATGCTAAAAATAAAACAAATGTTGCCATAACAGGGAATGGTATTTTAAATGGTCAGGCGAATAGCAGTAACTGGTGGGTCTGGTCTGGCAGTAAAAGTTATGGCTGGGAAAAAGGAATTCCATCACAAAATGATCCTGCTAATCGTGAAGTTTTGGTTGATATGGCAGAAAAAGGTGTGCCGGTTTCTGAAAGGATTTTTGGTGAAGGACGTTATTTGAGGCCTAATTTTATTGAATTCTTTGAATGTAATACTGTTTTAATAAAAGATATTAAGGTAATCAATGCCCCTTTCTGGATTTTACACCCAATAAAATCTAATAATATCATCATTGACGGTGTTACAGTAAATAGTCATGGCCCTAATAATGATGGCTGTGATCCTGAATATTCACAAAACATAATAATTAAAAATTGTGTATTTAATACCGGAGATGATTGCATTGCCATAAAAGCAGGAAGAGATGCAGATGGAAGAAGAGTGGCAATACCAAGTAAAAATATAATTGTACAGAATTGCAAAATGATAGATGGTCACGGAGGTGTTGTAATTGGAAGCGAAATATCCGCAGGGGTAAATAATGTTTTCGTTGAGAATTGTGTTATGGATAGTCCAAACTTAGACAGGGCAATTCGTATCAAGACAAATTCTAAAAGAGGAGGAATTATTGAAGATGTTTATGTAAGAAATCTGGAAGTAGGAACGGTTAAAGAATGTGTTTTGAAATTGAATATGTTTTATAATGTATACGGCTCTCAAACAGGAAACTTTATTCCGGTAATCAGAAATGTGAGTTTAGAGAATGTAAAAGTAAAAAAGGCAGGTAAATATGGGGTTTGGGCCGAAGGATATAAAGAATCTCCAGTAGAAAACATTACACTTAAAAACGTTGTTATCGAAAAAGCAGACTCCATTTACCTATTGAAAAATATTAAGAATTTTAATTTTATAAATACGTATATCAATGACAAAAAAGTAGAATCAATTAAAAACTAAAGAAAATAACTATCAATTAACCATTAAAACCAAATTATGAACATTAAAAAATTATTCAAAAGAAGAATAAAATACAATCTTGTATTTTTATTCTTTGTTAATTTTCTGTTAAGCAATGTTATGAGTGCTCAGTCAGGACAATCCAATACGATTGAAGGTAAAATAACGGATGCTGCCGGGCTTTCATTGCCTGGAGTGAATGTTGTTGAAAAAGGAACTAAAAACGGCACTTCAACAGATTTTGAAGGAAGTTTTAAAATAAATGTTTCAAATAGCAAAGCCATATTAGTAATTAGTTATTTAGGATTTAAGACTCAGGAAGTGAGTGTTGCTGGGAAATCGAAAGTGAATGTTAGTCTTGCAGAAGAATCAAACACACTTACAGAGGTGGTAGTTGTAGGATATGGTACAGCAAAAAAATCTGATGTCACAGGAGCTATCAGTAGTATCAAGGCAGAAACAATTACAGAGAGAAATACAACTAACCCTTTAGAAGCAATTCAAGGAAGTACGCCAGGGGTACAAATTACATCTAGTACAGGTCGTGCTGGAGATGGGTACAAAGTTGTTATTAGAGGTAATAATTCTTTATTGTCTGATGCTACTCCTTTATATGTTGTAGACGGTGTGCCTACTGATAATATTGATTTCTTAAATCCACAAGATATAGCCAGAATGGATGTTTTGAAAGATGCTTCTTCTGCTGCAATTTATGGTTCTAGAGGAGCAAGTGGAGTTATTATCGTTACTACTAAAAGCGGTGTATCTGCAAAAAGCGGTATTAGTGTATCATTAGAGTCATCTTATGGTACTAAAAATGCTGTACGATTACCTCAAATGATGTCGGGAGCTGAATGGTGGAAGTTTCATCAGGTAGCATACATGAGTGCTACACCATTAACACAAACTCCAGCGCAACTTGCAACATTAGCTGGTAATCAAAGTCCTTTATTAGTATCGCGTGCTAATAGTGGATATGATTTTGACTGGTATGATGCGGTTTTAAAACCTGGTATGACTGCTAATAATTATATTAATTTATCAGGCAGATCAGATAACGGATTAAGTTATAATCTTGCTTTTGGACTCCAAAATGATGAAGGATTAATCGATAAAGATTCAATGGATAAATATTCATTTAAATTAGGTGTAAATCATAAAATAAATGAAAAGTTTTCAACAGGTGTAAATGTTACAATGGCAAGAGTTGAATCAGAGTTAGGAAGTGATTTGGCTATGCAGGATGCATTTAGATTAAGCCCGCTTATGTCGCCTTATGCAGTTGATGCAAATGGTAATGAAACGAAAGATTTGTTTTTTCAGCCAGGAAAGTTAACCTATCCAGATGGTTCATGGGCCATCAACAAAACAAGTACAGTGAATCCTCTAGTTGAAATTAAAAACTCATCCCAAACCGAAAAAAGCTGGCAAACTATCGGTAATGTATATTTTCAATATCAGGCTTTAAAGTGGTTATCATTCAAAACTACTTTTGCAGCTGGGGTCCTTAATGGTGTAAATAGTACTGCTTATGGAGCTCAATCTAATGCCGGAGTTACATTAACTAATAAAAATTCAGCTTCTATCAAAAATATACAAAACTTCAATTATACATGGGATAACCAAATTGACTTGAAGCATACTTTTAAAGAAGATCATAGTGTTAGTGCTCTTTTATTGCAAAGTTTTTATTCTAATGTAGACGAGAATTCCTATATGTATTCAAATAATCAACCTTTTGATGTAGGTTCAAATAATATGGGATCTGGTGTACAATCAAGTTATCAAATCACATCTTTTTATGCTAAAAATACTTTAAATTCATATGCAGTACGTGTAAATTATGGATATAAAGATAAATATTTAATTACTGCGTCTAGTCGTTGGGATGGATCGTCTGTTTTATCAGAAGGTAATAAATGGGAAAGCTTTCCTTCAGTAGCATTAGGTTGGAACATTAGTAAGGAATCATTTTTAGCAAACAGTAATGTTATTTCTAACTTAAAATTACGTGCGAGTCTTGGTTATACTGGTAATGACAATGTTGCACCATATACTTCACAGGCTTTATTAGACCAACAGACGTTTTACGCTAATGGTGCAAATGTAGTACCTGGATGGCAGTCTAAAAACTTAGCTAATACAGCTTTGACTTGGGAAAAAACAAGAGAATTGAATTTCGGACTAGATTTTGGTTTTCTATCCAATAGAATTACTGGAAGTGTAGATGTTTATGATCGTTTATCTGATAAATTGATTTATCTTCAAAAATTACCTTATGAGACTGGTTGGAATAATACATTTTCTAATGTTGGATCGGTAAGTAATAAAGGTATTGAAGTTGGTATTACAACTAAAAATGTTAAATCAAGGTTAGTGGATTGGGAAACAACGTTTACTTTTACAAAAAATGAAAACAAATTAGAATCGATATACAATCAGGATAAAGTAAGTGATATTGGAAATAAACTGATTCTCGGTTCTGAATTAAATCCTAATTATAATTATATATATGATGGAGTTTGGCAAGAAAGTGAGGCAGCAGAAGCAGCTACTTTTGGAAATATGAAGCCTGGTATGGCAAAACCAAAAGACATCAACGGAGACGGTAAATTTGATGCAAATGACAGAGCTGTAATTGGTAATGCTAACCCGGAATGGCAAGGAAGTATATATTCCAAACTAAAGGTTGGACAATTTGATTTTAATTTTTCGGTATTAGCAAGTCAGGGACAGACAGTATTAAGTACTTTTCATCAAAACTTCGGAGATACAACTGATAGGGGGCGTCAAAAGTTAGCAATGGACTATTTTATTCCTACAAACGGGGCTGGAATTGAGGCGAACGCTAACAATACTAATCCACGTCCAGGTCCTGCTGCAACTGGTGCAGGTACTTTTTGGGCTTCAGGAATGGCTTTCTATAGAGAAGTTAATTATATTAAAATTAAAAATATCTCTTTGGGTTATACCCTTGATAGTGAGTTGTTAAAAAAGATGAAGCTAAGTAATCTTAGAATCTATGTGAACGTTTTAGATCCATTTGTATTTACTGATTTTGATGGATATGATCCAGAATGGGCTGGTGCTTCTTTTGGAGTTAATCGTCCTGCATCAGTTACTACACAGTTAGGTCTAAGTGTTAAATTTTAATAAGTTTTAAAATGAAAAAAATAATAATATTATTAGGGTTAATCGTTACTTTGTTTAGTTCTTGCAACGATTATATTGAAGAAGAAAGTCTTTCAAACGTTCCAGCTGATCCTACTTATAAAACAGCTTCCGGATTTCAGTTATTAATTAATTCTAATTATGCATCTCTTAAAAATATTTATGGTGGTGCACCATGGTTATTTTGTTCCGGTACAGATATGTATGCTGAAGGTAGAACTCCAGAACCGGCAGGGCTTGCAGATTATACACTTTTGATACCTTCTTCAGTGGGGGTTGAACAATTGTATCAGTCATGTTATCAGTCAATTCAATCGGTAAACAAAACGATTTACTATTCAACAATTACTGAGCAAAATGCAAATGTTCCAACCTTAGTAGGTGAAGCAAAATACATAAGAGCTAATGCTTATTTTTTATTGGTACAAACTTATGGAGGTGTGCCAATTGTTGATGACAATATCACTTCAGCTATACTTGCTTTTGATAGAAATACGGCAGAAGAAGTTTATGCGCATATCATCAAAGATCTTGAAGAATCTCTTGCTAGTGTAGGAACAGCTGCTTATTCAAGTGCTGGTAAAGTAAATAAAAAAGCTGTAAATGACTTGTTGGCAAAAGTTTATTTGACTAGAGGATATGAGACATTTGGTACAGCCAGTGATTTTACAAAGGCAGCAGCTTATGCTGATGCAGCTATTGCCGGACAGGCTTTAAACATTCCTTTTGCTGATTTGTTTAAAGTGACAACTACTTCAAATAATGATTTAAATGCTGAAACTATTTTTTCAGTACAATATTCTGTAGCTTCTACAAGTACCAGTCCAACTACACTTGGTAATAACCAATTTTATTATTTTGGACCATATTTAGGTGGGTCAGAAACGAATGGTGCTCCTTTGAGAAGTTATAATTTATGTCCAACAGGATATGCTTTAGGACTTTATGAAAAAGGTGATACCAGATGGAATGCAACTTTTATGACTGAAATTTTTGAGTATAAGAGGCCAACTGATGGTAAAACGGTATTATATACTCCTTACTATGATACTTCAATTCCTGTAGCAGATTTAAGAGTTAGACATTTCTATGAGCCTAAATGGTTTACAGCTATAGATAAAGCGAATTATATGGCTACATCAAAGCGTTCAGCAAATTTTGTTTATCATTCTTGGGGAGAATATGATGCAGCACATACATTAATTGATAATAGAGACTGCTACACTATTCCTGTTAAAAAATTTGATGATCCAACTCCTACAACTCCTAATACTGCAGGAAATGTAAGTACAAGAGATATTATTTTATCACGTTTAAGTGAAACTTACTTGATAGCTGCTGAGGCTTATCTAAAAGCAGGTCAGTCAGGAACAGGTTTAGATCGTCTAAATGAAGTAAGAAGAAGAGCGGGTGTTGCAAATGCAACTGCGGGTGAATTTAATATTGACTACATATTAGATGAAAGAGGAAGAGAACTTTTAGGTGAGTATAAAAGATGGTTTGATTTGAAACGTACTGGTACTCTAGTAGCAAGAGCTTCTGCTCATAATTATAAAATTAAAGCTGCTAATTTTGTTGGAGTAGGTGGTCAACTTAAAATATTAAGACCAATCCCACAATTAGCTTTAGATTTAAATCAAAACAAAGTTTTTCCACAAAATCCTGCATATTAATATATAAGGATTTAAAAAAAAATATTTATTGAGTTAGTTAAAAGGAGTTTGGCGTTTTGCCGAACTCCTTTCTTAACTAAATTTAGGTTCTGTTTAGTTATGAAAAATGTCTTTTTATTTGGATTACTTTTTTTATCAAATACTATTTGCGCACAAAGCACTTATAGTATTGATTCTTCGTACACTATAAAAAGTACCTACGCTAAGCTGATAAAAAAATATCCTTTTATAAAAATTGCTGAAGAAGCAAAAAATATAAATGTCACAGAAGTCAGCGATGTTATTTATAGTGAGTATAAAAATAGGGCATTACATTTGGATGCGTGCTTTAATGCAGCAAAAAAAAGAAATCCTGCTGTAATCATGATACATGGTGGAGGCTGGAGATCAGGTAATAAGAATCAGATGAAAGCAATGGCACAGGAAATTGCCTCAAAAGGCTATTCTTGTTTTGCAATAGAATACAGATTGTCGCTCGAAGCTAAATATCCTGAGGGCATCTATGATGTTAAAAATGCGATTAAATTTATAAAAGATAATGCTGCAAAATTCAATGTAGATCCAAACAAAATTGCTGTTTTAGGATGTTCTTCAGGAGGGCAAATGGCAGCTTTGATTGGAACAACAAATGATAATCCAGATTTTGACGATGTTCACAATAAAAACAAATATTCATCAAAAGTAAATGCAATTATTGATATAGACGGCGTTTTAGCTTTTAAACATCCCGAATCTTCTGAGGGAGAAATGGCTGCTTTTTGGTTAAATGGGACTTCTGCAGAGAACCCGGAAAATTGGAAAAATGCTTCGGCTTTAACCCATACAGGTAAAAAAACACCGCCAATATTATTTATAAATAGCAGTATTCCTCGCTTTCACGCAGGAAGAGATGATATGATTGCAATTTTGGATCAAAATCATATTTACAGTGAGGTGCATACCATTAATGATTCACCTCATTCATTTTGGTTTTTTAATCCCTGGTTTGATGAAACAGTTCTTTATACAACCTGCTTTTTGGATAAAATTTTTAAAAAAAATGAGAAGTAATTAGAAAGTAGTTGAAACATTGAATTCTAAAATTAAATATTAAAAACATGATAATTTCTCAAAAAATTAATTTCTATAAAAAAGTAATGGTTTTGTTGCTTCTTTTTTCTGGTAAAGCAATTGCGCAGAATGTAGATCAGAGTCAGATTGTTATTTCTGACAAGTTAAAATGGTCAGAAAGAATGGCATTATCAATAATTAAAAGACACCCGGAGGCTTGGAAAATCGATAACCACGAAGCACCAAAATGGGATTATAAAATTGGTATGATTTTGACCGCCTATCAGAAATTATACAATAAAACAAACAACTCAAAATATTATGATTATGTAAAAGGATATGCAGATGTGTTTATTGATGAAACGGGTACAATTAAAAAATTTGACTTTAATAATTATAGCCTTGATAATATAAATGCTGGAAAAATTCTTTTTGATTTGTACAATAAAACAAAAGAAGAAAAATATCTGACAGCGTTAAAAACACTAAGAAATAATCTTGATGATTATCCAAGAACTCAATCCGGAGGATTTTGGCACAAAAAAATCTATCCTAATCAAATGTGGTTAGACGGCTTGTATATGGGAGAGCCTTTTTATGCAAGATATACGGCCGAATTTGAGAAAGGTGAAAAATTAAACGATGTAGCCCATCAATTTGAACTTCTTCACAAACATACATTTGATAAAAAAACGGATCTCTATTTTCACGCCTGGGACGAAAGTAAACAAATGCCTTGGGCTAATAAAGAAACAGGAACGGCTCCTCATATTTGGTTGAGAGCACTTGGGTGGTATGGTATGGCGTTAGTTGATGCATTAGATTATTTTCCAAAGGATCATCCAAAACGTAGTGAATTGATAGGATATTTAAATGAATTAGCAATTGCAGTAAGCAAATATCAGGATAAATCCGGTTTATGGTATCAAATTCCAAATCTGCAAAAGCAAAAAGGGAATTATTTAGAATCATCAGGTTCTTCAATGCTGGTTTATGCACTTGCTAAAGGAGTACACAAAGATTATTTGCCTCTTAAATTTGAAAAAAATGCCAATAAAGGCTTTAATGGATTAATAAAGAATGTTATTAAAGTAGATAAAAATGGTGAAGTCCACATTACCCAAGTATGTGGAAGTGCAGGATTAGGAGGGAATCCTTATAGAGACGGTTCATTCGAATATTATATGAGCGAAAGAATTGTTACTGATAATTCTCATGGATTAGGAGCTTTTCTGCTGGCAGCAATAGAATTAGATAAATAGAATTTTCAATACATTCAAAATAAATTACTATGTTAAGAAACACATTAAATACCTTAAAAGTAGCCACACTTTTTGTTTTATTCACTTTCTTTAGTTGTAAAACGGCTTCCCCTGAACCTGTAAAAACTACTGAATCGCAGGATTATACTGTGATTTCAAAAGACTTAAAGTGGTCTGATAAAATGGCTTTAACTTTAATGAAACGCCATCCAGAATCCTGGCAGATAGATGATTCTAAAGCTCCAAAATGGGACTATGTTCATGGTCTTGTTTTGTATTCATTTGAAGAATTGTATAAAAAGAATCCGGATTCAAGATATGCAGCTTATGTGCAGGGATATCTGGATGCTTTGATTGAAAATGACGGAACAATTAAAACATATGAAATGCAGAAGTATAATATAGATATGATTGTTGCCGGCCGTTTGCTTTTTAATGCGTATAATAAAACTAAAGAAGAAAAATATTTAAAAGCAATGCAGTTATTGCGCAAGCAATTAGCTGATCAGCCAAGGACGCAGTCAGGAGGATTTTGGCATAAAAAAATATATCCTAATCAAATGTGGTTAGATGGTTTGTATATGGGAGAACCTTTCTATGCTCAATATACAGCAACTTTTGAAAATGGAAAAAATCTGGATGATATTGCCCATCAATTCGAACAAATTCAATTACATGCTACAGATCCAAAAACAGGATTGTTATTTCACGGCTGGGATGAAAGTAAGCAAGTGCCATGGGCTGATAAAGAAACAGGAAATTCTCCAAATTATTGGTCAAGAGCTCTTGGCTGGTATGTAATGGCTTTAGTTGATGCATTGGATTATTTTCCAAAAGACCATCCAAAACAAAAAGAATTAGTTGGCTATTTGAATAATGTTGCAGAAAGTTTAGCAAAGTATCAGGATAAATCTGGTTTGTGGTACCAGGTAACGGATAAAATGGGTAAGGAAGGAAATTATTTGGAAGCTTCAGGTTCATCAATGTTTGCGTATGCGTTTGCAAAAGGGGCTAATAAAGGTTATTTACCCTCAAAATTCAAAAAACTGGCAAATCACGCTTTTGATGGTTTAACTACTCAATTAATAAAAGTTGATGCTGACGGAACAATTACCTTAACACAGGCCTGTCAGGTAGCTGGGCTTGGAGGAACTCCATACAGAGATGGATCCTATGAATATTATGTAAATGAAAAAAAGAAAGATAATGACCCAAAAGCTACAGGGCCTTTTATATTAGCAGCATTAGAGTTAAACAGATAAGTATAATTTTTTTAAATGAAATTTATAAAAATAACGTTTCTTTTTTTGTGTTTCACAGGAATGCAGATCTTAACAGGACAGGAAAAAAATGAAAATAATTTTTCGAAGGTCTGGGTTGCTGATCAAGGTAACGGCACGTATAAAAATCCTATTTTATATGCTGATTATTCAGATCCGGATGCTATTAGGGTTGGGGATGATTATTACATGACAGCGTCATCATTCAATTGTATTCCGGGGCTGCCTATTCTTCACTCAAAAGATTTGGTAAACTGGAAATTAATTGGTTACGCACTTTCAAAACAAAAGCCTTTAGAGGTTTATAATAAAGTTCAGCATGGAAATGGTGTCTGGGCTCCATGCATCCGTTTTCATAATAATGAATTTTATATTTATTATCCTGATCCTGATTTTGGAATTTATGTTGTGAAAGCTAAAAAAGCAGAAGGCCCTTGGTCTGAACCGATTATGGTAAAAGAAGGCAAAGGTCTGATTGATCCAACACCGCTATGGGATGAGGATAATAAAGCATATTTAGGCTATGCTTTTGCTGGAAGCCGTGCAGGAATAAAAAGTGTTTTGGCAGTTTGTTCAATGAGTTCGGATGGTTTGTCTGCCCATAATGATGATGTCATGATTATTGACGGGCATACTACAGATGAAGTAACTATTGAGGGGCCTAAGTTTTACAAAAGAAATGGCTATTATTACATATTCGCTCCTGCAGGAGGAGTAGCCACTGGCTGGCAAACGGTTATGAGATCCAAAAATGTGTATGGGCCTTATGAAAAAAGGAAAGTTATGGATCAGGGAAAATCAGCTGTAAACGGTCCACATCAAGGCGCTTGGGTTCAGACACAAACCGGGGAAGATTGGTTTATTCATTTTCAGGATCAGTTTGCATACGGAAGAGTAGTTCATTTACAGCCTATGAAGTGGCAAAATGACTGGCCGGTGATTGGAAGTGATGAAGATAAAGACGGTACCGGAGAACCTGTTATGGTTTATAAAAAACCAAATGTAGGTAAAAAAATATTTCCTATTGAAACACCACCGGAAAGTGATGAATTTAATAAACCAAAACTTGGGTTGCAATGGCAGTGGCATGCAAACCCACAGATTACCTGGGGACTTCCTACTGCAATGGGATATTATAATTTAAATTGTATTCCTGTTCCTAAAGATTATAATAATCTGTTTGATGTTCCTAATTTACTTTTGCAAAAATTTCCTTCGGATGAGTTTACTGCAACAGCAAAAATTACGTTTAATTCCAGATTTGATGGTGAATATGCAGGATTGGTAATTATGGGGCTGGATTATAGTTTTTTATGTCTGAAACAAGAAGAAGGTAAACTGTTTCTTTCTCAAAGAACAGCTTTGAAAGCAGATAAAAAAGGGATTGAACTTGAAAGTAAAAAAATTGCAATAAAGGATAAAACAATTTACCTGCAAGTAAAAGTAAAAGCAGGCGGAATATGTAATTTTTTATATAGCATAGATGGGCAAAAATTTAACTCTGTTGGCGATAATTTTACTGCGCGAGAGGGCAAATGGATTGGTGCTAAGATAGGATTTGTGGCACTTAGAGATGGTATTATAAATGATGCTGGCAGTGTTGCAATAGATTGGTTTAGGATAACTAATTAAAAACAAAAATAAATAACTAAATAAATAACCAAAATTAATTAACTAAATGAATCAACTTAAAAAAACAGTATTATTACTTTTAATAAGTACGAACTGTTATGTTAACGGACAGGAAAAAGCTAAAAAGTGGCCGGATTTAATTATAAAAAGTTACTCAGCCTGGTTTGGTTCTGAAGAAGGTAAAAAAGTAGGCGAAAATGTTTTGCTTTATCAAAGAGATATTGGTGGATGGCCAAAAAATATCCCAATGTTGAAAGAATTGACTGAGGAAGAGAAAACTAAACTATTAGAACTAAAACCATCAGGAAAAGACTGTACAATAGATAACAGAGCAACAACCCAGGAAATACTTTTTGTATCTAAAATGTACGCTCAGACAAAAGATGAAAGATATAAAGATTCATTTTTAAGAGCTGTAAATTATTTACTTTCAGCACAATATCCTAATGGAGGATGGCCTCAGTATTTTCCATTAAAAAAAGGATATTATACGCATATTACTTATAATGACAATTCAATGGTTGATGTTTTGAATGTATTAAAAGAAATAGCAAATCAAACTGAATATTACAGTATTAAGCCATCGCAGGAGATTGTTGATAAAGCTAAAATAGCTGTTGAGAAAGGAATTGATTGCATCTTAAAAACGCAATACAAACAAAATGGTGTTTTAACTGTTTGGTGTGCACAACATGATGAAGTTACTTTTGCTCCAGCTGATGCAAGAGCTTATGAACTTGCTTCATTAAGCGGAAAAGAATCTGCAAAAATTGTATTATTTTTAATGTCTGTTGATAATCCTTCACCTGAAATTAAAACTGCTATTGTAAGTGCATATAACTGGTTTGAAAAAACAAAAATTACCAATCTTAGAGAAGAGCGCATATACGATGCAGATGGTAAAGTTATAGGTAAAAAAATGTATCCAACTGATGAGGTTGCGCCAATTTGGCCAAGATTTGCAGAACTAGATACAAATGAGGCTTTTTTCTGTGACCGTGACGGAATTAAAAAGAAATATATAACAGATATTGGTGAAGAAAGAAGAAATGGTTATTCGTGGTATTCTAATGAACCTAAGGAAGTTTTGAAAAAATATAAAAAGTGGTCAAAAAAAAATAATTTAGAAAAAACTGAATCAGAGTAATTCTATAATAGTAATTGATTAAGCATTTCCTTTGTGTTAAACAGTGAATTAGGATTTTGCCTGCAAAAATAAAAATTATGAATATTAGACTTTTTTTTCTGGTATTGTTTTCAACTGTTTCATTTGCTCAGGACAACAAATTTCCAACGGCAAAAGTAGATTCAATTGTAAATGTAATTCAACTACCCAAAATTCCTTCTTATCAAGTTAATGTAGCAAAATTAGGAGCCAAAGGGGACTCTGTTTCTGATAGTAAACCCTTTTTTGATAAAGCAATGGCATTGTGTAAAAAGAATAAGGGAGGGACAATTACAGTTCCAAAAGGAGTTTATCTTTTAAAAGGACCAATTCATTTTGTAAGCAACGTCAATTTAAAAATTGAGAAAGGCGCGAAAATTAAATTTAGTGATAAGCCGGAGTATTATTTACCAATGATTTTAACCAGCTGGGAAGGTACAATACTTTATAATTACAGCCCGTTAATTTATGCATATGATTGTACAAATATTGCATTAACCGGTGAGGGAATTATTGATGGGGAAGGTGGTAAAACATGGAAAAGCTTTAAATCTCAAGAAGGAAAAGGTAAAGAGCTGAGCCGGGAAATGAATCATAACAATGTTCCTGTCAATGAAAGGAAATTTGGCACAGGTTATTTTTTGCGTCCACAAATGATTCAGTTTTTTAACTGTAAGAATATTTTAGTTGAAAATATCCGTATTGAAAACTCTCCTTTTTGGTGTCTGCATTTATTAAAATCACAAAGTATAACCGTTAGAGGATTAAGTTATAAATCATTGAATTACAATAATGATGGTATAGATCCTGAATATGCAAAAGACGTTTTGATCGAAAATGTAACTTTCAATAACGGTGATGATAATGTAGCAATAAAAGCAGGAAGAGATCATGAAGGGAGAGCTAATGCAGCTACCCCAAGTGAAAATATTATTATTAGAAACTGTAATTTTAAAGGGCTTCACGGCGTAGTTATAGGTAGCGAAATGTCTGCTGGAGTGCAAAACGTTTTTGTTGAGAATTGCAAAACCGCTGGTTATTTAAAAAGAGGTATTTATTTAAAAACCAATGCTGACAGAGGTGGTTTTATAAAAAATATTTTTGTTAGAAATATCCAATTAGATGAAGTAGAAGATTGTCTTTATATCACAGCCAATTATCATGGAGAGGGAAAAGGGTTTCAGTCTGAAATAACAAATGTTTCGTTTTCTGATATTTCATGTAATAAAGCCTCTGCCTCAGGGATTGTTATTCAGGGATTTGCTGATAAAAAGATCAAAAACATCTCTTTGAATAATATCGAAATTAAGTGGGCTAAAAATGCCATATCAAGTACAAATGCTGAGAATGTAATTCTGAATGAAGTTTTTATCGGAGAAAAAGCTACAGTTCCTTCAGCAGCAAAATAGTTTAATAAAAAAATAAAAAATGAAACATTATATTTTAATTCTTTGGTTGATGTCAGCCACTTGTTTTGCACAAAAAACAACTGTTTATACCATTGGAGATTCAACAATGGCTAATAAAAAAGATCCGGAAAAAAACCCTGAACATGGTTGGGCTCAGGTATTACAATCTTTTTTTAAAGATAATATTATTATCGACAACAGAGCTTTAAATGGAAGAAGTACCAGAAGTTTTATAGCTGAAAAACAGTGGGATGCGGTATACCAAAAGCTAAAAAAAGGAGATTATGTGTTTATTGAGTTTGGGCATAACGATGGGAAAAATATGGATTCATTACGTTACACAAATCCGCATACCGCATACAGACATAATCTAATCCGTTTTGTAAAAGAAAGCCGTGCAAAAGGAGCAATTCCAATTTTACTGAGTTCAATTGCAAGAAGAAATTTTAATGAAAAAGGCGTATTAATTGGAACTCACGGAGATTATCCTTTAGAAACCAGGTTGGTTGCGCAGGAATTTAATGTTCCTTTTATTGATTTGGAATATTTCACCGAATTATTAGAACAATCTTATGGACCTGAAAAATCAAAAGAGTTGCATTTACATTTCAAAGCAGGAGAAAATCCATATTATAAAGACGCTAAAGACGATGATACACATCTTTCTTTGAAAGGAGCAACAGAAATTGCACAAATAGTTGTTGAGCAAATAAAACTTTTAGAAGATTCTTCTGTTGAAACACTTAAGAAGGGAATTAAATAGCCTGAATAATCTTTATTAAATAAAATCGTATCCGGGGCTGTTTTACAGTTACGGATACGATTTTATATTTATAGCAAATTGAATAATTAAGCGAATGTTATTTTTTTTGCAACGGACTAATAATTTGAACATTCTGAAAAACAATGGCCCCTTTTACTACACCTGCAATAGTGCTCCTTAAGGCATCAATGATTTGCATTTTTAATTCGCTTTTAGGATAAATTAAACTTACCTCACGTGCAGGTTTCGGTTCTTTGAAATTACGAAGTTTTAATTTATCGGAGTCCTTTAAATCCAGTGTGTGTAAGTACGGAAGTAATGTTGTGCCCAAACCTTCATCTGCTAATTTTATCAGTGTTTCAAAACTTCCGCTTTGAATCTGGAAATTGTTTTGATCAATATCAGTTCCATTTTTGCATAAATTTAAAATACCGTCCCTAAAACAGTGTCCATCTTGTAAAAGCAGGATTTCATTGATGTTTAAGTCAGAAACTTCTATTTCGTCTTTTTGAAAACTGGAATGGTGTTCCGGAATATAGGCTACAAAAGGTTCAAAATACAATACAATTTCTTTGATTTTTTCGTCTTCAAGCGGGGTTGCAGCAATAGCAGCATCCAAATGACCGTTTTTTAGTTTTGTAATAATTTCATCGGTATTAAGCTCTTCAATCAAAAGCTTTACTTTTGGATATTTTTTTATAAAATTATTTAAAAACATCGGTAAAAGTGTAGGCATGATTGTTGGGATAATTCCTAAACGAAATTCACCGCCAATAAAACCTTTTTGCTGTTCGACAATATCCTGAATACGATTTGCCTCATTTACAATATTTTTTGCCTGATTTACAATTTTCTGACCAATATCTGTAAGCTGAATCGGTTTTTTGCTTCTGTCGAAAATTAAAATATTCAATTCTTCTTCAATTTTTTGAATCTGCATACTTAAAGTAGGCTGAGTCACGAAACATTTTTCTGCCGCTAATGTGAAATTTTTATGCTCGGCTACTGCTAAAACATATTGTAGTTGAGTTATAGTCATTTTAATAGTATTTTGTGATGCAAAAATAAGAAAATATAATTTTTCATTATAATTATTACAAGGAAGTTATTTTAGATTTGTAAAAAAAATTGAAGAATTGTATATCTATTCATAATTAAAAATAGATAGGATAGCCGAATGAGTTTTAACGATTGAAGGAGTTTCATTGCACATACTTTTGAAGGTTAAATTTATCATCGGGAAACACTTCAGATGACGAAAAAGCAGTTCAATTAATAGTACATTCCTATCAGATTTGCTTAAAATTGAAAGAGAAATTTTGAATAAATCAGGAAAAATTAACAATTAAGGTGCAAATTCTATGATGAGTAACTTTATTAGTGAGTAAGAAAAATAATTTGGATGATGAACGAATGGCTGGAAGAAGAGTTATAATGTCTTGTTTATGAATTGTTTGAAAATATGAATAGTCAAATGTAAATATTCAGCTTTTTTATAAATGTTAAATTTCTATAAAATTTTTAGCTTGATACTTTGATTTTATCTGTTAAAAGTTATTTTTGCCTCAATGAAACTAGTCGCTCGCATATTATTATTCATATTTATTGCTTTTTTAGCAACGCCAACAGTTGTGACGTTGATGAAGAAGAGCAATGATACATCTATGTTTTTTAGTTTTTCTGAAGAAGAGCACTCACACAAAGAACTTAAGGCAGCCGTTTATCCGGTAATATTCCAACATGAAGTTGCAATGCCTTTATATATAGAAAAAAAAACAATAGTATCTGAAAACATTGTCAAACTAGACAATATTTCTCCTACCATATTTGCACCACCTCCCAACTTAGTATAATACTTCCGATTATTTTAAACTAACTGTATTTGTAGTAAATATAGTAGATCTTTAATGTATCAATTTTTAGTATTGTATTATGTCAAAAAAAATTAATCTTTTTGCCAACCTTAAATCTGATTTTGCTTCAGGTTTGGTGGTTTTCTTGGTCGCTCTTCCATTGTGTTTAGGTATTGCAATGGCTTCAGGTGCACCTTTGTTTTCCGGAATTATTGCAGGTGTTATTGGAGGTATTGTGGTAGGTTATTTAAGCCAGTCACATATTAGTGTTTCCGGACCTGCAGCTGGTTTAACCGCTATTATTTTAACCGCCATAACTGATTTTGGTGCTTTCGATGTTTTTTTACTATCAGTTTTTATTGCAGGATTAATTCAATTAGCATTAGGGTTTTTAAAAGCCGGAAGTATATCGAATTATTTTCCAACCAATGTAATTGAAGGAATGCTTGCCGGTATCGGTATTATTATTATTCTAAAACAAATACCGCACGCATTTGGTTACGATTCAGATTTTGAAGGAGATCAGGCTTTTATTCAAAATGATGGAAGCAATTCATTTTCTTTTCTATTTGATGTTGTTAATCACATTCATTTAGGAGCTGTAGTAATTTCATTAATTTCACTTGTGGTTTTAATTTCCTGGGATAAAGTCCCATTTTTAAAGAGATTAAAATTAGTACCAGGCGCCTTGGTAGCAGTTATTCTGGGGGTTTTATTAAATGAATTCTTTATATCGTCAGGAAGTTCGCTTGCAATTGCAAAAGAACATTTAGTTTCGTTACCGGTTCCAAAATCTTTTGATGATTTTAAGTCCATTATTATTACGCCAAATTTTAGTGCTGTTACAAATCCTCAAGTTTGGGTCGTAGCCATTACAATTGCCATTGTAGCTTCTATCGAAACGTTGTTGTGTATTGAAGCTTCTGACAGAATGGATGTTCAAAAGCGCTACACAGATACAAATGTAGAATTAAGAGCACAGGGTGTTGGTAATATGTTAAGTTCCCTTTTAGGAGGATTGCCAATGACATCAGTAGTTGTGAGATCATCTGCAAATAATAATGCTGGAGCAAAATCAAAAATGTCTTCAATTATTCATGGAGTACTTTTATTAATAAGTGTTTTGTCTATTCCGGCAATATTAAATAAAATTCCATTGGCAACATTAGCTACAGTTTTGATTTTGGTAGGATATAAATTAGCAAAACCTGCTACATTTTTACATTTTTGGCATAAAGGAAAATATCAGTTTATTCCCTTTATTGCAACCTTGGTATTTGTTGTTGCGACAGATTTACTAAAAGGTGTGGCGTTGGGAATTATCATCAGTATCATTTTTGTTTTGAGAGGAAACTTAAAAAGAGCTTATATCTTCAAAAAAGAAGAATACGAAGATGGAGATATTA
Source organism: uncultured Flavobacterium sp. (assembly GCA_963513545.1). GTDB lineage: Bacteria > Bacteroidota > Bacteroidia > Flavobacteriales > Flavobacteriaceae > Flavobacterium. The sequence goes on from CAUPQW010000001.1 coordinate 201,333, forward strand.
TTCACATCGACTTAGCTCAGGAAGTATCATTTTTGAATAAAGCAGCTATAAAACAAACATTAAGTGAAATTCCTGAAAACTCTAAAGTCATCATAAATGCACATGATACTGAATATATTGCACATGATGTATTGGATTTAATCAGAGAATTTAAAGAAACTCGTGCTATTGATGAAAATATCAAGGTAAAACTGAAAGGTTTTAAAGAAGCTTATGAACTAGAAAATACTCCGGATAATAATAATCATGTTTCTATTGAGCATTATTATGATGTAGCAAAAAGAGTATTAGTAAAAAAGGAAGAAGCAAAAGAAAAATTTTAAAACAAAATAAATAATTAATGTATTTCTAAAAAGTGTACTGAATCTTAAAATTTAGGTAACTTTACATGAGTTCTTTTATAATCATTATCACACAGAAATACCATTCAAAAAAATAAAAAACAATGAGAGAGTTTTATAAACAAATACTTGAAAACAACAAAAAATGGGTCGAAAATTCACTAGCAAAAGATCCTAATTATTTCGCAGATTTAGCAAAAGGACAAACCCCGCCATTGTTATGGATAGGTTGCTCTGACAGTCGTGTTCCTGCTAATGAAATTATCGGTGCAAAGCCAGGTGAGGTTTTTGTTCACAGAAATATTGCCAACATGGTCGTACACTCAGATATGAATATGCTAAGTGTTCTGGATTATGCGGTAAATGTTTTAAAAGTTAAGCATGTTATTGTGTGTGGACATTATGGGTGTGGAGGTGTAAAAGCAGCAATGGGGAACCAATCTGTTGGAATTATTGATAACTGGCTTCGTCATATTAAGGATGAATACCGTCTGCATGATAAATATCTGAATTCTATTCAGGATGAGGATGCACGTTTTAATGCTTTTGTTGAAATTAATGCGAAAGAACAGGTTTATAACCTTGCCAAGACTTCAATCGTTCAGGGAGCCTGGAAAAGTGGACAGGACTTAATGCTTCACGGTTGGGTTTATGGATTAAATTCTGGTTTTGTAACGGATTTGAATGTAACAATCAGTTCGAATGAAGAGCTGGATCAGGTTTATCAATTAGATCTTTAATCAAACATAAAAAAATCGCCTCTTATGAGGCGATTTTTTTATTCGTTTTCATCCAGATTTTCATTGAAAGCAGAGGGTAACATTGTTGGAATAAACTTTATTAAAATTGGTAATAATAAACTTCCGCCCGGAAGTAAAAAAATGGTTAGTGACGGAATCGTTTTACAGATATCCAAAAGCTGTTTTTTTACTTTTTTCTTTTCCTTGGCATCCAGATCTCTTGTTGTGGAGTACGCCAAAAGAACCATTAATTCTTTACTCTGAACAATTTCCTTAACCAGTCTGTTTTTGTTTCGGATAATCAGTTTTACGACTGTATGTGTCATCTGGTCGTAAAAGTGTTTTACCGGATTAGAATAATTAAAATATGGAATTTTCTTTTTGTGCGTTGTGATGAATAAATTGGTAGTAGCAATACTTTGAGTTACAAAATCATCAGAAACCTTCATCATTGACCCTAACGAATATAAAAAATAAGCCTCTTCATTTTCAACAACCCCGTCGCTCCATAAAGCCATTCCGGCCATATCGATTAAATAATAATGCTCTAATTTATTATCGAAATAACTTAGAGTTAAAGTTTCTAAAGTATCAACAGTAACTTTTGAAAATTTTGAGTACCGTATAGAAGCTTCAAAAAGTTTAATTAATAAGTCGTCGTGTTGAGATTTTACTGTTTTAGTTTTTAATGCTAATCCTACAATTCCAAGTACAGTTTCTTCAATTCGTTTGAGATATTTCTCAGGAATTGCGCCATGTTCTAAATATTGTCTAAAAGCCAGTACATCTATAAATAATAGGGCATTGGTTACAAGATGTGAGAAGTTTTTACTAATGATACTGTCATTGGTTTGAACTCTTTGATCAATTATATTTTCTAATGATAATGAAGGAGTGTCTTTTGGCAGCAAAATTTTAAACAAACTAAACCCTTCGGGATTCATTTCTTTATAAAATTTTAGAACTTCAGAAATAAAGTTATTCGGCTCTGAATTTCTTTTTTCAAGACAAAAAACATGGTATAATGTATTTAATAAAGCAATTTTAGAAATCTCGGTCTTAAACCAGCCTTTTATAGGAATTGGGATTTGAGAATCAATAGAGATAATATGCCCATAGATAAAACCTGTTTCTCTAACTTTATAGTAAAATGAGTCAGTAGTCTCAAAAGGGATGGCTTCTGAGAATTTTTGTTCACTAAAAAATTTATCTATCCAGCCTGGTGCCGATGGGTTAATCATTAACTTGAGTTTGAGGATACAAAGCTATACCTTTTTCTTGTGTTAAGATTGATTTTTAAATGAAATAACCACTAGATTTTGTGAAAATAGTGGTTATTAAGTTTTTTATATTGTTTTATTATTTAATGATGCCTGCACAAGCTACTCTGCCACCTGCATTGCCGGTTGGTTGAGTAGTAAAATCATCAGCACCCTGATGAACAATTAATCCTTTTCCTAAGATGTTTTTAGTTTCATCATCACCGCCAATAGCCCATTCATCAGTAGTCATGGTTATAGTTCCGTTTCCATCAGCATCTGCTGTAAAATTACCAATGTCGCCTTTATGATATTCGCCAACTCCCCATTTTCCATGTTTTTTGAAAGTTGGATTCCAGTGTCCACCGGCAGAACTTCCGTCAGCAGCTGTGCAATCTGATTTTTCGTGAATGTGAATTGCATGGACACCCGGCTGTAAACCTGCTATTTTTGCCGTAAAAGTTACTTTGCCATTTTTTTCTGTAAATGTTGCGGTTCCTGTAACATTACTGTTGCTTTTCGGCTCTAAAGTCACGGTTAAGGTTTTAGCATCATTTGATTTTGTACTGGTCTTACAGCCAATTATTAAGGCAGTAATTATTGCGAACGAAACAATTATTTTTTTCATATATGCGGCATTTAAATTAATGATAAGTAAATTTAGCATAAAACATAAGATATTCTTTAAGCATTTACGTTAAAAAAATCCAAAACTATTCGATGTTATTTAATTAACTTTAAACATAAAGCTTAAAAATATTGCTTAAATTAGTATTTGTTTTTAACGAAAAAAATATGCTTCTACTGTTTTTAAATTGTTGATTTTTAAAATTTTAATATTATGATAAAGAATATTTTTATCCTTTTTTTCTTTGGTTTTCTGTTAATTTCCTGTAATGTTTTTAAGTGCAAAAAAAAGGATGTCGTTTCTAAACTGGAAGGGAATTGGGAACTTAGTTATATCACTGGACCAAGAATTGCTTTTGAGGGTTTATATCCGGAAAAAAAACCTACAATAAATTTCAATACTAAAGAAAATTTGGTTTCGGGCAATAACAGCTGTAATTCTTATACAGGCCAACTTAATGTATCTGAAAACGAAATTAATTTTAAGCAACCTATGGTTACAACCAAAATGATGTGTATAGATGGACAGGGCGAACAGGTTTTTATGAGTACTTTGTCCAAAGTAACTTCCTATAATGTTACTGATGATGGAAGAACTTTAAATTTTATTTCTGGTAATATTGAAACGATGCGATTCACAAAAAAATAAAACCTCCTTTCTTAAACTATAAAATATAATTTATGAAAACTAAAGTATTTATTTTATTAGTCATATGCTCTTTTTTAATTCTTCCCGTATTTGCGCAGGAAAAATCTAAAAAAGCACTTAAAGCAGAAAAAGAATTAAAGAAACAAAAAGAAATTGAAGGCCTTATTGATTCTAAGAGTTTTGTTTTTGAGGCGCAAAAAGTCATTCCTCAAGGAGGCAGACTTTTAAATTTGGATTATAATACTTATTTTTTAAAATTTAGCGAAACCAGGACAACTTGCGATTTGCCATTTTTTGGGCGTGCATTCAATGTTCCTTACGGAGGAGGGGATGGGGGTATAAAATTTGAAGGCATTCCGGAGGGTATACAAATTGAAAAAAAGAAAAAATCCTATAATATAAAAGCAACTGTAAAAGGTAAGGATGATGTTTATAATCTTTTTATGATTGTTTTTTTTGATGGGGGTGCATCTCTTTCAGTTAACAGCAATAATAGGGCATCAATTTCTTATGATGGAGAAATTGAGTCCCCAAAGCCGGAGGAAGTGAAAAAATAGTGGTGTAGTTCATTATCCTAAATTCTTTAATGTATGCAAAATAAAAAATCCGCATTTGTTTCGGGACAAATGCGGATTTAACAAATTAAAAGCTAAAAAACTATTTTTGAATTAGAAGCAGTATGAATTCTCAGCTACTAATTTTTCTGCGATTTTTTCTCTTAATGCGACTACGTTTGGCAAGTTTGTATATTTTGTAAAACGTTTTAATCCCATTAACATCATGCGTTGTTCGTCACCTTCTGCGAAAGAAGCGATTCCTTCTTTTCCTCTTGAGTTTACAATATCTACAGCTTTGTATAAGTATAATTTTGCCATAGCGATTTGCTCTTGTACTTTATCTTCTCCTTGAGATTTTGCTAATTTCTCTGTTCTCAAAATTGTACTTTCGGCCATATAAATTTCGATTAAGATATCAGAAGCAGCCATTAATAACTGTTGGTGAGAATCTAAATCCGGACCATATTTTTGAACAGCGCTACCTGCAACCATCAGGAAAACCTTTTTCAGGTTAGCCACGATTCCTTTTTCTTCTGCAAATAATTCAGAGAAATCCGGAGTATCAAAAGATGGAATTCCCATTAATTCTTCCTGAACTTTCATTGCCGGTCCAAGTAAATCAACATGTCCTTTCATTGCTTTTTTGATCAGCATCCCTACCGAAAGCATTCTGTTGATTTCATTAGTTCCTTCGTAAATGCGTGCGATACGGGCATCTCTCCAGGCACTTTCCATTGGAGTATCTTCAGAGAATCCCATTCCTCCGAAAATCTGAATTCCTTCGTCAGCACAGTTTTGCACGTCTTCAGAAACCGCTACTTTCAGGATTGAACATTCGATAGCATATTCTTCAACACCTTTTAATTCAGCTTCCTGGTGAGAAGTTCCTTCTGCTTCACGAGCAGCGATTCTGTCCTCGATATCTTTTGCAGCACGGTAAGAAGCACTTTCTCCGGCGTAAGCACTAGTTGCCATTTCAGCCAGTTTAGAACGGATAGCTCCAAAGCTTGCAATAGCAGTATTAAACTGAATTCTTTCATTAGCATATTTTACAGCTCCGGAAGTAACTCTTCTTTGGGCATCTAAACACGCAGCAGCCAATTTAATACGTCCAACGTTTAAAGCATTCATAGCAATTTTAAAACCGTTTCCTCTTTCAGACAACATGTTTTCAACCGGAACTTTCGTATCGTTAAAGAAAACCTGACGCGTAGAAGATGCACGGATTCCTAATTTATGCTCTTCTTCATTCATAGAAATTCCGTTTGAAGGATCGTTTTCTACGATGAAACCAGTAATGTTTTTATCATCTCCAATACGGGCAAAAACGATGAAGACGCTACAGAAACCTGCATTGGAAATCCACATTTTTTGACCTGTAATTTTATAATGCGTTCCATCTTCAGATAAAACAGCTTTAGTTTTTCCTGAGTTAGCATCAGATCCTGCGCCTGGCTCAGTTAAGCAATAAGCACCGAACCATTCTCCAGAAGCTAATTTTGGAACATATTTTTTCTTTTGTTCCTCAGTTCCATAAAGTGTAATTGGCATAGTTCCAATTCCGGTATGAGCACCAAAAGCAGTTGAGAAAGATCCTGTAGCACCAGAGATGTAATCGCAAACTAACATTGTAGATACAAATCCCATTCCTAATCCGCCGTATTCTTCAGGAACTGCAACTCCTAAAAGTCCCAATTCACCTGCTTTGCGCATACTTTCTTCTGTAAAAGCGTAATCTTTGTTCTCGAAGCGATTTTTGTTAGGCCAAATTTCTTTGTCAACAAACTCTTTTACAGAGTCACGCATCATTAACTGCTCTTCAGAGAAATCTTCTGGTGTAAAGACATCTTCGCACTTTGTTTCTTTAACTAAAAACTGACCACCACGAGTCACGTTTTTTTCGATTGTATCTGCCATGATTATGTTTTTTTATATTTTGTTTTTGCTCAATCTTGTCATTTCGACGAAGGAGAAATCTCCGCGACGATTATCCGTATAGTATTTCAATCTTTGTCGAGTTACTTACGGAGATTTCTCCTTCGTCGAAATGACAAATAGGAGAGAATACTTTCTTTATAATACTTCGTAAATTCCCGCGCTTCCTTGCCCAGTTCCTACACACATAGAAACAATTCCGTATTTACTGCCTCTGCGTTTCATTTCATCAAATAACTGAACAGAAAGTTTAGCACCTGTACATCCCAGAGGGTGACCTAAGGCAATTGCACCACCATTTACGTTTACGATATCAGGATTTAGCCCTAATTCGCGAATTACAGCCAAAGACTGAGAAGCAAATGCCTCGTTTAATTCAACTAAATCAATATCTTTTAGTTCTAAACCAGCTTGTTTTAAGGCTTTCGGAATAGCTTTTACAGGACCAATACCCATAATTCTTGGCTCAACACCAGAAGAAGCAAAGTTTACCAGTCTTGCAATTGGCTCAAGGTTTAATTCTTTAACCATGTCCTCACTCATGATTAAAACAAAAGCAGCACCGTCACTCATTTGAGAAGAGTTACCAGCAGTTACACTTCCGTCTGCAGCAAAAACGGGTTTTAAACCTGCTAAAGCTTCTTTAGAAGTTCCTGCTCTTGGTCCTTCGTCTTTGTTTACAACGTATGATTTTGTTTCTTTTTTACCATTTTCATTAATGAAAGTCTGCTCAACAGTAATTGGAACGATTTGTTTGTCGAATTTTCCTTCAGCCTGTGCTTTTAGAGCTTTCATGTGAGAGTTGTAAGCAAACTCATCCTGATCTTCTCTTGAAATTTTATATTGATTTGCCACCGCTTCAGCAGTTAAACCCATTCCCCAATAGTAATCTTCGTGACCTGCAGCAGCAACTTTATAATCCGGAGTTGGTTTGTAACCTCCCATCGGAATAAAACTCATACTTTCTGCACCACCTGCAATGATACAATCTGCCATTCCTGATTGGATTTTAGCAGTTGCCATTCCGATAGTTTCTAATCCGGAAGCACAATAACGGTTCACAGTTACACCCGGAACATCTTCTACTTTTAATCCCATAAGAGAGATCAAACGCCCAACGTTTAGACCTTGTTCTGCTTCCGGCATTGCATTTCCAACCATTACGTCGTCAATACGTTTTTTGTCAAAATCTGGCAGTTCATCCATCATAAACTGAATGGTTTCTGCTGCTAACTCATCAGGTCTTTTAAATCTAAAAACCCCTTTTGGAGCTTTTCCAACTGCTGTTCTATATGCTTTTACTATATATGCTGTTTTCATTTGTTTTTGTTTTTTTTAAAGATTTATAGAAGCAAGAGTCAAGAGAAAAGACAAAACTTTGTTTTGAAATCTTGCTTCTTGCATCTTTCTTCTGCTTTTCTAGTTACGAAGCGGTTTTCCTTTAGTTAACATATATTGAATTCTCTCTAAAGTCTTACGCTCAGTACAAAGAGATAAGAAAGCTTCACGTTCGATATCTAATAAGTATTGTTCAGATACTAAAGTTGCTTCAGATAAATCACCTCCAGCCATTACGTAAGCCAGTTTGTTAGCGATTTTCTTGTCGTGCTCAGAAATGTATTTTCCAGCTTCCATTTGATCTGTTCCAACTAAGAACATTCCTAAAGCTTGTTTTCCTAATACTTTCACATCCGTTCTTCTGATTGGTTGTGTATAACCAGCTTCTGCCATTAACAAAGCATGTTTTTTAGCTTCAGCAATCTGGCGATCTTTGTTTACTACGATAACATCTTTTCCATGTTGAAGAAGTCCTGTATCAAAAGCTTCATAACCAGAAGTCGAAACTTTTGCCATTGCGATAGTTAAGAAATACTCTTGAAGAACGTTCAGCTCCACATCATTTTTGCGGAATAAATCTGAAGCTCTTAAAGCCATTTCTTTAGATCCACCACCTCCGGGAAGTACACCAACACCAAATTCAACTAATCCCATATACGTTTCTGCAGCCGCAACTACTTTATCAGCGTGTAAGCTCATTTCGCATCCACCGCCAAAAGTCATTCCGTGAGGTGCTACAATAACTGGAATCGAAGAATAACGAACGCGCATCATCGTGTCCTGGAACAATTTAATCGCCATGTTCAATTCGTCATATTCCTGCTCAACCGCCATCATAAAAATCATTCCGATATTAGCTCCAACAGAGAAATTCGCTGCCTGGTTACCAATAACTAAACCTTGATATTCTTTTTCAGATAAGTCAATTGCTTTATTGATAGCCTGAAGTACATCGCCACCAATGGTATTCATTTTAGATTGGAATTCTAAATTCAAAATTCCGTCTCCTAAATCCTGAATAATTGCACCACTATTGCTCCAAACTTTTTTGCTTTCGCGAATGTTGTTCAGAATAATAAATGAATCTTGTCCAGGAACTTTTACTTGCGATTTTGTTGGAATGTTATAGAAATAAGTCGCTCCTTCTTTTACAGAGTAGAAACTTTCGCTTCCAGAAGCCAGCATTTCAGTAACCCATGCAGCAGGCTCAAGACCTTCCGCTTTCATGATTTCAATTCCTTTTGCAACACCAATTGCATCCCAGATTTCGAATGGACCATTTTCCCATCCAAAACCAGCTTTCATGGCATCGTCAATTTTGTATAATTCGTCTGAGATTTCAGGAATTCTGTTTGACACATAAGCAAACATTCCGGCGAAACTCTTACGGTAGAATTCTCCCGCTTTATCAGTTCCTTTCACTAAAACTTTAAAACGATTGATTGGTTTATCAATAGTTTTTGTTAGTTCAAGCGTAGCAAAATTTGCCTTTTTAGCAGCGCGGTATTCTAATGTATCTAAGTCTAAAGAAAGAATATCTTTATCTACTTTTTTGTAAAAACCTTGTCCGGTTTTGCTTCCTAACCAATTATTTTCCATCATTTTGTTGATGAAATCAGGAAGTTTGAACAATTCGTGTTGTTCGTCGTTCGGGCAGTTTTCGTAAATACCATTGGCAACGTGTACCAAAGTATCCAAACCAACAACATCAACCGTACGGAAAGTAGCCGATTTTGGACGACCGATAACCGGACCAGTCAATTTATCAACTTCTTCAATCGTTAATCCCATTTCTTTAACCAAATGAAATAAACTCTGGATTCCGTAAATACCAATTCTGTTTCCAATAAACGCCGGAGTATCTTTAGCAACAACCGAAGTTTTTCCTAAGAATTTAGATCCGTATTCGTTTAAGAAATCCAATACTTCCGTTGAAGTTTTTGGACCAGGAATAATTTCAAATAATTTTAAGTAACGCGCAGGGTTAAAAAAGTGGGTTCCGCAGAAGTGTTGTTGAAAATCCTCGCTTCTTCCTTCGCTCATAAAATGAATTGGAATACCAGAAGTGTTAGAAGTAACTAAAGTTCCCGGTTTACGGAATTTCTCGATTTGTTCAAAAACTAATTTTTTAATGTCTAAACGCTCCACAACAACCTCGATAATCCAGTCAACATTGGCAATTTTTGCCATATCATCGGTCGTATTTCCAGTCGTGATTCGGTTTGCGAATTTCTGGCTGTAAATAGGAGAGGGTTTCGATTTTAATGAGTTCGCCAAATGGTCATTTACTAAACGGTTGCGAACGGCTTTGCTTTCAAGCGTTAATCCTTTTTTAGCTTCAGCTTCTGTCAACTCGCGCGGAACGATGTCAAGCAGTAAAACTTCAACACCAATGTTGGCAAAATGACAAGCTATACCTGAACCCATAATTCCGGATCCAATTACAGCAACTTTTTTAATTGTGCGTTTCATACTTTATTATTTGTTTGTTGGCGCAAATGAATTGTTGATTATTCGTTTGCTTCGTTTTCTGTTTGCTTCGCCAGTTCGCTGGCGCTCGTGTGATTAAATATATTTTTGTCCTGAATTAATTCGTTAATGATTTCAGAAACTTCGATAAAATGATTCAGTTTTTCGTCTGAAACATGTTTTCTAACGGTTTCATTAAATTTCAGAACTGTATTTTTAGATAACTCTCTTTTTTCTTTTCCAAATTCGGTCAGGTAGATTAAAACGCCTCTTCCGTCAGTTGGATTTTTCTTTCGAACAATCAAACCTTTGTCTTCCATAGATTTTAATGTTCTGGTCAGGCTTGTAGCTTCCATTCCCATTCTTGGTCCTAAAGCGGTTGATGGAGTTCCTTCTTCCTTGTCAATACTTAACAAAGCAAATCCGGTTGCCATAGTCGCATCGTATTTGGCTGCTTCTTCATTATACATTCTTGAAACGGCCTGCCATGTAGCTCTTAAAATATAATCTATTGTTTTATCTTTCATAAATAACTATATCGATTTCAAATATAATCAAAAAATACTATGCATGCATATTATTTTTTCATAAATTTTAGGTTAATTAGAAAATGTCTTTGAATTAGTGTGTTTTAGGGATTCTTTTTAATTGAAATATACCATTCTTTTTTTATGTTTTAAAGAATTTGTCACCGCAAAAAATAGTATTTTGATAAAATGAAGTGATGAATTATTGTTCTGTAAATAAAATCCTGCTTTAAGACATCGAATCTTGTTCATCATATTTCGCCAGTGCTTTTTGAAGTGTTTCCTTCATTCGTTTTCTAAAACCTTCCGGACGCAAAATTTCAATTCCACAGCCAAATCCCAATAATAAACGCTCCATTTCGTAATTCGGAATAATAAACAGATGAATAATAATACTCTTGTCCTCATTTTCCTGAATCAGCCTTTGCGTATGATGCAAAGGTTTGGTTAAAACATATGGTGCGTTGTCAGAATCGATCCAAAGTTCTATCCTTCTGGGCTGCAAACCCGAATTGACTGTAACGCCAATCACATTTTTATAATACGATTCAGCATCAAAATCTTCTTCTAAATAAGGAAGATTAAAATCATAATCAATCGAAATGATTCTGTCGAGAGCCAAATTGGTAATGGGCTGAGATGCTTTCTTCTTTCCAATTAAAAACCATCTGTTATTAAATTCCTTTAAAATAAAAGGATGAAAATGAAATTTGGTTTCTTCCCGGGATTTAAACGATTTGTACGTAATAATCAGAACCATTTTTTTGATAATCGCCTGGTATACTTCGTCTAAATAATGCAGCCCTTTTAGTTTTTCGTTTTTATCCAGATAAATTACAGGTTTTGTATGCGACTTTTCAGCATAGATTTTATCCTCCAATCGCTGTAAAATATCCGATACATCATTAAATAAAGAGAAATCTTTAAACTGCTTTAACATCGAAACTGTTTCGGTTAAAACGTTCATGTCTGTTTCCGTCAGCGGAATGTCGGTTATCGAAAAATCCTCATCTTCATATTTGTAAAACTTTTTGTCATAAACGACTATAGGCGCATTGTAACCCAGTTTTTCACTCCGCATCATCTGGATATCCATCTGAATGGTTCGCTTGCTTATTGGAATTTTACGGCCTTCATATTCTTCCAAAGCCTGAGAGCAGCATTCAATTAAATCTTCCAATGTCCATTGCCTGTATTTATTCTGCAGGCATTTATCAATGGTTTTGTACCGAATTAGGGCGTTTTTGTTTTGTGACATAGTTGTGTGTTTTTGCTCGCAAAGTCGCTAAGCCGCAAAGTTTTTTTTAGCTACAGATTAAAACGATTAAAATGATTTTGCTCATTTTGTGTCATTTCGACGAAGGAGAAATCTTCGCAAGTAACTCCGCAACGAGAGTCCAATCTTTATGGAGCTTCTCGTGGAGATTTCTCCTTCGTCGAAATGACAAATAATACGTTTTTACTTTAATAAAAACTTTGCGACTTCGCGAGATTATTTTTTACCTTCTAAAATGCTTATCTCCTTTTCAATATTTTTCCTCGCTTTCTCTTCATATAAACCTCTAAATTCTTCGGTTTGAAAAATAAACTCATTTTCCAGAAAATGTTTTAATGCTTTGGCGCGTCCGGGTTTGTATAGAAAATCAGGGTAAATTCGGTATTCTTTTCGTATTTGTTCAAAATAGGTTTTATAATCCTCCCAGTCTTTGGCAAGGATTTTCAAATCAAAATCGATTAGCCAGTTGATATCTTCGTTCGTGTTGTGCGCGTGAAGCTGAGTTGCACAGATGGAATCAAAAACCAATTGTTTATCAAGTTTAGTATTTTCAGACAAAATCTTTAAGGCATATTCGGCACTTTTAAGTTCATTATCTTTTTTACTGCTCTTATAAATGTAATCATGATAAAAAATAGAAAATAATATTTCGTTCGGATATTGAAGTTTATTACGATAGATTTCAAAACTCTCCATCATTTCTTTTAAATGCGTAAGATTGTGATAATGCCTTGATTTTTTGGAATATGCTTTTTCTAAATCCAGCCAGTTGTGCTGAATTTCATTTGTTGAAAAACCAATATTCGAAAGTAATTCAGAATAGATTTTCTCTAAATTCATGTTGTTTTTTACTCAAATTTAAAATTCTTTTTTTACTACGCAAAATAATTGCGTAGTAGTTACGAAATCTTTGTAATACCAAAACGAAACAACTATGAGAACTATTAAAATTTATTGTAAACAGTGTAAAATTGAGCTGACTCAAGAATTACTAGAAATTGAAGAAGAAAACTTATGCTGGGAAGATAGCGAAGACATTATGCCTAAGAATAATTTTTCTGTTCTTACTAATGAACAATCAAATAAGAAGTTTATTGTAGTTGCAATTGATAATTACAATTTAATAAATCATTCTGATAAATACAGATTTCATGGATGTTGTGGGAGCGATGGCTCAAACGGTTTAAATAAGCTTTGTTCAAATGGTCATGAAGTTGCGACAGAATTTTCAGATTGCTGGACAGGGCACTATATCGAATTTAATAGCGATAAAGTGATTGTTAAAGGGAAGATTAATGATGAGTTTAAAGAATTTAAATTATAATATTCTTTACTACGCAGAATAATTGTGTACTAGTTTTAAAATCTTTGTTCAGGAAATAAAAACAAACGTTCATAGAAATAAAATATTGAATAAAACAGGTCAAGTTTAAGTTACTTCGAAACACTTTCCACGTACCACTTAAACCATTACCTAATTTATTCAAAAATTGAAGCAGTAGCTCAGCGGTTAGAGCAGGTAGTTTTGAAATTATCCTTAAAAGGTCAATCCAAACTTACTTCGTACACTTCTAATGTCCGGGTCGTGGGTTCGAATCCCATCTGCTTCACTATTAATGGTCAATTAAAACTTACTTCAGAACACGGATAATTTCGGTTCGAATCCGAACTATAGTTTTAAAATCATCATTAATAAAAAACGAGGGTCAAGATTAACTTACTTCTTCGGGGAAACCCACCAGATAAAATAGTTCATTAATTACACTCCAATTTAAGGTCAAGTGCTTCTTACTTCAAACACTCTTTTAGGTAGAACACAGAAGCACCATTATCTAAATTTTAAAATTTTAAAAAATGAAAACAAAAGAATTATTAAAAATCAGTTTACGTCAAAATGCCATTTTCATTCCGTCAGAAATGATTATTAATGACGTTAAAAATTTATCAGGAACAACATCGGTTTTATTAGCCAATGTTTCAAAACTCGGATTTACATTTTCTGAAACTTTGCTTCATGCTTTAAACAATGTGAGCCCAACTTATAAAATCGAGGTTTTAGAGGTTCTGAGAGAAGTTTTAGGAACCGATAAAAACTGGGCACCATTGGTAAAAGAATGGAATGTGTCAACAGGAGAATCTGTTGTAGATCATATCATCACGTTTTTTGGAAATGTTTTCCAAACTAAAAACGGAACAACTTTACAGTGTGGTCATATTATTCCGGATAATACTTTTCCATTAGAAAGATATAACGGTTGCCCGTTCTGCGGAACTCCGTTTGAATTCGGTAAACTGGAAAATATCGGACAAGGAAGCAAATTAAAAGTCCTTGAATTGTGGAATGAGAAAGATTTAGAAAACTTTTATATTTCGTTATTGCAGTCAAAAACCGCTTTAGACGCTACGCAAATAGATAGTTTAAAAATGGTTATGAAATATCTGGCTTTGCCAAAAACTGAAATAACAATGAAGGAAACTTTAATGCTGGTAATCGATCTTTTGATTGAAAATGGCACTGAAGATCTGGCTTCGCAGTTTTTGAAAACGCCAACCGATATTTTACGTTATTTATGGTATAAAAATACCGGAATGCTACAGATTATCGAGCCAAAAACGATTATCAAAAGAGCGGCTAAAAACGGTCAGCATTTTCATAATTCGTTAGATACAAGCGCGCAGTCAAGAATTGCTTCTAAAAAAGATTTGAAACTAAAATATTCCCGAAAAGAATGTTTGATGGTAGCAAATTGGTTAAATAATATGAATTTGGATGTGGAAGCAATGTGCGAAATCATGCATCCAAAAAGAGGAATGTGGATTCGTTTTATCCGCGCGCTTCGTTTGGCAGAATACAGCAAAAGAAAAGGATATGAGAAATTGAACTTTTTAATGGATGTATTCTACAACCAGGTGTACGATGTTTGGCAAAGCAAAGTGAATTCGTCAAGATTGAAATTTGATGCCGATAAGACATTTGCTTTATTGAAGCAGCGTCCTGGTTTGTTTGCACGGTCGTTATTTTCGAATATGCTTTGGTTTGGAGCCGATGAAACTATTGCCCATTTTGAAGAAATCATCGATAAAGTTCCGGCAAGACTGGTGTTTACATTAAATATGTATGCTCAAAATTATTTCGATGTAAACATGCAGAGAAGTGTAAAACCTTTGGGAGGAACAAACAAACGTGTTGGATCAAATCCGTTGTTGAAGTTGTATGAAGATTTTATGCTGACAGATATGAAAAATCAAATCGAAGATCTGACTATTTTGGCTATGAAAAAGCGATTTGCATCGGTTTCAAATCCAAATAAAACAATTTATATCGATCCGCAATTGTATAACATGCCGGTTTCTATTGGAGACCGAAGCGATACCGTTCAGGATTTTCCGGTTGCTTTAATGGGAACACGTTTCCCGGTTGAAGGAAACGAAGTGCGATTGTTTATGCAATGGGGTAAAGATTTGCCAGCGCAGCATTTAGATATGGATTTGAGCTGTCATATCGCTTACGAAAACAGTTCAGATATTTGTTCTTTCAGTCGATTAACCACAACAGGTTGTCAGCATAGCGGTGATATCAGAAGTATTCCGAATAAAATCGGAACGGCTGAATACATCAACATCAATATCGACCAATTGGCGAAAGCAAACGCAAAATTTGTAACTTTTACCTGCAATGCGTACAGCAACGGAAGTATAACGCCAAATTTGGTTGTAGGCTGGATGAACAGCAAATATCCGATGAAAATTTCGGAGCGAACAGGTGTTGCTTACGATCCGTCGTGTGTAGATCATCAGGTTCGTGTGACGCAAAATGTTGCCAAAGGTTTGGTTTTTGGAGTGTTGGATGTAGCCAAAAGAGAAATCGTTTGGTTAGAGATGACTTTCGGAGGTCAGGTTGTTGGAGGTTTGGATTTCAAAGGGGTTCAGGCTTTATTGGCAAAATTGAACAGCAAATTGAATATTGGTAATTTATTACAGCTAAAAGCGGAAGCTCAGGGCTTAACGATTACCGAAAATGAAATCGCTGATGAGGTGTACACAGCACAATGGGCGATGAATCCGGCGGTTGTGACGCAGTTATTGATTGATTAAATTTAAAACCACGAATTCTACAATGGTTCGTGGTTTATTGTTTGAAACTGTATAGAATATCTGCGGATTAGCATTTGAATGTGTTAAAAAAAAAATTAAAAAATGAAACCACCAATCTATCAAATATTCGGTTCTGAAAATTCTCTCGATCTCGATTTGGTTTTCTTTATTGAAGAAATGCCGGAAACGATTTTAAAAAAACTTTCGCTATCCAAAAAACTCAGTGAATCGATAAAATCATTTTACCCCGAAAAGCAAATCAATGCGAATCTTGCCGTTCAAAAAAATGGTCATTTAATCGAGGTTTACAAAGGGGCAACAGACGAATTGAATAATGCATTGTTTTATACATATCCAAATCATAGTCAGAAATTTGATAATCAAATAACAAAACTTTTGGTGAGAGATGTCGATTTGAAATTTTTGAGAAGTAGCCGAATGATTTTGTCTTTTTTAAGTAAAACAGCATATCGGTTGTTAATCAAAAATGCTTTAAAAGGCGATTTGGAAGAAAAGATTCAGGCATTAAAAAAAATAGATCTAAAACATATTGATTCTTTCGGAAAAGATAAAAACAACCTGAATAGTATAAAATCAATTGCATTTCAATTAGGGCAGGCGATTTCGCTTCATGAAGGAAAAGAACTTTACACAAAAAATGAAATTGCAAATGCATTTCCTGATCTAAAAAAATATCTTTTCAGAGAAGAAAATACCGATTTTGAAAACTTGCAGAAATGGCTTTTCAATTTTATCATTATACTCAAAACCAGAAGCTTTGAAATGAAAAACAAGACAGAGTATAAATATGAAGATGAAAATAAAATTGACTACGCAAAATAATTGCTCATTGAATTTTGAATATTTGTTCAAAGATTAGAACTAATGAATACAACGCTTTTAAAAGAAATGATTTCGCAAAATTATATCAGGGTAAACAAACATCCTGATCATGATTTGTATATTTATAACTATACTCAAAATGCCCAGTTTGAGAGAGTGTGGAATGAAATTACACTAAGCTGTCGGGGGTTGATTTTGGATGCAAATGGAAATGTTTTAGCGCGACCTTTTCCGAAGTTTTTCAATTTAGGAGAAATGGAAAATCAAATGCTTCCCAATACAACTTTTGAAGTGTTTGATAAAATGGACGGTTCGCTTGGCATTTTATACTGGATAAACGATGTACCATTTATGGCGAGCCGGGGTTCGTTCGCCAGCGATCAGTCGGATAAAGCGAATGAAATGCTTCATGGAAAATATAAAGCTACGTGGTCATTACTGGATAAAACCAAAACGTATTTGTTTGAAATTATCTATCCTGAAAACAGAATCGTTTTAGATTACGGAACATCAGAAGAATTGGTTTTACTAGCTGTTATCGATACGCAGTCCGGAGAAGAATTTCCGCTTGAAGATATTGGTTTTCCAATAGTTCAGAAATTTGACGGAATAAAAGATGTCAGAGCTTTATCAGCATTAAACCAGGATAATAAAGAAGGTTTTGTGATTAAATATGCCAATAATTTTCGGGTAAAAATTAAATTTGAAGAATACCTTCGTTTACACCGAATCATTACTCAGATTTCTAATTTGAATATCTGGGAATATTTAAAAACCAATCAGTCATTCGAAGAAATTTTAGAGCGTGTTCCTGATGAATTTTTTAACTGGGTAAAGTTGACTAAAACAAATCTGGAAAATGATTATAAAGCAATCGAAGGGCAATGTAAAGCTGATTTTAAAGCGTTAGAATCCCGTAAGGAAACCGCTTTGTATTTTCAAACCTGTAAATATCCAGGTGTTTTGTTTTGGATGCTGGACGGAAAAGAGTATTCAGAGACAATCTGGAAAATGATTCGGCCAAAATTTGAAAAACCGTTTAATAGAGAAGAAGAATAAATTTTAATTTAAACTGCGCAAAATAATTGCGCAGTGACAAAGCTATATTTGTCAAACAAAAATAAAGGTCATGATTATAAAACTTAAATCAGATAATAAATACTTTTTAGACATTCTTTACAAGAACCCGAACACCGATCAGGGACTTTACTTAAAAGAATTGAAAAACGGGATTTTAATTGGAAATGTAATTGCCGAAAACGAATATCATTGTGTCTTTTTAGACGGCAAAAACAGTTATCTGCCGGAAGAAGGAAATC
This sequence comes from uncultured Flavobacterium sp., assembly GCA_963513545.1. GTDB lineage: Bacteria > Bacteroidota > Bacteroidia > Flavobacteriales > Flavobacteriaceae > Flavobacterium. The sequence goes on from CAUPQW010000001.1 coordinate 219,308, forward strand.
AGATTGATTTTCAAAGTTACTGCAGTCCGTTGTTGGCATTAAACATCATGACGGAGTTTTTTAATCATTTATATAAAGAAAACAAAGTTTTAAGTGAAACGTTGATTTCCTGGTTAGAGAAAAGTTACGATGAAGCAGATACCGGAAAATGTACAATCGAAGTTCCCACATTCTTTATAGATTCAGGCTGGTATAAAAACGAAAAATATCTTTTGTCGAAATATATTGATGGCATTACGATTAAACATAAAATTGGCAATAACTATGAATTAACGATTGAAGGAACAACGGTAAGGGAAGCAATTCAGAAATTCTCGTTGGTAGCATTATTTACACATTTCACCAACAGGTATGCAGTTTACACTTTTATTGATGATTTTTTCATTCAGAAACATATTACGATGTTTACCAATCTTACCGGAATTCCGTATTTCGTATTTTATCTTTTTATAAAAAGAATCATGCGTTCTCCGGTGCAGTTTGAGAAGTTTAAACCGCAGTTAGAAGCGTATTTTGATAATGAAGTGCAGTTTGTTTTTACAGATACGCATCAGTCGAGAAAAGAATTCATTTGCAGTAAAATTGATTTTGATGAAGCTGTCCTGGATTTCGGCTGTGGAGAATTACAATATTTCAAATTATTAAATAAAAGAGGATTTACGCAGGAATACTACGCATACGATGAGGTCGATTTTAAACATGTCGCAGATAAAATTCAGGCTATTGAAAGAGCAGATCATTTGGTTTGGGTTGAAAAATTAGAAGATCTTAAAGATTTTGAAGGCCAGATTATTTTAAGCGAAGTGATTGAACACAATTCGTTAGAGGAAGCAAAATCATTGTTGATCTGGATTCGGGATAATACCAATTTTACGCGATTATTTGTAACAACACCGGATAAAGATTTCAATGTAAATTACGAGTTAACAGAAGAGTTCAGACACGATGATCATGATTTCGAATTATCGAATGAAGAATTTGTAAAGTTAATTGAGGAGATTTTTCCAAATCCTAAAACATTTTACGGAGTAGGAGATTGTGTAAAAGGAATTTACCCAACAAGTGCGGTAATCATTCAAAAAAAGTAAAGAGATGTTAGATTTTAAAGTAAGAAATAGAATAGAGTGGTTCTGCACAAACAAGATCAATGATTTTTCGCCAACCATTTCACCGGCTCCAAAAAGAAAAGACAAAAACGAAATCGAAAGCATCGAAGAAGCGGTAAATTATTATTTGAAAAATGGTGTGACTGATTTCGTGGTTCAGAAAAAATATATGGGTTCATACTGCACTATTTATCTAAAGAGAAATCTCGAAGAAACGTATTTTGTTTCCAGAAATGGTTTTAAAATGGATCACATCAATGTTGAGCAGGCGATAAACAGTCTGAAAGAATTACATCCCAAAATGCTGATTGCTTTTCCTGATTTTGAAACGCTTTTGATTGCTTCAGAATTGTTGCCGTGGAAAGTTTTGGGAGCGGGATTAATCGAAAAAGAATTCACAGGTTATTATGATGCTTTACAAACGCATAATTTGTATTTGAAAACTTCGGGATTGCTTGAGAAATTGGTTGCGGTAAAAAATGAGGAATCGTTTACAGCTTATGTTTCGGATAAAAAACAGCTTACCAGAAAAGAATTTGGCAGTAAATACAAAACTCATATTGTTCGACAGTATGAAGCTTTGGAGGCAGTAAAAATTCCGGATTTAGATAAACAGCAGGAATCTTTAACTGTATTCAAAAATCAGATTGATACGTTTGGCACTGAAGGCGAAATACATTTTAAACCTTTCACGATTTTAAAAGAAGTCAAAATTTCGGGTGAAGAAGTATTGCCAAACAGTAATTTAACATATGAACTGGTAAATGATGATGCGTTTCTGCATTTAGAAATTACGGATTCTAATAAAGAAGAAAAGCTAAAAGAGATTTATGCTTTTTTTGAAAAACTGACTGAAGCCAATGAAGAAGGAATCATGATAAAACCGGTGCAGAATTACGTTAAAAACCTGCCGCCATGTTTTAAAGTCAGAAACAATAATTATCTCACGATGATTTACGGAGTGAATTTCCATCAGGATTTTGAGCATTATATCGATAAGAGAAATGTAAAAAAGAAACTGGAACAATCGATTAACGGCTGGGAAATCAATCAAAAGATGCTTCAGATTCCCTACAAAGATTTAGGTGACGAAAATTATTTAATGCGTTTGCTTCTTTTGAAAAGAATCAATAACGAAGAAATAGAAAAAACATTAGATCCAAGATTATAAATTAAGTCATAAAGTTAAAAGTCATAAAGTTTCAAGTCGAAAGACATTGTCAATATTAACTTTGTACTGTTTTTTACCAGACTTTATGACTTTAGGCTTTGGACTTTATGACTAAAAAAAATAAAATGAAAAAGATACCTACATTAACGATATTAGTCGGCTGTCCGGCATCAGGAAAAAGTACGTTTGCCGAATGGAAAGTGAGAACTGAAGCCAAAACCATGCGAATCAGTCGTGATGAAATCAGGTTTTCGCAATTTCAGGAAGTGATGGACCAGTCAGTAGAAAGTATGATTACGAAGATTATCAATGTGCAGATTAAAACGTTGCTCTCTAATGGATGGAATGTTCTTTTGGATACCTGCAATGTAAACCTGGAATACATTAAACAACCTATTGCTGATTTCTCAGAAATGGCCAATATCGAATTCAAAGTTTTTGATTTACCATTAGAAGAACTTTTTAGCCGAAATGATAAAAGAGACCGAAAAGTGCCAAAAAAGGTAATCGAAAATATGTATCACCAATTGCAGAAAACCAAACAAAAATTTGATTTTAAATCCATCAGAAAAGTCGAAAAGAACTTGGAATACTGCGATCAAAACCCGGATCTGCCAAAAGCTATTATCTGTGACCTTGACGGAACACTGGCTTTAATGAACGGGCGGAATCCTTTTGATGCAAGCAAATGTGACGAAGACGAAATCAATAATCCGGTTGCCAATGTGTTGAGAAACTACAAGAAGTTAGGTTACGAAATATTGCTGGTTTCCGGAAGAGAAGACCGATACAAAGAGCCAACGCTGCGATTTCTTCAAAAACACGAAATCGAATACGATGATTTGATTATGCGTAAAACCAAAGACAGTCGAAAAGATTCGATCATCAAAACCGAAATCTATAACGAGTTTATAAAAGATAAATACTTCGTAGAATTTGTTTTAGACGATAGAAACCAGGTGGTGGATACCTGGAGAAATGACCTGAAATTACCTTGCTTCCAGGTGTATTACGGGGATTTTTAGAGGCTTTCGTTTGAGTAGATTTTACCGCAAAGATCCACAAAGATTTTACGCAAAGGTTCACAAAGATTACCCTCATTTTGTGTCATTTCGAGGAACGAGAAATCTTCGCAAGTAACTCCGCAACGAAAGTTCAAGCTTTGTCGAGCATCTTACGGAGATTTCTCCTCTGTCGAAATGACAAACGTTACGAAAAAAAACTTTGCGACTCCGCGATTTTACGAGATTTTTTTTACCACAAAGGGATAAAAATATTTCACGCAGATTCGGCAGATTTTAGCAGATTTGTTTAGATTTTTTTTAAAAATAATCTGCGAGCATCTGCTTAAATCTTTTTAAATCTTTTTAAATCTTTTTAAATCTGCGTGAAACAAAAACTCAGTGCCTTAGCGACAAAAAAACAAAATAATAATTCAAGGTAACTGAGGGGAAAAAAACTTAGCATCTCAGCCTCTCAGAACCTTAGCAACTTTAAAAAAAAAATGAAAACATACATAGACATAGGAATCAACCTAACCAACAAACAATTCCAAAACGACATAGACGATGTTGTACAAGACGCAGTCGATGCCGACGTATCGCAGATGATACTCACGGGCACAAGCGTACGAAATAGCGAAGAATCTGCAAAGATTGCGAGGCAATATCCGGGCGTGTTATATGCGACGGCAGGAATTCACCCACATGATGCGAAGAGTTTCGACGCACAGAGCATTTCGAAACTAAAGAATTTATTACAGCAGAAACAAGTCGTTTCAGTAGGCGAATGCGGACTCGATTTTGATCGTGATTTTTCGGCCCGAAACAAACAGGAAGAATGTTACAGAGCGCAGTTAGAACTGGCGATTGAAGTTCAGAAACCGTTGTTTTTGCACGAAAGAGCCGCTTTTACACGATTCATGGACATCACAAAAGACTATCTGCCGAAACTGCCAAAGGGCGTGGTGCATTGTTTTACGGGAAGTTTGCAAGAAGCCAAAACGTATCTCGATAACGGATTTTATCTCGGGTTTACGGGAGCCATTTCAGACAGTAAACGCTTTGAGCATTTAAAAGAAGTCATTCAGTACATACCGCTTGACCGAATGATGATCGAAACCGATGCGCCGTTTATGCTGCCAAAAAATGTTCCGAACAGCCTTTTGAAGAAATACCACGAACGAAGATGCGAACCAGCTTTCCTGCCGTATGTTGCCGGAACCATTGCACAGTTTAAAGGAATCGCCTTGGATAAAGTTGCGGAAGAAACGACTAAGAATGCTAAAAGTTTTTTTGGAATTTAAAGTCAATAAAAATGAATCCCAATCTGTTTTTTAATGAAATAAAAGCGATAATTCCCAATCTGAATTCAGAATGGAAACAAAAATATGCTCTGTTTTTAACGGATGAAAATCTGCAGCTTTTTTCACAAAACCTGATTTTGTTTTATCATCAGGAAACAGAAATTGCGAGGCTTCCTTATTTTAAAGATGAAATTATAGTTTCGATACAAGATGCCGTTTTACATTTTAAAAATGTTTTGGAAGATTTTGAAAGCAGTTCAGATCTGCTGAAAAAAAGTTTAATTCAGGCTTTAGAAGAAACACCTTTCGAAAATATTTTACTTATTTTAGGACAGCGTTTAACTTCAGCCAGCCGAAGAGACGAAACCGGAATTCCGCCATTGCGAAAAAATCTTATAGAAAGCTGTTTTGAGCCTTATAACAAAGAAATTTCGGTTGCAGTAAGAGCCTGGGAAAAACATGCCGGCAGAAAAACAGTCAGCGTTTTGGGTGAAATTAAAGGAAACCGTGACCAGAAACGTGTAATGGCCGAAAAGCTAATTTACTTTATGATTGGGCATAAAACATGGTGGAACATATTTTGCCATTACAAACACGGCTTGGTGTATGAAGTGCGAATAGAAAACGGTCAGGGAATGCGCTGGTCTGCTGATGGAAAACAATTCATAGGATTTTTAGAAGATTTTTTAGACGAATAATAATGGAAGAAAATACAAACAATCTGTTTACTAATTACGAATGGGAAAACTGCATCAAAGTTTTAAATGCCCTGAAGGACGATCCGTTTCAAAATCCGGATAATAATTTGTTTGCGGGTTTGATTACCAAAATTCATAAAAATGCCAAAAAAAGTAACCGAAACCTAAGTTATAGTGCCAAAAAACAGGAAGATCTTCACACCAGTCTGACAGCAGTTTTGACAAACAGGGCCGTTGAAGGTACAACAACGTTTGCTGAAAAAGAAAATCGGGACGAACAGCAGTTTACAGAACTAAATCTTCCTAAAAATTGTTATTGCTGCAATAAAGCGTACAAACTGGCACATAGTTTTTATACACGGCTTTGTCCTGCTTGTGCCGAAGAAAATTACGAAAAACGTTTCCAGAATATAAATCTTAAAGGCCGTAACGTTATTTTAACGGGCGGACGTGTAAAAGTAGGTTTTGCAACAGCTTTAAAGCTACTGCGTAATAATGCCAATGTAGTTTTAACAACTCGTTTTCCTGCGTTGGCTTTAGAACAGTTTCAGCAGGAAACCGATTACGGGCAATGGAAAGAAAACCTCATTATTTATGGTTTAGATCTCAGAAATCTAAATGCCATCAGTGAGTTTATTACTTTCTATAAATCTAAGTTTGACAGTTTAGATATTTTGATAAATAACGCTGCTCAAACCATAAAATACACAGATGAATATTATCTGCCATTAATAAAATCAGAAGAAAAATTGTTGAAAGATTTTGAAGCAAATCAAAGTCTGATTGCCAACAAAACTCCCATTACAAAACAAGTAAAAGCATTGGAATACAGTGCTGATGAGCAAACCGAAATAAAACTTACGCGTTTCGGGCAGCCAGTAGATAACAGAGAAAAGACAAGCTGGAATTCGACTTTAGAGGAAATCAGTATGTATGAATTGGTTGAGGTAAATTTAATCAATCAAATTGCACCTTATTTTTTGATTAAGGATTTGAAACCGCTATTTTTGAACTCCGGTTTTGAGGAGCGTTTTATTGTAAATGTTACTTCGTCTGAAGGGATTTTCAGCTATACCAACAAGACCATATTTCATCCGCATACCAATATGACAAAGGCAGCACTAAATATGATGACACTTACTTCTGCCAAAGAATTTGCTGCAGATGCTATTTTTATGACCAGTGTAGATGTTGGCTGGATTTCGACAGGAGCAAAAGAAAGTCTGCGAAAAAAACAATTTAAAGAAGGCTATATTCCGCCATTGGATTCAGTAGATGGGGCAAGCAGAATTTTTGATCCCATAGTTCAGGGAATCAACGGGAATAGTATATTTGGCGTATTATTAAAAAACTACAAAGTCTCGGCCTGGTAAAATACAGGGTAGTAGTTTAATTGGAAAAATGACCCCCACCAAAGGGGATGTTTTGGGTTCGAGTCCCAACTATCCGCTAAGGTGTTAGCTCAATTGGAAGAGCAGCTGTTTGCTAAACAGATGGATGCAGGTTCGAGTCCTTGCACACCTTTTTTAGGGTTTAAGATTCTGATCTGTAGAAATTTGCGTTATGCATATCATAATACAAAGATGTTAGCTCAATTGGAAGAGCACTACGCCGGCAGCGTAGAGGTTACGGGTTCGAGTCCTTGTACATCTTTCTTTTTAAAACTTAGAGATAGCCGGGATAATATATTTGTTTAATTTGCCTAAAAAATACGGAATGAAATTTATAACCAACAGAACCATAATTCTAAAGTCATTTATTGCGGCAATAGCCGTATTAGGAATTAAAAACTTTATCTTTAAACACCTTTCGCTCTACGGGCAGGACTTTCACGATTTGATTGAACTGGCTGATATTTCGATTATTTTTACCGGAGCTTTTTTTGTTTTTGGATTACTGTTGGCGGCAACGATGACCGATTTTAAAGAAAGCGAAAAAATCCCGGGCGAAATAGCGTCTAATCTCGAAGCGATCAAAGACTGGATTTATCTGGCTTTCAGGGCGCCCAGAACTGGAACTTCTGATTTGTGCCGGGAAGAATTAAACCCCGTTTTTTTGCGTCAGGAAATGATTGCCATTACAAATGGTATTGTGGAATGGATCAATTCTAACGGAAAAGATTCTAATGTTATCTTTCCCTTAATTCGGAAATCAAATGAGATTGCGTATTATTTTGCCGAAAGAGGTGTCGATAAAGAAGCCATAAAAGGCATACAGGAAAATACCAATGCGATGCGAAAACAGCTCACGCGTGCCTATTCGATTTCGAGAAACAACTTCATCAAGCCGGCTTATACCTTGCTCCACAGTATTTTGTTTATCGTAATGTCGCTGTTGCTGATTACCAAATTCAAAAGCCCTTCAGCGGATTATCTGGTAACTTCTGCCATCACGTATCTGTTTTGCTATTTGTACTTATTGATTAGCGGCCTCGATGATCCTTTTGATATTTTCAATGGAGATACCAATGTCGATTTAAAACCCATTGACCGATTCAGGCAGCGTTTGGTTTCAGATTTTTTGGTTTAAAGTCAGATTTTTGAAACTCTTTGATGTGCAGTGCCAAAGTATAAAACTTAAAACATCCGGCAGAATAAAAACTTTGCGACTCTGCGACTTTGTGAGATTAATATAAACACAGGAAAGAAAAAACCTTAGCAACTTAGAATCTCAGTACCTTTTAAAAAATCACGTATTATTACCTGCTTTAAAGCTTTGTTGATTATTTACATTTGAAACCAGCCATGAAAGAAAAAATACTTCAAAAATTAAAACAGATAGAACTCGAAAAAGACGTAGAAATACTCTTTGCCGTAGAATCCGGAAGCCGTGCCTGGGGATTTGCTTCTCCGGACAGTGACTATGATATCCGTTTTATCTACAAACACAAAACCAAATATTACCTGTCGCTTTGGGAACAAACCGATGTAATCGAATTCATGACCGAAGACAATCTTGACGGTTCCGGCTGGGATTTACGGAAAGCCATAAAATTGTTAGCAAAATCTAACGCACCTTTGATCGAGTGGTTGTTTTCGCCAATTGTGTATTATGCAAATGATGATTTTGCAAAACAAATGCAGGAGATAGCCACGGAATGTTTTTCGCCAATAGCCGTTTTGCACCATTATTTAGGAACGACAAAAAATTTCATGGAAGTCTGCGAAATGGAAGAAGTAAAACTAAAAAGTTATTTCTACGCCTTACGCACCGCATTAGCCGGAAAATGGATTATAGAAAACGATACGTTTCCGCCCGTAGCTTTTGCCGATTTGTTGCCAATTGCACCGAAAAACATACAAGAAAAAATACTAGAATTACAACAAATAAAAGCCATACAGGACGAAAAATACCTGCACCCAAAAGAAACTTTGATCACTGATTTTTTACTCGAAACGGTACAATTTAATCAGGAAAATGCTAGTAAATTGGGAAGTGGAAAGAAATTGAGTGAGGAGTTGGATTTGTTTTTTAGGAATTTAATTGAAGAATAATTATATGAAGGATTTTTACGATTTAATTTTTTTCGAAAGTAATCTGTTTGAAGATTATTTTTTGAATGAAGAAGATGAACCTATTTCTTTTTTTCCAAAATTCAACAATATTAATATAATAGTAGGATCTAATAATAGCGGGAAAAGCAGGTTTATTAGAAATTTTATGACCCTGAAAAACTTAAAAGGTGTTGATGATTTAAAAAAAATTAAAGCTTTTATTCCTCTATATAATACTGAAGTCGTTAACACTAATAATATTGTAAAATCAATTATTAATAATTTTAACTATAGAGCAGATAATTCATATAACATAGGTGGTCGAAATCCAGATAGGGAAACTGCGAATAAAATATCTGAAAATTTATTAAAAGAATTGAATTTTAATTCACTCACTGAATTATTTTCAATAATAAGTCAAAACAAAGTAAAGTGTTTATTTTTAAGTAGATACGATATTGAAAATGCATATTTACATAATTTTAATGAAATTGATGAATTCTTCTTAAAGGAATATAATGATATAAAATATTATTATATTCCAACTTTGAGAACTGCTCATTCTTTATTTAATTTTGTATCTGGCAAATACTCTAAAATTGAGAATGATGTTTATTTAGAAACGCTAAATAATTATTATAAATTAGATAAAATTGATGTCGAAGTTTTTACAGGAATTCATTTGTATAAAGAGATCCTTAATACTAGAAATTCGAGGAGAGAGATAAGGCAATCTTTTGAAAAATTTGAGAGTTTTATTGGGAAATATTTTTTTGATAATAAAAAAATTGATGTTGTAGCTGAATTTAATAAAGATGAAAGTTTATTAGGAAATAATAATTTAGAAAATATAAGTGTACATATTGAAGGGGAGAAAAAAACAAGAAAACTCTATGAGTTAGGAGATGGTATTCAAGCAATTATAATATTGATGTATAAAATTTTTATGGCTGAATCCAATTCCTTTATTTTTATTGATGAACCAGAACTAAATTTACATCCAGGAATGCAAAGATTATTTTTAGAACAAATCACTTCTAACAAAGATTTGGAAAAGAAAAATCTAACTTATATTATTACAACACATTCCAATCATTTCTTAGATTTAACTATAGAAAAAAGAAATGTGTCAATATATTCATTTTCACCTAAAACAATTCTAAAGGACGATAAACAGTTTATAATTAAAAATGTAAATCGAGGAGATAATAAATTATTACGTGAGTTAGGAGTGAATAATTCATCAGTGTTCATGGCTAATTGCAGCATTTGGGTTGAAGGAATATCAGATCGTAATTATATAAAAGCATTTTTAAAATCATATTGTAATTTTATTGGAAAGTCTTATCCCAAAGAAGATATAGATTTTGCGTTTTTTGAATATGCTGGTTCAAATATTGACCATTATATTTTTGAAAAGGAATTAGAAAAAGAAGATGAGCAGATTGTTTTAAAAGATATTAAAGCCTTGGCTATTAGTAACAGAATTTTTCTTTTAGCAGATTCTGATGCATCTAAGCAAAGCAGTAAAAAAGGAATTAGGTTAAAAGAACTAGAAGAAGCGAAAACAGATAATTTTATTCCTAAAGTTGTTTGGGATATAAGGGAAATAGAGAATCTTTTAACAAATGAAATGTGGAAAGAAATTTTAATTGAGCTTTGCAATAAAACCTTGGTTAAGTCACATGAAGATGAGATTTTATTAAAAATTGATGAAGCATTATCTGAAATTGATTCTTCAAATTTTGTAAAAAAATATGTTGGAGAGTTTCTGGAAGCAATAAGAAATAAAATGGGAAAGATTTCTTCAACGTTTATACTTAATCAATCTACTTATGAAGTAAAGTCAGACGGCTCATTTGGAACAATAATTAACAAAAGAGAATTAAGCGAGTTGGTTTTTAATAAAATTTTTTCATGGGAAGTTTTATCTAAAAATAAAGAAATCGAAACTCTAACCATTGAAATTTATAATTTCATTTCGAAAAAATAATCGTCATCAATAATATATTTACATTATGTCTAAATACTTACTATTAGCACTTAACTTTTTCTATTTAACTGCTGTTTCTTCCCAAAACTTAAAAGAAATAAACTCCCTTGAAGAAGCTGAAAATTTTATTAAATTGAATCCAAAAGCTCAAATTACGACTTTAGAAATTAGTAATGATAGTCTCGATTATTATAAAAATAGATTTCTTGAAAAAGATATGATAGATAAAGATAGAATTGTTAAAACAGAACCTATTGTTTCGATGAGAGTCAGTTATATTTATTTAGATGGTAGTAAGTTAACTATTAATGAGATTAATAAAAAAAGGGAGGAGATTCTCAAATTATATAAAAAAAATAAATCGTTTGAAGAATTAGCTTCCATTTATAATATGGACAGTAATGTTAATAAAGGTGATTTAGGTTGGTTTAATGAAGGAGTTATGCATAAAACATTTGAAGATGCAATTAAAAAGCATAAAAAAAATGACCTGTTTCAAATTGATATTCCTGAAAACAAATGGTACTACGTTGTTTTGAAAACCTATGATGATTTACCTAAATCTATTTTTTATATTTTGAGTTTACCGGAATAAAAATATAGTATAATCATTAAAATAATCCATGACTACTCAAAACTTAATGTTTTTCAAGTCGTTTTTATGCGGTGACTAATGTAACTTATAAAACAAAAAAGCGCAAACTCCTATTTAAAAGTTTGCGCTCTTCCAATTCTATATAAAAGAAAAAGAAAATACTTATTTCCCTTTCATCAATTTTTCTAAATACTCAACCTTGTCTTTTTCAGCCTGAACCAAACGTTCGTAAAGTTCCACAACTTTATCAAGAGGATTGAAATTGCAAGTATTTCCAGTTCCCTGAGGGCCATTATTAGAACTGCTATCGTAATAAGTATTGAAATAATTAAAAACAGATTCTTCCGAAAAGTTTTCAATAGCTTCTACCGTCACGCCAAGTGCTTTTGCAATTTGTACCAGTTTTTCGAATTCAACAGTTTCGCTGGTTTCAATGCTGGAAATAGTCTGCTGGCTTGTGCCAATGGCATCGGCAAGTGCTCCTTGTTTCATTCCGCGAAGCTCTCTGATACGGCTGATATTTCGGCCAATATTTCTGGGTTTGGTTTCTGTGCTCATAATTCAAAGATATTTAAAATTTTTCAAAAAAATAACGATCCGTAAAAAACACGATTGATTTGGTAAAATACAGTTTTAGTTGTTTTGCGTGATGTAAAAATATTCTTTTTCTTATTTTAAAAAAAGTATTATTTTGCCACTTGTTAGAACGTTAATAAAATAAAAAATGAAAGTAGAAGACCTAAAATATGAAACAAAACTAGAAGTTTTACTTTTGATAGAGCAAAATAATATTCCTGAAGCAGTTTCTATAGTTCATTCAGAATTAAAATGTGGTTTGAGAGTTGGTAAACAAATTGTAGATAGTTTAAGAAATTAATTTAAATGACCATCCAGGACCTAAAATCCCAAAACCTAATCCTTTTCGAAGTCATTTCGGGAAGTAAATCTTTTGGGTTAAATACACCAACATCTGATACCGATATCAAAGGCATTTATTATTTGCCAAAAGAAAAATTCTTTGGCTTAGATTATATTCCGCAGATCAGTAATGAAACCAATGATGAGGTGTATTACGAAATTGGTCGTTTTGTAGAATTACTGCTCAAAAATAATCCTAATATTCTGGAAATTTTAGCTTCGCCGGAAGATTGTATTCTGTACAAACATCCGTTAATGGAGCATTTACAACTGGAAGATTTTCTGTCTAAACTCTGCAAAGATTCTTTTGCGGGTTATGCCGTAACGCAAATCAAAAAGGCGAGAGGTTTAAACAAGAAAATCGTAAATCCGCTGCCGAAAGAAAAGAAAAGCCTTTTGGATTTCTGTTATGTTTTGGAAGATTATAAAACCGTTTCGGTATTAGAATTTCTGCAGCAAAATAATTTGAAGCAGGAACAGATTGGTTTGGTTGATCTTCCCAATTCAAAAGGCATGTTTGCCATGTTTTATGATCCAGAGAAAACGTTGGGTTATAAAGGCATTATTCAGAAAGAAAGCTCCAATGAAGTTTCTGTTTCATCGATTCCAAAAGGTGAAAAACTAATCGGTTATTTATCCTGCAATCAGGACGGCTATTCAAAATATTGCAAAGAATATACTGAATACTGGAACTGGATCGATAAACGAAACGAAGACCGTTACAACACCAACCAGCAGCACGGTAAAAATTACGACAGCAAAAACATGATGCACACCATCAGGCTTTTGCAAACAGCTGAACAAATTCTGTCAACGGGGAAATTAAATATCAGGGTTTCAAACCGAGAAGAACTTTTAGATATTAAAGCCGGAAACAGAGAATACGAGGATTTGCTCGAAATGGCAGATAGTTTAATCGCTTCAATCGAAAAGCATTATCAAACATCAACTTTGCCTGAAAAACCAAATGAACAAAAAGCCATTCAGACTTTGATTAAAATTCGGGAAGCATTATATCAGTAAATAATCCTTATCTTTCAGCTTTAACTTCATGAAAGTTTGAGTCAGTAGCAAATCAAAAGCAAAGAAAACATCATTTATAATTTAAGGAACGATGTCATCCTGAGGAAGCCCGGATGGTATGAGCCTGACACTTATTTTTAATTTCACCAAAGGGGTATTTATCTAAATTTAAGTTAGTATGAGAATTTTTGTAATCTTATTTTATTGTATTTTTTCAATGAGTTGCAATGGCAAAGTCAACAATGCTGAAAAAGAAATGCCTTCATTTCAAAGAAAAGAAACAAAATCTGCAACAGTAGCTGATACGCTCAGCAAAACAAAAACAATTCATATTTTTGTGGCACTTTGCGACAACAAATATCAGGGAATTGTGCCTGTACCGGCAGGAATTGGAAATGGACAGAACCCAAACACAAACCTATATTGGGGCTGTGGTTTTGGAATAAAAACCTATTTTAAAAAAAGCAGGGAGTGGAAATTACTGGAAACCACCAAACCCGGAAATAATATACTCGAAAGGCTTGTTTTTAAGAACACTACAAAACCAAACTATTATCTGGTGGCAGATGCTTATGATGGACAATATATCAAAAAGTGTACAAAAGATTTTTTGAACAGCAGTTCCGGACAGCAAAAAAACGTTCTGAAAACGAATGGAAAAACCATTGGTATTGGCGGTAATGCATCACTTTTGGGATATATTGGGCACGATGGTTTAATGGATTTTCAGCTTTCGGAAAAATTCAATAATACAGACGGTAAAAAGAGGGATATCATTGTTTTGGCTTGTTACAGTAAAATGTTTTTTTCGCCACATCTCAAAGAAGCAAAAGTTAACCCAATTGTCTGGACCAGCAACCTGATGTGTCCGGAAGCCTATACCATTCATGATGCAATTACAGGTTATATTGCTGGCGAGAACAACGAAAAAATTAGAACAAGAGCGGTAAAAGCATATGCTAAATACCAAAAATGTGGCGAAAAAGGAGCGAGAAATTTATTGATTACAGGTTTTTGATGGATCCTGGTTTTCGGCTTTAATAACATTTAGAAGTTCATGAAATTAAATTTTCACAAATAATTGTTAAATTAAGACAGAAAAAGCTACATTTGCATTCAAAATATAACAAACAAAAATACAATATCATGTCAGTAAACAAAGTTACAATCGTTTTAGAAGGATTTTTTCCGACTAAGGACTTTGGACGCCATGGTATTTTATGAAATTGAAGTGTAAATTGTAGTTTAAACTCAAACATAAATAAATAAAGCGTCCTCGAAATGAGACGCTTTTTTTATTTTCGGACAATTTGAGATTAATAATGGAAGATAAACTAATCAGAATTTTAGAAAATAGAAGTTCAAAATGATTAAAAACAACTGCTTAACTAAAAATAATTAAAAAAATAATGGACCAAATGTTACATGATAAAACTAAATAGTGAAATATAATCTTGAAAAGTAATCTGATGAGAGACAGTCATTTGATACAATTAAGGATCTGCACAAGCTTGCGGACAGGAATTTTCATGTTTAATTTTTGATTTAACTAATTGATAATCAGTTAAATAATTCAAAAAATAATTTGGATAATTGATTTTTTCGACTTTATCTTTTCCGAAGAAAATCAGAACAAAGATTTTCAGATAAAAAATGATTTCAAAATATAATACAACATATAAAATGGCTTTTAATCATAACATATATAACACACAACTGCTAAACCCGGGTTTCGATCTTAGACGTTTAACAACACAGGTGCATGAACATGGACAATAGGATAGGTATATCTTATAAATCTTGAAGCACCTTTAACTGGGTGCTTTTTTTATGCCCAAAAAATAATGGTTTTGTATAGCAATTGGTAGATAGTCAGCGAGTTTGCTGGAGGTTGAAGGTTCGAAATGCGGAGCATTCATGAATACAAAAAAAACAATTATGGAAGCATGAATAATCCTTCCAAAACCACTTGTTCTCTAGAAGGAACTGGCTCATTGGGGTTACTGGCTAACCTTCCCGACTGTCTCTCGGGAGAAACGGGTTCGACTCCCGTATGAGCCGCTTTTTTTAAGTTGCAAAGGTTTTCAGAATGTTTAATAAAACTTGCGTCTTAGCGACTTTGCGAGATTAAAGAAGGCTTGGAGAGTTATTTTCTCGCAAAGACGCAAAGTCACAAAGAAAAGAAGGAGCTAGTCTTTGAGACAAATTAAAAATGGTGTTTTTTAGTTTATTTGGTAAAACGGCGGTTTGTGGATCCGCAGAACAGGGTTCGATTCCCGAAAACACCCAAATAATATCTGGGAAGATAACGGTGGTTGTTTACCCGCCTTGGACGCGGGTGGTCGCAGGTTCTCCCGATAGTTATCGGTACTGCTTCCCAGACAAATTGGAAATACGCTAAAGCTGGAGAGTTAGGTCGGTCTGAAATGAAATTTTTCATTCAGCGAAACCAAAAAAACAATAAAAATGATGAGCTAAACACCGCTGTCTTTTGACTGAGTAGGTTCGAATCCTACTATTTCCACAAATTAAATATTTAAAAAATGAAAAAGATAAGCACATTATTTGCTAAAAACCGTGCTGATTTAGGAAGGGTAATTAATAAAATCAATATCGAAAACAATTGGGTTTTTGATGGAAAAGCCATTGCAACGAGAAAATTCGACGGTACATCAGCCGCTATTTTCAGCGGAGAATTGTTTAAAAGATTCGATGCCAAAAAAGGACGAACAATTCCGGCGGGAGCGATTCCGTGCCAGGAAGCAGATCCGGTTTCAGGACATCACCCGCACTGGTTAAAATACTACAGATCAAAATCTGAGGATAAACATTTCTTCGAAGCTTTCGATCAATTAGAAAACAAAACAGATGGAACCTACGAATTGTGCGGACCTAAAGTACAGGGAAATCCTGAAAAGTTTGAAAAACATACTTTGGTAAAACACGGCAGTGCAGTACTTGATTTTGTAAGTCTTGATTTTGATAATCTGAAAATATTTTTATCAGAAAATGATATTGAAGGAATTGTATTCCACCACATTTCAGACGAAAGGATGTGCAAATTAAGAAAAACAGATTTTGGAATTAAACGCCTGAAACTAGAAGCCGTTTAGAAGTAAAAACAAGTAACATTTAAAATTAAAAACGATGAAACAAATATACAACCGAATTGCCCTTGTGGGAATTGAACAGGAAGAATATGACATTATAAAAGCCCAATACTTAGGACATATTATCTGGCACCAGTCCATACCAAAAATTGTGGTGAAAGAGGGCGTTTTGTATATGGAAAAATCGAATGGAATTGGAATGTTGCCTGTAGATAAAGTAGTCTATTACGGAATTTATGATAATGATTTCGATTTTATTGCAGGTCTTGCGATCTGGAATGGAGATTGTTATCCAAAGGCTTCAGCGATGCTCGACTGCCGATTTAAGATTCCGTGTCTCGTAAAAGCTCTGTCGCTTTCAAGATTTAGTGCTCCAAGAGGTTTTGTAAGCGCAGGGACTTCTGTAACTGTATCAGATACTACTGTTGCAAAATGGGGTAACTGGCATTGTGGCGAAAACAAACATCGTTTTACCGGTGAATGGGAAAGCGAATTTACCGCCACTATTGAACCGTATTATGAAGGAGAAGCCGTTCGGATTATGATGATTGGCGATACGTATTGGCAGATCAAATTAGAAGGAGACGATTGGTTAAAGTCTATTCATCCTGATAACGCGGGCTTTATGCCTGTTGATGATGATTTGCTGGCTGATACGCTTCATATTAAAGAAGCTTTGCAAATGGATATGATTGGAAATGATTATATCGTGGCAAAAGACGGCTCGAAATACTTATTAGAGGTAAATCATATTCCGAACATTACGAGATTTGAAGACGTAAGACAAGTTTACTTATCGACAGTTATGGAATGGATTAACAAGTAAATTTTAAAATAAAATGAACTGCGAAAAATAATTGCGCAGTTGTTTTGAAATATTTGTTCAGAAATAAAAAGAAAAACGATTTATGATGAAGAAAGACGAAAATATTTTGAATTGAAAAGAGGAGTTTGTGTAAATCCTGATTTGGGGACCACGATTTTACAACATGAAAACTTGTATTGATAAATTTAAAGAGATTTTCGTTGAATGAGGAAAACCGCCAGTTTAAAGGCTGGTGGTTTTAGTAATTAATGATTAAAATTTAAACAAAATGAAAACTACAGATAAAATTATTATTATCGATTTAGAAGCCACATGTTGGCAGGGAGCAGTCCCGCAGGGCCAGCAAAATGAAATTATTGAAATTGGTTTGGCCGTTTTGGATACAGAAAACGGTGCAATTTCTAAAAATAAAGGAATATTGATAAAACCAGAGCGTTCCAGCGTAAGCTTGTTTTGTACTGAACTGACCACAATTACCCAGGATTTGCTGGATAAAAACGGAGTGAGTTTTGAAGATGCAGTTAACCAGCTGATTGATGAATACAATCCCGATTTGTATACCTGGGCAAGTTACGGTCAGTACGATCTCAATATGCTTAAAAAACAGTGTAAATCGTTTGGCGTCCAGTATCCAATGGGAGAGGAGCACATTAATGTTAAAGAACATTTTGCCGAAAAATTTGGGCTGGTAAAGCCAACCGGAATGAACGGCGCGCTGCATTTGCTTAATATTCCTTTGGAAGGAACACATCACAGAGGTATTGACGATGCTAAAAACATTGCTAAAATTTTGAACTGGTGTCTTAAAAATTAGAGTTTAATTTGTTATTGACAGCTGTTGTTTACTAAATGATAGCTGCAGAAGGGAACTGCAGATATTTTTTATTTGCAGTTTCTCTTTTGTGAAAGGAGAAATCAAATCCGGATGATTTTTGAGAATAAATAATAGTTTTAACAAAGTTCGGATTTAATGATATATTTGTGAATATACAGTTTTGTGGGATTTTTTAACCTTCATAATTGATTAAAAACCATGCAATTTAGCAATATGAATAAGACAGAAACTCCTTTTTTGGATACCATTTATCATCTCAGAACGATTGAGCAGATTATCCTGACTGATAAATTTAGGACTATTTCTAAAGGTGAAGAAATAGATTGTATTTCATTTTTAGAAACGGAATATGAAAGAGAGATTTTAGAATATCCCGGCAATGCGCCAGATTTTAATGCAGATGCTGCATTGTGGGCAGCCAAAACAATATATTTTGCAGCACAGCTTTTATTATATCGAGAGCATACAATTAGTGATTTGAATGTACTTTTACCTGATTTTTCAGGAAAAGAAAATGCGTCTGCTGCACTTTCTGCAGATCTTTGTCTGCGTTTTTTACCTCAGATTTTAGAAGAAATGAAACGAATTGATGCAGATGATCCTGTGATTCCAATTCTCGAAAGACATTTATATCAATTTCATTATTCAGCAATTGGGTTTGAAATTGAAATTGAAAAAATAGATTTTGATACCGTTGCTTCAAACGATTGTCTGCAGCAGCTGTACATCGACCGGATTGTCTTAAGAAAAGCAATAAAATTTACCGAATCTGATTTTATAAAAAAGCAATTAGAAACAGGATTTGGAGATTATAAAAAGATATTCTGGGCCCAACTATAAATTATCAAACGAATAAAAATTAGAAGTTAATAAATGAAAGCTACCGATAAATTAAATAGTGTTTTAAAGCACATTAAAGAAACTTTTGTTGGAAAAAATGAAATTATAGACCTGTTAGGAATTGGTTTGCTGGCCAGGGAAAATGCATTTTTGTTAGGGCCTCCCGGAACGGCAAAAAGTGCGATTATCAGAGCTTTGTCAAACGGAATTGAAGGCGGAAAAAACTTTGAATATCTTTTAACCCGATTTACAGAACCTAATGAAATTTTTGGCCCGTTTGATATTCGTAAATTAAAAGAAGGGGAGTTGATTACCAATACCGAAGGAATGATGCCCGAAGCTTCGATGGTGTTTTTGGATGAAATCTTCAACGCAAACTCAGCTATTTTGAACAGTTTACTGATGGCGCTTAACGAAAAGATATTTCGTCGTGGTAAAGAAACAAAAAAACTACCGGCACTTATGTTTGTTGGTGCCAGTAACGTTTTGCCTGAAGATGAAGCGCTAAATGCTTTGCTTGACCGTTTCCTGATTCGTATAAAATGTGATTATGTAGAACCGGATTTATTGCACGAGGTCTTATTGGCCGGATGGAAATTAGAAAGTGCATTGACCAAAGAAGTTCCAACTATCACGGCAGATGAAATCAGGGAATTGCAGCAGCTTTGCCGAAAAATCGATTTAACGCCTGTTCGTAAACAATATGTAGATATCATTCACAGTCTTAGAAATACCGGAATAAAAGTATCAGACAGACGTGCCGTAAAACTACAAAACCTGATTGCGGCAAGTGCTTTGATGTGCGGAAGAAATCAGGCGGTTTTATCTGATTTATGGGTTTTAAAATACATTTGGGACAACGAAGAGCAGATCGAAATACTGGAAGGAATCATCAATCAGATTATCGAAATGGATGCTTCGGCAGAGGCACACCCGCAGGCATTATACAACAAAACGCCTGACGCAGAAAGTGTGATGAAAGAAGTGAATTTTCTAATCGAAAAATGGCAGGATGAGAACCTTTCGTTTGAGGAACAAAATGTAATCAAAGATAAATTGAGATATATTCAAACCCGTTGCGACTGGATTAAAGATACAGAACAGAAAAAATATATTCAGGACCATATAGAATCTTTGTGGCAAAAAATACTTCAAACTATTTAATATGTATTTTTTAGAAATAAAAATAGAGCACAAAGATTTTTTGGGCAGAATTCGGCATTGGGATAATCTAAAAGTTGCTTTTGAAACTGATACTGTCTGGATCAGAGATTTTTCATCAGAGCAGATAAATTCGGCAGAAATTCACCAGATTCCGTACAAAATTGTATATGAATGGAAACAGAATTTATTGTTTGAAAAAGACAAACTGTTGCCGTCTAAAAAACTGCCTTCCGGATTATTGTGGAGTCCAATTTTGCGTGCTTTACCGGTTTCATTGCCTAAATTCAATCATAATTATTTTGGCATTGACCAAAGACTGAAAATGAATTTAAAGTCGTCTGAAAATGTAAAACCAGCTTTCGCTATGCTGGTCAGCTTTGAGGAATTGAAGTTATACATCGAATCGGCACCAAAGTACAGACTCGAACCTTTAAAATGGGTAGTAATTGATAAAAGAATACTCCTGTTTGGGTTTCCGTTATTGCCTGTAAAAGGGAGTACATTTTGGATGAATCATGATTTTTTACTGCCAACAGGATATGATTTTGAATGGTTTTCTTTAACCGGAACATTTCAGGAAAAATTAAATCCATCAAAAGAAAACCTAATACTCTGGAACGAAGATAACAGCTATTCAGTAATTCCAAAAGAAACCATAAAACCACTTTCAATCAGCTCATTTCGCTTAACTTTTTCATAAAATAAAATGGAATTTCAAAAGTATTTTCAATCATATAAAGACTATTTCTGGGAATGGGACAATCAGATATTTTCTGAAGAGAGTGTATTTGAGTCGATCACAATTCCGAATGGACAGACGATTGGGTACGAAAAATTTGTTTTTGAAATCTTAGAATTTCTTTCAGATGACAGTATTCCGCCATTCGGAAGTTTACTATTGGCAATATTGGCTACAAATCCGGAAAATGAACAGGCAATCGAAATGGTTCATAATTTGGTAAAAAGCAAGAATATAGTAACTGCTTTTCCACAGTCTCAGTCATTTCGAATTGGTGCCAGTATTGATTTTTTAAAAATACTTTCTTGTTTGCCTGTTGCGTATAAAACGGGTGAAAACAGAAAGAAATTATTCCAGACTATTTTTCATGAATGTCACAACAGGGTTTCATCTGAGAAAGCAAAAAAAATCATTGAAGAATATAAAAATCATAGACATCATTTAGTTCGTGCAGCTGTAAAAGAAGAATTTAATGAAGCAAATTTCAGAAAAGATTTAAGGACACTTGCTTTACTGAAAGTTAGGTTTCCTACAGTGCAGTCTGTTTTACATGCGATGGAAAACATTCCGCATCAGGATTTAAATGAAAAATTGAGTGAGGAAGTTTTAGAAGAGAATAATTTATCCGGGAATACAACCGATTTTGTTGATCAGCTTATACAGGAAGATAAGACATTTTATACTGCAAGTCTGATTAAGCGGCTTTGGTCGGGATTAAATATTCCGCTTCACCACAGCCATCCTAGTGAACAGCCGTTGGGAGGAATTTCGGATTTAACCAATAAAGGCGATTTTGATAAACTAGTGATTTCTGAATTTGCTTATGATGATGATGTTTTCATGTCGAGAATTGCGAATAACGAAGCACTCTATATTCAGCGGGAAATTCCGCCAGAAGCAGATAAATTTAAACGTATTTTATTAATCGATAATACATTAAAAAACTGGGGAAATCCAAAAGTTTTGGCTTTTGCATCAGCTATTGCCATTGCGAGACATCCTAAAACAGATATTGAATGTCAGGTTTTTGTGGTTGACAAAGGTTTTAAAGAAATTCCGATTACAAACGTTGATGAAGTTATTATGGCGTTGAGTGAACTTAGCGGAAAACTGGATTGCGCAGCGGGATTGGATTTGTTTTTTGAAAGCAATAAAATCAATAGCAAAAATCAGGAAGTTTTTCTTTTTTCTTCAGAAGAAAGTTTAAAGTCAGTTCCAATGCAAAGAGCTGTGAATGCCTATTTTAATGACATTAAATATGTTTTTGCAATTGGCATGGAAAATATTAATGTCTACAAAAATCAGAATAAAGGAAGAAAAATGCTTCAGCAAATTTTGTTGCCTTTGGATGAATTATGGAGAAGAAATTATAAGGAACAGATAAGCACAGCAAAAAAAATTGCAGATGAAAGCATATCTCTGCTTTATCCTGTTGAGCAGTCTTATCAAAATGTTTTTTCTTATGACAATGCGTTTTATATGTATCTCAATGGTAGTTTATTTATGTTCTCTAATGATAGATTCAATAAGGGATTTGTGAAAATAGCATCTGATCTTCCGTTTAAAAATGGTCATTTTGCTTTGAAAACAAATGTAAGGGGAGAGAAAATACTTTGGTATCATTATTATGATTTGATACACTATGCAAGTACCATAAATCTTAGCACAAAAGAGTTAAGAAGCTATAAAGATTTTAACCAAAAAATCAATCAAAGAGCACTTAAAGTATTTGAATACAATAATGATTTTTATTTTGGCGGGGGAGTGATTGATCATTTGCCTGATTTTTACCAGATTGCTGGTGATTTTAGTTTAACAATAATGAGAAACGAAAAAGTGAGACAGTCTTTTAACAGCAATCTCGATGAAATATCTTCCTTCATTAGAAATTATAAATCCAGTAAAGTTAAATACAGTGTAATTAAAAGATTAAACCGTGTTGTAATAGAAAAAAATGTTTTGAAAATTAATGATTATCATATTTCGAATCTTGAATTTCAAAAAGCCAGTTCTTATTTTAGACCTGATGACGCAATAGTATTAGAAGAAATAGTCAATCTTATTTTAAAAAATAAAGGAATATCACCTTTGGCTGTTGTAAAAATAATAAAAGAGAATGCTGATAAAACTTTAAAGCAAGCTAAAGAGATTATCGATGAACAACTTAGTATTATTTTGACACGTGTAACAAGAAACGCTGCAGAGAAATTGAAAAAAGAAATTGAAAAAGAAGGAGCAGTTTGTTATATAGAAACACAATATTTTGAGTCTAAAGATGGTAGTACAATTACAAATAGAGATGGAATTTTGTTTTTTGAAAGTAGTGATACAAGAATTGAAGAGTTTAATATTCCATTTGTAATTAACATGCGTACAATTATGGCAACGGCAGGGGAATATGCCGGAAATGATTACTTTATTCAGGGTAATACAAAAGAAAGTATGAGTGAAGAAATGTTTACAGAAAAATATCTTAAACCATTTATTTTAAACATTGTACATCATGGAGCTTAAGCTAAAAATAAATGCAAAAAATACATATCCGAAGGGAGGTATTCTAATTAAAAGTGCCTCTGTGGAAATATGGCTTCATGAAATTCAAAACATGGGGTTAACTCCCGATAGGGTAAAAGTTTTTCCGGTTCCATCTGTGCGTGCCAATGAATTATTTGGCTGTTTGATAATATGTAATCAAAGTAAAATTACTCAGATTGGAAGAAATAATTTTTTACAATTGATTGAAAATAAGTTGTTTGTTTCAGAATATGCATCAATAATACCTGAATTGACCCAGGAAGAATGGCAGTCATTGTTTTCAGAAGAATATCATTTACTGCATCCGGAAATTGGTTTGGTTGAATTGAAAGATGAAGTTAAATGGACAGATTTGATTCAGTTTCCCATATCAAAAGAAATTGAAGTAACAGCGCCTTCAAAAACAGTTTCGATACCGCATTTTATAACTTCAATGCGCATTGAGGTTGATCAGGAAAAGATTTTGGAGGGTATTGAAAACCCGGTTTCAGAAGAAGAAATGATTGAAAAATTGCCTTTTAACATGAAGAAACTGTTGAATGGCAATAACCGCGAAATGGATAAATTTCTGGCTTACTTAGAGAAAAATCCGGAAATGGCGATGAAATTGGCAATTCCGTTGGATACTCTGGGAACAGGAAGAGGAGGTTATGGAGGCAGTTTTTCTTTTAATACCGGAATTGGCAGCCATTTTAATTTTGGATGGATTGCGAGATTTTTTGATAATTTTTCAGCCGGAGGAAATAATGCTACAGGTTTTTTTAGATACGGTTTTGTCCTGTTGTTTGTGGTTTTAGCCAGAAGTTGTAAAGGTTCTGAAATCAAATCGGAGCTTCCGTCAATTTTAGTTTTTATTGGAATCATCATTTTTGTGATTTTTATGATTTCGTTGTTGACAGGATCACAATCAGATTCTTCACTTTCTTCGGGCGGAGGCTCCTTTCTGATTGATTCAAACAGGTTTAATACCCTGCAAAGCAGATATGAGAAACTGGCAGAGGATTATATTGCCAGGGGACAATATGAAAAAGCTTCTCATATTTATTTAAAGCTTTTAAAAAACAATCATAAAGCCGCATCGGTTTTAGAAGATGGAAAATTATATCGTGAAGCCGGAGCGATTTATTTAAAGTATCTTCAAAACAAGAACAAAGCCGCAGAATGTTATGAGAAAGGGCATGCATACAGTGAAGCAATTGTATTGTATAAAGAACTCAACGAAAATGAAAAAACAGGGGATCTGTATTTGATTTTAAGAAACAAATCAGAAGCCAATACGTATTTTAATATAGTAATTGAAGAGTATAAAACTAATTTTCAATATGTAAAAGCGTCTTTAGTTTATAAAAATAAAATTGGAGACATAACAGAAGCTCAGGAATTACTTTTGCAAGGCTGGAAAACGAATAAGGATGCCGGAAAATGCCTCAATAATTATTTTGCAAACTGCAAGTCCGCAGAAGAGTTATCTCTTGCAATTACGACTATTTATAGGGAGGAAGTATCAGAAGTAAATGCTGCGGTATTTCTTCATTTACTGAAACATGAATTTACCAAACATGAAGAACTTGAAGAATCGATCAGAAATATCGCTTATGAAATTGCTGCTGATCGAATTGGTACAAATCCGGACGTTGCTTCAGAATTAGTACACTTTAATAAAAATAATAAGTTACTGCTAAAAGATGCGATGAAGTATAAACTTAAAATGAAAAAGTAAATTTACATGATACAAAATAAAGAAGCCGGCTTATGATAGAGCCGGCTTTTGCTTGTTATGTAGTTACTTTTGTCTGCAATGCCATTCTGGTAGCCAGAATATGTTCACAAGGTCCTTTTCGCAATTGATTTGATTTGTAAAAAGAACATTCACAGCTTCCTTCAATCAGACGATTGTCTTTGTCTAATACGGCAAGAGTACTGTATTTGAAATCTTTATCGTTTATTTTTCCTCTAATCTGTAAGGTATCGGCTTTGACGGTTGAATCGATTTTTATGCGATTTTCACTTATATAACGATTTGCAGCTTCTTCCTGCGGACTGGCAAAACGTAAGGTTTTCATATTTAAAGGTTCCTGAGTCAGCTCTCTTACACGGTAAAGACCTAAATTTAAATCGTAGATTACTCTTCCTGCCTGGGTGTATGCCGTTAACGATGCCGAAACTACAGACGGATCAAGATTTAGTTTTTTGGCTAAATTATCAGAGGTATCGAACCAGTTTTCTTTTAAAGCATTGAAAACTTTTTCCTGAGTAAATAAATCGACATTGCTTCTTGGCGCCATTAAATCAAAATTTCCGGCAGTACTCCAGTCGTTTTTTGTCCATCCTGAAAGCCCCAGTGTATAAGACATGTCTCCTAAATCAGCAATAAAAAAAGAAGGTAAACCAGATCCCAGTAAAACAACTTTAAAATTTCGGGCAACCGGAATCAGCCTTTCTAAAATTAATAAACGTCGTCGTCCCCAGATACGAATGGTTTTAGATTCATTTCCCTGAAAAAGAGAGCGATGAAAAGTAATTTCATCATAAGAAGGTTCAAAAACGGCTTTTATAGGTTTATCCGGTTCGAGTACAAATCGCAAAGCTCTTGGACCTTTCTTTTCTTTAAAACGTCGCAAATACTGGCACAAACTAAAAATGTCCATCGGATGCAAATCCAATACAGTTGCAGGCAAAGTCATCGCTGAACTTACCTGTAAAAATCCTCTGACCCATGAATCAGGCAGATCTATTTTTACTTCTTTATAAACTTGCTCATAGGTTGTTTTAGCTTCAAAACCTGACGGATCAATTTTAAATTCGGTTTCCTTGTAATTTCTTATTTTCTGAAATTCATTGTATAATCCTTCCGAATAATCAATATTGGTTGTACCGCATTTAAAATCACTGATTTCTGTAAAGATATTATAGTTACAGCTCAGTTTTCCATAAGAAGATTCATCCTTACTGAAACATTCAAAGAAAACTTCATCGGGATGTACTGTAATTACAGGATCTAATACAAACCAGGCGTCTTTGTCATTTTTATATAAATAATCAAAATAAGCAGATTTGGCTTTGTTAAAAGGTCCCAGAACCCTTCCTTTTTCTTTCTGTACAACGCTTAATTCTTCTTTCAATTCCTGAATGCGTGCGCGGACAGTTTCAATCTGAAAATCGGCCATATATTCGCTAAGCCATAATTTTTCCTGTTCAGCAGCCCATAATTTATACTGTTCTTTATCCTTTGGGAAAAAACGCAAATCCGAAATCACAACATCATGTAGTGCAGAGATAGCTTCTCTAAAAGCTATTTTCTGGTTTAGTTTTCCAACAAAAAAAGTAGGTTCCCGCAAAGTATCAGGAGAAAAACTCATGTCTGTACTCGTTGAGGTGTTATTTACAATGGTGCTGCCGCTGTATTTATAGTCAAATAACATAACTTAGTTTTTAAGGATTAAATGGGTATGCAATTGCGGGAAAAGTGTTTTTAAATCGGTCAAAATTTCGATACAAGCCGCTTTGTCCTGTATGGATGCCGTGGCAGAAACAGAATCAATAATTTCGGTTACAAAAATAGCTGCTTCTTCATTTTTCTTTCCTTCCTGATGAAGGAATTGAAAAATGCGCTGTTTTGCAATTCGGGATTTATGCACACGGGTTAATACGGATCGGAAATAAAAATCAAGTTCTTTGATCTTCGATAAATTATCTGTTGCATAGGTGCTGAGATAATTCGTGACAAAAAACTGAATATTGACACTTGGATGCTCGCTTAACTTTGTTAAATAAGTTATACCATCATCGGGATTGAAATAGCGGGTAATCATTTCTTTTCCAAATTGTTCAACGGCTGGCAATACAGAATCGACTATGCTGATGAGACACTCTAGATCCCAGTCGGTTTCGTCGAATTCAGTTTTAAAAAAATGAAAAGCAAACGTTCTTGTATCATCCCAGGAAGTGTCTAAGATACCCAGCGCATTATTTCTTTCAGCACGGATGCGTTCTTTTTTATCCATAAAATAATTCCAGCACCATTGTCTTATGGCAAGGATTTCATGGTTTCCTAATGAGATAATCTGGCGGATTGTAAAATCATCTTTACGGGCATATTTTTTTAAGATTTCATATCCGGTCAGTTGACTTTCCCTGTAATGGGCATGGGTTAATTTGATAACATCCCGGGGTTCTAATGCTGTATTCCAATGCTCGGTTGTTTCCTCAAGTATAAATTTTTTAAATATTTTATGTGCTCCTTCAAATTTTTCTTTTCGAATCATGGCATAAACCGTGTTGCGAAGTGCGATTGCAAAAAGGTCAGCATTTGATTTGCCCAATTGTTTGATGCGTTCGATAACAGCTTCCAGGACATCCTGATATTCAGTGTTTAATAAATCTAATAAAGATTCACGATTGGTCAGTAAATAATCTTCCTGATAGTTATTTAATAGCTGAATACCATTTTTTCTAATCTCAAAACTTTCATCTTGCAAAAACAAGGCGATTAGCGAGAACGGAATCTCTTTTGATGCTACTTTTTTAGATTTTAAAATTAAAATACTGCTGGCGAGAAGGTTGTTTGTTTTTAGATCAGAAGAAATTAAGCGTGCGATAATATCCCAGCTTAATTGCTCCATCTGCGATGAAGCAATCTTTTTTAGTCGGTCTACAGCTAAAGCGGCTAAAGTATTATTTGCTTCAGATTCTTCAAATGCAAGAAGTTCGAGAATGATTTTTCCGGTAATTACTTTGGCTTTATCTTCAGTAAATACAAAGCTTTCCAAAGTATTTGTGATCCAGTTTTTTAAATCAGGAACGTCATTAAATATCAGTTTTACAACACATTCAATATCATTAAGAAACAATGCTGTGTTTGATGAAATGTGGTTTTTTGACCAATTTCGTGCAGATTCGGTTTTGGAGTTCAGCACATCCGTAATGAAGCTGACCTGAGCAGAAAGTGTTGCATTTTTCAGCAATATAGTTTCGAATCCTAAATTGTTTGGGATATTGAAATCACTATTTAGTAAATTTAAAATGTTTGACTCGTCAAAACGATTAAGGAATGTATTAAAATCGTTTCTTGCTTTTAGATTTCGATAAGCAAATTCATGGATGACATTCATTTGAGCCTCCATTAAAAGCTGAATGTAAGCTTCGGGAAAAGCGTCCCAATGCTCCGGAAATAATTCTAAACGATTTGTAACAGTCTCTACAATGACTTTTTCTTCTTCGGGAACAATTAGACTTTGAGGTTTTTTCTCTTCCTTTTTACCAAAAAAAGTAGAGAATACTTTTTTTGCAGCATCCAGCACAGAGCTTGAATTTTGGCCCGTTGCAGCATCTGAATTGTTTTTTCTGCCAGCTGTTTTATCCTGAACTTTGGTTACCTGGCTGGGATTGAAATAATAATTTGGACTTGAGAATACTTCCTGACCTAAAATGAATTTCATTTTCGGAGTCAAAATTCGGTTTTTGTCATTACCATATAAGATGGTTGACAGCAATAATAAATTAGAACATTCAGGATAATCTATTACTGTGAAATAATATTTTTTGTCTGTGTAATTGTATTGTCCATAAGTATCATAAGGACGTTTCTCAGCCTTGGTATAATTATCTTCGGTATATTTTAATAAAATAGATACCGCAAATTTGAGGTATTTTTTTGCTTCCATCTCAGAATTCAGTTCTTTCAGAAATCGAAGACTATTTTTTTGAAAATAGAGTTTGGTAAAATTTGAGAATGCAATTTTACTGTCTTTTCCTCTAAGTTCTTTTCCAATGTCTACTCTTTCATTTATGGCAGAAATGAATTGTGAATTGTCGTATTCGCTCACTAATGAAACAGTTCTGTTGAACATTGGCGTTTCATTTTCAAAACGATAAGCAAGAACAGCAATTGCATCAGCATCGTTTCTCAAATGAGCCAGTTTATAAATAGCTCTGACATGTTTGAAATAAGGAGGCCTGAATGGAACGGCTTCGAGTAAAAAAACGACAATTTCGTGTAATTTGGCATCAAATTTTGCAACCAGATATAAAGCGGTTAGATATTTAATAGCATTATTTTCTAATTCTTCTTTTAGAAAAATGACTAACGAATCATAATCTTTTTTGTCAATATAATAACGTGCTTCCTGAGGTATGGTCTCCAGAATGGATGCAATATGTTTTTGTAATTCGGTCTCTTTTAAGATTTCTAATAATCCTTCATGAGCGAGATTTCTAATGTATTCTTTTTGTTTTGCCTGAAAGGCGTATGATTTAAAAACTTCTTCTGCTGTAGTAGATTTTAGTTTTATTAAAGCCCAGACTGCAGAATAAGTTTGTAATTCGTCTCCTTTTGAAGCTAACTTAATGATGTACGGAATAGCTTCCTGAATGTTTAGTAAACCTGCTTTCCAGATGACACGGCTGGTTTTCCATTCGGTATTAAAAGTCTGTCTGCCTGTCACGGCATCTTCCAGACGCTGCAAAATCACACCGTTTACAGAATCGGGTTCTACACTTTCTAATATAGGAAGATCAATAAGTGTTTCTATTTCTGATGCGTATCCTTTAACTTTCTTTTCATTTTCAAGTTTATCAAAAATGATTTGCGCTTTTTCAGCCGAAACATATTCAGGAGTTTTGGTTCCTTCTTTTAACACGGATCCTCTTCTTCCATACCTAAAATTTACAACATAATTATCAGCGTCAATAGCGCATAAATCTATTTCGTATACTTTATCTGAATTCCCTTCTTTATAGAAAAGTTTAATCTGTTTAATTAATTTCATAATTGAAAAAGGGTATTAGTTAAAAAATATTCCACCAGTTTCCTGATTTCTCTTCTGGTACAATCGCTTCCTCTTTTTTCTCAGGAACAGAAGCAGGTATCGGGACTGCCTGTTCAGGAATACTTACTTTGGTTACAGTAGGCTGACCATGCTTTGTTATGATGTTTTTCAAATTGTGTTTTAAAACAATTCCTTTTTCAGGATTCACCATATATACATAATTGATATAACCTTCTATAGCGTTGATTACATGAATTGCTTTTCCCCATTTTTGATCCTGCCATCCGTTTTTTTCGATATTATGAAGCAGGGCGCGGAATTTTCGTAACTCATTACGGTCAATATTAAGTTTCTTATTCACAACCACTCCGGTAACTTTTTGCTGCATGCCTTTTCGCATAATATGTATCTTATAGGGATGGATTACAAAACCTTCTGATTCGATAATTTTTTTAGTGAAATACAATAAACGGGAAACATTTTGACTGTTTTCTTCATTGGCAGAAAAAGTCATGTCGTCTGCATAACGGGTGTAGTTGAAATTCAATTTTTTAGCCAGTCCATTGATTTTCTTGTCCAGCTTATAAACAATCATGTTGCTTATGGCGGGACTTGCAGGAGAGCCTTGCGGTAATTTGCGTTCACCGGATTGTACATAATAATTGACTCCGTCCAGCGAAGTTTCATTTACCTCAGAGTAGGTACATAATAAAGCTAAAACAGTAGCAATTTGTTCAGAATAGCCAATTTTATGAAATAAACCTTTGACCCTTTTGTAAGTTACAGTAGGGAAAAAATCCTTTAAATCGATATTAACGACAATATCTTTATTGATGTGCGGCTTTGCATTGGTTACAATGGAACGCTCTTTGATAAAACCATGCGCTTCGATTGTATGGGGTATTTTGTGAAGTATATTTTCTAAAATCCAGGTTTGGATTTCTTTTAATTTAGATTTAGGAGCAGATATTTTACGCTTGCCACCTGATTTTTTTTCAACCTCAAAAGTATGGTAATGACTAATTTTAGAAACTTTTCTGTTGTAAGCCAGATATTGTAAAGCTTTGAGGTCAATCTGCATGCTTTTTGCCAAGGCTAATAAATCTTCAAAAACGGGCAGATTGTATTTTCCTAAAACGTTGGAATCAGTTTCTGTAAAATTTAACCCTTTGGATACTGTTTCTCCTAAATGTAAAATTTGCTTTTCTTGTAATTGTTTCCAGTTTTCGGCTTTTTCGAGGCGTTTTTTTTCCTGGTTTAATTTGGTTTCGGCTCTTTTTTCTTTAGCAGCTTTCATGCGTGCTTTACGCATTTCAAGAATCATTGCTTCTCTGTTGCTAAACTTTCTGTCCTTCGCCAAAAGCTCATTTAATTCCTGCTCAATCTTAGCTTCCTGATTAATCAGAATTTCAGAAAGTGTAGGTTCGGTTCCAGACTGCCAAAAACCTAAGCGCTGCATTTCTTCTAATATATAGCTATCTTTTGAGGTAGCTCTTATTCGATCATAAATTTGTTGTTTACTAAGCTGTTCAGACATATTACAATTCGCTTTTTTACATTAAAAAGCCCTATTGCAGCAATAGGGCTTAAAGTTTAAAACCTTCGTATTTTCTAAGGACTATGTCTATCAACTCCCGAGAAGGGGTACTATACGTACAGTTAATCTCGTGGAGGTGGAACCGAAACTGTACGTATAGTACCCTTTCTCATCCATAAGATAGAAGTAGTGCTGAATGTTAAATAATCTTACACCGATGACGAAACATCATCATTTTCTTTATACAAGAAAAGCAAGGTATTTCTTAAACTCAAAACAAACATAATAAAAATCTTTTGATTGAATACTACTAAAATTGAAATAAGATTTTTCTTTTTTTTTAAGCATCTGTAACGGATACTTTTACAAATGAATTTTGATATTTCAAGACAAATTCTTGTGTAAAAAATAAAACGGCTGTCTTTTAGAACAGCCGTTTTCGTTTGGTTATATTATTTTGATTTAATTGTGACCGTATATTTTATCATAAAGATCTTTGTAGATTTCTCTTATCACTTTACGTTTTAATTTTAAGGTTGGAGTAAGCTGTCCGCCATCGATAGACCAAACATCAGGAGTAAGTTCAAAGCGCTTGATTTGTTCCCAGTGTCCGAATTTTTTGTTGATGCCTTCAATTTCTTCATCTATTCGTTTAATCACATCAGGGTTTGAAGAAATTTCAGCACTAGAATTTCCTAAATTGATTTTATGAATTTTCGCCCATTCTTTTACAAATTCAAAATTTGGCTGAATAAAAGCTGCCGGCATTTTCTCTCCATCTCCAATTACCATGATTTGCTCAATAAAACGGGATTGCTTCATGGCATTTTCAATCAATTGGGGAGCAATGTATTTTCCGCCGGAAGTCTTGAACATTTCTTTTTTACGATCTGTAATTTTCAGGAAACCTTCGCTGTCAATTTCGCCAATATCTCCTGTGTGGAAATATCCATCCTGTAAAGCTTCTGCTGTTTTTTCAGGATCTTTGTAGTAGCCCAACATTACGTTTGGTCCTTTGCAAAGAATTTCACCGTCTCCGGCAATTTTTACTTCGACGTTGCGAATCACTTTCCCAACAGTTCCAATTTTAAAACCTTTGTTTCTTTGATCGTTTACGGCAATTACAGGAGAAGTTTCAGATAAACCGTAACCTTCCATAACCGGAATTTGTGCAGCAGCAAAAACTCTTGATAAGCGTGGCTGTAATGCGGCACTTCCCGAAACCATCAAATCCAGTTTACCTCCTAAACCTTCTTTCCATTTACTGAAAATCAATTTTCTGGCAATTTTCAACTGAAATTCATACCAGAAACCATTGGCACCGTAGGGTTCATATCTCAGACCTAAATCAATCGCCCAGAAAAACAGTTTTTTCTTAATGCCGGTTAATTCAGATCCTTTTGCGTAAATTTTATCGTAAACTTTTTCTAAAAGCCTTGGTACGGCAGTGATTACAGTAGGAGAAACTTCTTTTAGATTGTCGCTGATTTTTTCAATAGACTCTCCAAAGTAAACCGAAACGCCATAATATTGATAGATATACAAAATCATTCTTTCGAAAATATGGCAGATAGGAAGAAAACTTAATGCTGTGCTTTTTCCTGCGTCAAATGGAATTCTCGGTGCACTGTCCAAAACATTTGAAACAATGTTTTTATGGGAAAGCATAACGCCTTTTGGTCTTCCGGTAGTTCCCGAAGTATAGATAATAGTTGCTAAATCATCTTCTTTGGTACTATCTTTTCTGGCTTCAACGTCTGCCTGATTACTTTCATCACCACCCAAAGTCAATAATTCAGACCAATGTTTGCAGTCTGCAATCTCGTTAAACGAAAAAACATCTTTTAATGTCGGTACGTTTGCTTTTATTGCATTTACTTTCTGAAGCACTTCTTCATCAGAAACAAAGCAATAAATACTGCCACTATGATTTAATATATATTCATAATCTTCCTCAGAAATGGTTGGGTAAATTGGTACGTTTTGTGCTCCTGTCTGCAGAATACCAATATCCATGATATTCCACTCAGTACGATTGTTAGAAGTAATTACGGCAATTTTATCATCTTTTTGCACGCCCATGCGCAATAATGCCCTTGAAACAGCATTAGCTTTAGCAACATAGTCATTGCTGGATGTTTTTTCCCAAGCTCCTTTTTTTTTGGTAGCTAATGCAACTTCAAGATTGTAAGTTTCTTGTTGGTAATAAGGAAAATCAAAAAGGCGTGTGATTGTAACCATTTATATGATATATTGAATTTTATTGCAAATTAAATAAAAATAAGGTATTATTTTTAATTTTATAAAATAAAAGCCAAAATTTTTAAATGGGTTTGTAAATCCAGCGATACGTTTTTATTTTTTGCTGTAACTTCAAATAAAAAAAGACAAAGGTTAATTAGATTCCGTATTCTTTACCTCAGTGCTATCCCCATAATCTTTTACACGATCTCCCATAAGGTACATTTTTTTCTTGCCTGGAATAATCAAAAATTGTGTGTAAAGCCATTCACCAGTTCCCTTTATTTTATACCAAAATGTATAGGAAGAACTGTCGAAGCCTTCTTTGTAAATAGGAATTCCTTCATCACTGCATTTGATTCCCCATACCATCTCTTTTTTAGATAGATTTTCTAATTGAAAAATACCTGTACCATCAGCATTAATCTGGATAATGGGTTTTTGTTTTCCTTCAATTAAATAAATACCGGCAACAGGCTGACCTATGTCCGTAGTCATAAAGTGTTCGTGAAATTTGTAGGTAATAGAGGTAACTTTAGCTTGCGCATGTAATTGTGATATACCTATAAAAAGGGCAAGAAAGAGTAGTTTTAAGGATTTCATCAGGATTGGGATTTAATTTTTTATTTGTATTTTTTTTGCGATATTATTTTTTGCGAATATAGTTTAAATTGGAAAAGTTATTCAATTAATTATAAAAAGCTTTTTTAAAATTTTATTTTCTTTTAAAAAAACTTTAAAAGTTCATGTGTTATAGCCCCTAGACTGCCCTAATGTAAGATTTTGTTGGGTTTTTATTTTCTGGAATAAAAGAATCAGAAGTGTTTTTGACTTTAGTTTTCAACGATTTTTTTATCGAAAAATAAATATGTTTCTGTCTAAATGGTTATACATTTGCAATACTAAAAAGCAATATTTGTTGTTATATAGAAAAAGTTATATGAAAAATTTTTGGATTTTGTTTTTAATAAGCGCTATAGGTTTTGCGCAGGATTTTAATAAACTGGATGCCAACGGTAAAAAAGACGGTGTTTGGAAAGGTACTTATGAAGTGTCAAAAAGACCTCGTTATGAGGGTACCTTCAACCATGGAAAAGAAGTTGGAGTCTTTAAGTTTTTTGATGATACTAAAAAAGGAGATGTAATAGCAACCCGTGATTTTACAGCTAATGACGGAAGCGCCTATACTATTTTTTATGACCAGAAAAATAACAAGGTAAGCGAAGGAAAAGTGATTGGAAAAAATTATGAAGGCGAATGGAAATATTACCACAAGGCTTCAAAAGTAATCATGACGCTTGAAAACTATAAAAACGGTAAGTTGGAAGGCAAAAGAACCGTTTATTATCCAAACGAAAAAGTGG
Organism: uncultured Flavobacterium sp.; assembly: GCA_963513545.1. GTDB lineage: Bacteria > Bacteroidota > Bacteroidia > Flavobacteriales > Flavobacteriaceae > Flavobacterium. The sequence goes on from CAUPQW010000001.1 coordinate 254,569, forward strand.
CTGAAGAAATAACTTATAAAAATGGTCTGAAAGAAGGCATTTATAAAAAATTTGGGCAAAACGGAATCATTTTAGAACAAACGACATATGCTAGTAACCAATATAATGGTGATGCAGTTTTTTATGATTCAGATGGAGTAGTGGCCTCAAAAGGTAAATTCTTAAACGGAAAAAAAGTTGGAAAGTGGCAATTTTATCTGAAAGGTAAATTGACAAAAGAAGTCAATATGAGCGATCCTAAAAGCAACTATCGGGCAGATTCAAAACCTAAAATGGAATAGGTTTTTTCTTTATAAAAGTCTATTTTTTAATTTAAAATAGTAGTAAGTTTATAGCCTAAATCTAAAATCTATGAAACTTAAAACGCTACTATTATTTTTGTTTTTCTCAGCGACATATGCACAAAATAAAACCGAAGCTGAAAAACTTGTTGATGAGGGGATAGAACTTCACGACAAAGGAGATTACGACGGTGCAATTGGGAAGTATAGCAAAGCTTTAGAAATCGATAAAGACAACTTACTGGCATTGACAGAAAAAGCAATGTCTTTAAATACATCCGGTAAATATGACGAGTCCATACAGGTTGCTAAACACGCGATTTCTACCCACCCTAAAGATGATCTTAGTACTGTTTATGTAAGTTATGCAAACTCATTAGATCATCTTCACAAACTTGATGAAGCACTGAAGATATATGATGAGGGAATTAAAAAATTTCCGGATTATTATCAGCTATATTTTAATAAAGGGGTATGCTATGCTAATTCAAATAAATATGGCGAAGCTATAGATTGCTTCCAAAAAGCACTTTTAGTAAACCCTAATCATGCTGGTTCATTAAATGCGATTGGAATCATGGAAATGAGCAGCAACAGGATTCCTGCCATTTTAGCCTTTTCAAGATTTTTAATAGTAGAACCACAAACGTCCAGAGCTAAAAAGAATCTTGAGAGCTTACAAAATTTGCTGATGCAGGGAGTGAAGCAGTCAGACGAAAAAATTACGATAAGTATTAATTCGGATATGTTAGCTGATCCGAAAGGCAAAAAGAAAGAAAATGATTTCTCTCAGACAGATTTGATCTTATCAATGGCGGCGGGCTTAGATTTTGATAAAAAGAATACAGCCAAAACAGATGTTGAAAAATTTATAGGAAAATTTGAAACAATCTGCGCCTCACTTGACGAAACAAAAAAAGGGAATTCAGGTTTTTATTGGCAAAACTTAGCACCATATTTTATCGAAATGAAAGAGAAAAAATTGATTGAACCTTTTGCTTACATCGCATTTGCAAGTTCCGGAAAAGAAGATGTTTCTAAATGGCTTAAACAAAATCAGGAAGAACTTGAGAAATTTTATACATGGTCTTCGGGATATAATTGGAAAAAATAATAAATATTCCGTGAGAGTAATCATTCTGACGGAATATTTTAAAAGGATAATTGAGTTAAATTTGATTTGCTAATACTTTTGACTAAATGGATTTAAACGAACTTACCGGAAGATTTTTTTTATTGTTCTTTTCAATTTTGGTTTTGTATTTTTTTTCAAATCGAAAAGATAACGAAACCATAAATCCACTGATGGTCATTGTGGGTCTTTGTACTTTTTCGCTTTGTTATTTATTTACAAAAATTGAAATTGGGGTAGGAATTGGTTTTGGCTTGTTTGCCATTTTTTCAATTTTAAGATTTCGCACACAATCTTTTACCGTAAATGCCATTATCTTTCTTTTTGCTACGATCACACTTTCTATTTTAGACATCATGTATCCATATGAAAAAATAGAAATTCTGCTGTTTTTTCAATTCATTATAATAGGGTTTTATATTGCTGCTTCCATAATAGTGAACAGAAAAGCATCCAGATATTTGAATACTGTTAATGTTAAGATTGCATTAGCTCCTAACTTTTCTTTAAATAATGAAACTATCAGGAAATCTATTCAGGACAAAATGAATATCAAAGATTTAGATTTTAAAATCCTAAATATTAATACAGTTGCAAACGAAATTGATGTTTTAGTTTTTTACTGATTATTCATTAAAAGGTCTGACTTGTTTGATGTATAACTCTCTGTTTTTGCCCACAATTTTGAATTCAATATCGACAGGATGGTATTGGTTTTTTCTCCAGTAACGATACATTTTTTCTTCAATTTTTTTACTGACTACAAAAAGATTATTGATTTCTTTTCTATTCAATATGGGTTCATTGTTATTGAGATTTGAATTAGAAGTATAATCTACATCAAAATCTGTATCCTTAGTTCCTGTATTGAAATGATAAATAACAAACTGTTCGCAAACTTCTCCTTTTTCAGGTTTAACAACCGAATTTTCCCCTTTTTGTACATTAACCGTAATTCCGGAGAAATTGGTTCTGAATATATTTTTTGTTATCACAACGCCATTAGCCAATTCATCAGGAAAAGATCTATGCACCAAAACGCCCATTGCAATGTTTTGCTGGTCAATGCCAAAAAGCTCTCTTTCGTTATAGGAGGCTTCATTCCATACACTTGCCCAAACCTGCTTAATGGCTTTTTCGAATGTTTTGATAGTGTCACCTAAAATACCGGTTTTAGAATCGTATAAACCGGCACCGTTAAAATCATCGAGATCTTCTGCATTAGTAGAAGACCGAAATCTGAAATTTTTGAAAGCCGCATTTTTAAAAGCTGTATTTAGCTTCGCAATCAAATTTGGATCGATTGGTTCTTTTTTAACAGCATCTCTTATCTTTTTTAACTGCTGATTGATCCATTGTACAGAATCTTTATGCGGATACGCTAAAAGTTCTTTTATCAGAGGTGCAATATTTTTCTTTTGAATGTGTTTTCTGTAGAAATAAAACGGAATTGCATGTGCGTCTTCGGGTGTTTTAAACGAAACTTCTTTTGAAGCAGCAATTAAGTAAGCCATGTTTTGTGCCTTTGAGCCAATGTAGTTCACACCTTTTTTAGAGATTTTGGATAAATCCACCAATTGCGTTACGCTGCTGTCAATAACCAATTTTTTCTTTTTTGTATTGGTTTTCTGAACTATTTTTTTGTTGCTTTCTTTTATGAAAAAAGTATCAACCTTAATTTTTAATTCTACTTTTTTTGAAAGCAGTTTTTTGATGTTGTTGTCCTTATCAACGATTGTGTAAGCCATTACCGGAATTTTTCTGTTTTTACCCAAAAGCACCAAATGACTTAACGGTGTCTGGAGTTCATTCACAATAATTCCTCTTACATTTGGCAAAATATCAGGCGTTCCGTCCAGAATTATAATTTCATCAGGACTTGGTTTTGTTTTTTCTAAATCCTTTATTTTATATTGCTTGAGAATACCGACATTACTTCCGGAAACAACTTCCTGATACGTAATTTCATTAAAAATATAATTTGATTTTACACACGGAATTTTAAATTTTTGCTGTTGAAACCATTCTGTTTGCTCAGGATTATTCAGGTAAAATTTTAAATCTTTACCAATAAAAGAAGAACTTGCAATTAAATGATAAAAGCGTTCAATTAATAAAACAGGCATATGATCTGAAGCTGCCAGTTCAAAAATCCATTTGTCAGTTCCTTTGATATGATTCAGGTTTCCCAATAAAAATTCTCTGCCTTTATCGGTATTACTGTAGTTGTTATCATTAAAGATGTCAAGATCTTTGCCGTATCCTAAATAATTGGTTACAAAATCATAATGCAGACGAATAAGTGTACTGTTAAAATAATACATCTTTTGCTTTTTTAAATCATAAATGACTTTTACTGATTCGATATTCGAGAATTTATCAGATAAGGGTTTGCCTCTAAATGCTTGGTATGCCTTATAGTTTGGTAAGGAAGCACTATAATTTTGGGCACTTAAAGTCGTAAAAATGAGTAGGAAAATAAAAGTAAAAAAAGGTTTTGGCATGACATTTTAATTGATGATTAAAAGTAATTAAAAAAGCCATAGGTTTTATCTACCCTTTCATTATATAAACTAATCAAAAGAGGTATAATTATCTATAATTTGATTTATCTTTGCACCCTTGTAAAAATATAAACGATTTAGAATGAAACGTGTAGTTGTTGGACTTTCCGGTGGAGTAGATTCAAGTGTTGCAGCTTATTTACTGCAGCAGCAGGGTTACGAAGTTATTGGCCTTTTTATGAAAAACTGGCATGATGACTCTGTGACTATTTCAAATGAATGTCCGTGGCTGGAAGACAGCAATGACGCTTTGCTGGTAGCAGAAAAACTAGGAATACCGTTTCAGACTGTCGATTTGAGCGAGGAGTACAAAGAAAAAATTGTTGACTATATGTTCAACGAATACGAAAAAGGAAGAACTCCAAATCCTGATGTACTTTGTAACCGCGAAATCAAATTTGATGTTTTCATGAAAATTGCCTTAAGTCTTGGTGCAGATTATGTGGCCACAGGACATTATTGTCAAAAAAGTGAAATTGAAGTTGATGGAAAAGCTGTTTATCAGTTAATCGCCGGAGCGGATAATAACAAAGATCAATCGTACTTTTTATGTCAGCTGTCTCAGGAACAGTTGTCTAAAGCATTATTTCCAATTGGAGCTTTGACTAAACCTCAGGTTCGTGAAATTGCAGCAGAAATGGAATTGGTAACGGCGGAGAAGAAAGATTCTCAGGGACTTTGTTTTATTGGAAAAGTTCGTTTGCCGGAATTTTTACAACAAAAATTACAGCCTAAAGAAGGAAAAATTGTTCAGATTGATAAAAATGATCCGATTTATACAGTTGAAAAGCCAGCCGGATTATCTTTGGAAGAAGAATTAAAAACGGAAGCCCAAAAGTTGAATTATAGACCGGAGATGGGGAAAATCATGGGTAAACATCAGGGAGCTCATTATTTTACTGTTGGACAGAGAAAAGGGTTAAATGTTGGCGGAACTACTGATCCGTTATTTGTTATTGCAACAGATGTTGAAACCAATACAATATATACAGGTCTTACAAGCAATCATCCCGGATTGTTTAAAAAAGCCTTGTTTATAGAAAAATCTGAAGTACACTGGATTCGTACCGATATGACTTTGAAAGTAGGGGAAACTATGGAAGTAATGGCAAGAATCCGTTATCGCCAGCCTTTGCAAAAAGCAAGTCTGCACCAATTTGAAGACGGAATGTATGTTCGTTTCGAAGAATCGCAATCAGCAATTACTGAAGGCCAATTTGTAGCCTGGTATTTAGAAAATGAATTAGTTGGTTCGGGAGTAATTTCATAGCTTTATACTTTTTTACAAAGGTTCTAGGCCTTAAAAAAGTAAATTGCTATTTTATGAAGATTCATTACTCCATTCTATTCTTATTGATTTCTACTGTGATGTTCTCGCAGGAAGATGCCTGGGTTTATTTTAATGCCAAGCCAAGTGCACAAACCTATTTAGAGGCTCCGTTATTGATGCTTTCCCAGCGTTCTTTAGACAGAAGAACCAATCAAAATATCGCTCTAAATAGTACAGATGCTCCCTTAGAAAAAACATATGTTGATCAGATAAAATCAAGCACAGGAATTACTGTTCTGGCACAATCAAAATGGTTGAATGCACTTCATGTACAGGGAAGTCAAACTAATATTTTAGCATTAAAATCAATTTCATTTGTAGATAAAGTAGTTTTTGCAAATAAGGCATTAAATACAACGTCAAAAAAAGTTATTGAAAATCAAATTGTAAATACAAACGATAAACTCGAAACAGCAGCTAATTATGCCTATGGAACTTCGGCAAACCAAATTCAGATGCTTAACGGGCATGTTCTGCATCAGCAAAATTATACCGGAACCGGAAAAATAATTGCTGTTATGGATTCTGGTTTTCCAGGTGTAAATACTGCTCAGCCTTTTCAGAATCTTATTGCTAATAACAGAATTTTGGGAGGTTATGATTTTGTTTCCAGAAACGCCAATTTTTATGCTGGAGGAAATCACGGTACAATGGTACTTTCGACTATGGGCGGTTATAAGGAAAATGCTTTAATTGGTACTGCACCCGATGCGTCATACTATTTATTTATTACTGAAAGCGATCCTTTAGAAGCCCCTTTTGAAGAATCGCTTTGGGTAGAAGCAGCAGAAAAAGCAGATAGCCTGGGTGTCGACATTATTACTACCTCATTAGGATATTTTGGTGATCGCGATAATCCGGATTATAATCATAGCTATAGTGATATGAACGGAACGACAAATTTTATTTCCAGAGGTGCACAAATTGCTTTTAGTAAGGGTATAATTGTAGTAGCTGCTGCCGGAAATGAAGGAACTCAGACAGAAAAACATATCGGGTCGCCTGCTGATGCTGTTTCCGTTATTACTGTAGGCTCTGTTACTGCCTCAAAAGTTAAATCATCTACCAGTTCTATTGGTCCCAGTTATGACGGAAGAATAAAACCTGATGTTATGGCTCAAGGTAATGCAGCTGTAGTTTCGAATACTTCAGGCAATATTATTACAGCTAGCGGGACTTCCTTTTCATGCCCAATTATGGCCGGAATGATTGCTTGTCTATGGCAGGCTTTTCCAACAAAAACAAATCAGGAAATTAGAGATATGATCATTAAGTCTTCGGATAAGTATTTAACACCTGATAATAATTACGGTTACGGAATTCCAAATTTTGGTACTATTACATTAGAAGTTGATAGTTTCGTAAATAAAGATTTCACTGTTTATCCAAATCCTGCTAAAACCAATATCACATTCTCGTTTTCTGATGAAATAAATAATGCTACGGTTATTGTTTACTCTGTTTTAGGACAAAAAGTAATTGACAAAAAGATAACGGGTCAAAATCCAAATCTTTCTATAGAATCATTAAAAAGCGGACTCTATTTTTATACTTTTGATGCTGATGGTCTGCATAAAACGGGAAAGATTATAAAACAATAATAGTTTTGAATGAATAAAATTACCCAACTTTTTAATATAAAATATCCAATTATTCAAGGCGGTATGATTTGGAGCAGTGGTTATAAATTAGCTTCTGCAGTAAGTAATGCCGGTGGTTTAGGACTTATTGGCGCTGGATCGATGTATCCGGAAGTATTGCGTGAGCATATTCAAAAATGCAAAAGAGCAACTGATAAACCATTTGGGGTAAACATTCCGATGTTGTATCCAAATATTGAAGAAGTTATGAATATAGTGGTTGATGAAGGAGTGAAAATTGTTTTTACTTCGGCAGGAAATCCTAAAACGTGGACTTCATTTTTGAAATCAAAAGGAATTACGGTTGTGCATGTTGTCAGCAGCAGTATTTTTGCTTTAAAAGCACAAGAAGCCGGAGTTGATGCCATTGTAGCAGAAGGTTTTGAAGCCGGTGGTCACAATGGCCGTGATGAAACCACAACACTGACTTTGATTCCGATGGTAAAAGAAAAAATCCAGATTCCGATTATTGCTGCGGGTGGAATCGCTACCGGTAGAGGAATGTTGGCCGTGATGATTTTAGGTGCTGATGGTGTTCAGGTTGGAAGCCGTTTTGCAGCCTCAGCAGAATCATCTTCACACCCTAATTTCAAACAAAAGATATTAGATCTAAAAGAAGGGGATACGCAATTGACACTGAAAGAATTAGCGCCAGTACGTTTGATTAAGAATAAATTTTATGAAGATGTTCAGGATTTATATAAAAAGTGCCCTTCAAAAGAAGATTTAGCACAGCTTTTAGGGAGAGCAAGAGCAAAAAAAGGAATGTTTGAAGGAGACCTTGAAGAAGGTGAACTTGAAATAGGACAAATTGCAGGATTGATTCATGAAATTTTACCTGCAGAAAAAATAATTCATGAAATGATTACCGATTTTGAAGCTGCTTGTCAGGAAAAAACTAAATTTGAGTTTTAATAGCCTCTATAACTACATTATGAATATTTTACGTCACTATATAATACTTCTTTTTCTCGTATTAGCAATACAGCAAACCTACAGTCAGTCTTATCGATTTAAAACATCGGGTTTTAGTGTTTTAGAAAAAAACGATAAAGGAAAATGGGGCGAATGGTCAAATCTGGATCTGGTTAATCTTTCTGTAATATTAGATACAGAAAAGCACAGAATTGTTGTGTATTCGCAGGAAATACAGCTTTTTAATATTATTGAATATATCGAAAGAGAAGAAAATGATACTGATATTGTCTATTCATTTGTATGTAAGGACAATAGCGGTATTGACTGCAAAATTTCAATTATTACCCGTAAAAAACAAGACTACCGTAAACAGTTGTACATTAATTATGAGGATCATATTATTGTGTATAATATTTTTAATGTGTAGTTATTCAAAGGTTTTTAGTTAGGGAATAAAAAACAAACCCGACAATTTTTTAAACTGTCGGGTTTGTTATTATATAATTTTCATTATTTACTTAGAAACAATAACTACTATTTTATTAAAATCGGCAGCTGCATTAATAACGGCTTTGTATTGTTCAAAACTGGCTAGAGGATAATTTATAAGGTTATAAAATTCGGTGTTTTCAACCGTAATTTCATTCTTATTTTGAGTGTAATTACTGGTAAAGGCAGCCTCAGTTTTACCATCAAGGTCAGTTTTGAAATTCATTACAAATTTATCCAGATTTTTAATTGTTGCCCCTTCCGGTAATATAATTTTAATTTTTCTGGTATAGTAATGCGGATAATGAATTTCTATAGGAAGTATACGTTTGTCTTTTTGATAAAGTTCCATTTGTCTTCCAATTGTCTGTCCCACAGAAAATAAATAATTTGGGCCTGCTTTCTGTATCATGTCTTTACCATCAAAAGTTAGGTTTAGTTTATAAGGTTTTTTGCCAATAAACTCAGTTCCGTCATTTTCAGTAGTAAGTGTTTTGTATTCGCTTTGTAAAGTATAATTTTCAGAAATATTTTTCAGCATTGTTTTATACTGATCAGCGGACACAAAGTCTTTTATAGGCTGGAAATTTAATCCGGAATACCCTCCATAAGTCATATTACTTGTAACCAAAGGGTTTTCAATATCTTGTGTAAAATCGACAGTAATATCCATATAGTCATGCGTAATTTCAGTCCCTGGAATTTCGATAAAATTTACTTCTCCAATCCCCATAGAAACACCTGCAAAAATTTTCTCTTTTATGAATAATCCATTGTTGTTTCCTAAATAATTTGGAAATAGGGGTAAACGATATTCTATTTCAGTTGGGGTAAGGTATTTTTTTATACCCGGGAAATAAAATAAAAACTCGTTAAGATTTTCGTGACTTTCAAAGTCTTTGTCAAAAGGAATTTTATATCGGTTTGAAGTGAAAACAATATTTTGTTCTATTTTAAAATATTTAAAAACTGCGGTATATAATTTTATAATATCCAGACTATTCGCCTGCTTTGTATTGATAACATCACTCAAAGATGGTTTTGAGTCTGTATACTTGTCATAAATAATCGTTTTTTTAATCTTGTTCTCAATATTCCAAATTTGCTCCTGAGGATCTTTTGACTCAGGAATAGATTTACAGAATGCTGCAATTGCTTTTTCTTGTTTTTTATCTAAAACCGGATTGATTCGCTCATAAGTATTGGTCGCATATTCTTTAAAGTTATTCAAATTTTTGGCACCGGAGTATAGATTCTGGTCCAATTTATAACGGAAAAGTTTTAATCTGACATCCCAATTCGAATATTCTTCATCATCTTTTAAAGCTGCTATATCTTTTTCAGATATGCTCAGAACCTTTTTATTTTCCAGCTTATTTTCATCTAAAACGGGTTCACTTAAACCATTGTATGATTTAGTTTTGAAAATTAGATGCACGGGTGTAATCAAATCAAAATTAAATTCGGCAATTGGATATTGATCCTGCATTTTAATGGTGTTCCCATTTAAATCAGGAGCCTCTTCTATTACATATAGTTTTTCTATGACAGCTCCCTTTTCCAGACCGTTAAGAGCAAAATAGTTGTATTTCATGCCTTTTTCCTCATCAACTTCTTCTTTAATATCTTTTTTGTCCAAATTAATGACTTTTCCATTTTTTAAGATCACACGTACTTTAGTAGTCAGAATATTCTCCTGATTGCCAAATGGAATGTAAACTTTGTTATTGCGTTCTATAGCATCATCAGAATTAATATATTTTTTTTCGTGTATTAAGCGGTATTGGGTCGCCGTATTTTTATCTACAACAATTTCTATTTTTAATGTGCGGTTTAAGAAAATTTCCTTCTCATCTGCATATTTTTTTGGGACGTCAATTTTGGTGTCTTTTTCGTTCCAGTCATAGGTTTTAAAACTATAATCCTGAGCAAAAAAAACAGATGTGCTTAGGATTGTAATTAAGCTGAGAAACTTTTTTAGGAATTGTTTTTTCATTATTTTTCGAGTAAAATTATGGTTTCGTTATAATTAGTTTTTAGTTTTTTGATTGCCTCGTTCCAGGGTTCAAAATCGTTTTTATTAAGTAATAATTTTTTTTGTATCAAGCTGATATTTAGATATAGAATATTATTTTTTAGTTCGTAGGTAAAATGAGCTTTTATATAATTATTATCCAGATCAAAGTTTTTAGGCAGATATTTTATACTGTAGTTTTTAGGAATTTCTAAAGTATATTGTGTTGTAAATTGCGTCAGATATTCAAATTCATATTGCGAAACGCGGTCTTTTGAAATAATTGCCTTTTCTAAAAATTTATCTAAAAACAAATTCACATAAATTTCTTTATCCACTTTTACGATATAATTATCAAGATCAAAATTGTAATCAATTGCATACGGTAAATCTTTATCAGTTAGATTTCCTTCTTTAAAGTCTTTTAAATCGAATTTATTATTTCCTTTTAAAACTAGAGATTTGATCATTTCACGACGCTCTTTATTTGCTGCATCGCCAATTTGCATTAAAGTATGGCTTCGGTTGTAACCGTAACGCTCCATCTTTGCAGATCCGCTTAGTTTACTGTTTTCAATTTTTAAATTTATTGTTTCCCTAATTTCGTTTTGATTTGCAGGAACGACCGGTACCGGATAAATCTTGTATTGACTATTTTCACTAAAAAGAACTTCTTTTCCTTGTATAAAAGCCGTTGGAATTCCGTATCGGGTTTCTTTATCAGTTGCATCTAAAAAGATGTACTCATCACCCTTTTTAAAAACAGCAATCATATGATTATCAACTGAAGGTGTCGCCAAATCATTATACGAATATGGAATACTTCGTGTACCAATCCAGGCAATGGTAACATTTTTCACATCTGCATATTGTGCCATACACGAAATAATATTGCCCATATCTTTACAATCTCCAAACTTTCTTTCGAATACTAAACTGGCTTCACGCGGAATAAAACCTTCGTATCCATTTTCAAAAGCAATGTATTTGATGTTTTCTTTGACCCAATAAAAAATAGTTTTAATTTTTTCTTCATCCGTTTTTTTGTCTTTGGTAATTTCCAAAGACAGTGCTTTTAAATCCGGATCTTCTTTTTTGTTTAAGTTTTTTACAAACTGTTGATAATAATTATACAGCTCAGGAATGTCTCCCAAAACCGGAGTTGTTTGGTTGTTTATTGTGTATTCTTTTATATAGAAATTGATATGGGGTACTATATACAAATAACCTGGTGCATTTTCTTCGTATTTAGCAGGTTTTATATCAGATAAGGTCCATTTATGAATCCATTTTCCCTTTTTTTCAGTCTTTGAATAAGAAATAGTTTGATTAGGATCATTAAAAATTTTATAATCAATAACAATGTTTTTGTCAGCCCTGATTTCCAAAGAAGAATTTTGTATAGGTATAGCATCACCAAATATAAATTTGTGAAGCAGATGCGGATCTAAAAACTGTGTTTGATAGTTGTATACTTTTTTTGCTCCTGTTTCTATGTTCGGAAATGTAAGCTGACGTTCTTTTACATCATTATAAAAAACAGAACTTTGTTGTGATTGTTTTTCAATGGTCTGGGTTACCTTTATCTTTTTTTCTTTCCCATTTTCATTAATAACGGTATACGCATCATAGTTTTTCAATAAAATTAAATCAGAATAAGAAAAGGATTCTTTGTTATTAAATATTCCGTTTTGGGTCAAAACCATTGACTCATAATGATTGTCCTGTATAATTTTTAAGCCGTTATTTTCAATAGAAATATCATATACTTCAGCATTTTGCAAAATGATTTCATTATAATCCGGATACAGGTTTTTAATATCCTGAAACGATTTTTGTGCAATTGCCAAAATAGAATTTAAAGCGAAGAATGCAGTCAGAAAAAAAGTTTTATTTAATAATTTCGACCAATTCATCTGAATCATATTTTTTGGTTTGTGTAAGTTTTCCGGCACTGTAAATCAAAGAATTTCCGTGTAATTCGTCATTTCTAAAAGATAAATCAGCAATAAGCATTCCATCTTCTTTGAAGTATAATTGTTTACCATCAAATCCATTATTAACAAAGTTTTCTTTTTTAGATGGTTTGCCATTTGCGTAGTATTCAGTTCTTTCACCTTCTAAATTGTTGTTTTTGTAGGTACATTCATATTCAGGTTTACCCTCTATGTTATTGATGATAAATTTACCGTTTATGCTTCCTTTATCTAAAGTAAACTGGATTGCAATTTTTCCATTAGGGTAAGAAGACGTAATTTCTGAAGTTTGTTTTTCAATAGTTACCTTTTCATTCAACTCTCCTGTTTTGTTCTTTCGTATAAAATATCTTGGGATATTGTTTTGATAGCCAATGATTACTAAGGCTTCTCCTTTTTGATTATAGTAAATGGTTTCGCCCTCAATAGAGCCGTTCAGAGATGAGTACTCCATCATTTTGGATTTGTTGTTATAGTAACGAATCGTTTTTCCGTTTTCAACCCCAAAAAGATATTCTTCTGTAATTCTTAGATTTCCGGCGTAATCGTAATGTTTGCTTTGCCCGTTTAATTTACCGCAATAGTAGTTTCTCTCTGAAAGAAGACTGCCAACGGGGCTATATGTTTTATATAAATTATGGACTTTTCCGTTTATATATTCAGCTTCAGTTATTTTAGTTTTAAATTTATCTAATGCACTAAATTTACCATTCAAAATACCATTTGTCATTTCATAATTTTTGATATAAGCCCCATTTTGAAATGATAAAGTAAATTTTTCGGTTTTGTTTTTGTAATCAATTTCATTTTCAAGTTTTCCTTTGGTATCGAAAGTTTTGCGATTTACCATATAGCTGTTTATATAATGCTCAATAATAGAGATGTTTCCACTTTGAGTGTATATAAATTTGTCAGAGGCAACATCATTAGCAACCATAAATCCTTCAGTACTGACTTTTCCGTCAGGATAAAAAGTTTGAAATGGTCCGTTTTGTTCTCCTTTTTCGTAGTTATAAATTTGATTTACTTTATTTCCATCATAAGTTTCATAGCGCCCGCTTATGGTATCGTTAGTAGAATTATATTTGCTTGACAAATCACCATTTAAGAGGTAATTTGTGCTGATGCCAGTTGTCTTTCCATTAACATATGATTCATTTCTACTGGTAATGCCTGAGGAGTATAAATAATTCCATTCGCCCGTTCTTTTTCCCTTTTCAAAAGCACCTTTTACTTTGAGCGAACCATCAAAATTTTTAGTTTCAAAACTTTTTTTGGTCAGATTTATTTCTGTTCCTTTTGGTGAATTTGAAGTAAACTGCAAACCAGACTTTAACTCTCCGGATTTATATTTCTCTTCAAAATATTTATTTCCGTCATTATCAAAACAGTCATATGTTTCTAATTCTCCTTTGTCATTATAAAAACTTTCATATGATTTTTTGCCATTTTCAAAATACTCGCTTGATTTGGTAATATTGCCTGAAGTATAAATATTTTCTTTTTCTAAAGTTGAATTTGGGTAGTAAGATTTGTAAGTTCCATCGATAACACCATTTTTATAAACAGCTTCAGATTTTACAAGTTTACCATCAAAATATTGTAAATAGTTGCCTTCAATCTTATCATTTAAGCAATTATAAGTTTCTGTTAACGCTCCTGACTCATTATAAGAGTTATATTTTCCACTCAATTTTCCATCAGTAATATCAATTTCGGTTTTTTGGGTTCCTATTTCGTACAAACAGATAAAAGTACCGTTACGTTCGCCATTAGTAAAATTTACTTCACAGTTTTTACCTCCATTCGGATAGTAGGAAGTACTGATTCCATCAAGTTTGTCATCTTTATAATTTTCAATTAGAGCTAAATTTCCATTTTCATAATAAGTAGTCCTTTTTCCATCTAATTTTCCTGAGGTAAAATATTTTTCTTCATTCAACATTCCTTTTTCATTATAATATTTTTGCTGGCCATCAAGAAGTCCATTTTTAAAATTCAGTTCTCCACCTAAATTTCCGTAGACATTTACGTATTTACATTTGCCATGAAACTCTCCATTTATTTGAGGACCAATTATAAAAGGTTTTTCATTTCTGATAGTAACGACAACATCCTCAGTATTTCCAAAAATATCCAGTTTTCTTTTTGCAAAAACTGACCAGAAATCTTTTAGCAAATAATCATCACGGAAAGAAGTAATTTTTTTCTTTTGCTTGTTGAGTTCTTTTCCAAGTTTATCTTCCATAGAAAGTAGACTATAGTAAGAGTAGCCCTCCAGCTGATTTTTTTCAACAAGGCTTTTCACCCACGGAATGTAAGTTGTTTCAAAGAATCCGTCGCCCATTTTATGTTCAGTTGCGTATTCGGCAATGGCCTGAACCTGGCGTGTTATTTTGTCATCGATACCCGACTTAATTTTGTAGACCTTTTTTAATGGTAATTGATTTCTTAAAATGGTTTCAATATCTTCAAAATTATCACCAGATTTTGAAAAAACTAATTTGTTTTCGTTAAGGTAATTTTGGCCGAAATTGGCATTTAGATTCATAATTGCCTCATTTGCATATTGACCTGTTGGGGCAATGGCAAGATAACTCATTAAGGCAAGGGTACCTTCGGTTATTTTTCCGTTTTCAAAAGCCATTATGCCTAATAAATAATGTGACTGTGCATGATTTGGGTTATTTGTAACAACTCTTTTGAGCAGGTCAAGGGCCTTTTGATTTTCCTTTTTACGGATATATAGTATTGCGTAATTATACAGAAATGTAGATGAATAGGGCAAATATTTTTCGCCTTCTTTAAAAATTTTTTCAGAAGATTCATATTCCTTTTCATCGCTTAAAAATATAGCATACATCCTGTATAAATCAGGATATTCAGCCATTTTTCCTTTAGAATATAAATCTTCTAAGAATGTTTTGAGTTCACTTTTTTTATCTTGAGCAGAGAGCGTTAAACCTATTTCGTACTGGGCATTTAGATATTTGGGATCTGTTTTACTGATTTTGTAATATTCTTTTAAGGCTTCGTCATATTTTTTATCATCATGCAGGCTTGCACCTTTGTTAATTATAGACTCACTATTGTATACAGAAGCGTAATCAGTTTGTGCATAGTTTTTTGAAAATGAAACTAAAAAAAACATCAATAAAAGTTTTTTCATTATGAATTTAGGTTTTTCAAATATAAAAATTTTGGATAAACCTGAATCAATTATAGGTATTTCTTTATTAATTATTTTCGCATACTCTTAAGATGTAATGATACTTAAAAATAAAGCGTTAAAATATTAAATATTCATAATTTAGTCTAATCAATATCCTTGATAAATTCATCATATTCTAAATAAAACATTTCCAGAGCATTCATTTTTTCGAAAAAGAAATCAAAAATAATATCCCAGTTGTTGCGATTGCTAAATCCAACTCCGGATTTTTCAACCCAGATTCTGCTAATGGTCTTGCCGCTTTCCAGAGTATAGTTTTTTTCGAAAACCAAATCTTTAATAAACTCTTCATCAAGGATGTTTTTTAGAGCTTCTAATTTTTCAAAATAAGCAATTCGTTTCTCATCGCTTCTTTGTTCTATATCAATTAAAACTTGCGCTTTTTTATTGTCTACATAAAATTTAAAGGAAAAGTCTTTGATCTTGGTATCATAAAGTACCCATTTTCTAGGATACTTTTCGGCAAAAGCCACCCAGAATTCTCTTTTTAGTTTTTGTGATTCTTCTCTGCTGTACATTTTCAGGGTTTTGGTTTTAGAAAACTTGTGAAAACGCGTTTTCTGGGCTATATTTATAATTTATTTGAAAGTACAAAAATAAACTTTGATTATGGATTTTCAAGATTTTTTGCAATATGTTCCTAAATTAATTCCGGTTGAACTTCCGGCTGATAAAGCACATGTAAAAATGGCTCCTTTAGAAAGGATTCAGTTAATGAAAAACCTTGATTTATCAACCAAGACTCCAAGAATTGCAGCCGTTATGATGTTGTTATATCCTAAAGATGATAAAACACATTTGGTTTTAATTGTTCGTAATGCTTATAATGGCGTGCACTCTTCTCAAATTGCTTTTCCGGGTGGTAAGTATGAAATTTCAGATGCTGATTTTCGTGAAACGGCTTTGCGCGAAACACACGAAGAAGTAGGAATCTCATCTGAAAAAATTGAGATTATTAAGCAATTTACACCAATGTATATTCCGCCAAGTAATTTTTTAGTGCATCCCTTTTTAGGAATTTCATCACAAGAACTTTCATTTTACCCTGATATCAGAGAGGTAGCAGATATTATAGAACTCCCGCTTTCAGTTTTTTTAAATGATGAAATTATAATTGAGGCAACGTTATCAACCTCGTATGCTACTAATATTTTAGTTCCTGCATTTAATATTCAAAATCATGTGGTTTGGGGAGCAACGGCGATGATATTAAGTGAATTAAGAGAAGTTTTGAAAATTACTTTTGAAACAAAGATTTAAAAACGTAAATTTAATGATTTGATATTCATTATCATAAGTGTTTGTTTTTTGAAAATGTTTATGAAAATTTCCAGAAAAATAATTTTTGTATGTTTGCGCCTTAACAAAAACACATAATTCACTGCTATGGGATTGTTTAAACGAAATCCTTTCGGACATATATTATTTATTAAAAAATGGTTAATCCGCATTTTGGGCGCCATGACACACAGACGATATAGAGGTTTTAATGATTTGCAGATTGATGGATCTGAAATAATTAAATCATTACCTGATACGAATGTTTTGTTTATATCCAACCATCAGACCTATTTTGCCGATGTGGTAGCGATGTTCCATGTTTTTAATGCAAGCTTAAGCGGTCGCCAGGATAATATTAAAAATATTGGGTATTTATGGCAGCCAAAAATGAATATTTACTATGTTGCGGCCAAAGAAACGATGCAGGCTGGTTTACTGCCAAGAATTTTAGCTTACGTGGGAGCAATTACCGTAGAAAGAACCTGGCGTTCAAAAGGGGTGGACGTAACTGAAAAGCGTGATGTTAATCCAAATGACACTGAAAATATTAGAATCGCTCTTGAAGATGGCTGGGTAATCACATTTCCACAGGGTACTACCAAATCGTTTAAACCTGTTCGTAAAGGTACTGCACACATTATCAAGCAGCATAAACCTATTGTAATACCAATTGTTATTGATGGGTTTCGCCGTTCATTTGATAAAAAAGGCCTTCGAATGAAAAAGAAAAATATTCTGCAATCATTTATTATCAAAGAGCCTCTTGAGATTGATTATGAAAATGATACTATTGAAGAAATTGTTGAAAAAGTAGAATATGCAATTGAACAGCATCCATCATTTTTAAAAGTTATCCCGGCAGAAGAATTAAAAGTACAGGAAGAACTTAATGAAATGAGAAGATGGAGTTATAAGGCTTCAGAAAACGAAAATTAGATTTTAAAAGTTTCAAGCTTAATTTTGGTTTAGCGAGATTACAATTTCAATAAAAATTCAGGCAATTTCCTTTAGAATTTTAGTAATTTAAATATTAAAAATCAATTTTCTTTAGCTCTTTGTAATTAGCATATAATCTGCGTAATAAAGTTCCGTATAGCAGTCTGTAAATACACCAGAACATCCCGAAAAACACTAAAGTAAGTAAAACCAAAGCAAGTATGGAAAACAACATTGCTTTGCCGTTTAATGCTAATTTATCCCTAATGATTGCCATGTCAGGATTGTAAACATATCCAATAAAGAAACTTAATACTGAAGAAACAACGATCATTGCCAGGTTGTACCAAACATAATATTGAACCGTTCTTCTGGTTTTTAGAATACTGCTCATTAATAACTTCGTTGACACTGTTGTGGAAATTGTTTTATAATTTTTATAGAAGAAATAAATAAAAATTAAAACAACAGCATAATTAAAATACATCAAGACTTCCATATAAAGTATAATTTCAGGATGATTTATTTTTTTGAGAATATCATCAATATTCGAAAAATAATTTGAAGCAGTCCAAAACAGTACTTCCAAAATACTGATAATCAAAATCCACTTTACGGTTGAAGATGATTTTTTGTGAATCATTTTGTAGATTTCTTTCTCAGAAATTTGTTCAAAAGAATCCGCGTTCTTTTTCCAGTCTTTTTTTAATAAATCCAGTTCTTTCATGGTGGTATTTTAAGGATTTAATATTTTTTTAAGTTTGCCTTTAATTCGGTTCATTTTTACACGCGCATTTACTTCACTGATACCTAATGTTTCGGCTATTTCCTGATAATCTTTGTCTTCCAGATACATGAAAACCAATGCCTTTTCAATATCATTTAGCTGATATACTGCTTTGTACATCAGTTTAATCTGTTCTTCCTCTTCATAATTGTAGTCAACATCTTTTACAAAATGCTGATGGCTTTCATATTCTACAGTCGATACGGTTCGTTTGGTTTTTCTATATAGGGTAATGGCGGTATTTAAAGCAACACGATAAGCCCAGGTCGAAAATTTGCTGTCTCCCCTAAATTTAGGATACGCTTTCCAGAGCTGAATAGTAATTTCCTGAAACAAGTCTTTATGGGCATCTTCGCCGGCAGTATATAACCTACAAATCTTGTGGATTATATTCTGATTTGCCTGCAATTGCGCAACAAATGACTGTTCTGGGTTTTCGCTCATGTTGTATTAGTAGGGATAATGGTATTTTGTTACAGTGTGAAAATAAAAATAATTAAGATTAAAATATAATTTTAGGATCAATCTAATAATTTTTATTTTTCTTTCCAACCTTTTAGCCTCAAACACTCTCTCTATATAAAAGCCAATTTTATGAAACCAATACTACTATTAGCCCTTTTTTTTGTTACAGCATCCGGATTCTCGCAGAATTTGTATTACGGTAACGTAAGTGAAAACGGTATTCCTGTTCCCGGTGCTTCAATTTGTGTGATGAACACTTCAAGATGTACGACTTCTGATTTTGACGGAAATTACGCCATCGAGGTTAAAATTGGTGAACAATTGAAAATTTCTTTTATCGGAATGAAACCTAAAATCATTAAGGTTACAAGTCTAAATGTTCAAAAAAATGATCAGACAGTAGAGCCTGTTTTAAATGATGATTATACTAACAAATTAAAGAAACCAACAGATTCCGTTAAAATTTCTGAACCTTCAGGGACTTTTGATTTTAGCCTTTGGGAAGGAATGGGAGAGGGTTATTTAATGAAAATAGACAGAAGTGCTGATGGGCTTTATAACTTGAAATATAAAAGTCAGTATCATAAATTGTCTTTTGAGGCAACTCAGGAATTAGTTGTTTCATCTCCAATTCGAATACCAAATTATCAAAAAACATATGCGCAGGGAAAAAGCCAGAATGGTCAGTTATTATATCAGTCTCCCGAAACAAATGAAATTTTCAGCTGGGGACTTAATATAAATTCTTTAGAATATTCCGGCAATCCTTCAGAATATTATCCACAGGGAAATATTGTAAACAAGACGTTAGGTAATGGAAATTCAGTACAGCTTTATAATCCAAACGATTTTTTTAAAAATACAGTTGATAATAAATATTTGCTAAACACTCAAATTGAAGGGCCAAAGGGAAATTTTATGAAAATAAATTTTGTGTATAAAACAGGCAGAATCACGATTCCAACGAGTAGAAATAATGAAATTGCTGCTTCTCTTAAATATTTTAGAAACGTTTCTAAATACAGTAAAATTGAAACTATTTTATCTTATGATGATTTCGAAAACAATCTTCCCAATTCAAATTTTATAGTAAATAAGATTGTTTTTACCAATGCTCTTACTCCAATTCATTTTGATAATAATTTTGCTTCGACATTAACAAATGGTTTACAGCGGAGTTATGCTGCGTCTGAAAACAATCCATATTATTTGATTCAGAATAATGTAGATAAAAATAAAAGCAAAACAATCTCATTCAATTTTAATCATAAATATGCCAAACTTAAAAATTCGAATATTATAAATACCGGTTTTCAATCTTCTGAAATTACAAATACAATTGGTCAGGATTTTTATTTTGCCGGAATTGCTGAACCTAATTTTAATAAGAGAAAGGAAAGGTTTACCAATTTTTCAGTTTCAGATGTTTTTAACCGTACTATTAATAATCACGGATTTGTAGAATCAAAAATCGATTTCAGGTTTCAGGAACGAAACTTAGAGAGAAATTATTTTACCGGATTTACATCTCCAGATGATTTTCCTGAGAGCGGTTTGAATCAAAATAAATTAAATGTTGTTCAGCAGCGATTTGAAATTTTTTATAACGCTAACATATCCTATACTTTTCAGGATATTCTTTCTTATTATGACGAATTGGTCTTAAAGGCGAATACGAACCTGAATTATTCTTCAACCGTAAAAGGAAAGTTTATGCCCAATTTTCTTGCTTCGGCAGAAATAAAAAGGCTTTTTGATGAACAGCTTTCATTTAGTATTAGCCAGTCTTATAACCAGGTGGAGCCTTCCTTGCAGAATAATAATTTGAATTTTAATTCCTTGCGTTATAATGTCGGGCAATTTAAAGAACTTCAGAATAATTTAGAACTAATAACGCCTAAAAATGCCATTCCAACAGAGGAAATCAATACAAACTTAGGTTTGGCCTATGCTTTAAATTACCAATGGAATTTTAGTCTCACTTTTTACCATAAAAGAGTTGAAAATTTATACGTTCCCAATTTTAACCTGAATACAGTTAATTGGTCACCAGATGTAAATTATAAGCAAAATGGTGTTGAGTTTGAAATACAAAAAACATTTTACGACAGAGATTTTACCTATAATTTCAATTTGAATTTTAGTCATTATAAAAATAAAGTCATTGGTATCAATAATAATCTTGACAGAATTCCATTTGCAGGTTTTGCTGATGTTAATAAAAACTATATTGTTGGTCAGCCGCTTGGAGTTATTGTAGGGAACGGTTATTTAAAAGATCATAATCAAAATATAATAATTGACGATGATGGTTTTCTGATAGAAGATTCAGAACAGAAAATTTTAGGAGATCCAAATCCGGATTTTGTTGCAGGATTTTTTAATTCATTCAAATATAAAAAATTCACACTTAATCTTTCATTCGATTGGAGTCAGGGTGGCGAAATGTGGAATGGAACCCAACAGACCTTAAATTATTACGGAAAATCTGAAGTGACAGAAAAACAGCGAAATATTACAAACTATGTTTTTGAGGGTGTTAAGCAGGATGGCTCTGTAAACACAAAACCTGTTTCCTTTTATGATGTTAATCTTCCGGTGGAACAAAATCGCTGGACCAGATACGGAATTGACGGCGTTGCAGAAGCTGGTATTGAAGATGCCACTTATTTTAGATTGAACTCCATCAGTTTGTCCTATTCAAACAACCCCGATTATCAACTTAAAAAATTCAATTACACACTTTCATTTTTTGTAAACAACGTATTTATTTTGTCCAAAAGTAAGAGTGCTTTCAGTAGTAATTCGATGTTTAGCTCTTTAGATTCAGCTGGATTGGATTATTTTAATGCACCAATGATGAGAAGCTTCGGTTCGTCCTTAACCATAAAATTTTAGCCAGATGAAAAATTTAAAATACATATTGTTTTTACTATTATTTCAGACTGTAAAAGCGCAAAATATAGAAAATGACTGGAATGCTGTTTACCAAAAACCAATTACAGAGAAGGTTTATCTACAGCTCAATAATGTACTTTATATTCCCGGCGAAACTGTTTATTTTAAAGTTTACATTGCTGAAAATGATAATAGCCCAACGACTTTGAGCGATTACCTTTATGTCGACTTATTTGATGGTGCAAATAAAAAAATAACGACTCAAAACTATGCTGTGAGCCATGGAAGCGTTATTGGCTCTTATAAAATTCCTGATGACGGAGTTGCAGGAATGTACAAAATCAGGGCGTATACCAGGCTTCAGAGTCAGACTTCAGAAAATATTTTTGAAAAAAGTTTCTTTGTGCAAAAGGTTGTTTCACCCAGAATTTTGATGAAACTCGACTTTAAGAAAAAAGCCTATGGAAAAGGCGAGTTTTGTGAAGCTGATTTTGAATTGAAAAATTTAGAAAACCTGCCTATTCGTAACTATGAATTTAATTACGACATTTTCATTGCCGGAAAAAAAATAGATTCTCTTCATACAAAAACAGATGAATCAGGAAAAGCATTGATACGATTCAGACTTCCAAATGACTTAAAATCTAATGACGGAATACTAAATGTAATGCTGGATTATGACAATTTAAAAGAATCGGTAACACGTTCAATTCCTATAAATCTAAATTTTACAGACCTTCAGTTCTTACCAGAAAGCGGCAATTTTGTTTTAAACGAAGCTTCGACATTGTTTTTTATTGCAAAAAACGAATTTGGACGCCCTATGGATGTAGCTGGTTTTATTGAAGATGAAAAAGGGAATAAAATCACCGAATTTAAAAGCCTTCATGACGGAATGGGAAATGTGATTTTAAAAACTGAAGAAAATAAAAAATATTTTGCAATAGTTACTTTGCCTTTCAAATCTGAAGAAAAAATAGCATTGCCATTAGCCCAAAAAAGTAATTTTGTTATTAATGCCGTAAAGAATCCGGAAAATGTTTCTCTGAAAATTTATGCTCCTTTAGCAATTGAGGCTAAAGTTTTAGTTCGAAATATTGCGAAAATTCATCAGGCAGTTAATTTAGATTTGAAACAGGGCTGGAACTTACTGGATATAAAAACAAAAGATTTTCCGGTTGGGATTCAATCATTTTCTTTAATGGTTGAAGATAAAATTGTGGCTGAAAGACTTGTGTTTTTGAATTACCAGAACGGACTTAAAATACAAATTAAAACTGATAAGCAAACTTATTTGCCAAGAGAAAAAGTAAAGGTTGGTATTGTTACAAAAGATAAAAATAATGAGCCTGTTGCATCAAATATTTCAGTTTCAGTAGTCGATTCAAAACTGCTCACTTATATTGATGACAAGCAGGATAATATTTTGTCGTGGATGTTTCTTGGGGCAGAATTAAAAGGGAAAATCCATGAACCGGGATTTTATTTCGATATTAATAAAAAATTGGAAGAAAAGGAACAGGCTATTGATTTGCTCTTAAATACGCACGGATGGAGGAAATACAATCAGGAGAATCTTGAAAAATTACTTTTGGAGAGACAAAACCTCGAACCTGAAAAAAGCAATATAGTAGAAGGTTTTGTGCAAAATTATAAGCAAAAACCAGTTTCGGCAAAAGTGCTTTTTTTTACAGATAAAGGAAAAGTTTTTGAAACAAAAAGTAATTCAAGCGGTTATTTTAAATTCAATAGAATTCCTTTTTCAGATTTGGCCTATCTCGCAGTCGAAAGCAAAAACAGCCGACAATATACAATAACAAACTCGATTTCAAATGAAAAGGTCTTTTTGAAAATGAAAGACACACTTTCAAATAAAGATATTCTGGAGGTTAGTTATAACGATTTGAAACCTGTAAGTGAAGCCGTAAATGCAAAACCAGTTGTAAATTCGGTTTTGTTAGATTCAGAAAACAATGCTCTTAATGAAGTTGTGGTTGTAGGATATGGTTATCAAAGAAAATCATCGCTAACCAGTGCAGTTTCTATAGTCACACGTCAGGATATTTCTTCAGCATTAAATGGAAGAGTTGCAGGGGTTCAAATTACATCAGCGTCCGGTCAGCCGGGCGGAGCTGATAAAATTAGAATTCGGGGAACATCTTCAATTTACGGCAGCCGTTCATCGGGGCAGCCTTTAATCGTATTAGACGGAATTCCATATGCAAACAATGAAAATTCGTCTATTTTAGGAAACTTGTCACCTCACTTAATCGAATCAATTACCATCTTAAAAGATGCTTCTGCCACGTCAATATATGGTTCAGGTGGAGCTTATGGTGTAATTATTATAACAACAAAGAATAAATTGCTAACCGGAAATGTTATTTTAGGAAAGAAGTATAATTACACTTTTCAGAACATTTTAAAATCCGGTATAAAACAGCTTAATGAGGCAGATAATTTTTATGCCCCAAAATATGGTTCAACGATTGTCGAAGAAAAAAAAGATTTTAGAAGCTGTATTTATTGGAATTCAATTATACAAACAAATAATAAAGGCGAAGCTAATTTTGAATTTTACAATTCTGATGATAATACTTCTTTCAAAATAGTGGGTGAAGGTACTTCTTATAAAGGAGATATTGGAAGAGCAGAAACATCTTATGCAGTAAAAGAATTAATTCAAAGTGATGTAAAAGTTCCTGTTTATGCCTCGCAGGAAGATGTGATACAGCTACCAGTTTGGGTAAAAAATAATTCCGAAAATAATATAAAACTAAATTGTAAAGTTGATTTTGATAAAAAAGATAATAGTCAGTCGGTAGAATTAAAACCAAAAGAAGCGAAAACGATTTATATTTCAATAACGGCCAAAACGACTGGTAAAAAACTTCCTTTGGAAATTACGTTAGAAGGAGAAAATTACAGAACAAAAATCCTGAAATTTATTGCTGTTTATGCAAAAGGCTTTCCTATGAATGTCGATATTGCCGGAACAAAATCGCATAATGCAGATTTTACTATTACAGAGCCGATGCCAGGTTCAGTAGATGCCGGATTTAAACTGTTATATAATCCGTTTTCTTCAATTTTTGATGGGCTGCAAAGTATGATGCGTGAACCTTCGGGTTGTTTTGAGCAGGTTTCGTCATCAAATTATCCTAACATCATGGCAATGCAGTTATTGAAGTTCAGAAATATTTCGCCTGAATTTAAAGAAAGGGCTTTGAAATACTTAGAAATTGGATACAGAAAGTTACGAAACTATGAATCGAAAGAAGGTGGTTATGAATGGTACGGAGGAAATCCAGGTAATGAAGCCTTAACAGCTTATGGTTTGTTACAATTTAATGAAATGAAGGAATTTATTAATATCGATAAAAAACTTATTGAAGGGAATCTAAAATGGCTGAATTCGAGAAAAGATGATAAGGGTGGGTTTAATCAAAATCCGGCAAAATATGGCTTCTCAGGAATTAAATATGTAGTAAATAATGCTTATATAGTATATGTTTTATCAGAAGTAGGTCAAAAAGATTTTGACAAGCAATATGAAACTGCTTTAAAAGAATCCTTAAAAAGCAGAGATTTATACCGAATGGAATTGATAGCGTTAACATCTTTCAACTTAAATAAAAAAGAAGAATATAAACAATTGATGAAATTAATTAAAACAGCGATAGGCAAACAGAATTTTAAAGATTTAAAGGCAGAACAATCGATTATTAATAGTTACGGAAGATCGATGAGTATGGAGATTGCTTCTCTTTATGCTCTTGCTTTATTGAAAGAAGGCGAGATTACAAAACAGGTTTCGGATGTGTTAGATTACATTCAGTCATCAAAAAACGTTTACGGATTTGGATCAACACAAGCCACGGCCTTAGCTTTGAAAGCTATTACAGAATATACTAAAATTGCTTCTTATAATGCTCCTTTAAAAGATGCGATACTGCATTTAAATAATCAGCCAATTGGCGTAACACAAAAAGAAAAAGAAGGAAATGTAATTTTGAAAAATCTAAATGTAAATTCAGGCAATAATAATTTTTCTATTCAAATTCCGGATCAGGCTTCAGTACCTTATTTATTTTATGTACAATATCAAACGTATAAGCCTCATAATTCTGAAGATTGTAAGTTAGTTTTGAAAACAAAACTGTTGAAAAACACAATAAAAATAAGCGAAACAGCAAGACTTGAAATTGAAATTCAAAACAGCAGTAATAACCAGGTTTCAAATCCCATTGTAAGAATTGGAATTCCGGGCGGACTTACACCGGAGCCGTGGCAGCTGAAAGAACTTACAGAGAAAAATACAGTCGATTATTACGAAATATTTGATAGTGAATTAGTGTTGTATTTCAGGAAATTAGACAGTAAAGAAACCAGGAATGTCAACATCGATTTAAAGGCAATTGTTCCCGGCAAATATAAAGGAGTGGCTTCTTCAGCATATTTATATTATGAAAATGAACATAAAAACTGGAATTCAGGTTTAGAAATAGAAGTTTTACCTTAAAGATTTATACTGACAGGTTTCAAAAGCTTGTCAGTTATTTTGTAATTAATTATTACAAAGGAAAAATATCAAAACTCTTTTCCTTTGTAATAATTAATCATCAAATCGATAAACTTGCTGTAGCTTTCCATTCCGTCTTTTTGATTATTTGTTTTTAAGAAATTGTCATAAAGTAAGTGAAATCCTTTGTCAATAAAAGTGTCGTATTTCTGCCAAAAATCATGACTTTCCTTGTAATTTTTTAGAATTCCTGTATGCGTTTGTTTTTTTAACTGTTCAAAAATTCTCTCATTTTTAAATTGCCAGATTCCAAGGCAATAGCGCAGAGCAAAACTATATCCTGAATATTGATAATATAAGTTGTCATTTTTAACCGATGCCAGAACTCCAATAAAATTACATTCGCTTTCGCTTGCAAAACCCATTTGATGGGCCATTTCATGAGAACTCGTAAGAGGAAAGTTATACATAGGTAATAAATCATTGACCTGAGCTTCATTGGTAAACGGATTTAGGTAGCCTCCAAAACCCATGTAGGTTAAGGGAATACTGAATAGCGATTTTTTTACACTTAGGGTTTCGTATTTAAAGTAAGAATGTTCTTTGGCCAGATTATCGTATCCGTTTAAGTTCATCTGAAAAACTTCTTTCTGTGAATAAGGGAAAACTACTTTTGAGCTGTCGTTTTTGGTAATCTTCAACTGAATTTCATTCGTTTTAACGATTAACCTTTTTGTAAAAGCTAATAATTCAGCATCTGTATATTCTTTTTTAATATCCATTTTTTGAAAAAGAGGTTCACGGTAATAGTTGAATGCCCAAAACAGATGAAAGAAAAAATAAAAAACTGAAACTTTGCCTAAGATTTTAAGAAGATGGTCTTTCCACTGTGCCTTCCAGGTCTTTCTAATTTCCCAAAACCAGCCAATTATAGAAATAATTAAAATCGCATAAATACAGTCGCCAACAGAAAAAGGAATTTTTCCTAAAAGTTCTCTCGAGAAATGTGAAATCCTAATATAAAAATTGTTGCTGTATGCCCCTTCAACAAAATCAGGAAAATAAGGCAGGATTTTTAAAAAGATGATTTGAATTAAAAGAAATAAAGGTAAAATGTATTTTGATTTCACGGTATATATTTTGGATACGTAAATATAAATACAATATTAATTAGTATCGAAAAAGAATTTAAACTTTGTAACTTTGGAGCTCTTAATTGTTAAACATCAAACAAAATATAATGAGTCAGGAAATAAGAAATCTGGAGCCAAAAGCACTTTGGAATAAATTTGCAGATCTAAATGCCGTTCCGCGTCCGTCTAAAAAGGAAGAGCGTGTGATTGAGTTTATGAAGAACTTTGGAAATAGCTTAGGTTTAGAAACTTTTGAAGACGAAATCAGAAATGTAATCATTAGAAAACCGGCAACTCCGGGAATGGAAAACCGCAAATCAATAGTAATGCAGGGACACCTGGACATGGTACACCAAAAAAATGCTGATACGGTTTTTGATTTTGACAAACAAGGAATCGACATGTATGTTGATGGTGATTGGGTACGTGCCCGCGGTACGACACTTGGAGCGGACAATGGGCTGGGAGTAGCGACAATTATGGCAATTCTGGAAAGTAAAGATATTCCACACCCTGCTATTGAAGCTTTGTTTACAATTGATGAAGAAACCGGAATGACCGGAGCATTAAATCTTAAAGGCGGTATCCTGCAAGGCCAGATTTTGTTGAATCTGGATACGGAAGAAGACGATGAAATAGACATTGGATGTGCAGGTGGAATTGATGTAACAGCTACAAGAACCTATCATGAAGAAGAAGTTCCGGAAGGTTCTGTTGGTCATATTATTACCGTAAAAGGGTTGAATGGAGGCCATTCGGGAATGGATATTCATAAAGGGTTGGGGAATGCCAATAAAATAATGAACCGATTATTATTTGACGCTTTCGAAAACTTCGGATTACAGGTTGTTGAAATTAATGGCGGAAGTTTACGAAATGCGATTCCAAGAGAAAGTGTAGCGAAAGTAATTATCTCTGAAATGTTCGATGAAGCTTATATTTTTGATATGCAGGAAATCATCAATGATATTAAAGCCGAGTATAAAACAACTGAGCCAAACTTATCAATTGAAATCGTAAAATGTGATTTGCCAGAGAAAGTAATGGATTTAGGTGTTCAGGAAGGAATAATCAGAGCAATTTATGCTGCACATAACGGTGTTTACAGAATGAGTGCTGATATGGCTGATTTAGTAGAAACTTCAAATAATATTGCTCGTGTTATTGTAAAAGATGGGGAAATTTTGATTGGATGTTTGACGCGTTCTTCTGTTGAAACTTCAAAATTTGATTTAGCAAATGCATTGCGTTCCGCTTTTGAATTGGTTGGCTGCGAAGTGGAATTTTCAGGGTCTTACCCAGGTTGGACTCCAAATGTAAATTCTGAAATATTAGAAGTTTTAAAAGATATTTACGAAAAACAAAATGGCGAAAAGCCAAAAGTAGTTGCTTGTCATGCTGGTTTAGAGTGTGGAATTTTAGGAACAAATTATCCTGATATGGATATGATTTCTTTTGGACCAACAATTCATGGTGCACATTCTCCAGATGAAAGAGCTAGTATTTCATCAGCTCAGAAATACTGGAAGTTTGTATTAGAAATCCTTTCTAATATTCCGGTTAAATAAGTTAACAGCCGCAGTTTTTGGTAATCAGTTAGCTGAGAGCTGAAAACTGTGGCTGTATCTATCAAAATTAATCCCTTTTAGGAGAGTTTTTCTTTTCTCTCTTTTCTTCTTTTTTTTCTTTAGCCGTTTTTAGCGGTTCTTTTTTTGTTGTTTTTTTAGCATCCTGACTCTTTGCCATAATATGTTGATTTTAAATTAAATTAATAACATTAAAGTAAATGTAGTGTTTTTAAAATCCTTAAAGACATAAAAAAATCCCCAATTTTTAAAATTGAGGATTAATTATATGTGTGTTTCTAAAAATTAATTTCGTTTCAATACCTTATATTGTTCATAGCAGGCACTGATAGCATCCATAATTTGTAAATCATTTGCTTCCTGAATAAAAGCATCTGAATAACTGCATCGATGCAGGATTTCCGGAATTTCGTCCTTGCTTACACCTAACAATACAGATACAGTTTCGCGATCGTATTTTGATTCCAGAAGATTTCGAACAGTATCATCTTTTCTCATTTCTTTAAGCTTCTTAAGTTCTCGCCCGTTTTTACCAAAGAAGTTATAGAGCATATCGGCGGGATTAAAAATAGAACCCAAAACTTTTCCGAAAGCGTTTGGAGAATATTCACCTGCTTCGTAACCTTGTGTAAGCCCGGAAATACTATAACGGTAATTTTCTTTGGTTGGAATTAATTTTGAATCCACTTCAAGATAACCGGTTAAACTAAAAGGAGCAATAACAACTTCTTCAAGAGCAATTGCTTTTTCGGTAAGCTGAATTCTTGTGACTTTATTTTTTATCCAGTCATTTGTAACTCTGATTCTTAGGGATTGAAAACCTAAAATGGAAAAATGAAGGGTGTCGTTAACCTGAACATCTATTTCAAAATATCCTTTTGCATCAGACATAGCACCACGCACTTTGTTGGTGTTAATGACATTTACATTGGGAATAGGCTCTTTACTATTGTCGTTATAAATGTAACCGGAAACCCGTTGAGGAACAGTAGATGACGTTTCCTGTGCGAAACCGATAACTGAGAATAGTGTGAAAAAGAAAATTGCGAAATATTTCATATCCTGATTTAAAGCACTAAAAGTAGTAAATCGGGATTAAATATTTCGTAGTCTTGGAATATAATTATCAGAAAATTAACAAAGACACTGATAAGATTATTTGATATAAGAAAAAATCCCAAATTCCAATTATATCTGGAATCTGGGATTTGTATTTTAAGATATTAAATTATTAATCTCTTCTTGGTCTTCTTGGTCTTGGTGAATCACCAAAGCTTTCAGAACGTCTTGGAGCTCTTTCTGAACCTCCTTCGTTTCTTTTGAAACCTCCCTCTCTTGGGGCAGAATTTCTGTCGCTTCTGAAACCTCCTCCTGAACCTTCACGTCTTGGAGCTGAGTTTCTGTCACTTCTGAATCCACCTCCTGAACCTTCACGTCTTGGAGCAAAATTTCCTTCTCTTCTTGGTCCGCCAGAACTACGTCCGCCACCACGATTATTGTGGTCACGTCTTCCGCCACCGTCATTTTTAGAAATTTCAACATTAATACGACGTCCTTCTAATTGTACGTTGTTTAATACTTCCATTACTTTGTCAGTATGTTCCGGATCAGTGTTAAAGAAAGAGAAACCTTCTTTTACATCTACTTTGAAAACGTCATCACGACCTAAGTCTAAAGTTTCTTTCAGGTAGTCTTTTAATGTCATCCAGTCAAAATTGTCTCTTGAACCGATATTTACAAAATAACGAACTGCTCCATTATTATTGAATTCTCTTGGCTCAGAATCGTTTCTCTCACGTCTTTCTCCAGATTGTGATGATAAATCTCTGTTTTTCTTGTAATAAGCAATAAAACGATTAAATTCTACAGATACCATTTTTTTAATCAGCTCTTCTTTAGATAAATCTTCAAGAACATTGTTGATTGCTGGTAAGTAGTTGTCAATTTCGTGATCAACTTCAGTATCTTTAATCTTTGTTGCTAAGTGCAGTAATTGAATTTCGCAGATTTCGATTCCGGAAGGAATTTGTTTTTCTTCGAATTTTTGTTTGATAATTCTTTCGATAGAAGAAATTTTACGCAACTCACTTTTTGTAACGATTACAATAGAAGTTCCTAGTTTTCCGGCTCTACCTGTACGACCAGAACGGTGGTTGTAAGTTTCAATTTCATCAGGTAACTGATAATTTACAACGTGTGTTACGTTGTCAACATCAATACCACGTGCAGCAACGTCAGTAGCAACAAGCATCTGAATTTGTCTCCCACGGAAAGATTTCATTACACCGTCACGCTGTGCCTGAGATAAATCTCCGTGTAACGCAGCAGCGCTATATCCGTCTTCAATTAATTTTTCGGCAATAGCCTGAGTATCTCTTTTTGTACGGCAGAAAACTACAGAGAAAATATCCGGATTAGCATCAGCTAAACGTTTCAAAGCCTCGTAACGGTCACGTGCGTTAACCAGGTAAAATTCGTGAGAAACTGTTGCAGAACCTGAATTTTTAGTTCCTACAGTAATTTCTAATGGGTCGCTCATAAATTGTTTTGCAATTCTGGCAACCTCTTGTGGCATTGTTGCAGAGAACAACCATGTATTTTTTTCATCCGGAGTATCTGATAAAATAGATACAATGTCTTCATAAAATCCCATGTTCAACATTTCGTCAGCCTCATCAAGAATACAGTAATCTATATTTTTAATGTTAACCAGACCTCTGTTGATCATGTCCTGCATTCTCCCCGGAGTAGCTACAATAATTTGCGCTCCTCTTTTAATTTCTCTGGCTTGCTCTGTAATACTAGCCCCGCCGTAAACTGCTACCACATTAATACCTTTTTCGTATTTTGAGTAGTTTTTAAGTTCGTTGGTAATCTGTAAACAAAGTTCTCGTGTTGGCGATAAAACTAATGCTTGTGTATTTCTGTTGTCAGCATCAATTTTTTGAATTAGCGGAAAACCAAAAGCTGCCGTTTTCCCTGTCCCTGTCTGAGCCAACGCAACCATATCTGTGTCTTTTTCCAATAATAGGGGAATCGCTTTCTCCTGTACTTCCGACGGATTCTCAAATCCTAGATCTAAAATCGCCTTCAGTAACGATTCATTCAATCCTAATTGTTCAAATTTATTCATATGTGTATTTAAAATAGGGTGCAAAATTACTGTTAATTATTCATATAAACTAATGCTATTTTAAGATTTGTGTTTTTGTTATGATTTGATTATCAAAAAGTTATGTTTGTAATAAAAAACATTTTGACAGTAAATCTAAAAAAACACGTCTCAAAATATAAAATTTACCTATTTAAATGTTGTATTTTAAACAATTATTTTGTTGAGTTCAGAAAATCAATTAGTTGCTCTGTTGCTTTTGCACGATGACTAATTTTATTCTTTATTTCTGAAGCTAATTCGGCAAAAGTTTCCGTATAATTTTCAGGCTGAAAAACAGGATCGTATCCAAACCCGTGGTTTCCTGTTTTACTGAGGGTGATTTCTCCTTTTGCAATTCCGGTAAAAAGATGCTGTTCTCCGTTTAAGTTTAATGCAATAACGGTCTTGAACTTTGCAGTTCTGTCAGATTCATCTTTTAAAGCATCTAAAAGTTTATCCATATTATCATTTGCATCTTTTTGTTCTCCGGCATATCGCGCCGAAAAAACACCAGGTGCTCCACTTAGAGCTGTAACTTCCAGTCCGGTATCATCGGCAAAGCAATCGTAACCGTATTTTTCAGTTACATAATTGGCTTTTAAAATAGCGTTTCCTTCTATAGTATCCGCTGTTTCCGGTATTTCTTCGTGACAGCCAATTTCTTTCAGGCTTGATATTTGGATAGATCCGTTTAATATGCTTTGAATTTCTTTAATTTTATTCAGGTTGTTTGATGCAAAAACGAGTTTCATAAGTTCACTTTTTTTAAAATATTTTTTTCAATAATTAATGTAACTGCTATTCCAAAAGTATATGCTATCAAATCAGTCCATAAAAAACCTTGTCCCAGGACATATCTTCCAAAAAGTGTTTTTCGTATTGCAATAATCCATTCTGCCTGACAAAGCTGAAAGAATTCAATGCAGTAACAGACAAAAAGTGAAAGAATGCCAATTTGAACCGGTTTGTTTTTGATTAGAACTATTCTTGTCAAAATATAGATCATCACAGCATAGAGAAAATCTCCAAAGTACAAGGGGATAAAATCAGTTTTTCGGGAAATAATTCCAAGAAAAATGACCGATATAAGCAACAGGAAATAAAGTCTTCTATAATTTTTCAAATGGAGCACTGGCTATTTTTAAGGAAATTTGAGATAAACAAAGTTACAAAGAAGTTGTAATTGATTTTGTAAATTGAATAATTTATAGGATTTGGAATAAATTATTGTCTTATTTTTACAAGAAAAAATCACTTTAAACGATAAAAGAATTATGATAATAGATTTATTAGAAAATGCAACAAAATATGAAGTTTTGCATCCGTCTTTTAAAAAAGCTTTTGATTATTTACGCAATAATGATGTGCAAAACCTTCCGGCAGATTTTAAACATGAAACAGATGGTGTAAAGTTTTTTGGTTTTCAGGGTAAAGGAAAAACAATAGAAGAGAGTCTGGCAACTTTTGAATGTCACGATAAAAATATTGATATTCAGTTTTGTATAAGTGAAACAGAAACTTTTGCATGGAAACCAAGAGCAGACTGCAAAACTCCAAATGGTGGTTATAATGAAGAGAAAGACGTACGTTTTTTTAGTGATGCACCTGATATGTTTTTTAAATTGAAAGAAAATCAATTTGTAATTCTTTTCCCTGAGGATGTGCATGCACCAATGATTACAGAAGGATTACTGAATAAGATTGTAATAAAAGTTGAAATATAGCATCAAACCAAAAGTTATGATTAACAAAATATCCAAAGTCGCCTTTACTCTTTTTGTTGTAATGTTGCTGATAAGCTGTAAAAATACCAAACAAAAACTTCAGGAGTATGTTGTTACGTACAACAAAACTATTGCTCCGAGTTTTAGAGCCGAAAATGTTACGCTTACTACAGCAAGAGGTTACATTAATGATAACAAAATAGAATTGCGTTTTGAAACTAATTTAAAACAAAACGAGGGCAAGAAAGTTGCTACTTCTGTAGCATTTGCAAAAATGAGACAATCCATGATTAAAAAAGATCAGATCCCTACAGAATTAATAGAAGAAGGAGTAGAATTTCACCTTTATTATTTAGCTGATGATAATACTGTTTTAAATAAGGAAGTGCTCACAAAGGAATCGCTTCAATATTTAAAATAATCAATTAGATTTTTATAATATAAACAGATTAAATTCTTGTATATTAAAAGTCTCTTTAATTTCGATTATTGAGGCTTTTTTGATTTATCAATGCCTTATAATTCATCCTTAATATAACGAGCTTACTATTAGAGGGTTAAAAGTTTTTTAATTTTTTAAAATGTTGTTTTTGTGTTAATATTTTATTATGTTTGAGTTAAATCTAATACAAATTAACTTAAAAACCTAAAAAATTATGAAAAAAACTACCCAAATCGCATTTGTTTTTGTTGTTGTATTAATGTTGGCAAGTTGTAAAAATACAAAGCAAAAAATTCAGGAACACGTAACGACCTACAATACTTCGAGTTCTATAAATGGTCCAAATATTACCAGTACCAGTGCCAAAGCATTTTTAAAAGATAATAAAATTGAAATAAGAATTGAAACCAATCTTGAGGAAACAGATGAAAACAAACTAGCTTACGGCAAATCATTTCCCGATTTATTGAAAGGAATGATCGAGAATAATCAGATTTCTAAAGAATTGATCGATGAAGATGTGAAGTTTGATGTTTATTTATTAGCCTATAATAACTCCATTATTGCAAAACAATTAATAGGTAAAGAAGAATGGGCCGCTTTTACAGGTTCTGGAGGTTCTGCAGTAAAAAAGGTGGCTGCAAAGCTCTGAATTTAACTTTAAATATAAAAAGAAGCCTCTTTGTAAACAAAGAGGCTTTTGTATTAATGATTGGTTACATTCGATAAATTATCAGGGAAATAAGAGTCGGATAAATTTGTAAATTCATCTCCACGCATAAAAATATTGATGTCAACATCGGCAAAACTTGTTTTTCCGGCTGCTGCCAAAAGTTCATTCGCAGCATGTAGAGTGTTTTTGTGAAAATGATATACTCGGTCTGATTTATCGGTCACTACCAAACCCTTCATTAGCATTTTGTTTTGAGTAGCGACTCCTGTAGGACATTCATTATTGTGGCAGCGTAGTGCCTGTATACAGCCCAAAGAAAACATAAATCCTCTGGCGCTATTGCACATGTCTGCTCCCAAAGCAATGGCGTGAAGAATTGAATATCCGGAAATAATTTTTCCACTTCCTATAATACGTATTTTGTCCCGAATATTTAATCCTGTAAGTGTCTTGTTTACAAATATCAGAGCGGGTTCAAAAGGCATTCCTACGCCATCAGAAAACTCTAAAGGAGCGGCACCGGTTCCTCCTTCGGCACCATCAACTGTAATAAAATCAGGATAACAGTTTTCTACAATCATTTCATGACAGATAGCTTCAAACTCAGAAGTGTTTCCAATACATAATTTAAAACCAATAGGCTTTCCGTTCGATAATTCACGCAATTGTGCTATAAAATGTACCAATCCTTTTGCATTAGAAAAAGCACTGTGGCTTGGTGGAGAAAGAATTAAAGTGTGTGGTTCAACGCCTCTTATTTTTGCAATTTGCACTGTGTTTTTTGCTGCAGGGAGTACACCGCCATGCCCGGGTTTTGCGCCTTGAGAAAGTTTAATTTCAATCATTTTTACATTCGGAAGGTTAGCTTTTTCAGTAAATTTTTCGGGACTGAAATTTCCATGTGCATCGCGGCATCCAAAATAGCCTGTTCCAATTTGCCAGGTAATATCACCTCCGCCTTCGAGATGGTAATCAGTAAGTCCTCCTTCTCCTGTATTTTGATAAAATTTTCCTTTTTGGGCTCCAATGTTAAGTGCCCGGACTGCATTTTCGCTAAGTGAACCAAAACTCATTGCAGAAACATTTAGTAATGAAGCCAGATAAGGTTGTTTGCAGTCTGGCCCGCCTACTAAAACCCGCGGTAATTCTTCGTTTACTTTTGCCGGAAAAATAGAATGTTTGATTCCTTCGTAACTTCTTTCATTGAGATTTAACTGGGTTCCAAAAGGTGTATTGGAGTCAATATTTTTGGCTCTTTGATATACTAATGAACGCTGATTTCTGGAAAAAGGTTTTCCATCAGTAGATCTTTCGATAAAATACTGCTGAATTTCAGGCGCAATCATTTCAAAAAGATATCTGAAATAGCCCAAAACAGGAAAATTTCGCAAGATGGCATGTTTTTTCTGAAGGGTATTAAAAATTCCAATAACCAACAAAATGGGTAAAATAATTAGCAATAAGAAACCAAGCTTGAAATAATAATATATAGCGGCAACAATTAGAAACAACAAGAAGCCGTAGATAAAGAATTTTTGTCTCATGTTTTTTTAATCTTAAAATATAAATTTGATTTAGTTGAATCTCAGCCTGACATAAACATGTTTGATACCTTTTTTGTCAGACTCTCTTTCATCTATCTCCAGGATATCTGTTAATGATTTCAACATTGGCGTCAGTTTAGAAAAACCATAATTACGAGGGTCAAATTCGGGTTTTTTCTTCACAATTAAGTTTCCAACATCGCCTAAAAAAGCCCAGCCATCATCATCTTCAATATCTTCAATTGTGGCTTCAATTAAATCAATTGTACCAGTGTCTATTTTAGCTAAAGCCTTTGCAGCTGGCTTTTCCGCAGGTTTTTTTGAATCTGTTGTAGCAGTCGGTTTTGGTTTTTTCTTTTGAATGGCACCATCCAGAACTTCAATATAAATGAACCTGTCACAGGCAACAATAAAGGAGTTTGGGGTTTTCTTTTCGCCAATACCAATTACTTTCATGCCGGATTCCCGTAAACGAATGGCAAGACGTGTAAAATCGCTGTCACTGGAAACAATGCAAAAACCATCCAGTTTACCTGAATAAAGCAAATCCATAGCATCAATAATCAGTGCTGAATCTGAGGAGTTTTTACCTACGGTATAACTATATTGCTGAATAGGTGTTATGGCGTGTTCGAGTAAAACGCTTTTCCATCCATTAGAATTTGGCTTGGTCCAGTCAGCATAAATTCTTTTTGTTGTTGGGGTTCCAAATTTGGTTATTTCTTCCATCATACCTTTTACATTGCTGTAGGGTACGTTGTCAGCATCAATAAGAACGGCTAATTTTAGGTCTTTCGTGTTGCTTAAAGCCATTAGATCAGGTGTTAAGATTTTTTGTTTAAAGTGTTTTAAAATTAATAAAAATAAAAACAATGTGAGTGCCTTTTGTCAAATTTATAACATCTTTAAATTATTGAATTTTTGAAAATGAATTAAGATTTTACGAGGAAATTTACTTCAAGTCTGAAATTTTTTCCTTAAAAGTTTATTAAAGAGCCGTTTTGAAACCGAATCATTTTTAAATTATTATGATACCAATGAATAAATTTTTATTTTTGCTCGCTGATTAAATTAAAAAAATAGTACTACATATATTATGGTAAAAGATTTATTCGAAAGAATTCAGAACAATAAAGGGCCATTAGGAAAATGGGCTTCTCAGGCAGAAGGTTATTTTGTATTTCCAAAATTAGAAGGAGATTTAGGTCCAAGAATGAAATTTCAGGGAAAAGAGGTTTTGAATTGGAGTTTGAATGACTATTTAGGTCTGGCAAACCATCCGGAAGTACGTAAAGCAGATGCAGATGCGGCTTTACAATATGGTGCTGCTGCCCCAATGGGAGCCCGTATGATGAGTGGTCATACTAAATATCATGAGCAATTAGAAAATGAATTAGCTGCTTTTGTCATGAAAGAATCGGCTTATTTATTGAATTTTGGTTATCAGGGAATGGTTTCTATCATTGATGCTTTGGTAACAAGAAATGATGTTATTGTATATGATGTTGATGGTCATGCCTGTATCATTGACGGTGTTCGTTTGCATAGCGGAAAACGTTTTACATATAAACATAACGATATCGAAAGTATGGAGAAAAACCTGCAGCGTGCTACCAAAATAGCTACAGAAACTGGAGGAGGAATTCTTTTTATTACTGAGGGTGTTTTTGGAATGCGTGGTCAGCAAGGAAAATTGAAAGAAATTGTAGAAATGAAAAAGAAATACAATTTCCGTCTTTTGGTTGATGATGCACACGGTTTTGGAACACTTGGAAAAACAGGAGCAGGAGCAGGTGAGGAACAAGGTTGTCAGGATGGTATTGATGTGTACTTTTCTACTTTTGCTAAATCGATGGCTAATATTGGTGCTTTTGTAGCTGCAGATAAAGACATAATTGATTATTTAAAATACAACTTACGTTCTCAAATGTTTGCGAAAGCTTTACCAATGATCCAAACAATTGGGTCATTAAAACGTTTACAAATGTTACGTGATAACCCAGGTTTAAAAGATAAATTATGGGAAAACGTAAACACTTTACAAAATGGTTTGAGAAATAAAGGATTTAATATTGGCGATACTAACACTTGCGTTACGCCGGTTTATCTTGAAGGAAGCGTACCGGAAGCGATGGTAATGGTAAATGATTTAAGAGAAAATTATGGTATTTTCTTGTCGATCGTAATTTATCCGGTTATTCCAAAAGGAATGATTTTATTGCGCGTTATTCCAACAGCATCGCATACATTAGCTGATATTGCTGAAACGCTTACTGCTTTTGAAGCAATCCGTGAAAAATTAGTAAACGGGACATACAAGGAAATTGCTGCTAAAACTACTGTTGATTTAGATGCTTAAAATGTATTCCTGGTATGGGAATTATATAAAAAAATCCATTCGTAATACGAGTGGATTTTTTTTTATTCAATTAATTTTATAAGACCATAACAGTAAAATTTAAAATTATGAAAAAAATATTTGCAGTAATGATTATGTTAAGTGTATTTATTTCTTGTAAAAAAGAATCAACACCACCACCTGCGGAAATAATTCCAAGCCCTCCTAAAGAAGCAGAAATTGTAGAGCCAGCCGGAGATCAATGTTATACCTGGAATGCAAAAGGCAGTACTATTGAGATGAGTTTTAATGTAAACTCTCATCAGGAAGTAAACGGGAAACTAAGTTATAATTTGGCAGGAAAAGATAAAAATGAAGGAACTTTAATAGGAAATATTTATGGAGATACTCTTATAGCTGATTATACTTTTGATTCAGAAGGTGTTTCATCAATTCGGGAAGTAGTATTTTTACAAAAAGACGGAACTTATATTGAAGGTTATGGAGATATTGTAGAAGCAAATGGGAAAGTGAGTTTTAAAGACAGAAAAACATTAAAATTTGATGTAAAAAATACATTGACCAAAGTAGATTGTACTGAATAATTAGTTCTTAAGAACATATAGCAATAAGTAAACGTCCGGATTTTTTCGGACGTTTTTTTGTTTATACATGATATATTTTTATAAGAAAGAAAAGTTTAATGAAGGTTATCAAATAATTACTTTTCTAAAAGTGTAGATGGACTTTAATAATAACAATGATTTGAAAGTTTAAAAAAATAATTAGATAATTTTAAAAGCAATTTATTATAAGAAAAATAGTAATCTGATTAATATTTAGAATTAATTATGATTTTATTAATAATTAGAATGGATTTGCACACAATAATAATTTTGGTTTATTTTTGCCTAAAAATTCAGACAAAAAATAAGTCATGAAAATCAATAATAGGATAATTTTAACTCTTTCTTTTCTTTTAGTTAATGTAGTTTCTTTTTCGCAACAAATAGGGAATGGATATGTTTCTACCACAGTAAATGATTTCAATAAAGAATTACTTTCGGGTTTTTATGAAGGTTTACATGCTGTGGGAGAAGTAGATGGTACAGGATATAATCACTTACTGAATTTGCGGCACTCTAATCCCGGCAACAACCATCAATTGCAGATAGCCAGTTCTTATGCAGAAAATGACAGGCTTTTTTTTAGAAAATTTGCTCGCGGACTTGGTTCCAATAATCCCGTTTGGAATGAATTAGCTACAAGAGGTGGGAATACTTTTAATGGAGACCAAACTATTAATGGAAATTTATTTATGATAAATTCAACCAATAAAATAGTCGGTTTTGGAGATCCAAACAATTATTTTATTGGTACATTCCATGTAAATGGATCTTCAGGTTTGGATTTACATTGGCATGGTGGAATTAAATTTGGAGACTCTACAGGTGATGTTATCAATATTTGGAATGGAAATGTAGGGATTGGTACTGCAGCACCAAATTCAAAATTAACAATAAAAGGATTAGGCACAGGTGTAAGTATTAGTCATGGGGGTAATCCGTATTTTGGTTCTTTAGCATTTAATAGAGAAGCAGGAACCGGTGAAATATTTGACCCAAGTGCACAAGCATTTCAAATTAATAACGGAGGAAATGATAAAAATTTACATTTTCAAGTTTATAACGGAAATGGATCTCAAATTACTGATAACGCGTTAGTAATTAAAGGGACAAATGGTTATGTTGGTGTGGGTACTCCAAATCCTGACCGTGAATTGACAGTAAACGGAACCATCCACTCTAAAGAAGTAATTGTAGATACCAACATCGCACCCGATTATGTTTTTCAGAAATACTATACTGGCAAATCAGAATTAAAATCAGATTATGTAATGCCGACTCTTGCGGAAATTGAAGATTTTACAAAGAAAAACAATCACCTGCCAAGTGTGCCTTCTGCCAAAGAAATGCAGGAAAAAGGAATTTCTTTAGGAGAAATGTCTAATGTTTTGCTTCAAAAAATTGAAGAACTGACTCTTTATACTATAGAACAGCAGAAAGAACTGGATCTTTTGAAAAAAGAAAATAGTACACAGTCAAAAAAGATAGAAATCCTTGAAAAAGAAAATAACAATTTTAAAGAGCTGTCTATAAGGATAACAGAAATTGAAAATAAACTTAAATAATTAATTATGAAAAAAACACATACACTATTATTTGCTCTAATTGTCCATTTTTTTTGCTTTTCACAAGTAAATGAGTTAAAATTCAATCATCAAAGCTTTGATCCTTCACTTCCGCCACGAACAAATATAAGTCCAATGTCTATTAGACTGTTGGATAATTACAATAATGGGGGGCCTACTTCGTTTGGCTCGATTTTAGAGATTTATGGATTGACGTCCCATCAAACCAGTCAGTTGTATTTTGGAGGCTGGGATAATTCAAAAATTAAATACCGGGAAGCATTTTGGGCTCAAAACACCTGGAGTGAGTGGATTACCTTACTTGATTCTAAAAATGATGTAGAATCTAAAGGGAATTTAAAAATCACTGGAAATGCAAATAGCTATATTTTGAATGGTAACGTTGGCATTGGTTCAACAAACCCCGACCAGAAACTAACCGTAAAAGGTAAAATACATGCTGAAGAAATAATAGTAGATTTAGCTGTTCCTGCAGATTATGTTTTTCAAAAATACTACACCGGTAAATCAGAATTAAAATCAGATTATGTAATACCAACACTTTCCGAAATTGAAAATTTCACAAAGAAAAACAATCACCTGCCCGATGTGCCTTCTGCCAAAGAAATGCAGGAAAAAGGAATTTCATTAGGAGAAATGTCTAATATTTTGCTTCAAAAAATAGAAGAACTGACTCTTTATACCATAGAACAACAGAAAGAACTGGAGCGCTTGAAAGCTGAAAATGAAAATTATAAATTGCTTTCCGAAAGATTATCTGCAATAGAAAAAGAATTAAAAAAATAGTTTATGAAAAAATATTTACTACTAGTCTTTTTAAGTTTTTCACTATTAAGTATTGCGCAAAATAAAATCAATTTTGATTATGATACCGCTGGCAATCAAATTAAAAGAGAGTTGTGTTTGCAATGCACTGATCCGAATCATAAACCTGGCGTTGCCAAAGAAATAGATGATCTTAAGGAAGAAGATTTTCTGAAATTTTCTCCCGAAGATGTTATTTCCTATTATCCTAATCCGGTAAAAGAAGAATTATACATCAAGTGGGAACTGGTTGTTGATAAAGCAGTTTCATCTGTTTATTTGTACACTTTAAATGGCCAAGTTTTAAAAAAGTACGATAATCTAGAACAATACAACTCACTTAACATACCGTTCTTGAATTATCCGTCAGGGACTTATTTGGTGATTTTGATTTATAATGCAGGAGAACAAAAAACAATAAAAATTGTGAAACAATAACAATATGAAATATTTTTATTATGCCATCTTATTTTTAGTATCTAGTTTACTGACAAACGCACAAGACATTGGCGGAACTCCAATATCAGCTGAAAATTCTATAAAACGAGGAAATACTGATACAGAAACAATTACCATCAGTAAAACCACAATCAATAATACAACTGCAAAATCTGCTGGAGCCACTGCAGCACTTACAGGTACCTCGCAGGAAGTAGGAATTACTGAAGGTCAATTGTCTGTTTCGCTTTCTGGTGGGGCAGGTTATGTTATTCCTATTGCAGTACCACCTGGCATCAATAATGTTGTACCTAAGATTAGTTTAGCATACAACAGTATGGCAGGTAATGGTTTGGCAGGTTATGGATGGAATATTTCGGGTGTATCTGCAATTACTCGTATTCCCAGAACAAAATTTCATGATAATGCTGTAGGTGGGGTAAATCTCGATGCAAATGATCGTTTTGCCCTCGATGGTCAGCGTTTGATTTTGAAATCGGGTGTTTACGGAGCCAATAACACCGAATATGAAACCGAAAATTTCTCTAATGTAAAGATTAAAGCTATCGGAGTTTCACCATTAGGTGCTAATTATGGGCCTGCTTCTTTTTTGGTAGAATACCCGGATGGTTCTAAAGCTGAATATGGAGCAAGTACTGATTCTCGCTCTATTACCGCTTGGGGAATTACCTATTGGGAAAATGCGCAAGGCGTCCGAATTTCGTATAATTATCTCCTTGCTAATAATAATTTAAGTGTTGAATACATCAAGTACGGAAGCACTGGTGTAAATACACCTATCAATCAAATTAGATTTGTTTATAAAATAAGAGAAAGACCCGAACAATCTTATGTAGCCGGACAAAGTATCCTAATGAATACTATTTTAAGCGAAATAAAAACTATTGGAAATGGAATAGGATTTAGAAATTATGTTTTAGATT
Source organism: uncultured Flavobacterium sp. (assembly GCA_963513545.1). Lineage (GTDB taxonomy): Bacteria > Bacteroidota > Bacteroidia > Flavobacteriales > Flavobacteriaceae > Flavobacterium. Next base: position 298,026 of record CAUPQW010000001.1, read on the forward strand.
ATGATGTAAATTTGCTAGCCTATGAAAGACTGAAAAGTATTACTGAAAAAAGTGGAGATGCTAGCAAGAGCTATAATCCTACAGTTTTTAGTTATGGCGAAACACCTTTAAGTTTAACAAAAAGCAGGATAAATATATACAATACCGAAGAAGTAAGTATTGTTAAAACGGAATCTGTTTCAGGTGATTTTGATGGTGATGGATTTATGGATTATTTGCTTTATCCTAAGGATTCTAAAACAAAAATCACCATATACAATGATCTCAGAAATGCTTCTGCATTGGGAATCGGGTATCCTGTAAATATTGGTTTTTTTCAAGATATTTTTCCTTCTACATGGTTGATGGCAAACGGTAAGATTTCCAGTCGTCAGGGAATAACTGCAGTTCATCCTGTAACGAGTCCACAAGGTAACATTGCATTTAAGACCTATTCATTTTCTGCTCCTTTCTTATATCAGCCAGTTACTCGAATAGTTAATTTTCCAACATATACACGTTCTGCTGGTTGTAAAGAATTTTATTCAGGTAATCAGGTAGGTTGCCAAGAAATAACCGAGGAGCAAGTTATATCAAAAAAATATCTTTCAGGTGATTTTAATGGTGATGGATTAACTGATGTTATTGCAATAGATAATTCAGGTTATTCTAATCTCTATTGTGATTCAAATGATAATAATGGATGTTATACTTATGGAGGAGATCAACAATATTATCCCAATCAGGTCTATTTCATTGATCTGAATATTACTTTGGCATCCAATTATTTAAAAAATATAGGAACACTTCAAAATAAGATTACCTACGCATCAGATGTAAGGGTTATTGATTTTAATGGTGATGGAAGATCAGACTTTATGATACGGGAAAATGGAAGCATTTTTGTTTATACAATGAGCCAAACATACGGATTGGTGTTACTTACTTCAAAAACTGATGCCGATATCTTTTTAAATAGAAAATTCTTAGTTGGGGACTATAATGGAGATGGGAAAACCGATTTTATTACTCCAAAATTTGCAGAAAATAGTACATATCACACAGAATGGTATAAATTTACATCTAATGGGACTAATTTTGTCAAAGAAGAACAGAATTATCCTCAGGTTAATTATCAGGCAATTGTTAATAGCAATAGTCATTATATTCCGATGGACTATGATAATGATGGAAAGACGGATATAGTAGCCTTAACCTGTTACCTTCCCCCAAATACTACTGCTAATTATGTATACGTAAAATTTGCGGTTGCTTACAATAAAAACGGTGTTTTTAATTATACTGAAAATGTTGGAAGTAATGCAATATTTACGGCTGAAGAAGTTGGATTTGACTATTTATCACTCCCTATATTTTATAGTTCAAACCAACCCAACCGAAAGCTGGAAATAGCTTTGATGAGAAATGATAAAATTATATACTTCCAGTCACAAAAAGATTTTAGTATTGATAAATTATTAAAATCAATTACTACAGGAAATGGGGTAAAAGAAAGTATTACTTATAAGTCGTTAGTATATGATATTAGTGAAGAAGATGTCAGTGTTTACACATCTGTACCTAACATATCTTCATATCCCAATACAGATATTTTAACAGCCCCAAGCTTTCAGGTAGTTTCGATGTTTGAAAAAGAAAGTGCAACTGTTTATAAAAAGCAATTATTCTCTTATACAGGCGCAACTTTTAATTTGGAGGGAATGGGTTTCTTGGGGTTTCGGGCTACAATGCGAACTAACTGGTTTGATGATTATGGAAAAATTATAAGTAGCATTTCTAAATTTGATCCTAATTTACGTGGAGCGAATACTGAAAATTATACTTACGAAGGATTAATTTCCCCTGAGGTAACAGCTTATCAGTCAGCAGTAAATATGAACAGACCCAGCACAGTGATAGTAGATTATTCTGTAATAGATGATTATGACACAGTATTGGCTACAAAAAGTATTAAAATAGTGCCCGGTGTCACTATAGCGCCAGGAGGAGACTATGTATGGATAGCCCGTATTACGCCCGATTATGATTCAACAGGATTTGCCGAAACTAACACAAGTCCTCCGTATGGACTCATCAGCAAATCACTATCTTTTTACGAGACCTCTTTATCGCCAACTAAAGTTTATAAAAGCCGAAATATAAAATCTAATTCATATAATATTCTCGAGAACACTAGTACTGAAACCACTACTGAATATGATGCTTATAATAATCCTACTGAATCTATAACGAAACTTAAAAATGGGGGAATTACAGAGCAAACTACTACAAGTAGTATTACTTATGCAATCCCTTATACAACAAGCAGACCAATTAGTAAAACTCAAACCGTGACAAGTTCTGGTGATAGTATGAGCACGAAAGAAACGTATGGATACGGTACAGGAACTGAAAGTAATTTGCTTAAAAAAATAGAAAAATGGGGAAATAATACAAATTCAATTAGGGAAGAAAATGTCTATGATGTTTTTGGAAATATTACTAAAAAAACAATAACAGCAGGATCAGAATCAAGAATTACAGATTATGAATATAATCCGGCCTCACCTTACAATGGACGTTTCTTAACAAAAAGCACAGATGTTGAACGTTTGTCTACTATGTTTACATATAATGCAAATAATGGTTTATTAGATTCAGAAACGAATCCCTACAATTTAACAACAACTTACCTATATGATTCATGGTTTAAAAAAACGAGGAAGACTGATTATTTGGGTAAATATAATACTTATTCTTATACTCGTAGTGGCAATGTAAATACTCTTGTTACTACAACAGGAGATAGCGATGGAAGTAAAAGCGAAGAGCTATTTGATGACTTAGGACGAAAAATACGGACAGGTATTAAAGATATTCAAGGTAATATGTTTTATAAAGATTTCAAATACGATATTTATGATCGTAATTACAGTACGAGTGAGCCACATACTGGAAGTGCATCTCTATGGAGTACAACTGAGTATGATTTGTATAGCCGTCCCCAAACAGTTACGAACTTTACCGGTAAAGTGGTTAATATAACATATGATAAATTGATCACCACAGTAACTGATGGTAGTACTGGTAATATCAAAACAGCTACTAAAAATGCTATTGGAAATGTCATTACCATGACTGAAGCTCCAATAGGAGGAACTATAAATTACACCTATTTTGCGAATGGAAATTTAAAGGAAACCAATTATTCAGGTAATAAAATTTCCATAACTCAAGATGGTTGGGGTAGAAAAACCAGCCTGACAGATCCATCTGCCGGAACTTATTCATATAAATACAATGCATTGGGTGAGCAAACAGAGGAGACGACTCCTAATGGTACTACCGTTTTCAACCTTGAGTCAACGACAGGCAAATTAACCAGTAAAACTATCGTAGGAACTAATACCAATACTAGTACGGTTTATACCTACAATGCTTTGCCTGATAACAAAATGCTTCAAAAAACTGTTTATACTGACGTTGGTGATGGCAACAAAACAATTACTACTGAATTTACGTATGATGCTCAAAAAAGGTTAGTTACCACCAAAGAAATTACAGGATATGGAGCAGAATTTACCAAAACGATAGGTTATGATAATTGGGGAAGAGTAAATGCAGAAACTAGCGAGGCTAAACTAAATAGCAAAACGAGTACAACCGGTGTAAAACATAATTACAAGAATGGTTATGCTTATTCTATGGAAAACTCTTCAAATACGGTAGTATATTATAAAACGGACGAAGTAAATTCCCGTGGACAATTAAAAAAGGGTACATTAGGTAATGGAATTGTAATTAATAACACTTATGATGCTAATGACTTTGGCTACTTAGCAAACACAAAACATAGTTTGGGTACAATTACTACCATGGAGTTAAGTACTGATTTTAATGTTCAACGAGGTAATCTTATGAGTAGGACTAACAGCCTTTTTGGTACAAGTGAAGTTTTTGAATATGATAATCAAGATCGTCTTACTAAATATCCTAATGCATTAGGTGTACAAGTGTCACAAACTTATGAAGACGACGGACGTATTAAAGCAAATACATTAGGGACTTACAATTATGCCAATACTGCTAAAAAATATCAAAATACCTCGATAACATTAAGTCCGGAAGCTACAGGTTATTATGCTAACAGAGAAGGAATTTATAACGACAGTATGGAAGATTCTTCTGGATGGGCATTGACTGATTCTAATATTTCATTTGATAAAAGTACACCTGCCCATTCTGGAAATACTTCTCTAAAAATAACCAATGTAGCGGGCGTTTCAGAAAGAGTAATTCATGCTAATTCCTGGGTAAAAATAAACAATACTGTACCTACTGAATATACATATTCAGCCTGGGTAAAGAGTGATGGGCCTCAGGCAGAAATTTTTCTTTTCATGAAAACCGAAAATGAAATCGCTTATTTTACACAGATTGATAATAAAGTAAGCAATACTGTTAATCAATGGACACAAATTACTGGAACTTTTATGGTGCCTGCTAATATCAAAAGACTAAACATTAGATTAGATAATAATGGTACTGGAAGCGTTTGGTATGATGATGTTATGATTCGCAAAACCAATAATACAGCTTTGGTTGATAAAGAAATCCCAGATAGTGATTATAAAGACCGCCAGCTCAACATAACCTACAATACATTCAAGTCTCCCGTAGAGATTAGAGAAGCCGGAATTGACAAAATTAGTTTTACCTACAATGACAATAACAATCGAAGTGTAATGTTTTACGGTAGTTTGGATGCAACTAAACATTTGCGTCCTATTCATAAGCATTACTCTGCTGATGGTACTATGGAAATTAAGCATAATATTCAAACAGGTGAAATAGAATTCGTAACTTATATGGGAGGTGATGGTTATTCGGCACCATTAATATACAAAAAGAGCTACAATAGTGGCGGAATATCACAAGATCAAATCTTATATTTGCATAGAGATTATCAGGGCAGTATTCTGGCTATAACCAATCAGGCAGGTACTGTGTTAGAGAAACGTTTATTTGATGCTTGGGGAACTATAGTAAGTGTACAGGACGGGGCAGGAAACGTATTAAATGGTCTTACTATATTGGACAGAGGATACACAGGCCATGAACACTTGCAGAGCGTAGGACTTATTCATATGAATGGACGCCTTTATGACTCAAAGCTGCACCGATTCCTACAGGCTGATAATTATGTACAGGATCCGACTAATCCGCAAAACTTTAATAGATATGGTTATTGTATTAATAATCCATTAAAATACACGGATAAGAATGGTGAATGGTTTGGGCTTGATGATTTAGTAGTTGCAGCTTTTTCTTTTGCGATAGGATATGTTTCAAGTGGTTTGACAACCGGGGATTGGGGATGGAAGTCTGTACAATCAGGATTAATTAGTGCTGTGACAGGGTGGATTGCATATAATACTTTAGGGGCGTCCACTTTCTCAGATAGTTGTGTAAGTGGTAATGTAGGAATGTGGAATTTCATTGGATCTTCTGCAGCAAGTGCAGCAATTGGAGCTTTTATGCCACCTGTAGGTATACCAATTGGGGACTGGACTGTTAGTATCTCTCCAAGTATTGCTTTCGGAAACGTCTCTGGTGTTGGAGCAAGTTTAAGCGTTACCTATAGTAGTGGAGATTTTAGTTTTTCCGGAGGAATAGGAATAATGAGTAATAGCAATTATAATGGTTTTGGTAAAAATGGATTAGAAATACGTAAATCAATACTAATGTCATATGATGATGGAAGAACAGGTTTTTCATTGGGAACAAATTTTTGGAGTGGGACAGATGGAATGAAAGATTTTACGCAAAGAACAGGAGTTGTTGGTTTACATTTTGGAGATTTTAGAGCGATGTATGAAAATGATGGTGGGCTTGGCATTTCACAGTCTAGATTAGGCGATAGAAATGATAGTTTTAGAACTGCTGCTTTGAATTTATCCGTTGGGGAATTTAGTGCAGGGTTTAATTTGTTTACTGGGCAAAGAAGTCGAACTGATCAGGAAACTGAAGAGGCAAGTACTCATAGTTATAAAGATAGATTTGGTGTTAATCATAAAAATGCCCCAGTAAATGAAATAGGTACTAAATACAGGTTAGGGGCATTAACCTTTGGTTACGGTGGTTATCGTGTAGGCGTTAATAGCGAACACATTCGACATGCTATTCAAAACAGTATTATACACAGAGCTATTAATGATAACGAATTTACGAATACTTCTTGGTATTGGAAAGGCTATGTTCAATATAAAACTTCAAATATATTTACTTCATGGTAAAAAAAATAATACTAACAGTAATTACACTTTGTATGATAAGTTGTTTTTACACTCGAACAGATTATGGTAATATTAGATTTAAGCCTTATCGATTTAGTATAGAACCAAATTCAAATTCTGATGTATATAAGGTTATTGATACTACAAAACTATATGAATTGGTTGACGCTATAAATTTAAAATACAATCAGAGGCCTAATAGTTTAAAAAAGCAATTTTTAAAATTCTATGCCAATGGTCGAGTTGGAGAATTTGAAGTTTATTATCCGAGCGATATTAAATCATTAGATCCAAAAAAAGCAAATATGGCTTATTACAATTATAATGGCAAAAGTCTAATTATTCAAATTTATTTTGAACATCCCCAAGGAGGAGGATTAATAAACAAGAATTTTAAAGAAATTAAAGGAGATACTTTAGAATTGGTAAACGATGATTATTCGTATAAATACAAAATTATAGATTTATCAAAGGAATTTTTAATTTACAAACCTGATTGGTAAATGGAAGGATAAAATAAAGAAAAACTGGGCTAGGTAAAAGGTAGAAGTTGGTCAACTACAAACTTTAATAGATATGGTATTGATAACCCCAATCGCATAGATATGAAGACAACGATTATGCGTGTTAGTAAAGGGCAGGTTAATAACAGGAAAAAACTCACTTAAATTTGAGGTTTTTGTATTTTATACTTAAATGAAGTTTTAAAGTATACTAATTTTTTAAGCTTAATAAATAGTCAACAGTTGTAAAGTATATAAACCCAGTGGAAATCTTTTTTGATTAGTTATAACTTAAATTAGGAATTACTAACAATTGAAAAAGCAGATAATCCATTTTTAATGGTTTAGATTTAGCCGAAGCCTTTATTGTACGTTGTAATCCTCATAAAATTTTATTCTATCGCCCATCAAAAACATTTTTTTCTTAGCAAAATGAATAGAAAACTGACTGTACATCCATTCGTCGCTGTCTTCCGTTCTGTACCAGAATGTATACGAAGCGCTGTTGTATCCTTCCTTAAGTATAGCAGTACCTTCCCAATTGCATTCGATTCCCCAGTTTATTTTTTTCTTGGTCATATCATCATATTGTATCACTCCCGTTCCGTCGTCATTTAAAACTGTGCTTGGTTCTTTTTTGTCCGGAGGCAGGAATGTACCGGTAATATGGTAAGGAAGGGTATTGGTAATATAATGTTCTTTTGATTTATATACGATTTGATCAACCTGAACTTGTGAATGTGATTTTATAGTAACAAAAAATAAGATAAAAAGGAATATTTTTAGGATTTTCATTTTATGTCGGTTTTAGGTTTTGAAACTTTTTTTAAAATATGGGGCATTTCTTTGGCTAATATACTTTAATTTTTGCAAGAAAATAACCATTCATTTTTGAATTTAACTTAAAAGTTAAACTCAAAAAAAATAATTATTTGAAAAGAGATAATCCTAAAAAAAAGCCTCAGCAATACATATTGTTGAGGCTGTCTATATAATGAAAAATAAATTTAGTTTTTTTCAATCCATTTTTTAGCATTCACAAAAGCTTCATGCCAAGGAGAAACCTCGTCGTTTCTGTCTTTTGCATAATACGCCCAGTTCCATTGGAAAGTCGAACGTTCAATGTGAGGCATCATAACCAAATGTCTTCCGGTTTTGTCACATAGCATTGCGGTGTTGTAATCAGAACCGTTTGGGTTTGCAGGATATCCTTCGTAAGCATATTTAGAAACAATGTTGTATTGGTCTTCTGCGTAAGGCAATTTAAATTTACCTTCTCCGTGAGAAACCCAAACTCCTAAAGTACTTCCTGCCAAAGTAGATAACATCACCGAATTATTTTCCTGAACCGTTACAGAAGTAAAGATGCTTTCGTGTTTCTGGCTTTCGTTATGGTGCATTTTTCCGTGAACTTCATGCTCCGGATTGATCACTTCTAATTCCATAAACAATTGGCAACCGTTACAGATTCCAACCGATAAAGTATCTTCTCTTTTGAAGAAATTATCTAAAGCTGTTTTTGCTTTTTCGTTATATAAGAAAGCTCCAGCCCAACCTTTAGCAGAACCTAAAACGTCAGAGTTAGAGAATCCACCAACTGCTCCGATAAACTGAATATCTTCAAGAGTTTCACGTCCAGAAATTAAATCTGTCATGTGAACGTCTTTTACGTCAAATCCTGCCAGGTACATAGCATTTGCCATTTCACGCTCAGAATTACTTCCTTTTTCACGGATAATAGCTGCTTTTGGTCTTGGTTTTGAGTTGTCGATTTCTGGTTTCTTTCCTGTAAAATGAGTAGGGAAAGTATAATTTAAAACCTGATTTTTATAGTTTTCGAAACGTGCTTTTGCAGTTCCATTTTTAGATTGTTTTTGATCTAATAAATATGAAGTTTCGAACCAGATATCTCTATAAGTCGGAATGTCTAAAGTCCAAAGTCCAAGGTCTAAAACTGCAGTTTCCTGAATTGAACCAATTTTGAAGAATTCGATATTATTGGCTTTCAATTTAGCTTCAACAGTTGCATCAGATTTTGCCTGAAAAACAATTCCGATGTTTTCTGCGAAAAGGATTTTCAATACGTCTTTTTCTGCGAAAGCGCTGAAATCAATTTTAGCTCCCAAATTCACATCTGCAAAACACAATTCTAATAAAGTAGTGATTAAACCACCGCTTCCGATATCGTGACCTGCTAAAATTTGGCTTTCGCCGATTAATTCCTGAATTGTATTAAAGGCATTTTTGAAGAAAGAAGCGTCTTTAATGGTAGAAGTTTCGTTTCCGATTGTATTTCTGATTTGTGCAAAAGACGAACCACCTAATTTAAAATCATCCTGAGACAAATTGATATAATAAATGGATTCTCCGTCTTTTTGTAAAACAGGTTCTACAACTTTTCTAATATCGGTACAATTTCCTCCTGCCGAAATAATAACCGTTCCCGGCGCAATTACTTCATCGTTTGGATATTTTTGTTTCATCGAAAGTGAATCTTTTCCTGTCGGAATATTGATTCCCAATTCGATTGCAAATTCAGAACAGCCTTCAACTGCAGCATACAAACGAGCGTCTTCACCTTCGTTTTTACAAGCCCACATCCAGTTTGCAGAAAGAGAAATTCCTTTCATTCCGTCTTTAATCGGGGCCCAGATAATGTTTGATAAAGATTCTGCAATTGCATTTCTCGAACCTGCAACAGGATCAATCAAAGCCGCGATAGGAGCGTGCCCGATAGAAGTTGCGATTCCTTCTTTTCCTAAATAATCCAAAGCCATTACACCAACATTGTTCAATGGCAATTGTAACGGACCGGCATTTTGTTGTTTAGCAACTCTTCCTCCAACACAACGGTCAACTTTGTTTGTTAACCAGTCTTTTGAAGCAACAGCTTCTAAACGTAAAACGTCTTTTAAATATGATTCAAAATCTGCAGTGTTGTAAACAACATCAGCATATTTTCTGTCGATAGTTTTGTCTGTCATAACCGTTTTTGGAGAACTTCCAAAGAAATCTTCCAAAGCATAATCCATTGGTTTAGAACCGTTAGATTGTGATTGAAAAGTAAAACGGTGATCGCCCGTTACATCTCCAACCTGATACATTGGCGAACGCTCTCTGTCAGCAATTCTTTGCAAAGTATCGATATCTTTTTGACCAATAACCAATCCCATTCTTTCCTGAGATTCGTTACCGATAATTTCTTTTGCCGAAAGTGTTGGGTCTCCAACTGGTAATTTGTCTAGATCGATCAAACCTCCAGTTTCTTCAACCAACTCAGAAAGACAGTTTAAGTGTCCACCCGCACCGTGATCGTGAATAGAAACAATTGGATTATTGTCGCTTTCTACTAAACCACGAATTGCATTTGCAGCACGTTTTTGCATTTCCGGGTTTGAACGCTGAATAGCATTCAACTCAATTCCTGAACCGAAAGCTCCAGTATCTGCAGAAGAAACTGCAGCTCCACCCATTCCGATTCTATAATTTTCTCCTCCAAGGATTACGATTTTATCGCCTTCTTGTGGTTTATGTTTTATTGCCTGATTTAATTTTCCGTAACCAATTCCACCCGCTTGCATGATTACTTTATCGTAACCAATTTTACGGTCGTTTTCTCCATGTTCGAAAGTTAAAACAGAACCTGTAATAAGTGGCTGACCGAATTTATTTCCAAAATCTGAAGCTCCGTTTGAAGCTTTGATCAAAATATCCATTGGAGTCTGGTACAGCCATTTTCTTTCTTCAAGAGCATTTTCCCATTTTCTGTCATTGTTCAAACGAGAGTAAGAAGTCATATAAACCGCAGTTCCTGCTAATGGTAATGAACCTTGACCACCCGCCAAACGGTCACGAATTTCTCCTCCTGAACCTGTTGCAGCTCCGTTGAAAGGCTCTACAGTTGTTGGGAAATTGTGTGTTTCTGCTTTTAAAGATAAAACAGAATCAAATTTTTTTATTTCGTAAAAATCAGGTTTGTCTGCCGATTTTGGTGCAAATTGCTGCACTTTTGGTCCTTTTACAAAAGCAACGTTGTCTTTGTAAGCAGACACAATATCGTTAGGATTTTCCTGAGATGTTTTTTTGATTAATTTGAAAAGAGAAGTTTCTTTTTCTTCACCGTCAATTACAAAAGTTCCGTTGAAAATTTTGTGACGGCAGTGCTCTGAATTAGCCTGAGAGAAAGCAAAAATCTCAGAGTCTGTTAATTTTCTTCCTAGTTTTGTAGCAAGATTATTTAAGTATTCTACTTCTTCTTCGCTTAAAGCTAAACCTTCTACTTTATTGTAAGTTGCAATATCATCAATCTCCAAAATTGGTTCTGGCTGGATGTTGATAGTGAAAATTTCCTGATCTAATTCGTTGAATTTTTGAGAAAGCATCGGATCAAAATCAGTAAAATCTTCCGTTGCCGGATGAAATTCTTCAATTCTGATAATGCCCGGAACACCCATGTTTTGAGTGATTTCTACAGCATTTGTACTCCAGGGAGTGATCATAGTAGCGCGTGGACCAACAAAAAAACCAGTCAATGCAGATTTTTCTATCTTACTTGCGTCGGCAAAAAGCCAGTTTAATTTTGAAATGTCTTGAGCTGAAATTTCGTTTTGCGTTTGTACGGCAAAAACAGTTTTGCTTTGGTTTTCAAAGAAATGGATCATTTGTGTAGTTTGTTGTTTTGAGGTGCAAATTTAGTCAATTCAACTCAAAAAAAAAAGCGACAATTTTGTCGCTTTTTAATTCTGTATCACGTGATTTTTATTAATTGATTATTAATTTTTTAGCCAGTGTTTTTGAGTCTTTAGTTATTTTAATAATATAGGTGCCTTTTGAAAAACTTTGAACTTCAACTGTTTTCGTGTTAGTATTTTGTCTTTCAAAAACCTTTTGACCTACTAAAGAATAAATGGCTATTGAAAAAGATTCATCACTACTATCTTTAAAGTTAATTGTGAATTGGTGTCTTACCGGATTAGGGTAAATTGAAAATTCAGCTGCATTAAATTCTTCATTTGACAATTTTACCGCATGACTTCCAAGTCCGGAACAAGTATCTCTAGAATATGAATTCCACTCACCGGTTTTGTTGAAAGTAGTATTTGGGTTATTAATACCTGGTTTTCTTCTTAATGTTTCATCTATCGCAAAGTTTGGAGATCCTCCGTTAAAAGTTCCGATAATGTCAATCAGGACATTATTTTTAAATAATCCTATTGGGTCATTACCATTGTATTGAAGATCAGTGCTATTGCTTGATAGGTTAGCATCAGCTATATTATAACAGCTTGTAGCTGCTAAATTATAAGCAATTACATAAGAAGCACCATCATTAATTGTTCCGGTTAGGGCTAATCCGGATCCCCATGCTCCGGCACCATTTGATTGTTTTTTAATTGAATAGACAGATAAATCTATTTGAGCACCGGTGAAATTTGAGATTTCTAATACCTTATTATTGCTGCTGCCTTCTATATATTCTGAAAAGAAAATTTCAGAGCCTGTATTTCCTCCTCCGGTTGAAGCAGCTGTAACTCCGCTCACAATTGAACTTGGAACTGATGTGTTATTAGAAGCATCTCTGGCAACTACATAAAAATTATAAGAGGTAGAAGGGGTAAGTCCCGTAATTGTCGTACTCAGTCCGGTTTCGTTTTGTTTAAAAACCGAATTAACATATACAGCATATCCAGTAACAGCTACGTTATCTGTCGCAGCCGACCATGTTAAATTAATTGAATTAGAAGTGCTGGATGCTACAGCTAAATTAGTCGGTGCAGTTGGAACAGTTGTATCATCTGCTTCTGTAGTCCAGACAGCAGCAACATATTCGGGATGATCAATATAAGGATTACGATTGTTCTGGCGTGCATAGATAGCATTATTACGCGCTATTTCGCGGGCGCTTACCGGATCCTGATTGTGCCACGCAAGAAGCTGACTTAAAAATGCAGGAGTAAAAACTTTGTTCGAACTACCATTAAACATAGGATATGAATAACCTGCAACAGTATTCTCATAGCGCGTTGCAAAATAAAAATACATTCTGGCAATATCACCTTTAAATTCATCTATTGGTTCAAAAACGAGTCCCGAATAACCTGCAGTTGTACTTGCTCCTAATTTGCTTCCGTTTAAACTTGTCTCAGTTGGTGTTGCTACAACCGAATGCGGATAATTAGAGCGGACTCCGTTTACTTTTCCATCAGTTGGAGTTATAAAATGAGCATCTGAAACCATCGGTGCTTTTTCGTCAAATACAGATTGCGGAATAATGTGTTCTCTGTTGTAGCAGTCTCCTTCATTTGTATATCCGGCTGATCCGCATCTTTGTGTGGCATCTGCACTGTAATTATAAGGATCATTTCCGTTAGGATTTTCAGAATACATATCTAATATTGATCCGTCATTTTCATAAAAATTATCAATATCAGATGTCTGATAAGTAACATATAAGCCTGAATAGCCGTTATCCGTGTGATCTTTAATGATATTGTACAATTGGGTTTTTAGGGTGTAACCTGTTCCTGTAGCTGTAGAATAATAATTGGCAGGTGCCTGGGCTGAACAAAAAACAGCATAAAGCGTAAAGAACAGAATGTAAAATTTCTTCATAAAATATTGGTTTGTTTATTGTAATAAAAATGGATACTATGGATTCAAAATTAGTTTACCAAATCTACATATAAGTTATGAAAACTTTAATAAAAATATTTTTTGTTATATTTTTTTAAAAATAAGATCTAATTATTTGATTATGATCTTTTTATTAATGGTTTTTGAATCTTTTGTAATTTTTATAATATAAGTCCCTTTCGAAAGATGATCTACTGAAATTACAGCATCTGTTAAGTCGGATTTTTCAAATACTTTTAAACCGGTGATAGAAAGAATCTCTACTGAATAGGTAGCAGCAGAATTATCTAAAACAATGTTGAAATTTCCGTTAGAAGGGTTTGGGTAAATTATAATGTTATCTGAATCTGAAACAATTTCCTCGTCTTCATTTTCAGCAATTAAGGCTTTTTTACTGGCTAAGTTATTACAGGTATCTGTTGTATACGAATCCCATTGTGAACTCAAATTAAAAGTAGTGCTTGGAGAGGTGACAGTCGATTTTCTTCTCAAAGTTACATCTATAGCAAAATTGGCTGTTCCTCCGCTAAAAGTTCCGATGATGTCAATTAAAACACCGTTTTTGAATAAACCTACAGCATCATTTCCGTTGAAAGTTAATTCAGTAGCTGTTGTTGAAATATTAGCCGAACTTGTAGAAAAACAACTTGAAGAAATAGAACTGTTTACAATTACAAATTTGCTTCCGGTTGCTAAAGTTCCGCTTAAAGCTAAGCCAGTACTCCAGGAACCTGCACCATTCGTTTGTTTTTTGATAGTATAAGCAGATAAGCTTACGGAACTTCCTGTATTGTTGGCAATTTCTAAAGCTTTGTTATTTCCGGAACCTTCAATGTATTCAGAGAAAAGTAAATCTGTTGCTGTTCCTGTTCCGCTGCTGTTGGTTGTAACCGAAATGGTATTGCTTGACGCAGAAGTATTTCCGGCTGCATCTTTTGCTTTTACATAAATAGAATAAGCAGTCGAAGCTGTTAAACCAGTAATTGTAGCTGTTGTTCCAGAAACCGTGGTTTTTAAAATGCTGTTTGCATAAACATCATAACCTGTAACGGCAACATTATCTGTAGAGGCATTCCACGAAAGTGAAATAGTAGTCGAAGTTTTTGAAGTCGAAGCCAAACTCGTTGGGGCAGTTGGTGCCTGACTGTCTCCTGAAGAAGCTCCGCCCCAAATTTGGTTTACATATTCCGGATGGTCAATAAAAGGGTTTCTGTTGTTCTGACGTGCATAAATAGCATTGTTTCTCGCAATTTCTCTCGCGCTCACTGGGTCTTGTGCGTGCCAGGCTAAAAGAACATTTAAAAAGGCAGTTGTAAATACTTTATTGCTTGAACCATCAAACATTGGAAAGGAATAACCTGCTACTGTGTTTTCATATCGTGTCGCAAAATAAAAATACATTCTGGCAATATCTCCTTTAAAAGCGTTTACGGGTTCGAAAACAGTTCCTGAATAACCGGATACAGAACTTGATCCTAGTTTGCTTCCGTTTTGAGAAGTATAAGTAGCTGAATTTACAGTTCCGTGTGGATAATTAGAACGGATCCCGTTTACTTTTCCGTCAGTTGGTGTAATAAAATGCGCATCGGCAACCATTGGTGATGCTTCATTAAAAACCGATTGCGGAATAATATGCTCTCTGTTGTAACAATCACCTTCAACAGAATAACTGCCGCATCGTTGTGTTGTTCCGGTAGTGTAATTGTAAGGGTCTGTACCTGATGGATTTTCAGAATACATATCTAAAATTGTTCCGTCGTTTTCGTAAAAATTATCAACGTCAGAAGTTAAATAAGTCGTATAAAGTCCGGCATAACCATTATTGGTATGACCTTTAATAATGTTGTACAATTGTGTTTTTAAAGTATAACCGGTTCCCGTTGCAGTATTGTAATAACCTGAAGGGATTTGAGCAAAACCGAATGTAATGCATAGTAATAATGAAATGGAGTAGAGTTTTTTCATAAAAAAAGTTTAAGGTTAATTTGGGTAAATGATTAAATTAATCCTTTAACATATTGGTTGTTAAAGTTTTAATTTGCCAAATTTACTGTTTTTATGAATACACAGTGTTAAGCGATGTTTAATTTTAGATATATTTTCTTACGATGATTTGTTGCTGCGAAAACGCAACGGAATTAATCATTTTTTAGCGGATATTTTTTTTATCGTTTTTTGATATTCTTTTTCATATTTACTGCTGCCGTCGTCGGTGATTTCGATTTTGTAATCATGAATTTTATTGTTTTTGATGCTATAGAACCCGGTCCAGTTTGTGCCGGACATCACATGGCTTTCAATAATTTTGTACTTTGAATTGTAGGAAGGGTTTTTAATTTCTTCAAATCCTTTAACTTTTTTGAAACTATTAGTTTTTGAATTGTATAAATATAAAGTATAAGTCCAGTTACTTCTGACATCAGAAATATTTTGAATCAAAATATCTTTAATACTATCGTTGTTGTAATCCTGGAATTTTATTTCCTGTAAAAGACTAAAAATGGAGTCTTTTATCAGGACATGATTTTTGCCATTCAGTTTTTTGCTGATAGTTAGAATTGAATTTTTTTCACCGAAATAACCTTGTTGTTCAGTTTCAAAAGTTTTTAATTTTATTGTAATTCCCTTGCCTTTATAAATAGAATCACACTTAATCGTTTTGGTGTTCTGTGTAAATGCATTAATGTAAGCTAGAATAAAAGCTGCAATCAATAGACTTCTTTTCATTTGAATAGAATTTAAAGCTTTGACGTAAAAAAAACTCCGAGCCTTAGCCTAAGAAAAAAACTATTTCGGAAAGTCTTTATTCTGATAAGCACCCAAATCGGGAGGAGAAGTTCTGGTAGTGCCAATAATGTCTAACGGAATTATATATGCCTGGTTTCCTTTTGCGAAAGCGGCAGAAGTTTTGTCAATGTTAAGTTTATTCAGATTGACATTAAAAAACTTTGGATTTTCGTTTAAAATAATAGCGTTATAATGTGCTGTATCTGTGCTGAATTGATAGTCGGGATTTGAAGTGTTGCCGAATTTCAGTAAACAATTATTTAACTGATAAACAAAACCACTATTACTATTTTTGTCTAAATTGAATTCGTTGGTATTCGAACCATAAATGATGCAATTGTTAAAAGTAGCCTGAGTCAGCGGCTTGGTTTCGGGTGTTGCTCCAGCCAGTTTGTTGCTCAAATTAACTGCAAATTGTTGTCCGCCGGACCAAGTGTTGTTAAATGTACAATGCGTAAATTTATAATCACCTCCGTAAACGCATGATAAAGCTGCTAAACCGGCATAATTGATAACGATATTTTCTCCGTTAATTTTAGCATTTTGCGCCAGAATTCCATAATTGGAACAATTGTAAATTTGTGTGTTCGTAATTTGAAAAGCGGTAGGATCCTGATTTCTTATATCCAGACCAATTTTGGCATTCTTTAAAGTGAGATGATTTATAGCATGATTTGTACTTTCATTAGCGAAAATAACCGAATTCCATTGCCCGGGAATATCAGAGAATTCAGGCTCTAACCGATCTCCTTCAAAAATAACTTCATTTTCCAGTTTAGAGGTTGATGAAATGTTTCCGTTGATTTGCAGGGAAGCATTTTTGTCAACAAAAAGACCTGAATTGGCATGAAAATGAATTCTTGCACCAGCCTCAAAAGTAACGGTTTTGTTTTCCGGAACTCCGGCATATCCGTAAATAACGTAAGGTTTTTGTTTGGTAAAAAGCAATTCGTTTCCGTTTGTTTCGTCATTTTCTTCAAGAAAAAATCCATCAACATCTTTGCCGTCAATCTGGATTTTCTCTTTAGTTCCATCGGTGTTTTGTTTTGGATATAAAAAAACGGCATCCTGAATCAGAGTTACCAAAGCTACTTTTTGAAGATTTGAGCCACTGTCAAACTGGATTTCATCAGTATATAAAAAGTCAGTCGGATTAGCATCGGTAATGTCTGCAGTAGTTTCAACAAAAATATATAAGCTGTCTTTTGCCAATAGAGTGATGTTGTTGAATATTTTACCATTGTTTCCGTTCATTCCGTCAACAGTCATTCTGTATTTTGAACTTAATCCGTTTTTAAGTTGAATTACTGGAATATTGATGTCTTCTTTACTTCGATTGTATACTTTTAGGTTATAAGTGCTTGAACCTATGTTTTTAAAAACAGTATCTAAATAAACGGTGTCTTTTGAGAATTTTAAGTCTCCTGTGCTGGCAACGGTGTCAAAATCGGTTCGGCATGAACTCGCTGCTAAAAGTATTCCGAAAATGAAGAGAACAAAATAATGACGCATTTGAATTGTTTTTTGTAAAAATAGCAAAAATCTTATAGGTTGAAAGCGGATTTTTAATTTTAGAATTGCTTTTTCCGATTTGTATCTTTTCTTTTCTTTAATTTTACGATTTTAAAGCTGATTTTAATGAATTATACAAAAGAGCAAATTATAGCGTATTGCAATGAGTTTTCGAAAAACACATTAATGGAAACGCTAAAAATAGAATATATAGATGCCGGAGAAGATTTTTTAGTTGCCAAAATGCCCGTAAATCCTTCAGTTCATCAGCCAATGGGGCTTTTGCATGGAGGTGCTTCGGTAGCTCTGGCAGAAAGTGTGGGCAGTGCAGCATCATATTTTTTTATCAACGCAAAAGAACAGGAAGTACGTGGAATAGAAATTTCAGCAAATCACTTAAAAAGTATCCGTGAAGGAGTTGTTTTTGGTACAGCCCGCATTATTCATAAAGGAAGAAGTCTTCATCTTTGGGAAATTAAAATTACCGATGAAGCCGGAAATCTGATTTCGCTTTGTAAACTGACGAATATGGTTTTGGATAAAAAGAAAGCAGAATAGTAATGAATACGAATATTTTTTTTTCCAAAATAAAACATCATCACAATCAAAATTTACCTTTTGTACTTTATTCAAAGCCCAATAGCTCAAATCTTATTGGGATTTTACAGCAAAATGATATTTTGTATAAAGTTTCGGATTATAGCGAGAAAGGATTTGTTTTTGCTTCTTTTGATGAAAAACAACTGATTTTAATTCCGGAAAATGAATCGGAAATTATTAGTATTGATAAAGAAATAACAACATTTGAATTGATTGAAGCTGATGATCTGAATTTGAATCATGAAGCGAAAAAACAATATCAGGATTTAGTTTCAAAAGGAATTGAAGCCATTAAAAATGATGAATTTAAAAAAGTAGTTTTATCCAGAAGTGAAACTGTAGAGGTAACTGAATTTGATTTTGTAGCAACGTTCCAGCATTTGGTTCAGTTATACCCGACTACTTTTTGTTATTGTTTTTTTCATCCGAAAATTGGATTCTGGATGGGAGCAACGCCCGAACAATTGCTAAAAGCGAACGGAAATATTTTTGAAACCACAGCTTTGGCCGGGACTCAAAAAGCAAATTCTGAAACTGAAATTCGTTGGGAGCAAAAAGAAAAAGAGGAACAACAATATGTAACTGATTTTATTATAAAGCGATTGAGGGAAGTTGCAAATTCAGTGATGGTTACAGAACCTTATAGTATTAAAGCGGGATCAATCTGGCATATTAAAACGGATATTTCCGGAGTTTTAAATAGAAAATCAACTTTAGAAGAAGTAATCGATACACTTCATCCAACTCCGGCAGTTTGTGGTTTGCCAAAGAAAAAAGCCAAAGCATTTATTTTGGAAAATGAAAATTATGACAGAACTTTTTATACAGGCTTTCTAGGAGAATTAAATAGCAGTTTTGCAGGAAATGATATAAGTTCTGATTTATTTGTAAATCTACGAAGCATGCAAATTCAGAAAAACAAAGCCGTTTTGTACATGGGCTGTGGAATTACAAAAGAAAGTATTCCAGAAAAGGAGTGGGAGGAAAGTGTCAACAAATCGATGACAATGAAAAGAGTTTTAAGAATAAAGAATAAAGAATAAAGAATAAAGAATAAAGAATAAAGAATAAAGAATAAAGAATAAAGAATAAAGAATTAAGAATTAAGAATAAAGAATTAAGAATTAAGAATAAAGAATAAAGAATAAAGAATAAAGAATAAAGAATAAAGAATTAAGAATAAAGAATTAAGAATTAAGAATTAAGAATTAAGAATTAAGAATTAAGAATTAAGAATTAAGAATGTTGTTAAAATCAATTTTAGTTTTCAAAGTTGAGATTGAATTGATTTTTGAATTGATTTTTGAACTTGATTTTTGAACTTGCCATTGCCATTGAATTTGATAAATTATGAAATTAGATATATTAGCCTTTGGTGCGCATCCGGATGATGTAGAATTGGGTTGTGCCGGAACAATCTTAAAAGAAGTATCGCTTGGTAAAAAAGTAGGTATTGTTGATTTGACACGTGGAGAATTAGGTACGCGTGGAACAGCAGAAACAAGAGATCAGGAAGCAAAAGATGCCGCAAAAATTTTAGGAGTGGTTGTACGTGAAAACTTAGCTATGCGTGATGCTTTTTTTGCTAATGATGAAAAACATCAATTAGAGGTCATAAAAATGATTCGGAAATATAAGCCTGAAATCGTTTTGTGTAATGCCATTGATGATCGCCACATTGATCACGGAAAAGGAAGTAAACTGGTTTCAGATGCTTGTTTTTTATCGGGCCTGGTAAAAATTGATACTTCAATAGATGGAGCAAAACAAGAAGCGTGGAGACCAAAGATTGTTTATCACTATATTCAGTGGAAAAATATCGAACCAGATTTTGTTGTAGATATTACTGGTTTTGAAAAAAAGAAAATAGAAGCAATCCTGGCTTACAAAACGCAATTTTATGATCCAAATTCTAAAGAACCTGCTACGCCAATCACAAGCAAAAATTTTCTGGAAAGCCTAAATTACAGAGCACAGGACCTGGGAAGGCTGGTTGGTAAAGATTTTGCAGAAGGTTTTACTGTAGAAAGGTGTTTGGCTGTCAATAGCTTAGGAGGTTTGATATAAAAAAGATAGATTTTTTTTAATTTTTTCTTTGTAGAAGTAAACCTTTGTCATATATTTGCAACCGCTAAGCGAAAGCTTAAGTAAATGGTGGTTGTAGCTCAGTTGGTTAGAGTAGCGGTTTGTGGTGCCGCGGGTCGCCGGTTCGAACCCGGTCAGCCACCCAGAAATTTAAAGCCTTGAAGTAATTCAAGGCTTTTTTTGTGGACTAAATTTACAGATAGTTACTGATTTTATTTTTAAGAAAAACAATCCCTCTCTCAAAACATATTGAGATTAGTTTTAAAGATCAAGCCAAAACAGTGCTGCAAAAAAAAAGACTGTCATTTTAGACAGTCTCTCGTTTTTTATACTTTAACTAATAGTAAACATTCTTTTAATTCTGGTTTTTCGACGATGAAGTTTAATAACCATTCTTGCAATTGTTCCATTTCGTAAGGTAACAGTGTTTTGATAGCTTTTTCTAATTCTTTACAAAAAAGTACCGGGTCGAAACTTACTCTCTCGAGTATTGATTTCGTGTAATCAAACATCATTTTTGACATAATAAAATAAGATTTTGGGGGGTTATCTCTATTTTTGAACTCGAGCCAAATTTAATCAAATATCACATATAAAATAGCTTTTTAACTTATTTTTTTAAAAAGATTAGCAACGAATACGTTTTCTTAATATATATAAATCAATATAGATTTATTCTAAATAATGTTGTGTGAATTATTTTACAGCTCTGAACATTTCTCTTTTTCCAGGTGGGCCTGCTAATTTTTCAACAGTAAATCCAACTTCAATCATACTCCTTTTAACGACTCCTCTGGCGGCATAAGTTACTAAAACACCATTCGGTTTTAAGCTATTGTACATTTTCTGAAAAATTTCGGTACTCCAAAGCTCGGGTTGTACTCTGTATCCAAAGGCATCAAAGTAAATCAAATCAAAAATTTCAAAATCATCTATTTCATCAAAAAATTGTTTTCTTTTGGTTAATGAATAATTAGGACTAATTTCATTTTTTTGATTCCAATCGCATTCGTGCATTTTCTTGAAAATTTCTTCAAATTGATTCGCTTTAAGCTCAGATACATAATTCATAGATAAAACTTCGTCGGCATTGACAGGATAAGCTTCTACACCTGTATAATCAATGATTTGATTTTTTTGATTTGCTTCCAAAAAAGTTATAAAAGCATTTAGTCCAGTTCCAAAACCAATTTCGAGAATACTTACCGGGTTGTCTTCAAATAGTGAAAGACCATTTTTTATAAATACATGTTTTGCTTCCTGGATTGCGCCGTGTTTTGAATGATAACATTCATTCCATTCTTTTAAATGAATTGTTGTTGAGCCGTCTAACGTTTTAATAATTTCTCTTTCCATCAATTTAAACTTTACAGTGCTATTGGATAGTTTGTAGTATTAGTAATAAGTCAAAAATAATCAAAACAAATGCGTAAAGCCTTAAAAAATCAAGGTTTTTTCATAAAATCCATATAAAAATCAGCTAAAATTTTAAGTTTATTGTAAGATAAATAAATCTCAGTTAAATGAGGTAATTAATGGTTTTTTAGCAAGTAAATTATATATTTTTACTTAATTTTGCATCAATAAATTCTATTTATATCATATTGTCACTTTAAGAATCTTCTTTTGTGATGAAAATTACGTAAAACTTACATTATTATGAGTACAACTCAAACAAGCAAAATTGAAATCAGAAAAGCCACTTCTTCTAAAATTAGTAGTGTAGACTTTGAAAACTTAAGCTTTGGTGCTGTATTTACAGACCATTTATTCGAATGTGATTTTAAAAATGGAGAGTGGCAAACACCGGTCATTAAGCCTTATGCTCCAATTTTAATGGATCCGTCTTCTAAAGTCTTTCATTATGGTCAGGCAATTTTTGAAGGAATGAAAGCTTACAAAGATGATAATAATGATGTTTGGTTGTTCAGACCGGATGAAAACTACAAGCGTTTTAATAATTCAGCAGTTCGTATGGCAATGCCGGAAGTTCCTGAATCAGTTTTTATGGATGGTTTGAATGAGTTATTGAAAATTGATCAGGACTGGATTCAAAGAGGAAACGGAAGCAGTATGTATATTCGTCCGTTTATGATTGCTACAGGTCCCGGAGTTGTAGCTAATCCTTCGGATGAATATAAATTTATGATCTTACTTTCTCCTGCAAAATCATACTATTCAGGTGAAGTAAAAGTAATTATTGCAGAGCATTACAGTAGAGCTGCCAATGGTGGAATAGGGGCTGCAAAAGCGGCTGGAAATTACGCAGCACAGTTCTATCCAACTAACCTGGCTAACAAAGACGGTTTTCAGCAGGTGATCTGGACTGATGATGCAACGCACACAAAATTAGAAGAGGCCGGCACAATGAATGTTTTCTTTAGAATCAATGATACTTTATTGACAGCTCCAACTAGTGAAAGAATCTTAGATGGTATTACCAGAAAAAGTTTAATTGCCATGGCTGAAAAAGAAGGCCTGAATGTAGAAGTTCGTCCTGTTATTGTTTCAGAATTGGTTGAAGCTGCTAAAAACGGATCTTTAAAAGAAATTTTTGGAGCAGGAACAGCAGCCGTTGTAAGTGTTATCAAAGGATTTTCTTATCAGGATGTTTATTATGAAATGGCTCCAATTGAGAATTCATATGCTTCTCTCCTAAAAGAAAAACTAACAAATCTTCAAAACAAACTTGCTGAGGATACTTTTGGCTGGACAGTAAAAGTTCAATAATCAAAAGATTTATATAAAAACAAGCCCGATGATTTAACAGTTGTCGGGTTTTCTATTTTATATTTGTTTTTCAAACAATATTTAGATTATGCAGGATCTGGTTTTAAAAAATATAGCCAAACACATTTCGCTTGACGAAAATGAAACAGCTTATTTTCTTTCGATCTTAAAAGAAAGGAAGTATCCAAAAAAAACTATTATTTTAAAAGAAGGAGATATTTGTAAAACAATAAATTTTGTGCAATCAGGAACTTTAAGAGCATTTTACAGAGATCAGCAAGGAAAAGAATCTACTATCATGTTTGCTGTTTCTGACTGGTGGATTACAGACATGGCTTGTTTCATAAACCAACAACCTGCAATATTGAATATTGAAACAATTGAAGAGAGCTATATGTTACATTTGCAAAAAGATGATTTAGATCACTTGTATCTTAAAATTCCAAAATTTGAGCGATTTTTCAGGATTATTATGCAAAATGCTTATATTAGAGAACAGTTAAGGGTTATTCAAAATCTTTCTCTCACAGCAGAGCAACGGTATTATATTTTTTTAGAAAAATATCCGCAAGTGGTAAAACAAGTTACACAAAAACAAATAGCATCATACTTGGGAATTACGCCTGAGTTTTTAAGTATGATTAAAGCAAATAAAAAGAAATAGGGTTTTCTTAAACTACATTATTTTTTTGCTGTAATATGTTCACGTGCTTTGTGAAAAAATATATAGAAAATATGTTAATACTTATAGCAGGTCCTTATCGTGGAGGGACAAATGACGATCCCAAATTAATTCAACAAAATTTAGAAAAATTAGAAGCTGTAGCCCTTCCGTTATTCAGAATGGGGCATTTGCCTGTAATTGGCGAATGGTTGGCTTTGCCGCTGCTTCATTTAGCCGGATCTAAAGCAATTGGTGATAGCGTCTGGGACGAAATACAATATCCGGTTGCTCATCGGCTTCTTGAAAAATGTGATGCAGTTCTTCGTCTTGAAGGAGAGTCAAAAGGGGCAGATAACGATGTAAGAATTGCTAAAGAAAAAGGATTGAAGATTTATTATCGTCTGGAGGATGTTCCTGAGGTACAATAATTAGATTTAAAATTAGAAAATCCCTGGTAATTTTTTTAAACTTACCAGGGATTAATGTTTAAAATAATTTCGAAAAATCAGGTTTAAAATAATTCGGTCCTTTCATTACTTTCCCATCTTCACGATAAATAGGCTGTCCATCGTCTCCTAATTTACTCATATTACTGCGCTGGATTTCATCAAAAACAGCTTCAATTTTGTCCTGCAGTCCATGTTCGATAATTGTTCCGCATAATATATACATCATATCTCCAAGTGCATCAGCGATTTCAATTAAATCGTTATTTTGTACCGCCTCAAGATATTCTTCATTTTCTTCTTTCATTAAATTATAGCGAAGGTGTTTTTTTGTTTCGCCTAAATCTGCAATGGGAGTTTCACTATGACCTATTTTAAAAGCAGTGTGAAATTCTTTTACAGCATCTATTTGTTTCTTCATTTTTTTATTGATTAAATGGACTGCCAAATTAGCAACTATTCGTATACAATTCTCTAAATTTGTCAAAAATAATTTCAATTATGTTTAGTCAGGGACAATTAATATTCGCAGTCTGTTTTTTTATCACATTTGTTATCGTAATGATTTTCGCTTACCGAAAAGATCTTGCTTTACACAAGATATTTTATAAGGGAAATTATAAAGTATTAATTGGTTTTCTGCTTTTTATTCTGATTCTGTTTTTAATCAAATTCTTTTTTAAAAGATAAATTTGAAAACTATTTCTATGTTTAAAAATCTGAAATATACTTTAAACTTTTTAAAATCGTTCTGTTATATGTGTTTTTGAAGAAAATATAATCAAGAAAACTGTTTTTATTTTTTGTAATTCGTAACACTATTAATAAATTTATAACTTTACGACACCAAATAACCTACACATGAAAATCCTAAAATATCTGTTTCTTTTACTGTTATTAAGTTTTGTTGCTTTAAGTGTTTTTGTGGCTACTCAAAAAGGCATTTTTAGTGTTGAGCGAAGCAAAGTCATTAATTCGCCAAGAGCAACTGTATATAATTATGTAAATGATTTTAGAAATTTTGAAGATTTTGAATCTTGGGCAATTGAAGATCCAACAATAAAAATGTCTTTTCCGGGAAAGACAACAGGAAATGGAGCTTTATTTTCATGGGAAGGCAGTGAAGCAAAAGGGAGCGGTATAACACTACAGGCTAAAGACGGAGAAAGTATTCATCAAAAAATGAATTTTGACGGTACAGATGCTGATGTTTATTGGGTTTTTAAAGATACTCTTAATGGTAAAACAAAAGTTACCTGGAAAGCGAAAGGAGAAATGAGCTTTCTTTTTAAAATTTATACTGTTTTGAATGGTGGTTCTGATAAAGTAATAGGAACAATGTATGAAAAAACCCTTGTCAATATTGATAAGAATCTGGATTACGAAACTAAAACGTACGCTATAAAAGTAAATGGTGTTGTTAAAAAAACAGAGAGTTTTTATATTAAGCAGACTTTTACAAGTGAGATTCAAAAAGTAAATAAAAATGCCAGAATTGTTATTCCGAAACTGATAGAGTTTAGTAAAACCAATAATTTATATACAAACGGAAAGCCTTTTATTATTTATCATACTTATGATACAAATACCAATTTGGCAAAAATTTCGATTTGTTTGCCAATAAACAAAGAAATTTTCACAAGTGCAGGAAGTGATATTTTATCTGGTAAATTGAACAGTTTTGTAGCTGTGAAAACTACTTTGAAAGGAGATTACTCTCATACAAATGAAGCTATTGCCAAAACAACAGCTTTTATTAACAAGGAAAAAATCACTCCTGATTTAAGCTGGTCACATCTTGAAATCTTAACGGCAGGGAAATTGGATGTTAAAAGTTCATCAAGATTAGTAACAGAAATTTACTATCCAGTTATTCCAAAGGTAATTCCGGTTGCTGTACCTCCGGCATACAAACCTGTTGCTTCTGAACCGGTCGCTAAAAAACCTGCCGAAACGCCTCCTGCTAAAACAACTCCGGAAGAAGAATCTGAATTTTAAAAAAAAAATAAAGGAGAGATTAAACCTTTTGTGATTAATTCATTCAAACAAGATAAAAAAAAACTTGACCGAAGAGAAGGAATTTATAGCACAATTATTAAATCCTAAAACGCAGAATGTTGCGTTTCAGAAACTCTTGTCAGAATATCAAAAACCTTTGTATTCTCATATTCGGAATATTGTTTTGAATCATGATGATGCCGATGATGTTTTGCAGAATACCTTTGTAAAAGTATTTCAGTATCTGAAAAATTTTAAGGGAGAAAGCAAGCTTTTTTCCTGGATGTATAGAATTGCAACCAATGAGGCCCTTACTTTTTTGAGTCAGAAAGCAAAATTAAGTGGTTTGACATCAGAGGCTTTGCAGAATAAAACCATAGATAATTTAAAGGCCGATAGTTATTTTGATGGAGATGAGATTCAGATAAAGCTTCAAAAAGCGATCGTTACATTACCTGAAAAACAACAATTGGTTTTTAAAATGAAGTATTTCGAAGAATTGAAATATGAGGAAATCTCCGAAATTCTGGGGACTTCAGTAGGGGCATTGAAAGCCTCATATCATCATGCGGTAAAAAAAATTGAATTATATGTTACATCAAATTAAACCTTTTGTTATAAAACTTGTCTTATAGCTATTATGAAAGTATTTAAATTAGAAAACGAACCGAAGATTAAAACCGGATTTAAAACTCCGGAACATTATTTTGATGATCTTTCGGCAAAAGTTTTACAGCAAATTAGTGAAACAGAAGTAAAGGTAATACCAATTTACAAACGTAAAAAGGTTGTTGCAACGCTTGCTGCTGCAGTAGTTTTTATTGCGTTGATGATTCCGATAGTAAATAATTATAAATCTTCTAAAGAACTCGACGAGGCTGCTTTAGAAACATATTTGTCTTATGAGTCCAATTTAAATCAATATGATTTGATTCGGGAACTGGATACAAAAGATATTGAAGCCATAAATAAAAATGTTGTCCTCGAGCAGGAAACTCTTGAAGATGTTTTGTCTTCAAATCCAAATATTGAGAATTTAATTTCAGAATAAAAATAAAAAACAATAAAGATGAAAATTAAAAATATACTTCCCATATTGCTATTTTTAGTTAGTTTTTCATTTTATGCGCAAAGTGATAAAATAGATGAAAAGCGTGAAAAAATTAAAGCTTTTAAGGTATCCTTTTTGACTACAGAGTTGGAGCTGACCTCTAATGAAGCTGAAAAATTCTGGCCAATTTATAACGATTTTGATGATAAACAATATGAATTGCGTCATGAAAAAATGAAAACCTATTTGAGAAAGCTGAATGATGATACAGTTAATTCACTTTCAGAAAAAGAAGCTGCTTCATTGTTGTCTCAAATAGAAAGTACAGATAAAGAATTGTATTTTTTAAGAGAAAAATATATGAGTAACCTTAAAAAAGTGCTTTCGGCTAAAAAAATATTGAAATTAAAAAAATCAGAAGATGATTTTAATCGAAAATTATTAAAGCAATATAAAGAAAAAGCAGGTAAGAGCTAATCTTGAAAAAATAAATACCGACTGCCGTCACAAATACCACAAAAGGCGACAAATACCACGAGGAACAACAGCGATAAGACCCCTATATAATAATACTTACTTTATTATTTAGGGGTTTTATTATTATGTTATTATTTAAAGCGAAGTCTGATGACTTTATTGTGTCCGGCCGCAATAGCTGTATTTCTATTGATAAAACGAATTGTAAAAAGTTTTGAATCAGTAGATAATTGCGTCCAGTTTTCACCGCCATTTTGAGAATATTGAATCCCCTCAGAGCCAACGCAGATAATTTCTTTGCCGTTACCTCCTGGAACATACTGTACACACGATGCGTATCCAAAACCCATACCCTGACCTATTAATTCCCAGGTTTTTCCACCATCTGTTGTGAAAGCTTTATTGTTGGTTTTTTGGTTTGGAAGTTCGTAATCACCTCCGGCAATAAATCCATGTTTAGAATCGTAAAAATCTGCTGTAAAAATACCTGTCATTGTTTTTCCCTGAACAATAGGAGTTTCAATAACTTTCCAGGTTTTGCCTTTATCCGGAGAATAAAAAACCCGGGATTTTTTTCCTCCCGAAACCAGCCAGGTATCATCTCCTTTTATAACAATGTTAGAATTGCTGGCCGCAAAGGCAGATTCGCCTTTGGCATTTGTAGGTAATTTATCTGATAATAATTTTGTCCATGTTTCTCCTCCATCGCGGGTTATTATGATAGAAAAGGTATCTTCTGTAGGATCTCCAATTGCAATTCCTTCCTTGTCGTTCCAAAATTGCATACTATCATAAAAAACTCTTTCATTAATTTCCTTGTAAACTAATTTTGTTTTTTGTGTCTTTTTTGAAACTGAATAAAGTAATGCGGGATTTCCAACACTTAATAAAAAAATATCTTTTGAAGTTTGAGCTATACTTCTGAATTCTAATTTTAAAGTGTCCCGGTAAATATGCTCTTCAAATTTTTCTTTTTTATCTAAATCGTAGTAGCCAAAACGAGAATTATCAGCGCCATACCAAACTTTATTTTTATCAATTAAAATGGCCCTGATGCTAATTTTGTCTTCAAATAAAGTATCTGTTTGCATAGAAGTAAAACCGCTATACATAGTTGTTTTGGTACTATTATTCAATGTTTTAAAAGATATGAATAAAATAAAAACACCGCAAAACAATATTACTTTTTTCATATAGGTTAAGATTTAGTTATTGCTAAAATACAATTATTTATAACATGTGAAGTATATTTTGTTTTTTTTGTGGCACAGTAATTGGATACTACAGATTATTAATCTTAATATGATTTGCCATGAAAGCGAAAATACTTTTTTTAGCGTTAGTAACTATAGGTTTAAGTTCTTCTGCTGTACAAAGCCAAACAAATGTTTATGCAAAAAACTCAGATATCAGTGATAATTTAGATTTAAGAGCTGTTGCTTCTATTTTTGGAGACTCAGACAATCTTCAGGATTTCGAAAGAAGATTAAATGATCCAAAATACCAAATTTCAAATCTTGACTTGAATGATGATGATGAGGTTGATTATTTACGTGTTATTGAATCTGTTGAAGACAGAACTCACGTTGTTATCATTCAAGCTGTTCTTGATCGTGATGTTTATCAGGATATTGCAACGATAGATGTTGAGCGAGATAACTATAACAAAGTAAGTGTTCAGATTGTAGGGAATAATTATTTATATGGAGACAACTATATTTATGAGCCTGTTTATAATGTAGCTCCGGTTATATACTCATCATTCTGGGTTACGAACTACAGACCTTATTATTCTGCGTGGACCTGGAATTTTTTTCCAACATATTACGTAGCATGGAGACCTTACCCAATTTACAGATATAGAAACAATATCAATATTTGTATCAATGTGAATAATCGTTATAATTATGTGAATCACAGAAGAAGTTACAGAGCTCCTGTAATATATGAAACCAGACGTTGCTATGGTTACGAAAGACGCCATCCTAATTATAGTTTTTCGCAAAGACATGCAAATGTGGGTAACAGATATGAGTTAGATCGTAGACGTGTTGGAAGCAGAGAATTAAACAGAAATCAAAGCATTTACAGTAACAACAGATCAAACTCAGCCAGAGTATCTAATACTGAATATAGAACTCCAAACAGAAATTATGCTGAAAATAGAAATGCATCATCTGATAGAAGTTATAATTCAAACCGAGGTGTTTCAGACAGAAATAACGCATCTAAAGGAAATAGTCCGGTTAGGGTTGAAAATAATTCCAGAACAGAATCAAGAGGGTATTCTAATGAAAACAGAACTAACACTTCGAGAGGGAATTCTGAGAACAGGATGAATGAAAACAGATCAGTTTCATCAACTCCAAGAACAGAATCTTCCAGAGGGAATTATGAGAACAGAATGAATACTAACAGAACCGCTTCGTCGTCTCCAAGAGCTGAATCGCAAAGAACGGCTTCTGATAACAGATCTGCAAGACCGCAAGCATCACAACGTTCAGAGGCTTCACGAGGAAATCAGGAAGCTAGAGGAGGGGGGCAGTCACAAAGACAAAATAATTCAGAATCAAGAGGTGGAGGAAGAAGAGGTTAATCTCAAAAGAGGTTTTTGAACAAAAAAAGACACAATCGTTAGATTGTGTTTTTTTTTGTTCTTTTTTCTTATAATTAGCGTTAGTTTGTTTTAAAACAGTAAATTTGCAACCGTCTTTTATAAAACATACATGAGCGCATCGCATAAAAACTTACACAGTAAGTTGTCTATTGGGGGTTTATTGATCACATTAGGAATTATTTATGGAGATATTGGTACTTCTCCGTTATATGTAATGAAAGCCATACTTGGTGAACATACAATTGATGCTGATATTGTTTTAGGAGGTATTTCCTGTGTCTTCTGGACATTAACTCTTCAAACTACAATTAAGTATGTCCTTATAACCTTAAGTGCAGACAATCACGGTGAAGGAGGAATTTTTGCTTTGTATGCCCTGGTTAAGAAAACAAAAATTCAATGGCTTATAGTGCCTGCAATTATTGGAGGTAGCGCCTTGCTTGCCGATGGTATTATAACACCGCCTATTTCGGTTTCCTCAGCAGTAGAAGGAATAAAAACTTACTATCCTGAAATAAATACGATTCCGATTGTTATTGGAATTCTTTTTGTTTTGTTTACCATTCAACAGTTTGGTACTAAGCTGGTTGGTAAATTTTTTGCGCCAATGATGCTAATTTGGTTTGCTATGTTAGGGACTTTAGGAGTAATTCAGATTTTGGATCATCCGGAGGTCATCAAAGCTATTAATCCTTATTATGCTTACCATTTATTATCTATACATCCTGATGGTTTTTTTGTATTGGGATTTGTATTTTTATGTACCACAGGAGCAGAAGCATTGTACTCTGATATGGGGCATTGCGGAAGAAAAAATATTAGAATTAGCTGGGTTTTTGTAAAACTAACTTTAGTGTTAAACTATTTTGGTCAGGCTGCTTATTTAATTCATCATGAGGGACAAACATTGCAGGTATTGGGAGGCGAAAATGGTAATCCGTTTTACTTAATCATGCCGGATTGGTTTCAGCCTGCCGGCATCGTAATAGCAACTTTGGCTGCGGTTATTGCATCTCAGGCACTTATCAGTGGTTCATTTACTTTGATAAATGAAGCCATGAGATTGAATTTCTGGCCCAAAGTACGAATCAAATATCCTACCGAAGTAAAAGGACAATTATATATTCCGTCAATTAACTGGCTATTGTTTTTTGGGTGTGTGGGAATCGTTTTACACTTCGAAAAATCCAGTAATATGGAGCATGCTTATGGTTTGGCAATTGTACTCTGCATGATTATGACTACGATTTTACTGAATTATTATTTGATTATGAAAAGAGTAAAACTATATTTTATGGTTCCTCTGATCACAATTTACCTAATAATTGAAGGGTGTTTTTTACTGGCTAATATTACCAAATTTGCCGAAGGCGGTTATGTAACGTTGATTATTGCAATTTTACTGATTTCGGTAATGACAGTATGGTATATGGCTAAAAAAATTAATAAAAGCTATACTAAAATTATCAAAATTGACGACTATAAGAAAGTATTGATGGAGTTGAGTGAAGATTTATCCATTCCAAAATATGCTACCCATTTGGTTTACATGACGAATGCTAATCGTGTTGATGAATTAGAGCAAAAAGTGATGTATTCTATTCTTCAAAAGCGCCCAAAAAGAGCTGATATTTATTGGTTTGTCCATGTGAATATTTTAACTGAACCGTATAAAACACAATATAAGGTAACAGAAATTGCCAAAGATGATATTTACAGAATTGATTTCAATTTAGGCTTCAGAGAACCAACCAAAATTAATTTAATGTTTAGGGAAGTTATTCGTGATATGGTGAAAAATGGAGAAGTCGATATTACCAGCCGTTACGAATCGTTGAATAAAAATAATATTGTTGGAGATTTCAAATTTGTATTGTCTGAGAAATTCTTGTCTAATGACTCCGATTTATTATGGCATGAGAAAATAATCATGAACTCCTATTTCTTAATTAAAAAATTGAGTTTGTCTGAAGAAAGTGCTTTTGGTTTAGACAGCAGTTCAGTAAAAATTGAGAAATTTCCAATGGTGCTTCATGCCCCGGAGAATATTGGTTTAACGAGAATTATAAAATAAATCATTTTTAAAATACATTCAAAAACACTCTTTTATGCTTTATCAGAGTGTTTTTTCCTTTTAATGAAAGTTAAAACAACGATCAAAATTAAAAATTTAACTTTCAATCAATTAATAGTACCTTTGCAACTCAAACAATTAAAATGAGATTACACAGAAATTTAGTTTATACTACCATCGATTCTTTAAATGCTATTTTTAATGAAGGAGAATACGCGGATAAAGTGGTAGCAAGAGCCTTAAAAAAAGACAAGCGTTGGGGAAGTTCTGACAGGAAGTTTGTTGCTGAAACGATATACGAAATAGTTCGTTGGAAAAGATTATATGCTGAAATTGCCGAAGTTAAAGAACCCTTTGATAGAGATAATTTATGGAGAATGTTTGCTGTTTGGGCAGTTTTAAGAGGTTATCCAATTCCGGACTGGAGACAGTTGGAAGGAACACCTGAAAGAAAAATAAAAGGTCGTTTTGACGAACTTTCAAAAGTTAGGGCTTTAAAAGAATCTATTCCGGACTGGATGGATGAATTGGGAGCGAAAGAGCTAGGCGAAAAAGTTTGGGCAAAAGAAATTGCAGCCCAAAACCAGCCTGCAAAAGTTATCTTAAGAACCAACACACTTAAAGGAACTAAAGAAAACTTAAGAAATACATTGATGGATTTAAATATCGAAACAGAATATTTAAAAGATCAGCCTGAAGCTTTAGTTTTGAAAGAAAGAGCCAATGTATTTTTGACAGATGCTTTTAAACAGGGACTTTTTGAAGTTCAGGATGCAAACTCACAATTGGTTGCAGGTTTTCTTGATGTAAAACCAGGTATGCGTGTTGTTGATACTTGTGCCGGAGCAGGTGGAAAAACATTACACATTGCTTCTTTAATGGAAAATAAAGGACAATTAATTGCAATGGATTTATACGAAAGTAAACTGAAGCAATTAAAATTAAGGGCTAAACGAAATGGTGCTTTTAATATCGAATATCGTATAATTGACACTACAAAAGTGATTAAAAAACTCCATGAAAAAGCAGATCGAGTGTTAATTGATGCGCCTTGTAGTGGTTTAGGAGTTTTAAAAAGAAATCCTGATGCGAAATGGAAATTACAGCCTGAATTTATTGATAATATTCGTAAAGTACAATCTGAAGTTTTAGAAAGTTATTCTAAAATTGTAAAGCCAGGCGGAAAATTAGTATATGCTACATGTTCAGTCTTACCGTCAGAAAATCAGGAACAAGTTGAGAAATTCCTGAAAACTGAAATCGGAAAACAATTTACATTTATAAAAGATCGTAAAATTCTGGCTTCTGAATCTGGCTTCGATGGATTTTATATGGCATTATTAGAGCGTAAAGAATAAATTTATTGAAATAGATACTAAAATCCCAAATTCCAATTCATGTTTTGGAATTTGGGATTTTATTTATTGTGATTTTATTAAAGTAAGCTTGGTTTGCGTAATAGTTTTCCATTTTCATTTTCTTTAAATTTAGGGACAAAAACTATTTCTTTTGGTTTTTCATATTTATCCAGAACATCAAAAAAGCCAGTTGGAAAATCTTGTTTTTCTCCTTCAATAACCAAAATTAGTTTTTCTCCCAAAATTGAATCCGGAATTCCGGTAACGAAAAATCTTGAATTAATTTTTTTAATGAGTTTTGCTTCAATTTGTTCTGGAATTAATTTTACGCCACCGCTATTAATTACATTATCAATTCTTCCTAAAAATAGAAACTGATTTTCTTTTACAAATTCAATCAGGTCATTGGTAATGATAGGTTCGTTGGAAATAGCTGGAACTGTAATTGCTAAACATCCTCTACTGTCCTGGGCAATCTTTACATTAGGCAGAATAGTAAACGCTTTTTCTCCCACTTTTTTAGCCGCAATATGAGTAATAGTTTCCGTCATTCCGTAAGTTTCGTAAATGTCAGTTTTTAAGGGTAAAACTTTTTCTTCGAGTGCGGTATTCATTTTTGCTCCGCCAACTATTAACTTTTTCACATTTTTTAATGCTTCAATCGAATTTTGAACCTGTAAAGGTACCATCGCGACAAAATCATACAATTTATCATTTAAGGCTAATGGTGTTGTACTGGGTTCTGTAACGTCTAACTCCAAACCCAGAATAAAGCTTCGTACGAGCATCATTTTTCCTGCAATAAATTTTACCGGCAGGCAAAGCAGAGCCTTGTTTCCAGGTTTTAAATTGAAAAAATCTCCTGTTGCCAATGCCGATTGTATCATCGCTTGTTTTTGTAATCGGACTAATTTAGGCAGACCCGTAGTTCCTGATGTTCTCATTTCGATATATTCTTTATCGTCGAACCAGTCTAATAAAAATTCTCCAATTGCCTGTTCATTAGTGTCACCTTCCTTAATGTAGCTATAAGCAACAGAACGCAAATCGTCTCCATTTAAATGATAACCATTTATTTTAAAATAATTGTGAACGTTTTTATGAGTCAGGTTTAGCATGGTGTATTAATTTAAATTTAAAAATTCGGTAACTTCATCGTCTGTTTCTTTGATGTTTCCGGTTAATTTTTCTTTCCAGTTTGTCCAGTTGTATTTTTTGCTGAAAATAAAAAGTAAAATAGGGTAGATTATGATCACAGGCAATATAACATCAAAGCCGGCAGAAGGTTCAGATTTATCAATAAAAAGGGAATAGGTCTGAAAAACGGTCCAGTCTGAGGTTACCAGCAAAGCGCCTATCAGGTTGTTGGCAGCATGGAAACCAAGTGCCAGTTCCATGCCTTCATCCATTAAAGTAATAATTCCTAAAAAGAATCCGGTACCTATGTAATAAATCATGATAATATTGCCCATTTTAGTTACTTCCGGGTTAAACCAGTGCATAGAACCAAATATAAATGAAGTCATTAATAACGGAAACCATCTGTTTTTGGCTAAGTTGGCAAAACCCTGCATAAGATAGCCCCTAAAAACATATTCTTCAGTACTGGTTTGTATCGGGATCATTAGGGTTCCGATAACGACTAATATTAAAAATGGAATTGGTTTGAAATTAAAAATAAAGCTTTCGGGTGATTGTAAATAAATAAACACAAAACTCAATAATGAAAAACCCGCCCATAAAAGAAAGGAAAACAAAATACGTTTTGTGTCTGCTTTTTTTCGCGAAGTTGTAACGGATAAGATACTTTGATGATGCATGTATTTGACAACATAATAAACCCCTGCTAAGGCAAAAGCGAACGAAATCATAACTAAAAATAAAGTCAGGTTTGAATCAAACATTTTCATCAGCATTTTATCGTTTTCTGGATAGGGTTTTTTGTTGATTAGAGTTTCATATTTTATCGCCAGCCATAAAGGAAAGTTACCAAAAAAAGATGCTGAGATTATGACTACAGAGCCTAAAAGATATTTCCAAAATTTATTTTCTGGTTTAATTCCTTGTTCTAAAAACATATTATTTAAAATTAAAAAGGAGTTCTAATTAATAAGTAAATCTTATTTTTGGGGATTGCTAAAATACCCTTTTTTAGCCCAATTATTTTACAACAACTTAAAAAAATAACATGATACAAGTTTACCATAATCCACGATGTGGAAAATCAAGAAGTTGTCTGGCTTTTCTGGATGATGCGAATCAGGACTATGAAATTATTCAATATCTTACTGAAACACCAACTTTTGAAGAACTGAAAAGTTTAATAGAAAAATTAAATCTGAAACCAATTGAATTAGTTAGAGTTAAAGAAAAAGTATGGATTGAAGAGTACAAAGGGAAAACCCTGACAGATTCACAAGTGATTCAGGCCATGGCTGATAACCCTATTTTGATTGAACGACCAATAGTGATAAAAGACGGGAAAGCCATAATTGGTCGTGATCTTGATAAATTATCTTCTTTTTTAGAAGGAATATAGAATGGTGTATTAACATTTTTTTGTGATTTCTTCTTTTAAACCAAAAGCTATATTTGCGGTCTAAAAGAAAAAGAAATACCAGAAAATAATGAAAAAAATCAGATTTGCAATATTGATCCTGTTACTGTTTTCGGGATTATATAATTATGCACAACAACCGCCTTCAGGCCAGAACAAAGTAAAAGTTAGTGGTAAAGTTTTAGAAAAAGTTACTAAACAGCCATTAGAGTATGCTACAATTTCTATTATGGCTGCAAATAATACTAAAGTAATTGCAGGCGGAATTACAAATCCAAAAGGTGAATTTGAAGTAGCTGTTGCACCTGGAACTTACGATATAAAAATTGAATTTATCTCCTTTAAGTCAACTGATATCAAAGGAAGAAATATTTCTGACGATACAAATTTAGGAGTTGTAAATCTGTCTGAAGACGCAGCACAACTGAATGAAGTTGTGGTTCGTGCTGAAAAATCTACTGTAGAAATCAAATTAGATAAAAAAGTTTACAACGTTGGTCAGGATATGATTGTAAAAGGAGGAACTGTAAGTGATGTATTAGAAAATGTCCCTTCTGTTTCTGTAGATGTTGAAGGAAATGTAAGTTTGAGAGGAAACGAAAATGTTAGAATCTTCATAGACGGTCGTCCTTCAAACGCATTAAATATGGCTGAAGCTTTACGACAGATTCCGGCAGATGCGATTGATAAAGTAGAAGTAATTACAAATCCATCAGCCCGTTATGACGCAGAAGGAGGTGCTGGGATTCTGAATATTGTTCTGAAAAAAGGAAAAAACCTGGGTTTCAACGGAAGTTTTATTGTTTCGGGTGGAGTTCCTGAAACGTATGGAGCAAGTGCGAATTTGAATTTCAAAACAGAGAAAGTAAACTTTTTTACTTCTACCGGATATGATTACAGAACCAGTGAAGGAGCTGGTATTACTAACTCGGTCAATCTAAATAAAGATACTAAAGAAATTATTGGATACACTGACGAAGATAAGGATACCGAACGTCTGAGAAAAGGAATCTCGACAAAAACGGGACTCGAGTGGACAATAGCTCCCAATACGTATTGGACAAATGCTATCAGCTATAGAAATAATAGCGGCTCTAATAATGATTTGGTAAATTATAATTCTTTTGATCCAAATCGTGTTTTTACTTCGAGCCGTTACCGATTAAGTGAAGGAAATGATACAGGAAGAGATTTCGAATATTCATCCAATTTTCTAAAAAACTTTAACGATAAAGGGCATAAATTAACGTTAGATTTTTCATATTCAACCGATAAAGATTCGGATAATGCCTATATCACTGATCAAACAATTGGAAGCAGTGTGCCTGCAACTATTGACGAAACTTTTAATGATCAAAAACAGGAACAGTTACAGCTTCAGGCCGATTATGTTTTGCCATTAAAAAATGGAGGTCAGTTTGAAGCGGGTTATAAAGGGAACTTTAATTACATGGATAATGTATATAGTGTTTCTACAGATGATCAGGGAAATCCTATCGATGGCTACCTTTCTAATACTTTGGAGTACAATGAGCGTATCAATTCTTTTTATACACAATATGGTTTTAAGGTTAAAAGGTTTTCTTATCTTTTTGGTTTACGCTGGGAGGATACAGTTATCGATGTGAATTTATTGGATACTCAGGATTTCAACACAAAAAAATACAATAATTTCTTTCCAAGTGCATTTGCCAATTATGAAATATCAGATAAAAGCAGTGTTTCTTTGAGTTACAGTAAACGTTTATCTAGACCCAGAGGACGTTTCTTAAATCCGGCGACAAATTATTCAAGCAATATCAATTTATTTAGAGGTAATCCTGACTTAGACCCATCATTTACAGATAAATTTGATTTGGGTTATTTAAAACGTTGGGAAAAAGTAACTTTTAGTACTTCCGTGTTTTATGAAAATACTAAGGATGTATTCTCATTTGTTAGAACTGAAACAGGAAAATTTGTAGGTAATAATCCAGTTGTTTTAAGCAGCCCGATTAATTTAGCAAAAGAACAACAGTTTGGTTTCGAATTTACATTGAATTACACACCATTTAAAATCTGGAAAATAAACAGTAGTTTTAATCTTTCAGATGTCAAAACTACAGGAAATTACACCTACAGGAATACTCAGGGTGAAGAGATTACAACGAATTTAAATAATGAAACTTTCTCATGGTTTGGTAGAGTGAACTCACGTTTGTCATTACCTTATAAAATTGACTGGCAATTATCGGGAATGTATTTTGGACCAAGAAATACAGCACAGGGAAAAAGTTTGGGGAATTATGTAGTAAATAGTGCCTTCAGTAAGGATATTTTGAAAGATAAAGGTACCATCGCATTAAACGTAAGTGATCTTTTCAATTCAAGAAAAATGAAAAATGAAACGAATCTTTCAAGTGTCAATTCATACAGTGAATTTCAATGGAGAAAAAGACAAATTAATTTATCATTTACTTACAGGCTGAATATGAAGAAAACTGACAGGGATAAAAACGCACCAAAAAATAACGGAAATGGTGGTGATGAAGGTGGTGAATTTCAGGGGTAATTTAGTTTAAATCCCAAAAATTTAAATTCCAAATTCCAATTTCACAGTTGGAATTTGGAATTTTTTTTTATTGGAATTTATATTCATTTTCAGCATAAAAAAAGGACTCGTTTTCACGGGTCCTTTTTTATGAAATCAATTAAAGCTTAACTGATTGTTCTTCTTGTCTTTTTTTGGCTCTTTTTTCTTTGAACATTTCCCAGCTAGCTCCCGTAACCCAATAAGATACGAAACCAACCAAGAAAAACATTAACCAAAACCCTATAGTTAGTATGGTTAAGAAAAGCAAAAAGCCTAAGTACTGTGAAAATTCAAACATGTTTTCCGGAATTTTTGAATGTAAGCACAAATGTAGGTTTTATATTTTTCCTTGCCAATAAAAACCAAATCAATTTTTCTAAAAGGTCAATTATCCTTATATTTATACTCATTTTAAATAAGGATTTTTTTTCAAGTATCTAAAATAGAATAATATGATTGTTTTCAG
Source organism: uncultured Flavobacterium sp. (assembly GCA_963513545.1). Classification (GTDB taxonomy): domain Bacteria; phylum Bacteroidota; class Bacteroidia; order Flavobacteriales; family Flavobacteriaceae; genus Flavobacterium. The sequence continues at coordinate 337,431 of CAUPQW010000001.1, forward strand.
GAGCTGTTTCCTGCTGTCCACTATATCTTTTATGGGGAACACCCCCATAAAAGGATGCCGTTTCCATCAGGGCTAAGACATTCGTTTTCAAAAGAAACATTAGTTTTTAAATCTCACAAATAACATTTCACATTTTACAAACAATATTTTACAAAGAACAAAATGAAATACAGAATAGAAAAAGACACCATGGGCGAAGTGCAGGTCCCGGCTGATAAATATTGGGGTGCACAAACAGAGCGTTCCAGAAATAATTTTAAAATTGGAGATTCAGGATCAATGCCAAAAGAAATCATAGAAGGTTTCGCTTATCTTAAAAAAGCAGCTGCTTATGCGAATCACGATTTAGGTGTGTTACCGATTGAAAAAAGAGACGCAATTGCTGCAGTTTGCGATGAAATTTTAGAAGGTAAACTAGACGATCAGTTTCCGCTTGTAATCTGGCAGACCGGCTCTGGTACACAAAGTAATATGAATGTCAATGAAGTAATAGCAAACCGCGCTCAGGTACTTAAAGGATTTGGAATTGGCGAAGGCGAACAATTCATAAAAGCCAATGATGACGTCAATAAATCACAATCGTCAAACGATACCTTTCCAACCGGAATGCATATTGCAGCTTACAAAATGGTGATTGAAACCACCATTCCGGGAGTCGAAAAACTGCATGCAACATTAGTCAAAAAAGCAACCGAATTTAAAGACGTTGTAAAAATCGGACGTACACATCTTATGGACGCAACGCCATTGACACTTGGACAGGAAATTTCAGGTTATGCAGCTCAATTGGCATATGGTTTAAAAGCACTTAGAAATACATTAGCGCATTTATCTGAAATCGCTTTAGGCGGAACGGCAGTAGGAACAGGACTAAATACTCCAAAAGGCTATGATGTCAAAGTAGCCGAATACATTGCACAATTTACCGGTCATCCATTTGTAACGGCTGAAAACAAATTTGAAGCTTTGGCCGCACACGATGCCATTGTAGAAACTCATGGAGCCTTAAAGCAACTGGCCGTAGCTTTAAATAAAATAGCCAATGATGTCAGAATGCTGGCTTCAGGACCGAGATCCGGAATTGGCGAAATTCATATTCCTGAAAACGAACCGGGTTCTTCAATAATGCCCGGAAAAGTAAACCCAACGCAGTGCGAAGCCTTAACAATGGTTTGTGCTCAGATAATCGGAAATGATGTAGCAATTGCAGTAGGAGGAATGCAGGGACATTATGAATTAAATGTTTTCAAGCCCGTTATGGCAGCAAACTTTTTACAGTCAGCAAGACTGTTAGGCGATGCGTGTGTTTCATTTGACGAACATTGCGCTCAGGGAATTGAACCTAATTACAAACGGATTAAAGAATTAGTAGATAATTCATTGATGTTAGTAACAGCTTTAAATACAAAAATCGGTTATTATAAAGCAGCCGAAATTGCTCAAACCGCTCACAAAAACGGGACTACACTTAAAGAGGAAGCCGTTCGTTTAGGATACGTAACTCCTGACGATTTTGATGAATGGGTCAAACCTGAGGAAATGGTGTAGTTTTACCGTAATCAGTCCGACTTCGATCGAGATATATTAATTCAAAAAGGGAGGAAATTTTAAAATTCCCTCCCTTTTTTATATGTTTAAACTATTTTTAAAAGACTTGATGTTTTACTTATTGTAAATATCCAATAACCAGTCATAGAAACTGTCTTTCCACTTTGAAACCGAATGCCCTTTATCATAAGCCAGTCCAAAACCGTGATCCCCTTTAGAATAAATATGTAATTCCGAATTTTTTACTTCGGCAGCAATGGCAGCCAGTCCCGGAATAATTTCTTTTACAGGCATTTTTTTGTCGTCACGGGCAATCGCCATAAAAATAGGAGGTAAGGCCTGAATGTTGTCAATTTTTTTAAAATTGCTTAACGTATTGCCGTGGTAAATTAAAGCAGCAAAAGCAGGTTTCCAGTCTACAGCTTCTTTTGTTTCGGTAGATTTGATTACAATGCGTTCGCTTAGCCAGCCACCGGCCGAAAAGCCCAAAATTCCAATTTTGTCCTTGTCAATTTTTAAGCCTTCCGCCAGTTCTTTCATTTTTAAAATACCGGTTCTCGCATCCTGATAAACCGCTCCTTTATAATCATCCATCGGAATAATCATTTCTCCCTTTTCATCTTTTCTGTTAGTTCTGTATTTTACCACCATACAGCTGATTCCTTGTTGGGAAAGCCACATCGCAAGATCAGTTCCTTCTTTATCGACCCAGTTCGTAGTTAAACCTCCACCCGGAAATATAACGACACCAATATGTTTGTTATTCGATTCTGAAGCCGGAAATAATTGATAGGTTGGAACCGAAATATTACTGATTACCCTGTTTTTATGGGATAATGACAATGGATTAACAACAGAGTCGACTACCTTTTCAGGATTAGGATGCGTTACCGGATTTTTTTCAATTCCGTTTGGAAACAAAGGAGTTTCCGGATTGGTTTGAGCGAGTAAATGTGCACAGTTTAATAATAATGAAATCGAAAATGTAATTATGAGTTTTTTCATGTTTTTTGTTAATAGTAAACCCGTTGGGTGAAATTGATTTTAAAAAATGATTTGATTATAAAAAGTATAAAATCGGGAGTAAATCATCATTTATAGCTTAAGGAATTGATGTCATCCTGGGCGGAGTCGAAGGTTTTTGAACTCGAAAGGGCTTGGACTCCGCTCAGCCTGACACTTATTTTTAATTTCACCCAACGGGTTAAAAATAGTTACAAATTAATAAGCAACACAAATTACATTAATTAATTCCCATCAACATAATCTTGTAAATAACTAAATCGTTCTGTAAGTTTACCATTCTCGGTAATTTTGGCTCGTTCCAGAATTCCATCTTTATCTCCGTTAAAAAAAGCCGGAATAACATGTTCCATAAACTGTTCTCCAAAACCTTCACTGGCATCTTTTGGGATTTCGCAAGGCAAATTATCAACTGCCATTACTACAATTGCAGCCGGATGAAAAATATCAACTTCTTTATTTTCTGATGGGAGATATCCGTACAAAGGTTCAGCAATGGTAGAAGAACGGAGTGTGCTTGCAATTGGGCCATTTATATCACATGAAACATCAGCGACAACTCTTATTTTACAATCTTTAGCATTCAGCATGTCCTGAGTCAGAATCATTGGGGCATTATTTCCGTAAAAATGCCCGGCTATATAAATGTCACTGACTTTGGTGAATTTTTCGAAATCAGAAGTATAAGCTTCCGGATGTTGGGTGAAATCTACAAAATCAAGTATCTGACCGTCAATTCTTTTGTTGTATTCTAAAGCGTCCAGTTGTACATAAACGGATTGCGTATAGTTTTTAGTCAGGTAATTATCAATCGTGATCTCTTTTACTTTAATCGCTTTTAAAATTTCCTGAGCTCCGCTGCCTACTTTTCCTGTTCCGGTAATCACAAATTTTAAAGGAGGCAGTGTGATTCTTTTCAAATGCATAATCAGGGCATCTTTTCCTGAAAGCGTTTCTGCTTTTGGAAGTTTAAATAATTCAAATTTTATTCCGAAAGCACGAATTCCGTTATAAACTCCAACCATTCCGGCATATTTCCCAAACCCGATTAACCTACGGTTATGCTCATCAACAATCGTTTCATGATCGTATAAAGTAATATTTTTTTCTAATATAGCCTGTAAAAGTTTTCTGTTGTAAGGCTGTTTTTTGATGGTATGTGAAAAAAAGAAATAAGACTTATTCGGTATTAAATCATCTACAGGAACTTCTTTTACGCCAAATAAAATATCACAATCTGAAACGTCATCAGCAACATTAATTCCCATACTCTTATATTGAACATCTGAAAAAATTCTAATATCTGAACTTTCAACACTTACATAGGCTTCAGGATGAAGTTGTTTCAGTTTTGCTAATGCATCAGGGGCAAAGACAACGCGTCTGTCAGGTGGATTTTTTCTTTCTTTGATAATTCCGAATTTCATTTATTAGGATTTAAATTTAATAATATAACTTTTATTTGTTATTTTGTTTTAAATATAACAAATATAGTTAAATTTTTGTTGCTGTTTTCTTATTTTTAATGATTTTGAATCACTATGATCTGATTTTCAACAGGCTAACAAAAAAACGTGTTAATTGTCTGTTAAGGGTATCCGTTTTTAGCTCTCAAAATCACCAAACATAAATATTGAATTCTATATATTTGTTTTTAAAGAATGATGAAAATGAGTTTCCTTAAAAAGACAAATATACCACAAATACTTTTCTCAGTTTTAGTTTTAAGTTCATGTGGAAAAGATAAAAACAACAGTCAGGATGGAACTGTAAAAGAAAAAGATACATTAGGAAAAATGGTTCCGATGGGGCCTGAAAAAAAAATAAGTGCGGCTTATGTTAATTCTGTAAAAGGGAGAATAAATTATTTTTACAATAAAAACTGGCCAAACAACTGCATGAACGGAAGTTTTTTGGTAGCAAAAAATGGTCAGATTATTTTTGAAAGATATAATGGTTTTGCCAATAAAAATGAAGACACTAAAATTACTGCCGATACCCCTGTACAAATTGCCTCTGTAAGCAAAGTACTGACTGCAACTGCTGTTTTAAAATTAATCAATTTAGGCAAGCTTGGCCTGGATCAAAAAGTAAATACTATTTTAAAAACTTTTCCATACGAAGAATGTACGGTTCGAATGTTATTGTGCCATCGAAGCGGAATGCGAAATTATGCTTATTTCACAGACAGGGACAAATCGGTTTGGGACAGACACAACCAGCTTACCAACAAAGATATTTTAGACATTCTGGCGACTAAAGATGTAGGTCTGGAGTCAAGGGTAGGTACCCGTTTTGCCTATTGCAATACCAATTACGCCATGCTGGCACTCATAATCGAAAAAATAACGGGACTGACCTACAAAGAAGCAATGTCGCAAATGATTTTCAAACCTCTTGGGATGACACATTCTTATGTTTTTGATGATGATAAAGACAGGAAAGATATTGTTCCTTCTTATAAGGGGAATGGTGTAGAAATTGGATTTGACTATTTGGATAATGTTTATGGTGATAAAAATATCTTTTCAACAGTTCGGGATCTTTTAAAATTTGACAGAGCCAGATATGCTCCCAATTTTTTAAAACCGGCTTTATTAAAAGAGGTTTACACTGGTCAGAGCAATGAACGTAAAGGAGCCAAAAATTATGGATTAGGAATCAGAATGATTAATTGGGAAACTGGTCAGAATTTTTATTTTCACAATGGCTGGTGGCACGGAAACACATCTTCTTATATTACGCTTCAAAAAGAGCATGTAACCATTATAGCATTATCTAATAAAATGACAAGAAATACGTATGCAGTTCGTAAACTGGCTCCTATTTTTGGAGATTATCCTTTTAAGTTTAAAGAAGAAGAATAAAATAGTCATAAAGTCAAAAGTCATAAAGTCTTAAAGAAGAAATTGTAAATATTGACTTTGTTTCTTTTGAATATACCAATTGCAGGAAAACAAAAAGAAGCAACCATGTGACTTTTAAAACTTTACAACCTTCGACTTTTGGCTTTCTAATTTTTCTGAAAATTTTAATAGAAAGTAAATGCAAATAGTATAAATTTGCAAACTCATTTTTGGGGTCGACTGGTTTTGACAGCAAGTCGAATTGAAAAGTAAGCACGTCGAGCATTGAGACCTTGCTCGTAAATATAAGATCTTACACTTTTACACGGCGAAAATAACTACGCTTTAGCTGCATAATCCGAATTATAGTACGATTAGCCACGTCCCTACAAGGTAGGGAAGCTGGATTCTCCTTGAAAGCCTTGGTTTGTGGCGTTCTGTTTAGGGGAACCGTAAAAATAAACCTAGATTTCCATGAGCTTCGGGTGGATTTTGAAAATTAAGAAGATAAGTGTTGAGTGGCTGTTTCTGGCCTTGCTTAACATCGAAAATCTAATCAGGAAATAAGCGTGTAGAAAGCTCTTTAGTTGCTTGTTTGGACCCGGGTTCGATTCCCGGCGACTCCACTGGATGGGATGATTGAAAAATCATCCCATTTTTTTTCATAGATCAAACACCCTTTATCCTTCATTAATGGGGTGTTATGAGTAAAAATACTTCTCATTGTAGGTGTTCGATAAATGCCTTCTTGATAGTACAAATTGCTATCGAACACCATATTTATAAAATCTCTTTTCTGGAAAGTATTAGATTTATTGTACACATAATTCATGTCCGTAAGTAAATTCAAGTTTTTCTCCAAAATTAAAAACACCTTACTTTGATCTGTATTAAGTCTATCAATGGTTTGTTTCAGATTTTGTATAGTACCATTGTAAGTTGCATACCATCGATCGTAAGTTTCTTTTGCGATCTCATTTTTAATCCACTTTTCTTCAACTGAGAACATTTTTTCCTGTACACTTTCTAATTCAAGCTTTTTTTCTTGAACTTTTTGTTTATTGGCTTTCATTTCTAGTTGAATAGAAGTATTGCAACCATCTTTTATTTCACGAACCCTCTTTTCCGGCAAACTCATTAACTCGCATACATTTTGAAATTGACTATGAGCCTTTATTGCGCTTATATTATTGTGCTTAGAAGAATTACATTTATAGTAATAAAAATATTTTCCAGATTTTCCACGAGATGGCGCTCCTGTTAACGGAACACCACAATGACATTTTAATAATCCACGTAGTGGAATATTTTCATCAATTATAGTCCTTATTTTTTCTGGCTTTTTCATTTTACTTTGTACCATTTGCCATGTGCTCATATCAATTATGGCTTCATGAATTGCAGGGAAAAGACCACCAGGGTATTCTTTGTAAGCTTGGACATTTAACATACCGGCGTAAACCGGATTAGTAAGAATTCTTTCAATAGCGGTATTGCCTTTCTTTTTAAACCCAAGTTCATTGGCATTTTTCTTAATAAGATATAATGGTACGTCCAATAAATAAGAATCATAAATAAATTTAACTATTTTAGCCTCAGCCTCATTAATAATTAACCTACGTTCTTTTCTTTCACCCTCTTTTAAATATCCAAATGGAGCGCTAGTTCCTATATATCTACCTTCCTTTGCTCTAGCTGTGTAAAGCCCACCTCTTATTTTTATGCTTCTATTAATATTATCTTCCTCAGCCAATAATAGTTGTAAACCAGCCCTAAAAAAACTACCAGGTGTATCATAGTCAAATGTAATACCTTCTGTTACACTAACCACTTGAATACTATATCTTTTCTGAAACATTTTTACCATATTCATTGCTTCTCCTGCGTCACGACTAAACCTGTCCAGTTGATCTACTAAGAGATAATCAACATTTTTATAATACTTCACAATAAAAGCTTGTAGTTTTATAAAATCAGGGCGATCAAAAGTTTTAGCACTTTTCCCTCTATCTATAAAAGAATCCACCAGTTCAACTTTATTAAAATGTAACCACTGATCGGTATACATTTCCTGACGTTCTATTGAACCGTTGCTTTGTCCTAATTGACTAAATCGTAAATATCTAATTGCCTTTTTCATAATATTCTTTTAAAGTAGATGAAACAATTATTTCAATTATTAAATTTACTAACTTTTGCTCTCGTTCCTGCTCAATCATTTCAAAAGTTTCAAAAATTATTTGATCTACTTCTAATAATTTCTCATTTTCATTTTCCATCACACACCTCCTTTAATTACTTTTAATTAGAAAAGCCCGTAAGCGGGCTTTTCTAATTAAATTAAAATTCATTCAATTACTACTCATATGGGAAAATAAATCGTACTTCTCTGGTTTCTGTTACGTTTTGGTAGATAACTTATGTAACCATACTCGTTTAGTTCACGCATGCATTTATGGTATGTTACAGGTCCCGTTATTTTGGCTAACTTCATGATTTCATATCTATAGACCTCAATAGGATTGATAAAACCTTTCTCCGTCCTAAATTGAAGCAATGCAGCATATATACCAATGTGAGTAATGCTGATACGGTAATCTTTCTCTATTGCTTTAAAGAAATCAGATAAAGGTTGTAGTGTTTTCATATTTCCGTTTCTCAGCTTATACGCATGCCATTCAGTTTCGAATGATTAACCTGATGGCTCTCGTTCGTTTTTTGTATTTGTTTTACAGTTTCCATTGTTTTATTACCCAATGCCGTTGATAGCGTAATTTTTCTGGAATGCTCATCATAAATGTTTACCGATTTAAACTAAGGATTTGCTTCAATATAAAACCGGTGTTCATTTCCATTCTTAATCAAGGTTACGGGCAGCCGATTTCCTTGTTTTAAGTCATCCTTTAGTTTATCAGCTTCATTTTTATTTGATAATTCCTTTAAGGGAAGCTGTACTGCCTTTTCAAGATCATAACCGTATCCCGAATTAAATTCTTTGATACGATGATTTCCACTTGCGTCTTTGTCATTAAGATCTAACTGTATCCAGGATTTTTCTTTTTGAACTGCACGGCCCGCTAACAAATTATAAGCCTGTTTTGTGTCAAAAGAATTTCCTTCCTGTAATTTGAAATACTGGCTTCTATTTTCATCCCGTTTTAGTTCATTTTGCAAAGTGGTTTTATAACCATCAAATTGATATTTTCCACTTTGGTCTTTAGAAAAAGATAACTCATGATCCAGTTTTTCCTTTTCGTTGATATAATAGGAAACCGGAATAGTAAACTGCTCGTGACCTAATTTGATCTGCTGTTCAATTTTATCTGATAAATCTCTAAAACCAATACGCTGCAATTGTTCCTGCAGCGATTGGTTGTTTTTTTCTTCTTCTTTTACATCCTTGTGTACCGCAATTTGGTCTATGAGTGGCGCAACGAGAAGTTTCCGAACAAGACGAACTAATAAATTAGGATAAAGTTGCTTTAAAATCTTGTTCTTTTCCTGCTTGAGTATCTGCAATGCAAAACGTTCTTCCAAATTTTTTGTTTCCTTAAACTTTGTGCCAATACGCTCGTAATGATGCAGCTTTTCTTTAAGGAGTGATCTACTATTGGAAAGGCTGAAATTAAACAGCTTACTAAAGCGCTCTTCCCTGGAGTGCCACTGTTTTAATTCCATTTCTACTCTGTTAACGGGAAGCTGTTCGTTCATAATTCAAATTTTAATTATTGTATTTTACTACATGGAATTGGATTGGCTTTTCCTTTTTCTCTTAGCTTCCTTTGGCACTTCAGGTCCATCATCGTCGGCAGTTTGGTTTTGCTTTTTACTGCCTTGTTTCTCGGAAGTCTGCTGGGTTTCAGTTTGTTTTTCTTCTTGGCTTTTACGATTGTCAATTCGTTTCATATTATTATCATAGATATTAATTGTTTTGAATTGCGGGCTGGCTTCAATGTACTGCTTGATCTCATTGCTTTCTTTTAAGAAAGTAGCGCTCTGCAGATTTCCCTTTTTCAAAGAATTCATCAAGTCTTCTTTGTATTTTGGGGTTTCCAGTTCCTTAATCGGATGTTTGGACAATGCTGCTTCTAAATCATAGCCGTAATTCTGGTGGTAATGGTTTAGTTTAAAATTTCCATTAGTTTCGGATTGTTTGAAGTCCATTTGAACCCCGCCTACCTAAATAACGTAATGGACCAATTGGAGGGGCAGATTGCTTCTGCAAAAATTGCCATGGCAAGGCTTTCCTCACCACAATTGTATTATGTTTTGTCCGGCAGCGATTTCACATTGGACATCAATAATCCGGACGATCCTAAGATCGTATGTATGGGTAATAATCCGCAGAAAATCCAGATTTATGGAGCTGTATTGTCACTTTACGTAAACCGATTGGTAAAGCAGGTAAACCAAAAAAACAAACAGAAAAGCAGTTTGATATTCGATGAATTTCCAACTATTTATCTTAACAATATGGACAGTCTAATTGCAACTGCAAGAAGTAATAAAGTGGCAACCTGTTTGGGTATTCAGGATTTTAGCCAGCTCCGTAAAGACTATGGACGAGAACAGGCGGATGTTATTATGAATATTGTTGGGAACATTGTCAGCGGGCAGGTTACTGGGGATACTGCCAAACAATTATCAGAGCGTTTTGGGAAAATTATGCAGGACAGGGAAAGCCTTTCGATTAATAGTGGGGATACGTCAATCAGCCGCTCCAAACAATTGGAATCAGCAGTACCGCCGTCCAAAATTTCCGGACTTAGTTCCGGTGAGTTTGTAGGTATGGTAGCCGATGATCCGGATTGTAAAATCGAACTCAAAACATTTCATTCTGAAATAATTAATGACCATCAGGCGTTGAAAATCGAACAGGATAATTACGTCGATATTCCTGTCATTCGAAAAGTCGATAATGCGATGGTACAGCGAAATTATCTGCAGATAAAAAAGGATATCAAGGATATCATTTATGCTGAAAAGGAAAGACTGTTGAATGATATTGAATTGAGCCATCTGGTAATTAAGAAATGATAATAAATAAAAACTTAAACTTAGAAATAATGATACAGGAACAATTTATCGATATAATCCAATTAATAAAACAATCCAGATCAAAAGCTATTGCTGCTGTTAATACTGAAATGATTAATCTGTACTGGAATATAGGACAGTATATTCATAATCGTATAGAAACAGCAGAGTGGGGAAAATCAGTCGTAAAAGAACTGGCTGATTTTTTACAGAAAAGCGAACCTGATTTAAAAGGATTTTCCGATAAAAATCTTTGGAGGATGAAGCAATTTTATGAATCATACAGAGGCTATCCAAAACTCTCAACAGTGTTGAGAGAAATTAGCTGGTCACATAATCTTGCTATTTTTTCAAGATGTAAAACGATACAAGAAAAAGAGTTTTATCTGAAGTTAGCAAAGCAAGAAAACTATAGTTTTAGGGAATTGGATCGACAGATTTCTTCCAGTCTTTATGAAAGAACTATGTTAGGTAATGCAAAACTCTCAACAGTGTTGAGAGAAATTCATCCGGAGGCTCTAAATGCCTTTAAAGACAGTTATATTTTTGATTTTTTAAACCTTGTAGAGCCACATAAGGAGGGAGATCTACAGAAAGGACTGATAAAACAAATGAAAAATTTTATCTTGGAATTGGGTAAAGATTTTTTATTTGTAGAAGAAGAATATAAAATTCAGGTCGGTAATAGTGATTTTTTTATTGACTTGTTATTCTATCATAGGGGATTACAATGCCTTGTAATATTTGAGTTAAAATCTGATAAATTTAAACCTGAGCATTTAGGACAACTTAATTTTTATCTGGAAGCACTTGATCGTGATGTAAAAAAAGAAAACGAAAATTCAAGTATTGGTATTTTATTATGCAAAGACCAAGACCACGCAGTGGTAGAATATGCTTTAAGCAGAAGTCTTTCTCCAACCATGGTTGCAGAATATAAGGTTCAACTTCCGGACAAACAATTGCTAATGCAAAAAATGCAAGAATTATTAAAATAAAAGTTATGATGACTAAAGTAACTAAAAAAAACTCAATTAGATATTTCTATTTCTTCTAGATTGATATCTGCTAAAGGAATTTATTGAGTTGTGATTAAAAAAAGGCTTATAATATTATAAATATGGCTCATTTGTAACTAATCATATTTTTTTGACATTATTTAAGTACTTTACATTGTAATTAACCAATAAATTGGAGTAGGCAATAAAAAAGATAAAACCTTATTTGATTTTAAACAAAATAAATTGATGAATAATAATTTTAATACAATATTATCAACTTTAATGACTGAGTCAATTAATCTTTTAAAAAATAATTCATCGCAAAGAAGAAAGAGGATAAATAGATTAAGTGCATTAAAAGAGTCATATGTGAAATTTGATAAATTTGATAAATTTGAAACTGATTTCGAAAAGGATTTTATAGAAGTAGAATTAAAAGAAACCTGCTTCTTTATAATATCTGGAATAGAAACTAACTACACATCAATTCCCATGTATTTGGAATTAAAAAAGAAATTAGGTTTAAATTTCAGCTGGGTGCATATTAAAAGAGCACAACAACACTTTGACTTGAAAGGTGATATAATTAAAATCAATTTAAATAAGTTTGAAAAACATTATAGTAACTTCACTTTAATTTCCTTTCCTATTATTTTGTTGATGCAATCATTTAATGTGCCTATTTAAATCAAAAATATAAATTAAATGGAATTTTAGATTATATAATAGTAGTATCCACTTTGATTATACCTTTAATGTTAGCCTATTTGTTTGTAGCTAGTGCTGATTCTATTTTAACAGCTAGAAAAATAGAAAAAAGATTACAATTTGTAGACTTAAATGGAGAATAAATAATAAGTTGATATTAGACATCTAATTTGAAACTTCTTATTAGTAATTGCTTAAAATTAAATAATTTTTAAGCAATTACTAAAAAAGGAGGTAGTTAATTTCTTTTTTAGAATTTTAATTTTCTTATAATGAAAAATATATTTTTCATTCAGGATAATACTTTATTAATCGTAAGATTTTTATTTGTCATTAAATAAATATTTGCTTGTCAGTTAATTATAAAATACTATTTTTGCGTTTTTTTAACATGGAAATAATTACATATTAATGTCAAAAAGCAAGCTTCTTTTTTTGTTCTTATTATTTATATCACTATCATATTCTCAGGCTAAACGTGCTACTGTCATGGTCAATGCCAGAGCTCAAAAAGATAAAATTTTGATTCGTTGGGCTGTTAATTCCCCTGCTGAATGGCAAAAAGCGAATAAAAAAGGATTTATACTTACCAGAACCACAGTATTACGAGATGGTAATGTTTTACCAAAACCTGAAAAAATTCTTCTTACTCCAAAAGCATTAGTAGCGGAACCTTTGAACGCCTGGCTTGATCTGGTACAAAAAGATAATAATGCAGCTATTATAGCACAATCTATTTATGGAGAAAGTTTTGAGGTAACTTCTGCAAAAGAAGGAGATTTGTCAAAAATAGTAAATATGGCAGATGAACTGAATCAGCGATATACATTTGCTTTGTATGCAGCCGATATGAGTTTTACCGGTGCGGTAAAAGCGGGCTGGGGATTTGTAGATACCAATGTAAAGAAAAATGAAGTCTATGCTTATCAGGTAAGTGTTTTTGAAAGCCCAAAAGTTAAGGAATCATCTTACATGATAGGCTTAAAAGATTATAGTGCACTTCCGGCTCCAACTGATTTTATTGCAGTTCCCGACGACAAAAAAGTATTACTTTCCTGGGATTACGAAACCTTTAAAAGAATTTATACCTCTTATATGGTCGAAAAATCTTCTGATGGAATCAATTTTAATCCCATAGCAACTACGCCTTTAGTAAACTTGAATGATAAAGACGAACATCCGTCAAAAACAATGTATTATATTGATACCCTTAGTGTAAACGATAAGATCTATCAATATCGATTATACGGTATAACTTCATTTGGAGAAAAAGGAGAAGTAACAAAACCAATTACTGCAAAAGGAGTAGCTGCTATAGTTACAGCGGCAAGGCTTGTAGATTATAATATCATTAATTCAAACGAAGTTAATCTTGAATGGGAATATCCTGTAGCCTCTGAAGGTTTCATACAAGGGTATGAAATTAATTTAGCGGATAACGATAAAGGTCCCTATAAAATTGTTTCTAAAATTATTCCACCATCCGAGAGAAAACTCAATTATAAAGAAAATTTGTACCCCTCTAATTATTTTACAATATCTGTTGTAGGTAAAAATAATCAACGATTAACATCACAAAGTATGTTAGTCCAGCCTGTAGATTCTATACCACCTGCAAAACCAATGGGGATCGAAGGAGTAATTGATAGCCTTGGGGTAGTTCGATTAAAATGGAAACCTAATCAGGAAAAAGATTTGCGAGGATACCGAATTTTAAAAGCCAATAACCCTGATGAAGAGTTTGTTGATATTTATCATCAATCTTATGTTGGTAATGACTATAAAGACAGTGTAAGTCTGAAGATGACAAACAGTAAGGTATATTATAGAATTGCTGCCGAAGATATGCGTTTTAATATTTCTGACCCATCTGATGTTTTGGTTTTGGATAAACCGGATAAAATCCCACCAGCAGCACCTATTTTTAAAGACTACGATAATAAAGACGGCAAAGTACATTTAAAATGGATACGAAGTTATAGTGAAGATGTAGTAGGATATAGCCTAAGAAGGAGAGAAAAAGGACAAGAAAAGTGGCTGGAAATTAAGCAAATAAATGATACTATCCAGGAATTTACAGATGATAGGGTAGAGAACAAGAAAACATATCAGTATGCTATTTTGGCAAAGGATAAAAGTAATCTTTGGTCATCGTTAGATCATTCTATCATAACAGTACAGGTTTTAGATTTTACACCAGTTAAAATAATTACATTTTTACAAGGTGTACCAGACAGGGAAAACAAAAAAATAATCCTGACGTGGAGCTATGCTAAAAACAAAGGCAAAATTACAGGTTTGAGTATTTATAAAAATATTAAAGGAACGCCACCAACATTGTGGAGAGAATTAAATGGTGATGTTTTTACTTTAGAAGACAAGAATTTAAAGATAAATATGGAATACGAGTATCACTTGATTCCTGATCTGGAGAATAGCAGCCCTGCAAAAGAAGAAGTTTTAACCGTTGTTTATTAAGCTTATGAAGAAAATTTACGTATTGATAATTTTATTGGTTTCAGGCTTTTGTTTTAGTCAGGGTGTTGGTGTATATGATGTTAGTTTTAATATAACAGGTATTGATGTAAAAGTAAATATATCAGGAAATTGTGGCAGTCGTTTACAATCGTGGCTAATTTTTAGTAATGCTGCTGATCAGTCTTTTTTTTATCAACCAGTTGGTGACGGACAAAATCTTCCCAGAAATTGGACTGCTACTTTTCCCAGCTCCAATAAACTTACCAAGATTAAATATTATTCTGAGGGAAGGGAATATCATGGAGGGTTGAATTCTGGTTGTAAAAACGATCACAATAGTACGGAGTCTCAGAATGTTTCATACGGAATTACAGAATATTATATTGGGAATTATTTTACCAGACTTTATAACTTAAGTGCAACACTTAAGATCCTTCCTAAACTTCATATAGAAATACCTGCCAATAACATTTTACCAACAACTGACAAGGTTACAATAAAATCCGATACAGGATTTTTGAGTTCTGAATACAATTGGCAATATTCATTTAATCCTCTTGACTCATCAAGTTGGGTAAGTCTTCCACAATTTAATACGGCAAATATATCGGTAAACGCCTTAGATGTCTTACCAGTATTGGATGAAACAAGTCATGGGAAAATTGTTTATTTTAGACAAATAGCCTATAATGGGGCTGCGGTTTCAAATCCGGTTCCTTACAGTATACGTTTATCTGCACCAAAAGTTGCTTCAGCAGTACCTGTTCAGCCAAGTTGTAGTGATACTAATGATGGATTTATAAAACTTGTGTTTGACCGGACTTTATATCCCGGCGAACAGTTAAATTATACTTTACTGGACCTTACTACAAATACTCCTACTGATTATAATGGCACATTGTCTATTGCAGCAGATAAATCTTTTGTCATTTCGGGTTTAAGAAAAGGCAATTATATGCTGCAGCTAATTGGCTTTAAAAATGGATTAAGTACGGCTACTGATGCAGATCGATATGATTTGAAGTCATTTACAATAGCATCTCCTCCTGTATTGGATTTTACGCTAAACAGCACTGATGTACAATGTTACGGATCTCAGGACGGTACCATAACGATTACTCCAACCGGAGGAACCCGGACTGTATTAGACAATGATTATTATTCATTAGATAATGGATTGAACTGGGTTGCTTTTCCTAATAATACACCACATACTATTACCGGTTTGGAACTTGGTACATACAAAGTGAAATTAAAAGATATGAATGGCTGTATTGCTAGAATTCAAACATCAGTAAATGGAGAGATTCAGCTTGGTGATGATAAAGTACTGGAAAAAACGATTTCACAACCCGCATCACCATTAACACTCAATTACACATTCAAAAAAGATCCCACCTTTTACGGAGCAGCTAACGGAAAATTAACAGCCTCGATAACTGGTGGAACAATCAATGATGATAAATCGTATGAGTACGAATGGAAAAATAGTAATGGTATAGCTTTACTGGCAACAGCACAGTATAATGCTGCTGATAAAACGTATAATATTACCTTAGATAATGTTCCTGAAGGAGAATACAAACTGACAGTCAAAGATAAAAATTACAGTAATGCTAGTAATAAAACAGCTTGTTCGATTATAGAATCATCACAAATATTAACCCAGCCTGATCAAATTATTATTGCTTTAGCAGAAACACAGCCTATTTCCTGTAATACTGGAAATTTAGAATCAGATGTAAATAAATTCTCAGACGGAATTTTAAAAGCGACAGTAAGTGGTGGCGTTAAATTTACAGGATCAGCAAATAATGGTTTGCCTTATAAATTTATCTGGTCAAAATACAATACTGCAACAAATTTATGGGAAGAGTTGACAGATTATAAAACAGATACTGCAGAGAATCTTTCAAAAGGAAACTATTCGCTAAACATTACAGATGCGAACGGAATAGTACAAGGAACTTATAACACTACAGATCTAGTAACAGCAGTTCCAACAACAAAAGAAATCGCTGAACCCACAAAATTGGAATTGTCATTTACCTCAGAAAATGTTTTCTGTCACCAGGGAAATAATGGTTGGGCTACTGCAACTGTCACCGGAGGAACAGGGGCTTATACATATACATGGTACAATACGGGTAACGGAACTATTGACCAAAACAAAATAACTCAGTTAACAGCAGGGGAATATTTTGTTGAGGTGACAGATGCAAAGGGCTGTTTTATAAAAGGTAGTATCAAAATTAGTGAGCCAACGGAAATGGTAAAAATTGACTACGAAGAAATTTTCACGCCTACCTTTTCAGGAGCCACTAACGGAAGAATTATAGCCAGGATAACAGGAGGAACACCAAATGATGATCAATCCTATAATTACGAATGGAAAAATGGAGCAGGAGTATTACAAACGACAACAGCTGAAATAAAAGACGGCATTTATACCATTACGCTAAATGGTGTTCCTGCCGATGATTATTTTTTAACCATAAAAGACAAGAATTATAACGAAGCAATAAATCAAATTATTAATTGTTCGGTCTTAGAGTCAAAAGTGACATTGAATCAGCCTGATCCTTTAAAAGTTGTTTTTGAAATCGTCCGTACTATTTCTTGTAATACAAGTAACGAGTTCGGAAATGATACAGATACAACACCAAATGACGGTCAGCGTGATGAATCGCAAGATGGTATTTTAACCGCTCATGTTTCAGGAGGAACTCCGCTGGCATCCTCTGTAAATAATGGATTACCGTATTATTTTTATTGGAAAAAGCAACAGACAGATGGCTCCTGGACCAGCTTACCTGACATTACGGGAGAAACAGCTTCGGATCTTTCTCATGGGAATTATGCCTTAAATGTAAAAGACAGAAACGGAATCATGTTAGGAACTTACATCAATAACCAGCTTACACAAGAAATTGACGCAACCCAATTGATGCAGGAACCTCCCAAATTATCCGTAACCATTACCCATGGCGATGTGTTTTGTAATGATGGAAATGATGGTTGGGCTACAGCAAATGTTGTGGGCGGAACCCCTCCGTATGATTATAAATGGTCGAATGAAGTAGAAATTGATACAAACACTGTTTTAAAAGCGGGTGAATATTGGGTATTTATTACAGATGCCAAAGGATGTACTACGCAAGAAAGTATTACGATTTCAGAACCTGCAGCACCGCTTGCTATTAAATATATCGAAGTTCTTAATCCAAGTTTTTACAAAGCGACCAATGGAAAAATAGTGGTAGAAGTTACCGGTGGTACTATTTTCTCAGACAACTCCTATTGGTTTGAATGGAAAAATAGTAAAGGAATTGTACAAACGACAACCACAACGAATTTCAGTAACGGAGTTTATACCATTTCCTTAAACGGGCTTCCGGAGGAAATGTATAGCTTAACAGTTCGTGATGCCAATTATAATCCTGCAACAAATAAAACAAGTTGCACCGTGGCAAATTCTTTAACAGCTTTAGACGACCCGGATCCGCTTGAAGTTACTTTTGAGGTAGTTCGTACTATTTCCTGTAATGTGAGTAATGAATTTGGAAATGAGACCGATGCTGATCCGATGGACAATCAAAGAGATGAATCGCAGGATGGTCTTTTGACAGCCCATGTTAAGGGAGGGATTCAGTTGCAGGCGGATAAAAATAACGGATTGCCTTATTTTTATACATGGAAAAAACAACAAAAAGATGGTTCGTGGACAATCTGGAATGATCAGGATGAAACCGCAGAAAATTTGTCTGACGGAACCTATGCTTTGAATATTGAAGATGCCAACGGAATAAAACTCGGAACGTATCTCAATAATATTTTGGTTCAGGCAAAAGATGTTGCCCAATATATGCCGGAGCCTGAAAAATTAAAACTCACTTTTACTAAGTTAGATGTAGGCTGTACAACAGGAAATGACGGTTGGGCAGAAGCGCATGTTTCCGGGGGCACTCCACCTTATATGTATGAGTGGACAAATGGAGAAACAACCCCAAGAATAGAAAACATTACCACAAACAATTACTTTGTAATCGCAACCGATGCAAAAGGTTGTATTGTTCAGGGAAGCATTTTTGTTGGTGATCCAAAAGGAATATTTACGACTGAAATCATCAAAAATACTACTTGTTATCAAGGGAATGATGCTTCGATAGAATTAAATGTTACAGGTGGAAATTTACCTTACAGCTATTTATGGAACACTGGTGCTACGACCAAAGACCTAAATAATCTTACAGCAGGAAATTATGAAGTTGCTATTACCTGTCCTGATTGCTGTACATATAAAAAGAAATTTGTTTTAAAAGATCCGCAACCTGTTATTGTAAATATTGGTCCTGACAGAACCTTATGCAACGATCAGAATCTGGATTTAGAGGCGAAAATTGCAGATCCGAAAGCACAATACAGCTGGACCTCTACAAATGGATTTACCTCGAATGAAGCAAAAGTAAATGTATCAAAAGCCGGAACCTATCACGTAAAAGTAACTTCAGGTTTAGGATGTGTTAGCGAAGATGAAATTGTAATAAAAACAAGTCAGGCAGTAATTAATTCCGAATTTTTATTGAGCTCTCAGGCTTATTTGGATGAAGAAGTAATATTGATTAATACAAGCAGCCCTATTGGCGAAGATACAGAATGGGTGATACCTCAAGGGGTGAATAGTATAGAGCAAAACGAAAAATACGCAACACTCAAATTTAGTGCGATTGGTACTTATACCATTGGTCTGAAGCAAACACAAGGGGAGTGTTATGCTACATTTAATAAAAATATTACGGTAGAGCAACGAAGTACATTACCTAATACAGGCACAACATCGCAATTCATTGTAGATTTTATCGTAACTCCAAATCCGAGTAATGGTAATTTTAAAGCACTTGTGACTTTAGAAAACAATAGTGACATAAACCTAAGACTATTCTCAACAACAGGACAAAATACTATGATTCAGAAAAAAGAATCCGGAAAGAAAAAGTATGAAATAGATTTTGAGACCACATTAGAATCCGGAATGTATGTTTTAGTATTAGAAACAGGGCAACAAACATTGGTTAAAAAAATTATCATCAATTAAAAATGAAGAACTTTTTCAAAAATATAATTTTATTCATATTGTTCCCCCTTTGGGGGCTAGGGGGATTTGGCTCAGGGGCTTACGCTCAGCTTTATCCGGTTCAGTTAACACCTGTTTTCAATAGTCCGTATAGTGTCAAAATGTCGGATTATACCAACAGCATGGATATTAAAATGCAATTGCTGATCAATCCTACAGATATCTCTATATCGCAAAGACAGGTACGTCTAAAATTTTACATACAAGGTAACGGACTCAACATACAAAGCAGTGATTATATACAGGGGCAGCGCCCAATTTTTATAAATGGTGGAGAATTGCAAACGCTTACCAATACTGATATTGCGGCACTATTTAGGTTAGAAAATCTGCAGGGAATTTCTCCTGCACAATATGCCAATGGATTACCTGAAGGGATGTATAGCTTTTGCTTTGAAATGTATGATTTTGTGACCAACCAGAAGATCTCACAAAAAAGCTGTTCCAGTTTATACCTGATCTTAAATGATCCACCAATATTAAATACGCCACAAAAAAACGAACAAATTGCTTCAACAGAATTTCCGAATATTTTATTTACCTGGACACCGCGCCAGATCAATGCAACCAATGTATCGTATAAGTTTGAGTTAAAACAGCTTATTGATCCTGCATTAGACCCACAATTCGGGTTTCAAATGTCTCCCATTTTATATGAGGAAACACTTTTTGGGACTGCTTTGCTGTATAATTTAAGCATGCCAATTCTTACCCCTGGATTGCGTTATGCATGGCGGGTAAAAGCGATTTCGACCACAGGACTTTCAGAGAATGCCATATTTAAGAATGATGGATACAGCGAGATCTATTCGTTTAAATATACATCGTCCTGTACTGCCCCAACTTTTTTATTAAGCGAATCCCAGAGTTCTAAAAGTGTCAAAATCACTTGGCAAGGAACGCCGGAACATACACGCTATCAGGTACAATACAAAAAACAAGGTGTTCGTAATGCACAATGGTTTTCGATCAATAGTTTAAACACACAAAGCTTAATCACCAATTTAGAGCCCGGTGTTACGTATCAGTTTAGAGTAGGTTCAAGCTGTGATCCCGTAACCGAAGGCGTTCAGTCGTTTACCTATTCCGGCATCAGCACCTTTACAACACCTACAGAGACAAGTGGCGTTGCTGCTTATAACTGTGGTATTATTCCTCAAATTAATATTCAGAACCAAAAACCGCTTACGAATTTAATACAAGGCGAAACGTTTAAGGCGGGCGATTTTCCGGTCACAATTTCTGAACTTAAAGGCGAGAACAGTCCTTATTCAGGACGCGGTTATATAATGGTTCCTTATTTAAATCAAATTAAAATAGCTGTTCAGTTTAGTAATATCACGATCAATACCGATTATCAATTGATTAGCGGTGTTGTGGAAACGGCTTATGATGCGAAGTGGAGTGATGTTGTTAATGGAAAAGAAATAATTGATGATGTAAAAAGTTTACTGGAAGGAATTGCGGATCTCTTTAATAGAGCCGATGAATTAGAAAAGCAAAAAGCGGCGGGTACAACTAGTGAAGAAGATTATAATAAGAATTGGAAAGAAATTTATGCTGGTCTGGAAAAAGCTAAGGAACAATATAAAACATTAGTAAATGCTCCTGATATTCCTGAGGACTTAAAGAAAAAAGTTGCTGATTTAGATCCGGTTTTTGTTGAGTTGGCTTCTAATAATTATACAACGTCAGGCAATCAAAACCAGGAGAATTTAGCAAAAACAAACGCAGTTTTTGATGAAGTAAATAAGTTTTTTAGTGAAAAATGTGATGTTGCACTTAAAAGTGTTGTAGCCTTTTTAGCGACAGAAAAAGTAACTTATTTAAAATTAGTAGCCAGTGAAGTGTCAAAAACTACAGCATCAGTTTCAGGAAGCAAGACATATATGACCTCTATTTATGAGGAAGGAAAAGGCACTTTAAAAATAATACATTATAAAGGATGGAGTATTAGTAACCCTGTCCAGAACTTATTTTTGATTGAGACCAATGATGCAGAATTAAATAAATTAAAAATAACAAAATTTTGGTTGAGCTATGTCCCCAATAGTGTAGATGGATATGCAGCGGGAGTTGATGTAACAATTTATTTTAAAGATCCGGTACCAAATCCTGATGAACCTTTTTGTACACAAAAAACCACTATTGTCAAAGGTGTTTCTGCGCAAGCACAATTTTCAGATGCAATGGGACAAATGGTTTTTTATGGAGCTTTAGGTTTAGGTTCAGTAGAGGCATTAGCAAGCGTAAAAGCAACCGAATGTATTACAGGATTTGCCCTTGATACAGGCTTTCAAATGGGGATAAATGCTATTGTAAAACGATATTTGAATGAGAGTTTTACGACGAAACAATTAATGAAAGAAGTTTCCCTGCCAAGTGCAGCGACAAGCTGTGCAACAGCGGCTCTAGTAAATAAATGCGGTACGGGATGTGCAGGTGTTAGTGGTTTTGTAGTAGGTTTTGGTGATGATATTTTAAACCAGCTAAAAAGCGGAAAAAGCTTATCTGAGGTAGAAATTAGCCAAAGTACTTTAAACGGTATAAAGCAAGCAATTTTAACTATCGTACTTCAAAAAGTAATTACTTTTGGTATAGGTAAATTTTCTGCATGGAAGGGTAAATATACACCAAAACAGGTTGAAGATGCTTTAGAAGATTTGCAGGCTAACCCTGAGAAGTATGGAGTTGAAGGAGCTTTAGTAGCAAAGAATGTTGAGGATGTGATTTCAAAAAAGGTTTTAAAAACGATCACGAAATACGATAGAAAGTTAGGAAAAACGGTTGAATATCCAATGTATAATAATTTAGCTTTAGGAAAAGATTTAAATGGTACCCTTAAAAAATTTGGTGATGAAGTTGGCGCTAATGTTTGGACTGCTGAAACTGATAATGTTTTTACTTCAATGTATGATCTTATGGATAGTAGAAGTTTCGAGAGAAACATTTCTGATGTATTTACTCAAACGATCAAAAATGAAGGAAAAATACTTTTTGATATAACTAGTGTAAATATTCAAAAAGCAATTGATGGAGGTTTAACACATAATACTAAATTGGTACTTGATGATAAACTAGTTACAGAATTAGAATTACAATTAATTCTAAGAAATCAATCTTGGTTTGAAAATGTTATATTCCATAATCAAGGGAAGATATTATCTAATCAAGAGCTTACAAATGCAGGTATTAAATTAATTAATTAGTTATATGGAAAAAATAACAGAAATTTTTGGATTACAAATACACGCAATAATTCATTATTATAATGAAAAAAAAATATCAATAAGTTTTGATAATACTAATATAAGAATAGAATTTTATAATTGTCCCCTGGTTTTCGACTCAGGTATTATAGGAAAAAAAGTGCTAGTAGCCGAAAGGTATAAAGGAGAGATGAGTTTTGTACTTGTTTTTAGAGAAATGAAATTGGATGTCGATGATTATAAATATTTTATAATTAAAGGGCAAGAAGGGTTAGAGCATTATCAGAATCAAATAAGAATTGCGTATCAATCGATGGAGATAATTTTATAATAATTTATTGATTTTCCCTAATTCCGAACTACTAGGTTTTTTAGCGATTTTAAAAACTTTCGGATGATAGTTGATATCAATCATTTTATAAAACCTTTACATAAACAGGTTTTGGTGATGATGTGTTGAACCAGTTAAAAAGTGGAAAAAGCTTATCTGAGGTAGAAATTAGCCAAAGTACATTAAACGGTATTAAGCTAGGTATTTTAAATATTGTGGTCCAAAAAGCAATTACTTTTGGTATAGGTAAATTTTCTGCTTGGAAAGGTAAATACACTCCAAAACAGGTTGAAGAGGCATTGGAGGATTTAGAATTACATCCCGAGAAGTATGGATTGAAAGGTACTGAAATAGACGCGACTTTAAGTATAATGCTTAAAAATGCAGATTTTAAAAAGATTTATGAAAATTTGAGTAATGGTAATATTACGAGGGTTTATAGTAAAATCTTTAGTATTGAAGAAGAAGCATTAATAAGATTTTATCAAGAAGGTTCATATTACAATTTCAATCAAGCATTAATTAACAAAACTGCTTCACAAGATATATTAACTATTGAAAAGATGTTAAATAAGACTTTAGATAAAATTCCATCCAAAGCAGGTAATTATTTCAGAGGTGTAGGAAAAGAAGAAACCTTGAAATTATTAGCAAAAAAAGAAGGTGGTGAAATTGGATATGATAATTTTCTATCTAGCTCAAGCGAAAAAGATGTAGCTTGGGGTTTTCTAAGAAAGGTTAATGAGATGGATGAAAAAGCATTTATAACAGTAATATCTAAAAATGGCAAAAATCTTGAGAGTGGTAGAGATGTTATGAGAGGAGAGTTTGAAATGCTGCATAAAAGTAAAACAAAATTCGAAATAGAAAAGATTGAATTTATTGAGAAAGAAATTTTAAATATAGATGATGTAGCAATTGATGGTGCAACACCAGATGTAATCAAGAAATTTTATTTAATAACAATAAAAGAATTATGAGATTAGAGGAGATAGAAAAAATAGAAGAGTTATATCTTTTAAAAAATTCTCACAGATATGAGATACAGCTTATAGAAGGTTTAAAAAAGGATTTGTATTGGGCATCGCTTTCAGATAAGGAAAAGCTTGAATTAAGAACAAAAGAATTGATGAAAAAATATGTTTTTAAAGAAATATATTCGGATTTAATGATTTCGTATGAAGAGTCTGTTATAGATTTGGTTAAACTCATAATGAAATTCTTAGATGAAATTAATTTAATTGTTTTTGATTTTCAAAATATGTCAGAAGATGAATTTATATTATTTCGCTTAAAAAATATGATGTGTGTAGAGTTATATGCTGTAAATAAAAGGGAAAAACTTCAATATTCTGGGCATGTACTTTTTGAAGAAGTTGTACAGCCTATTTTTGTTGAGATAGAAAGGACTGAATTTTATATACAATACAGCTTAGAAGATCTAAGAGATACCTACAAGCGTGTTTCAGATTTATATGGGGAAGAACCATATAAAAAATAAAATTAGCTAGGTAAATTGATTTAAAACAAAAGACAACCTCGCCCCCGCACGAATCCTTTCATGTGGCTTTTGAACAATAACGCCAAATGCAAAGAATAAAGGTAACCCCGATCGCTCGGATGCACCTTTCCGTAAGATAGTGAGGATTGCATTCCGTGCCTGTAGAGAGTGAAATTGAAACAAAGTAATTGATACATAAAATAATGTGTTAACAAAATATAAAATAAATATGAAAAGAATAATATTAACAACAGTAGCCATATTAATTGGAATTTTTGCTTTCGCACTGTCCCGTTCTGAAATAAGTTTACATGTCAGTAATAGAATAGGAGATATATGAATTAAATAAATCAAAAAAGATAACCCCAAATAAATATGAAAAGAATAATGTTGGCAGCAGTAGCTGTACTAATTGGAACTGGTGCTTTTGCACAAAAAATCAAGATTGATAAAGGAGAAATAAAGTTAGATGAAAAAACGATTGGCTATATAGAAGGTAAAAAACCGGCTTTTAAAATCTACAATTTAGATAAAAGTTTTTCTGTGACAGCAGAGCTAAAGAATGCCCCTAATGCTGATTCGATGACACTCCCGTGGATAGAGATTAAAAACGAAGCCACAGGAAAAACGAACGAATTAGATTTTAAGAATAAGAGCAGAAAATTCAGTGCCTTTAATTATGACAGAAGTATCATTTATGAATTAATGGATAGAGGTTATATCACTGCTGATGGATTAAATTCTGGTTCAATAGAAGATTTTCTGAATGGAGAATCAGCCGGTATAGCAGCAAAACGAATGGGAGTGCAACGCGTTATAGATGATGCAAATAATCTGGCTGATACCTATCAGTTAGCAATTGATGATAATGGTGTAATCTATAGTGTAAAAGCAAAAAATCAGGATATCAATGATAAAGCAATCGGTTATATCAAAATGACATCGCCATCGAATAATGGAGAACTGAAATACGAAGTTTTAGACTTAGACAATCGATTAATAGCAACCTGGTTTGCAAAAGCAGGAATGGTTTCAGGATACGACAAATTTCTAAATCAGGAATTGATTACTTATGATAACAAGTTATTTAAAGCCACTTTTGACAATGGGGGGAATCCTATAGGATATAAAATGAGTAAAGATATAACTGCGATGAATATTGCACGAGTTCTTGTTGGAAACGGGTATAGTCTGGGGAGCCAATATTTAGAAAAAAGAAAATAATTTAAGTTAACAGAAATATACAAAATAATAAAAATGAAAAAGAGAATTTTATTAGTAGCCGTGTTGCAACTTTTTTTAACCCTGAATAGTTGTAGTTCGGATCCTGGGGACTACTCAGCACCTGAAATAGAAGGAGAGATTAAGGCAGATTACATTGCGGATGTCTCTTCTGTTTATGATTTTGTTACTGATGCAAATGATAATGTTTTTGTTGTTGGGCAAGCCACAAATCAAATTATCCAGCATCGCCTTCAAAAAATTGATCCTAGTGGTAAAATAACCTTATTGAAGGACATAACAAGTTATGAATTTTTTAATAGGGTACAGCTGGCATTAACAGATTCAGAAGAAATTTTACTAATAGCACCTTTTAAGGATGAAAGTATCGATAAAATATTTCGTTTCGAGAAAAATTACTCAGAGTTGAATCCATTTTATACTATGAAGCCTGTAAGTTCTCCATCTGCAGAGAAAATCAAGCTTTATACAATTTGTAATAATAAAGACAAAACCTTTTTTGTTTTTGATGCGGTCAACAGAAATATTAAACGTTTTATACCGGAATTAAATACCGATGTTTTCGTGGCAGGCTCAGAAAAAAATGAAATAAAAGACGGAACAGGATTAAATGCCGGATTTGGCTTTGTATCTAAAATCATTTCTCAAAATAATGTATTGTATTTAATAGATGATTTGTATACAGGTGGTGTGAATGCGACGTTTGTTAGTTCTAATATCCGAAAACTAGAGTTTATCAATAATGAATGGAAAGTAACAACTCTAATATCAACTACAAATGAAGATATGTCTTATAGTGATATGGCATTTGATTCGAAAAATAATTTATATGTATTAGTTAAAGGAAAAGGAATTTATAAACTGAATCTTCAGGATAATGCTTTGACGCTTTTTAAAGATGGAGAATTTAAAATTGGAAAAGGAGATATTCATTTTACTTTAAACTATCCGGGTGTAGACATGATGAAAATTAAAGGTAATGATATGTATTTAGTGTTTAGCTCTTGGTTCATTAAAATTTCAGATTTTCATTCTAAATTAAGTAAATAAAAAAGATTTAAAAAAAACACTACAGATCAATATGCTGTAGTGTTTAAAAAGATTTAGAATGAAAAAAACTTTACTCTTACTTTTATTTATTGTTATTACGTCCTGTTATCAGGAAACCGCTATAGCCATAGAAGGTGATTTCACGACTTCGTATGCCAACGACGACGAATCGATTCCTGTTATCATTAAAATAGACAATAAAATCACAGGTGCAGATACTTATGAGTGGACTTTTGAAGGTGGAAGTCCGGCTACTTCATCCCAAAAAAATCCGGGAGAAATAGTGTACAGTAAACAAGGTACCTATACCATTAAATTAATAGCTACAAATGTAGATGGAGAAAGTAATGAATTCAGTAAAACCGTAATCATAAAAGAAGGAATTAATATTGAGTTTTCTCACGAAATCATAAAAAGCAATTATTCTCCGGTTGAGGTTGTTTTAAAAAACACGACCATCGGAGAGGGATTAACTTTTACATGGGATTTTCAGGGTGGAATACCTGCCACTTTTACAGGCAAAACCCCTCCAAATGTTGTATATACAACTCCGGGGGATCACATCATAACACTGACCGTTTCTAATGGTTTCGAATCAGAGAAACAAACTCAAACGATAACCGTTGCTCCCTATTTAATGAGCTTATTTTCGTATGAACCAAAGTTTGAAGATGATGATTATGAGGCTCCCGTAACGATTGATTTTACCAATAAATCGATTAGCGCAACAAGTTACAAATGGAGTTTTGAAGGTGGAAACCCGGCTATTTCAACAGAAGAAAACCCGACAGTTGTTTTTACAAGTGCAGGCAGCCATGAAGTTACTTTAGAAGCCATTAACGATAAAACAAGCCATATTTATAAATCGGCCATTACAGTTCTGACAGATACGAATCTGCGTATTTTGACTAACGTTAAATTGGGAATAAATTCGGCCCATAACAATAATAATATTGGTGCAATGTTCTCAACCGTAACCAGACAGGTTTATAAAGCAAATGAAATTAATGATCAGAATAGCAGCTTAATAGATGTTGTTTTTCAGGGCTTAAACAGCAATTTCACCAATAATAGATTTATATCGCCGGATCAGGCAAACAATTATGGCTTTTTAGCATTAAAAAATGCCCAAAGCACCATTTTTATAAACTCTCAAAATTTGTGCAACTGCGGTCTAAATTTTACCGAAGCACAATTTGATGCTATGGTAAACGATAGCCCGATAAAATCTTTAAATATAAGTTACAGTGCGGGAGGTGCGCAGGAATTTGGCTTTACTTTTCCAAGAATTATTTTATTTAAAACACAAGACGGAAGAAAAGGAGCCATTAAAATTAAAGATATGGTAAAGAACGGAACAAGTTCTTATATTTTATGCGATATCAAAGTACAAAAACAATAACCAATAAATGAAGAGAGAGAATAAGAAGATCTTGTTTTGGTTATGTATTGTTTTTGCCTGTGTTATTAGCAGGAAAGGATATGCTCAGGATGTAGACTTAGAGAATTTTTATAAACCAAATTTCAAAGTTACAGGTAATGTAAATGCAAATACGATGTATTACAAATCTGACATGCAAAATTCCAGTGAACAGTTTACTTATTTGCTCTCAGGAAGTTTGAATATTAGTGCATTTAATTTTAGTGTTCCGTTATTTTATAGCATTACCAATCAGGGAAATAATTTAGGCTACACAGCCCCGTTTGATTTTAACAGATTAAGTATTATGCCCAAATACAAATGGGTAAAAGCATATATAGGCAATGTAAGCATGACTTTTTCACCTTATACCTTAAGTGGTTTTCCGTTTAAAGGAGTGGGCTTGGAACTTACGCCAAGAAGTCCGTTTAAAATAACATTAATGGGAGGACAATTATTTAAAGCAGTATCAGAGGAAAAAGCATCAGGAGGAATACCGGTGTATCAACGTTTTGGTTATGGAGCAAAAATAGGTTTTGAGCAGCCACAGTATAAAATTGGCTGGATTGGTTTTTATGCCAAAGACGATGTTAACTCACTAAACATGACCAATGATAAAGGAGTAACGCCAAAGGAAAACTTTGTAAACAGTTTGATTTTTAGTACCTCGTTGATAAAAAATTTAAATTTTAATGTTGAGTATGCTTTATCAGTTTTAACTGATGATGTTCGAAGCAAAAATATTTCAGGAGGTAATTTCAGGGATAAGTTATTTTCCAGCAAAGAAAGCACAAGTTTTATGAATGCAGTAAATGTCAATTTTGATTATAACATTCAAAAGAGCATCATAGGATTGACGTATGAGCGTATTGATCCAAATTACAATACATTGGGAGCATTATATTTCAATAACGATTTAGAAAATATTGCATTGCGATTTGCACGTCCTTTTTACCAGGATAAAATTACGGTAACTACCAGTTTAGGATACCAGAGAGATGATTTGGCAAAAGCAAAAAAACAGGACACTAAGCGGGTCGTTGGGTCAATTAATATGAATTTCAGAGTTACGGATCAACTTAATGTTACAGGTAGTTATTCGAATTTTTCCACTTATACGAATAAAAAATTAGATCAGTTTGAGCTTATAAACAATCCAAATGTAGTCCAGTCTGATACTTTAGATTACAGGCAATTATCGCAAAATGCCAATGTGAATATGTCGTATGCCTTTGGGAAAAAGAGGAATCAAAATTTAAATTTCAACTATAGCATTGCCGGTCAGGCCAATGAACAAGGCGGTGTGATACGAAAAGGCCAGGCAAGTACCGTTCAGAATTATAATTTGGCACATTCGGTAAGTTTTATTGAAACAAAATTAGGCTTAAACAGCTCCCTTAATTACACCAGTAATGAGGTAGCACAAAACAATAATTCTTCAGTTGGAGCTTCAGTTGGAGCTTCTAAGAAATTATTTAAAGACAAACTAAATACTAATTTTGGAGTTCTGTATAATAATTCTCAGGGAAATACAAATTCAAGTTCTGTTTTTGGCGTTAAGTTTAATAATAGTTATGTGCTGCTCGAACAACATAATTTTAATATGAGTATCATTTCAATGTTTCGAAGCAGTTCTAATGCTAAGAAATACAATGATTTGACCGCTACATTAAATTACTCTTACTCACTTGATAAAATAAAATTACCAGCCAAAAAGGAACCAAAAAAAGAACCGAAAATTGTTTTAGATCCTGTTCTGAAAATAAAACACAAAGACAAGACCTACGAAGGAACGAGAAATGAAATCATAAAACAGTTGCAGGAGCTTCAGTTTGCATTACGACCGATGCCAAAGGAAGATTCTGATGAATTGCAATATTTACTAAGACTTGTTACCCTGACTCCTGATGATGAAAGTTTTAAAGAGAAGACTTTAAATTATTTAAAAGTGTACGATTTAAATAATGACATTTTAGACAGATACAACAAATATATTCTTGAAACTGTAAAAAGTTTAGAAGAAGAGATGATCCGTGAAGATGAAGGTGTTGAAAATGATTATGTTATGGCTCTTGGAAGAGTAAATAAACATAAGATGCATGGCGTAAATGAACAAGATGCAACAGATAAAATAAGTTATAATTCTTATTTAAAATTGGTCGAACGAAAAAATAAAAAGCTACAGCCTTTATTAATTCATCGAAGGATGCTTAATGAGATTTCGATACTTGCCAATACTTCTGCAGATGAAATGCATCAAAACGAAAATCTGTCCAATTTTAATAAACAAGAGTTGAGTCACTTCTTTAAAATGATGAAAGATAAAAAAACAGATACAGAAATAATTGAAGAATTAAAAATCAAACTAATTCCGTTTTATCATGATTTAGCAATTAAAAATGGTAAAGATGATGAAGTTGAATTTAAATATTTAAAGAATAATTAAAGATCACCAAAGGTGACTCTTTAAAATAAAATTGCAGGGATCGTTTCAACAAAAGTTTGGCTAAAATATTAAAAAAGTTACTATGCTTTATTTTACAAAAAAACAGGAATATTTGCTTATGAAAAAGGTTGTAAAAATACATTTATCGGTATTGTTTATCATGCTTTCGGTTGTTTTTTCTTATGGGCAGGATATTGCAGCTCCTAAAGAATTAGGGGCAGCTTCAAGTGCGATTGAAAAGATTGAAGCTTCAGAACGCTGGGTAGATAAATTTTCGAATCAGGATTTGGTAGAATTGCCGATCGGAATTCGTAACACGGTAAATAATGTTCAATACTCTATTGGAATTACGAAAGCTGTTTTTTCGCCGGAGTATACCACTTTGACCGTTTTTTGCAGGGTTGATATTCCGCAAAAGGACAAAGAAGGAAGACCAATGCAATTGTTTTTCGGTGCTGATAATGTAAAATTATCACATCAGGGAGGTATTATGGGGGAGGCCAAATTAGTCTTATTGGGCAATGTTGATATTCCGTTTAGTGATAATAAATGGCAGGTTTCATTATATGGCGGTTTTGATATGGCCACCGGAAATGTCAATGATTTAACCTATGTAACAATTGACTGCGATGGTTTTAAAGAAATGAAAATTTCCGGAGCAGTGGAGTTTTCAAGAAACCTGATATTGCCAATTGATCCACTAACAAAAACTGTCGACGAAGCAAAAACAACAGTTCCTAAAACCTATTATAACGGAAAAACGGTTCAGATACCCAATAGAGTTAGAGGTGAGTTCAGCTTCATGGCAAGCAGCTGGAACGATATTTTGGTCAATGTAAGCATGCAACCTTTTGTATTGAAAGACAAACGAAACGGAAAAGATTTTGATGGCAATTTTCAGTTTCTGGTCAGTAACGCAGTACTGGACTTAAGTGATTTAAAAAATGACCCAACCGTTATTTTTCCGGAATATTATGCAAAAAATGCACTTTTAACACCAAGCCCGCAAGCATGGAAAGGGGTGTTTATCCAGACATTTGATGTAGGTCTCCCAAAAGAATTTCAAACTACGGATACGGCATCAAGCAAAGAAAGGCTTCATGTAGGTGCACAAAACCTAATTATAGATAAATATGGCGTTTCGGGAACTTTTTATGCAGATAATGTATTCCCGCTCGACAGGGGAATAACCAGTCAGGAAAAATCATGGGCATACTCCTTAGATCATATTGATGTAACCATCGCAGCCAATACTTTTGTAAAAGCAAATTTAAGCGGTCAGATTCTTTTGCCAATAAGCAAAGCACCACAAGAGAAAAAAGAGACTCCAGCCGCTACAACTCCAGCAAAACCGGCCCAAACCAATAGAGCAGGTTTGGCTTATAATGGATTTATATCCATGGAAGAGCAGCAATTAGTTGTGGTTACAAAAGATACCATAGCTTTTGATCTCTGGAAAGCAAAGGCTATACTATTGCCTAACAGCTCTGTTGAATTAAAATTAATAAATGGAAAATTTTTACCTAAAGCCAATTTAAACGGAACCGTTTCCTTTGGTACCAATAAAGGGGCATCTGACGATAAGGAAGTAGAAGGTAAAAAAACAATTGATTTTAAAGGGATTTCTTTTGAAAACCTACAATTGCAAACCGTGTCACCTATTATTTCTGTTCGAAATATGGGCTATAAAGGTACAGTTGCTTTTGGTAATTTCCCAGTTTCGATTGGTAATATAAATGTTGCCATTAACGGAAATGATTCCCGGATCGATTTTGATTTAGGGATTAATTTGATGGAAAGCATTGGAGCCGGAGCAACAGCCCGAATTGGGATAAAAGGTAAAATGTATGATGACGGCCACAGGCAGCGAAGCCGATATGATGGTTTAGATCTGTCCGCCATTAATATTGACTGTAAATTTAGTGGATTAACCATTAAAGGAGGCCTTATCTTAATGGAAAAAGACCCGGTATATGGAAATGGATTTAATGCAGAACTTGAAGTAGATGTTGCTGGTGTGGTTAATGTAAAGGCAAAAGCTATTTTTGGACGTACTACTTTTAGATATTGGTATTTTGATGCCGCTGTTAAATGGCCGCCAACCCCGGCACCTTTTATGATTAATGGTTTTGGTGGAGGAGCGTATTATAAAATGCATCGAAATCCTGATATAGCCATTGGTGATTTCTCACCGTCAGGGTTAAGTTATACCCCGGATGAAAAGATAAGTTTAGGGATAAAAGCTTTAATTTATTTCCATATAGCAACTGAGTCAGTTTGTGATGGTGAAGCTGGGTTTGAAATTGCTTTTAACTCAAGAGGCGGAATAAACAGATTAGCCATTTTTGGGAAAGCAAATGTTCTGGCCTCAATACCAGGGCTTAAAAATGTAACTGATTTAATGGGAAAAGTGGCTTCAAATGTTACTGCAAAGACAAGTTTTATGGGTGTAACCGATAAAGATTTAACGGGGTCTTTTGCCAGCAAATATATTCCCGCAGCAAAAGAGGCAATTCCTGGCGATTTATCAGCTCAGGTAGGTATAAAAATGGCAGCAGCAATAGAATTTGATTTTCAAAATCATTCGTTGCATGCTACAACAGACGTATATATAAATACACCTGGAAATTTTCTTTCCGGAATTGGTGAAGGCGGAAGAGCAGTTTGGGGAGTTTTCCATAAAGACCCAGAAGATTGGTATATGTATATGGGAACTCCGGATGACAGATGTGGAGTCAAAATAGGTATAGCAGGAATGTACTTAAAAACGACAAGTTATTTTATGGCGGGAACACTGCTTCCTGGAAGTCCGCCTCCGCCTGCTATTGTTGCACAAATTTTGGGAGTAGATGCTAAAGAACTGGATTATATGCGTGATGAAAATGCATTGGCAAATGGAGGTGGTTTAGCCTTTGGAGCCAGTTTGGAATTTGATACAGGAGATTTAAGTTTTCTGCTTTTTTATGCCCGTTTTCAGGCCGGAATGGGATTTGATATTATGCTTAAAGATTACCAGGAAGCCAGATGCTCCAATACAGGGGATCGGGTAGGTATAAATGGCTGGTATGCTAACGGACAATCGTATGCTTATCTGCAAGGAGAGTTGGGTATTAGAGTTAAATTATCATTTTTGAAATTTAAAATTCCAATTATTTCAGGTGGAGCCGCAGTTTTATTGCAGGCAAAATTACCAAACCCTGTTTGGATGAGAGGTTACGTGGGTGGAAATATGAATATTCTGGGTGGATTGATAAAAGGAAAATTCCGTTTTAAATTTGAACTTGGAGAAGAATGTCAATTTGAAAATGCATCACCACTAGGAGGGCTTAAACTCATAACAGATGTAACTCCTAAACAAAGTTCAACTGATGTAGACGTTTTTGCTGTACCACAAGCCGCATTTTCAATGAAAGTTAATGAAGCTTTTGTAATTCCGGAAGATGCCGGTGATGTTACTTATAAAGTGATATTAGAAAAATTTAAGGTTTTTGACGGAACAAAAGAAATTCCCGGGATTCTGGAATGGAGCTCTATGAAAGACAGGGCTAATTTTGTTTCAGCAGATATCCTGCCTCCAAATAAAGAACTTAAAGTCCAGGTTGAGGTTAGTTTTCAAAAGATGGTTAATGGTGTTTTTGAGCCTATAAAAGTTGATGGAAAAATAGCCACAGAATTTGAAGAGAGATCATTTACAACGGGAGGCGCTCCAAATCATATTCCGCTTAGTAATATTAAATATTCGTATCCAGTTGTAGATCAAAAATATTTCCTTGAGGAAGAATATCCAAAAGGGTATATTCAGCTTACCCGTGGTCAGGATTATTTGTTTGAAGATGCAAATTGGGAAACAAGTATCAAGGTAGATCAGGAGGGGGCTTCTAATTCAAAAGTTGCAGCTTTTAATTATAATACCAGTTCAAATGAATTGTATTATGATTTGCCTAATATTGATCAGGACAAGAAATATAATTTTTCAATAGTGAGCAATCCGAAACAAACTCCATCAGTAAATGCTACAGTTGCCACAAAAACAAATACAATTAGTGATCAGGGTAATGACATACAGATAAGAGAAAACCAAGCAGATGTATTATCAAAGGCAGAAGGCAATATCGAGCGTTTATCTTATTCGTTTAATACTAGCAAATACAAAACATTCACTTCTAAAATGAATGCGATAAATACTCAGAGTTATAATTTTGGAGTAATATATTCAGATGTTATTTATTTAACCAATACTATTTCAAGTCAGGAAGCATTTGACATTGTTGATTTGCAAGGGGTGAATTATAGTGATCATAAACCAATGATAACTGCACAGTCTAAGCTGAATGATGAGTATTATGCAACGGATATTTTTCCGTATCTATATAAAGATTATCCCTTGAATGGCAGTTATGCTATAAGCAACAGAGACACAAATGAATTAGGAGTGATTCCAGCTAAAGCAATACCGCTCAGTGCATATTATATGACGAGTATAGAAAATAACGTAAACCAGTCATGGACAAAGGGTAACTTTCCATTTAAATACAATATGCCTTTGCTTTACAAACAAGATTGGATTGATTTGGATAATCAGATAATTAATGCCTATGTTAATGGAGATACAAGTGTTGAGTCGGTTGCAAAACGTTTTGTAAACTCTAATTTCCTATTTATGCGATATGGAAATTATGAAATAGTGATGAAATACAATTTACCTGGAGATAAACAGGCGAACGAGTTTACGTATAAGTATAAAAACAATAATAATTTTAGATAGTTCTTTTAAATAAAGAGTACAATCAATTTTTATTAAAAAGAGATGGTCTAATCTGATCATGTTATATTTTTTTAAAATAATTCGATACAATATTCAGGTATCAGGGTAATCAATAATAATGATTTCCTAATCAGCTAAAATCCAAATCCAAACTACAAATGCCACTTTTTAAAATGCCAGCCTTACGGGGCTGGCATTTTTATTATAAGAAGTTTAAGGGGTATCAATGTGTATGTTTTGTTATTTCTGATGCAAAAAGGAGATTCAAGTATATTTTGATGGATTTTACTTTAGAATAAACAGGTCTATTTTTAAAGAAACTATTTTTCATAAAACAATCCAAAGAATGACAAATGAAGGTCCGATTAGGCAAAATTAAACAATACGGAAACTAACTATGTAACTCGTAAAATGTATTTAGTCTTGAAATGATTTTACAATGCAATTATGATTGATAATGTGTGATTTATTTACTTAAAGTAAAAGGAGACAACCTTAACTTAAAATAAAAACATTATAATAGTTACTGAGATGGCCGTAGTATTAGAACCTCCTTATCCTTAATATGGATGCTTTTTATATAATATTATATAAATAAAGTCTTGTAAAACTTCTTCCGATGCTACAGAGTATTTACTAATATTCGGCTCCTTTACTATATGCATGATGATTTCGAAGTGAAGACTCCTAATTTACTGCTGAAATTTTAAATTATAAGTTGTGTTTTTTCTTGGTTTTTCAGACTCATAAAGTTGGTTATTGAGTTTTTCAAGTTGGTTGTTTCCATATCTTATCACAAGGTAAAAGTTGTCCAGTCTACACTTTTTATGGCTAATGAAATAACTCCAATTGGGTTAATTATAGTAATTTCTGAATTGTTTTTTAATTCTTTTCAATTTTTTTTGTAAAACAGGTGTTTATACGTTGTGTGAGACTGTTTTATTAATATAATTTTATTCTTGTTAATTTAATTGCTGGATTTTACAATTATTGTAAAGTGCATAAAGCGCTATCATAATTTACTCAGTTTTAGGTCTGTTTAACTGTATTGAATGTCTTTTTAATTAGCTCACTTTCATTGTTTTAATTTTAAAGAAAACATTTTCAGGTTATCTAAAATTAATGTTATGACAAAATATTGATACATCTATGAAGTATATTTTTATTTAATAATTTAATCAATACGTAATGGACTTAAAAGAAAAATTTAATCAAATTGGACAAAAACCGGACATGATTCTTATTATTACCGATGAGCAACGTGCAACACAGCATTTCCCTCCGGGATGGGAGGAAAAAAATCTTCCAACTCTTACATTTCTAAAACAGAATGGATTTAGTTTTGACAGAGCTTTTTGTAATACCTGTATGTGTTCTCCTAGTCGTGCAACGTTATTTACAGGAACCTATCCTGCTAAACATGGAGTCAGCCAAACTTTAACCGAAGGAGGTCTTTTATCTCCTCAAGAACCCACACTCAGTAATGCACTGCCTAATATCATGAATGTACTTTGGGCAGATGGCTATGATGTGCAATATAGAGGTAAATGGCATATGAGTAAAGGAGTTGCTCCTAATGGCACTAAAACAAATTACGAAGATTTAACCGCTGCAGATATTTCATTATATGGCGCAATGGGCTGGGTTGCTCCAGATGCCGGCGAAGATGTTAATCCGCTTAATTTTGGTGGCGGATATGCAAATCATGATGCAAAATATACAGCTGAAGCCATAGAATATCTAAAGAGTGTAAAAGCTCAAAGAGCCGGAGGAAATCATAAACCTTACTGTCTTATTCTTTCACTTGTTAATCCGCATGATGTTTTAGCATATCCAAAAACGGCTGGTACGTCTGGATACCATACAGATACCTGGTCGGGCAGGGAAATTGGACTTCCGGCGACTGTCAATGAAAATTTACTTGAAAATAAAAAGCCTATGGCTCAGGAACAAATTTTACTCAATATGGCATTAAGTCTGGGTGAAATAGCTACTCAGGAGGATAAACTCAACTATATTAATTTTTATGGTTATTTATTAAGTCATGTTGATAAGGAAATTGGTTACTTAATTAAGGAACTATATAAAGAAGATGAGAATGGAAATAAATTGGCAGATTCTGCAATTGTTACTTTAACCTCAGATCATGGAGAAATGGGGTTGGCTCACGGCGGTTTGCGTCAGAAAACTTTTGTTGCCTATGAAGAAGCGTTAAGAGTACCACTTGTAATTTCAAATCCAATACTATTTAAAGATCATAGCATAAAGCAATCAATGGCATTAGCTACATTGGCAGATATTATGCCCACTTTTATCGACATAGCAAATGTATCAAATCCACCTACAGGACTTGCAGGTACAAGTTTACTTCCAATAATGGAGAATAATACTCCTGTTCAGCATAGTATCTTATTTACTTATGACGATATTAAGGCTGGTTCTAATAGTAACTGGACAATTGTAAAAGCTGCTAATCGTATTCGTTGTATCAGGACAGAAAAATGGAAATTCGATTATTATTTTGATGCATCAACAGCTTATTTCAGGCAATATGAACTGTATGATTTAATTAATGATCCATTAGAAATTACAAATCTCGCTTACGATCCCGCATACAGTGAAATTAGAAGAGATTTAGAAGAGCAATTGCATCAGCTTGAGATAGAAAAACTCTGGGTCAATATGCCAAAAGATGTTTATAGTACCACAACATTCAACTAATTAAAAAACACAAATCATGTCACAAAATATAAATTCTAAAGTAAATACAGTAAGTTATACAGATTTTAATAATCCTGCCGGACAAACCACCATACAGGGAATAAGAGGAGTTTCAGAGTCTGAAAATGTATATATTGCAGGTAGTTTATTAAGTGAGAACAATCTTGTTCAGGGATTAATTTACGAAGGAACACTTAAAACAAATGGGAATGAAGGAAAATGGTATGTTGTTAATTTTCCGAGTACACCAACAGCAGCGGTTGTTAATACCTCTTGTTACGGACCTAATAACGGACCTCATGGCACAATACAAATTGTTGGATCTTATAAAATAGCCGCTTCTACCGGTAAAGCTCCAAGTGGAAATCTCGGATTTTATTACGAAGGTGCTATTGATGGTTCCGGAACATGGGTTCAGGTAGCACCAAATGGAGGAAATACCAATAATGTATTTGTTCACAGTGTAATGGGGGGTATAGCTGTTGGAAATTATGATGTTGAAAATGATAAGAACGGATATGCATTTTTATACAATACATCCAGTAAAGAATGTACTGAGTTTAAAGTGCCGGATTCATTAACTACCACTTTATATGGTATTTGGCATAATGGTGGAGACAGTTATACAATGGCCGGAGGATACACCAGTCCTAAACTAGGGAAAATAAGCCAGGCCTTTCTGGTAGATTACAATTCTAAAACCAAAGAAACCAGTAATTTAAAATCATTTAGTTACAACAATGAAACAGCTTTATCTATAATTACTCATTTTGAAGGTATTACTGTTTCTAAAGATAATGGTTATAATATGCCATCGGATTGGATTTCTCTGAATGGAGAAAAAAACGGAGCATCTTTTGTTTCTGTAAACAGAAATGCTGACGGATCATTTGGAGAAGCAAATTGGGTTGATATTGATTTTCCGGATTCAAGCGTAACAAGTGCTAATACAGTATATAGAAATAGCATATTAGGTATTTATGTAGTCGAAAATAGTGCTGATACCAAAACAGTATCGTCTTTCGTTGCAAAAGTAAGTTGAAAAAAGTGGTAATGTAATTTGAAGTATCATATAAAAATGTGCAAATGTCTACGGATTTTGCGCATTTTTTTATGTTTTTGTGTATCTCGCTTCTCATATATTTAGTCTTGTGACCTATAATCTCCGCTTTGTATCATTTTTTTCTAATTGATTTTGTATCTCCAGTAATTTAGACCCATGACAATGCTGGTGTATTGTTCTAAATGCATGTCCAAAATCCTACTATAAAGAAAAAAACTATGAACACAGAAAACTACGATGTAATTGTTATTGGTGGAGGGCCAATAGGTCTGGCTACGGCATATCATCTTGGTAAACGAAAAGCAAAAACATTGGTGCTGGAACAATTTACGTTTGTAAACCAATTAGGCAGTTCTGCCGGAGTTTCGCGCCAGTTTAGAATTCCATATCCGGATGAATATATGGTGCAAATGGCTTTAGACGCACAACCTTACTGGGATGAACTGGAAAAAGAAACCGATACAAAATTATTGGATAAAGTAGGTACACTTTGGTTTGGAGACCCGGAAGTACATTCTACAGAAGGAAATATAGGAGAGGCCGAAGAAGCACTAAAAGCGTTAAACGTTCCTTATACCACTTTAACAGCAAAAGAAATTGAAGCAAAATACCATTTTAAAAATCTGCCTGAAACCTATACAGGATTGTTTCAGGCCGATGGTGCCAGCATTAATTTTAAAGCAACAAATGAAGCGCTTTTAAATTTGTGTA
This sequence comes from uncultured Flavobacterium sp., assembly GCA_963513545.1. Lineage (GTDB taxonomy): Bacteria > Bacteroidota > Bacteroidia > Flavobacteriales > Flavobacteriaceae > Flavobacterium. Next base: position 377,665 of record CAUPQW010000001.1, read on the forward strand.
CCAAAGAAGAAACCGTTCATTTAGAAGAGAATTCACCAGTACTTAAAATCAATCATGTTGGTAAACTCTTTGAAATTATTACGCCAAACGGATCTTATATTACTAAAAAACTAGCTATCGTCCCTGGTCCATACATTAATAGCGTAATCAACTTACTTGATTTTAAAATAGATGCTACTTATTGGAATATGTCTTCGGCTTATTTTAAAAAAACCGATCCGGAAATACAATATCCAACCTGGTTTGTATTTCAAAATCCAATAGGCGAAAACGGCAATCAGTTTTATGGTTTTCCCGAAGTCGATTGGGATCATCCGGAATACATTCGTGTGGCACCTGATTTTGTAATAGAACCTTTAGAAGAACCAAGCGACAGAACATTAATCCCTAACCGACAAGAACTGGGCTACACTTCTGATTGGGTAAAAGAACACATGACAGGATTAAGCGCAGAGCCTGAATATACTTCAACATGTCTTATCGCCCTGAGCACAATACCCAATAAAGAATTACTGATTGATTTTGCACCAAGTTATGTACCCAATCATGAAAATATTGTGCTATACGCCACAGGATGGGCAGCAAAATTCACTCCTTTTTTAGGAAAAATCATGTCTGACCTTGTATTAGACGGACATACAGATTTTGATATTACGCCATTTCAATTAGGGCACAAATTCTTTAAAGCATTTTAAATATGTATTGTTATGAATAAAAATACTGATCTAAACACAGGACTGCATCCTGATTTAAAAACAGAAGTAGCTATTATTGGTGCCGGAACTTCAGGGTTGTACACTGCATATCGTCTGGTAACAGATAAAAAGTTTACAGCCAGCGAAGTGCAAATTTTTGATATGAACAGTAAACTCGGCGGAAGACTCGAATCTGTTATTATGCCGGGAATGAATTTCTGGGGTGAACTGGGAGGTATGCGTTATCTGACTTCTCAGGAAATCGTAACAACATTAATTGAAGGCTATATACCTCCGGATAATCCGAACATACGTATTCCTGTTTTGAAAGACAAAATGACGCCTGTTCCGTTTCCTATGGGTGAATCTTCAAAACTATTAATGTATCTTAGAAAAGAGCGTTTTAAACAAGATGCCTGGACGGTTGCTCAGGGACAAAATCAGAAATTACCAACCCGATATTACCTGAATAATAATGATTTTGGTTTCAGTTCAGATCAATTGTTCAATAAAATCATTTATGATGTTTTAATGGCAGATTCTTGGGTTGCTGCGACTTATGGAAAAAAAATTAAACAAGGTCCTTCAATCTATGATTATACATTTGAATTAACCAGTAGAGATTGGGATGATATAAAACCTAAACTGGTATACAATTTCCCCAATTCTCCTTACAACAAACGTAAAGTAAACGATTTAGGATTCTGGAATTTAATCAAAGATCAGGTTTCACAGGAAGGATATGAATTTTTAGCCAATGCCGGCGGATATTATTCAAATACCATCAATTGGAATTCAGCAGAAGCTTTTCCTTATATGGTTGGAGATTTCTCAGCAGGAACAATTTATAAAACCATTGAAGAAGGTTATGACAGTATCGCTTATGCAATAGCCAATTCATATATGGATCATGAAGGTGCCTGCATTTGGTCTGAAAATAAACTACTTACTTTCACAAAAGAGCATCCTTCAAAAGATACACATAAATACGAACTGACTTTTCTAAATCTTAAAACCAATACCGAATGGAAAGTGTATGCCAATACTTTAGTTCTTGCCATGCCGAGAAAATCTCTGGAACTTTTAGATCAGAATAATTTCTTTTTCAATATTAACGAAAATTCGGTTTTAAACAACAATATCCGATCCGTAATTATGGAACCGGCTTTTAAGATATTAATGGGCTTTCCACATCCCTGGTGGAAAGAATTAGGAATTGATTCAGGGCATTCCATCACTGATTTACCAATGAGACAGTGTTATTATTTTGGTACAGATGCCGAAAATGATAATTCGATGTTGCTGGGAAGTTATGGAGATATGGAAACAGAAACCTTCTGGAAAGCACTTTCGGATGATAAAGTACTTTTTGAAGTAAAAGCGGCCAAATCAGCATCATTAAAAGAACTTCATCAACTAAATGATGTTCAGGCTACTAAAATGATGGTAAGCGAGTTAATGAACCAGCTTCGCGAACTGCACGGTCTGGATGTAACGATACCGGAACCTTATGTAACTTATTTTAAAGACTGGACAGACGAACCTTTTGGCGCAGGATATCATGCATGGAAAGCAGGATTTTCTGTTGAAAATGTAATGCCGTACATGAGAAAACCGGTAGCTGACGAGCAAATCCATATTTGCGGAGAAGCCTATTCTGATCAGCAAGGCTGGGTTGAAGGGGCTTTCTGTGAAGCAGAAAAAATGTTACAGGAGTATTTTGGTCTCGATCGTCCGTTCTGGTTGTCTAAAGATTATTATTTGGGATGGTAAAATGAAGCTGCTTCTTAAAAAAGAGAGGCTGCCAACCCTGTTATGCACAAATTATTAATTTTAAAAACAATATCATGTTAAAACGTAAAAACGCTGAAGATGAGATAAATTTATCTCAGGTCAACAATTCAGATGAAAACAAAAATAAAGTCTTCCTGGGAGCTGTTCAGGAAGCTAACGAAGGTGTGTTAGCTTCTTTAATGAAAGGCTATACAAAACTTCAAATTGAAGATCCCATTAGGGCTTTTCATGAAAATGATTTGCAAAAGATAGTAAACAATGTAGATTATGGCGTTTTAGAAGTATTACAGGGTACTTGGGTCAGCTACAATAGTGACAAAGATAGAAAAATGATTGGGAGCGGTATACATACTACCATCATGCCTTCGCCTGGCACAAATGCAGGAACAATTCCGGGAAAATATAGTTTTGACTGTCAGGAGTATATAGAAAAACTAACATTTGATCTGGTTCCTGGAGGAGTTCGTAATCGAGGTGGGGCAAACGAACAATTTTGCGGAGCTGTAAAATACGACCAAAGTATTAAAAGCGTAACTACTGTTGAAGGTCAGGATGCTTTGCAATATACCCCAATTCACGAAGAAACCGGTATGTATTTATGGTTGAGCGATGTATTTAATTATGCGGCGACTGAAAAAACGATTAGTGAAGATCGCGGTATACACCCGGTATCACCGCTTAATCCCAACAAAGATTTATATAAAAGCGGCTATCAGGATGAAACGCTATTTTTGATTATAAATGATTTGGGTCAAAAAGAATATGTAACGCAGGAAAATTTAAAAGGCCGAAAATATTATGAAATTATCGCAGCCAAAGAGCTTAAAGTTGGTGCTGGTCAAACGGGGCAATATTTTATACCGGATTACTCTATTTCCAGAAGTGGCGTAATTCCGCACGGAAGCACTATAACTTTATTAGGAGATTTGGTTCGAAATAATGCGGCTGGAATTGAAGATGACAAAAAATTCTTATTCATAGGTCCGCCACCATTTCCGGAGGGTGATGCTGCATGGAAATACGATCATCTTTCAATTTCAAGAACCATGGGAGGAGCCGGTGCAAGCGAAAGTAATCCTATTAATCTTGACGCACCACCACCTGCCTGGGTATTTGAAAAACTTAATGATGTTAATGATCGCGGAGAAAATAAAATCTACACACAGCGCATACTTGCAGATCCTTTATATCCTTATTCCGTAAGACCGGATTTACGTCTTCGTGATTCTAATAAAGACAGTAACATCATCAATTATGTTTTTATCCAAATGTCATCCAAAAATAAAACCGGAGCGCAAGGAGGAATATTAAATATTCCGTTTGTAAATCGTTTTGTTCCTACAGTCGAAATGAATACGAACATGTGGATTGAAACTGTTGTTGAAGACGGAAAAGAAATCCTTCAGCTGCAATACGAACAAATTATATTCTTCGAATTTGATTTTGGAGATGACGGAGGTACTACTAGCTGGCCGCATATTCAGGTAAATACACTTCGAAAAATTGAAGATGTTTCTGATGATCAGAGACGCTTAATCGAAGAGCAGTTTTTTAGTGATAAAAAAAATGCATTTGCTTCAGGATGCCCTTATCATAAAGAGTGAAAAAAATGAAATACCTAAGGAGCGTAAAGTAAAAAACGAAAATATTCATATCTAAAAAATGACAGAAAAAGGTATTTAAACAGATGTATGCTTAATAAAGCCTAATTCCTTTAAAAATTGGGCTTTATAATTAGCGTCCTGGCATGATCTCAAATGCATAAAACAGGTTTTTATACTTTGTTTATGTGTTAATTAAAAAATTAGAAGTTATAAAAAAACAGGTAGAAATACTTGTTTTTTTTGTAAGAAAAGTATATATTTTTACTTGATATAACTAAACGTCGTAACAGCTTATGAAAGCAAAACTACTTTTTTTGTTCGTCTTCCTTTTTATAATAAATACTTCTTTTTCGCAGGTAATGTGTCAGAAATATGGCATATCAAAATGTACAGATACCTATTTTAAGTATCGACATTTTATACTTCTTTATCCAAAAACGGATAGACTATTTTATCCGTTCTGTGTATAAAAAAAGCTTCCTCATGACATTTTATCGTAACAAAGGTTTATGATAAAATAAATTTACCAGAGAAGGGTATCCAGCAGATTTATTTCTCATTAATAGTTAAAATATAAAACTTATTTAATCAAAACATAAAACATATGTCATACTTAAACGTCCCTCGTCTTACATTTTCCGGAGATTTCATTTCAGATGTTTCTACTGTAAATAATGATCCACAACATTATAACAATAACACTTTTAAAAAATCATTTCAGGAATTTGGTACAGGATCAAACAACGGATGGTGGAATCCTGAGGGTGGTGCTACTTTTGGTTTTCAGGATTGTCATGTACAGCAAATTACAGGAGAAGATGGAAATAGCAGTTCAGACCCTTTACTGGATGGTATTATAGGTCAGATTATATGTGGTGCTGAAGGAAGAAATTCAGGAAAGATGGTGGATTTAGATCCACAGCAGCAGATGGTTTCACAGCTTTGGGGGGTAACTTTTAGAATTCTTACTGCTAAGAATGAATTGTTGCTTGAAGGAAAAATTGAACCTACTGGTTTTAGAGATTTGCAAATGCGCCAGCAAACAGGTGCCAGAGTTAACGGGCAGCCTTTAGGAGGTACGTGGACTTCAGTTCTTGAAGATGTTGTCTGGGGAGATCTTGCGTATCAATCACTTTTTTTGATGAGCTTAAAAGGCACAACAGAGGAAAACAGACTTAGTATTAATTTAAATGGTTTTGGGTATTATTATGCTCATGCTACAGATGGCAGATTTTCGCTGGGACGTATACTAGGAAGTCTGGGACCCTGGTTTTTGGGTGAACCAAAACTTTTTCCGCCAGCCAGAAGACTGTATGGGATTGTTTCAAATAACAATAATGTTTTCTTTGCAGCTTCTAATTTTATATTGGACAAAGAAAATGCAAGACTTTCTATTGACTTTGGAAGTTCATTTCCGGTATCAGATTCAATAGGTACTATTGCTCTTAATACTGAATTATTTCTTGCTGTTAGCAAAACTGCAATAGGACCTCCTCCCGGCGCAACACCTTATATGGTTTCTCCTGATGGTGTACTATTTGTAGGAAAACTAGAATATCAAAACGGAACAGGGTGGCTTAACAGTACGAGTGGTATTGTTGATTTTAATAATTTGTCACATGAAGTTCTTTCAGCATTAAAAGACAACCAGTTATTGTTGCTTGGAGCTTCTTCAAAAGCAGATCAGTTTGTAGTTATTGCCAGAGAAGCTGTTGATGGTATCGTCTTGAGGGCTGACGAATTTGTACAGCGTCTGGACACGAATCAAACCAATGAAATTAGTTTTTATGCTTCTCAGTATGGATTGCCGTTGCCAAATCATGCTATATACATTACTTTGGAGCCACCTACTCCGATGACTCCAAAACTCCAAAATACACCTCCGATTTGTGACGTGCCAGGGAATAATTATCCGGCAGACGGTTTGACTTTCGATGCTGTAATTACTACCGACGTAAATGGTGTAGGGGTGTTAAAATTAACAGGAAACAGTATTGATAGCCCAAGAGGGTATCTCGACGGTCAGATATATACTTTAGATTATGATTTGGCTGGTGTTAATACAGATCCTGCATCTGGTTCTGTAATGCCGCAGAATTTTATTGCCATACACTTAAGAGATTATTTCGAAATTCCGGAAACACCAGTTTGGGCTGATATTCAGCCTACAATGGTACAATTTGCCAATCTATATCCAATTATGAGCAAATTCTTTATTGATTTTAGTGATCCGAACGCACTTATCGCCAAAAGAGAACTTCTGATTTTTGCTTTTGACAGGGATATTAAGGACCCGATCTACATGCCGGTTACCCGTGATTTATCTGAAACTAAGAGACTGACCATTTTAAAATGGCTAAAAAATCCAATTATTGAGGGAGAAGCGATCGTTGTAACACAACAAAAAGCAAAAGAAATAAATCTAATTCAGGAAGATACAGTAACGGAGGCTGTTCCTTTAACAAATAATCAACTGCGACTTAGAGATGCTGTAAGAGCAAAAAATGGGGCAGACTTCAATATGCCGGAAATTACTAATCTGTTTGAATTTTAATACATAAAATATTATGCTAAAGATAAGCCCACAATTTGTAAATGCTATAGTTAATGCTCAACGTTTAGAGGAGTTGTATCCGTTATTGCAAAATGCAATAGAATTAGAACACGCCACAATTCCTCCGTATTTAACAGCCTTGTTTTCGTTTAAACCTAATACGGAAACGGCTATTAGAAGTATTATCCATTCTATTGTAATCGAAGAAATGCTGCACATGAGTATAGCAGCAAATATACTGAATGCACTGGGCGGGGAGCCCGACATTGCCAATCCGAATTTTGTACCCGAATATCCAACACATTTGCCAATGGGGATTGGAGGAAGTTTAATTGTGCCTATCGAAAAATTTTCGCGTGATTTGGTGAAGAATGTCTTTATGGAAATTGAAGAGCCTGAAGAGCCGTTAGATCTTAAAAAGACGTTTGCAGCCAATGAAATAACAACATTCAAAACAATTGGAGAATTTTATATGGCTTTGCAGAAGAAAATAGACGAGATAGCTCCGGAGATATTGCCGGGTGATCCTGCAAAACAGGTAACCTCAGAATTTTTTCCTTCAGATCAGTTATACCCTATCTTGACAAAAGAAGATGCGATCAATGCTATTAATATTATTATTGAGCAGGGAGAAGGAACTTCAACTTCACCGGTAGACGAAGAGGGAGATATAGCGCATTATTACAGATTTCAGGAAATATATGTTGGAAAAGAATTGGTTAAAGATCCGACAGCGCCACATGGTTACTCTTTTAGCGGGCCGGAAATTCCTTTTGATGAAAGTAACGTACTGCCTATGTTTCCTAATACAAAAGCCAGTATGCTGCCTGCAGGTTCTCAGGAAAGAAGACAAGTAGATTTGTTCAATCAGTCCTATAGCGATTTATTATACGGTTTGCACCGTACCTTCAATGGAGAGCCTGGTTACCTTAGCAATACGATCGGAGTGATGTTTGATCTTAGGCTGATTTGTCAAAAAATGGCAGAAACACCATTTCCTGGTGTAGAAGGATATACCATTGGGCCTTCATACGAATTTGTAAAGGTAGGAGTCCATTCGGTTACTCCTTAAAAAATTAAAATCACTATTAAAATAACTTGGCCGGGCACAATGACCGGCCATAAACAATTTATCCATTTATGAAATTCAGGTCAAAAGCAGTAGTGATAAAATTATCAGTGAGTGATATTCTTAAATCTAAAAAATTCTATGAGGAAATCCTCAATTTTAAAATAGATGACAGATATACGCTCAATTCTGATGGGGATTATGGGACAGAATCTTATATACAATTATATCTTGGGGATAAAGATGAAAAAAGTTTTATGCTGGGATTGTACAAAGATATTGAGACTCCTTTTAATCCGTTGACCGAAACAGGAACTGTACCCAGTTTTATTGTAGATGACATTCAGGCAACGCTTAATTATTTCAGAGCCAGTGAGGTTGTAATTGATGTAATAGACGGTGTCATAATCAATACTAATAGCTCAGACGAAGGTTATATGGACCATTTTTTCTTTTTCAGGGATCCGGATAATAATTCACTCGTTGTACGGGAGAATATTTTGAAGTAATTAGGCAGAGAAATGTTTGTAAAATAAAAAGCCACATGACAGCAATAGCACTAAAAACCGACTCAGAAGAAATCATACAAACCATCATTCAAAGCAGACTTTCAAAAGCTGAAGCAGATTGGTTTGAAAACAATATCAGGTTTGAAAATAGCGCACAGTTTTTTCAGACGTTTGGCTTAATCGCCAGAAAAATTTCGCTGGAAATTCCCGAATGGACGACAGAGGAAACCGTCTTACTGGAGCAAGTATACCCCGGTTTTACACAGAGCCATTGGGATTTACAACAGCTTAGTCGTGGTTTGCTAATGACACAGCTTCCGGTGCATCAAAATGTTGAAATAATAAAGAACCTCGCAGAGATGGCAGATATAAAAGAATTGGTTGGTTTGTATAAGAGCCTTTTTTTCTTAAAAAATGCAGCCGATTTTATTTTGACGGTTCAGGAAGGAATCAGAACCAATATGGTTGCAGTGTTTGATGCTATAGCTTTAGCGAATCCTTTTGCAGCAAAATACCTGCCGGTTGATGCCTGGAACCAATTGGTTTTAAAAGCCGTTTTTATGGGACGTCCGCTGTATCAAATCATTGATTTAGATTTACGTAAAAACGAAAAATTAGCCTTAATAGTACATGATTATATTCACGAACGATGGTCGGCAGGCAGATTAGTATCACCCGAAATATGGAGATTAGTTGCCGGTTATGTGAATCAGGAAATAGTAGCTGATTTAGTAAATGCTATGCATACGGGAGATACACTAACAAAACAAGCAGCTATAAAAGCATTAAAAGAAAGCTCATTTTATAATGAGAATGAAATTCCCAACGAGACACTGCCTGACAGTTTTGCTACATGGGACGAAATAGGGACGCAATATTATTCACACTTAAAATCTTAACATATGTATTATATAGATCCACACATTCATATGGTATCCAGAACGACTGATGATTACCAGGCTATGCGCACCGCAGGTATTGTAGCTGTTATTGAGCCGGCTTTTTGGCTAGGTCAAGCCCGAACAGAAGCTTCTTCCTTCAAAGATTATTTCAGCACTTTGGTTGGCTGGGAAAGATTTAGGGCTTCGCAATTCGGAATCAAACATTACTGTACGATTGGTTTAAATTCAAAAGAGGCAAATAACGAAGCCCTGGCTGAAAAAGTAATGGACTTATTGCCTTTGTTCGCTGCAAAAGAAGGAGTTGTAGCTATTGGTGAAATTGGATATGATGATCAGACCGCGGCCGAAGATAAATATTTTAGACTGCAAATTGAGCTGGCACTAAAATTTAATTTGCCGGTAATGGTTCATACACCACACAGAGATAAAAAAAACGGAACCATTAGAAGTATGGATGTGTTGGAAGAACATGGAATTGCTCCTCATATGGTAGTTATAGATCACAATAACGAAGAAACTGCCAAGCATGTTTTGGATAGGGGATACTGGGCGGCTTTTACGATTTATCCTAATACCAAAATGGGAAATGAACGTATGGTTGAAGTTGTAAAACAATATGGCTCAGAGCGTATTATTGTAGACAGTTCTGCAGATTGGGGTGTAAGCGACCCTTTATCTGTTCCTAAAACGGCAGCCTTAATGCTGGAAAGAGGAATTGCCAAAGAAGACGTTCATTTAACGTGTTATAAAAATGCATTAACGGCTTATTCTCAAAGCGGACAAATGCATGAGGAAGACTGGAAAAATGAAATGATAATTACGCAGGATTCACTCTTTGAAGGAAGCAGTGTTCTTAGAGGGCAGGAAGCCAAAGAAATTGTGTATCCTAATATTATTATAGAAAACTAAATGTCAGGTAAGCCATTTTATTTACTAACCTTACTGCGTCCCGCAAATATCATTACAGCAATAACTGATATTTTTGCGGGTATTGCAATTTCGGGAGCTTTAGTTTTTAATACAAACAACAGTTATTTTATACCTGATTTGCTATTACTGCTATTTTCTACCATTGGTTTATACGGTGGAGGAATTGTATTTAATGATATTTTTGATTTGGAATCGGATGCCATAAACCGTCCTGAAAGAATACTTCCTCGTGGCTTAGTCAGCAAAAATGAGGCAGTTTTGCTAGGATGCCTAATGTTGTTAATGGGAGTTGGACTCGCTTTTATAGTATCGGTTCTTAGTGGTGTTTTAGCATTTATTATTAGCCTTTTAGCACTTAGTTATGATAAAATAAGTAAACATTATTCTGTTGTCGGGCCATTAAATATGGGGCTTTGTCGGGGAGGTAATTTGCTTTTAGGAATGAGTATTAGTAACGATGCCGTTTTTAATTATTGGTACATTGGTATTATACCCATTTTATTTATTGCAGCCATTACACTTACGGCCAAAAAAGAAGCATCCGGTAATAACAAAGCAGCTATACTTGTTGCTTTACTGCTAGATGCCATTGTAGTAGTTCTATTTGTTTATGTAGGACACTTACTTGGGTTTAGGTTTTGGATTTTATTGCCCTTTCTTCTTTTTTGGTATGGAATTAATTTTTTTGCAAAATATAAAGCATTCATTTACAACCAACCAGCGACTATACAAAAAGCTGTAAAAACAGGCGTACTGTCATTAATTCCACTTAATGCGAGTTATGTAGCAGGTTCAGCAGGATTGTTTTATGCGTTATTTGTTTTGGCTTTATTGCCATTATCCATTCTGTTATCCAAAAAATTTGCAGTCACCTGATTATATCTTACAAAAAATGAAACACCAATATATACTTCAACAAAATTTTCAGGTCACATTTAATTATGACATTATTTTTAGTCGCTCCTTATTTGATGTCAGCAATTCATCGCTTATTGATGTGATCAAAAAAGAGCCGGGTTTCCAACAACCCAAAGTGACAATTGTGATAGATAAGGGAGTTGTCGATTGTACAAACCAATTTATTACAAAGGTTATCAATTATTTTAATTATTATCAATTTGAAATTACCCAAACCAATATACTTGTAGTTCAGGGAGGTGAAGCCGTTAAGAATAGTCCGAATCATATCGAAGCAGTACTGCAATTAATAAACAATAACAAAATAGACAGACATTCTTTTCTTATAGCAATAGGAGGAGGAGCAGTACTCGATGCTGTGGGTTATGCAGCAGCAATTGCACATCGTGGTGTGCGCCTGATCCGAATACCTACGACAGTTTTATCTCAAAATGATTCGGGTGTTGGGGTAAAGAACAGCATGAATTATTTTGGCAAAAAAAACTTTCTAGGCACATTTGCCCCGCCATACGCTGTACTCAATGATTCTGATTTCTTGAATACTTTGTGTGAGCGCAATTGGAGATCAGGTATATCCGAAGCCATAAAAGTTGCACTCATTAAAGATTCCTCTTTTTTTGACTGGATAGAAAACAATACGCAGGCACTCAACAATAGAAATGTTTCGGTTATGGAAACACTTATTATTCGTTGTGCAGCTTTACATACCGATCACATTTCTAAAAAAGGAGATCCTTTTGAGAAAGGTTCTTCGCGTCCCTTAGATTTTGGACATTGGGCAGCACATAAAATGGAGCAGCTTACTAATTATGAAATTACACACGGAGAAGCTGTGGCAATAGGTATAGCACTTGATGTTACTTATTCTTTTTTATCACATAAAATTGACAAATCTGGTCTGGATCGAATCTTAAAATGTTTTTTAACCTTAGGTTTTGCCATAACTCACCCTATTCTTGATACCCATCTTGATGAGGTTATAAAAGGATTAGATGAGTTTAGAGAACATCTCGGAGGCCAGCTTACCATTATGTTATTAAGTGACATTGGTACCGGAGAAGAGGTTCATTCACTCAATAATAAATTAATTGCCGAATCTATTCGATATCTGTATTCATTTTGTCAATTAAATACCGAAGTATGTTAATAAGTCCAAGTGGTCATTTAAGTTATTGTACCAACATTCACGCAGGCGAGTCATGGGAAGCTGTTTTTAAAAGCATTGAAACTTATTGTATTCCTCTTAAGAAAGAAGTATCACCGGATAAACCTTTTGGAATTGGTTTACGTCTTTCATACCAGGCTGCCACTGAATTAGTACTGGGTGACAATCTATTGATGTTCAAAGAGTGGTTGTCGCAAAATGAAATGTACGTATTTACCATGAATGGGTTTCCGTATGGAAATTTTCATAACGAGCCGGTCAAGGATAAAGTTCATTTACCGGACTGGACAAGCAGCGACAGATTAAACTATACCCGATTACTTTTTACTATTTTATCCCAGCTTTTGCCACCTGATACAGAAGGAGGAATTTCGACTTCACCACTTTCCTACAAGCATTGGCACACTACCGAAGCTGGTTTAATTCAGGCCAAACAAGTTGCTGCAAAACAATTAGTAGCAGTAGTTGCTCAGTTAGTAGAATTTTATGTAACTAAAGGTATAATGATGCATTTGGATATTGAACCGGAACCCGATGGTATAATTGAAAACAACGATGAATATATTGCTTTTTTTGAAGATTATTTACTCAGGGAAGGAGCTGTATCATTAGCTTCAACTCTTGATTGCAGCTTATTGCAGGCACAGAAATATATACGAAAGCATATACAGCTTTGTTATGATGTTTGTCATTTTGCTATTGGATTTGAAGAAAGTGAAGAAGTAATTCAAAAAATGGAAAAGCACGGTTTAAAGATTGGAAAACTACAAATTAGTGCCGCTCTCAAATGCACAGCTTCGGTAAATGCATCGATTGATGAACTACAGGAATGCCTGCGTACTTTTGACGAACCTACCTATTTGCATCAGGCAGTGATTAAAACGATAAATGGAGAGTTACTTAAATTTAATGACTTAAAAAATGGGATAGAAGCCATGAAACGTCCAGATTTTAAAGAGCTTCGCACACATTTTCATGTCCCGATATTTGTTGAGGATTACCAACTATTGCAATCTACCCAAAATGATATTATAACTATTTTGCAAAGCTGGCGCAAAAAAGAATTTACCAAACATTTAGAAGTTGAGACCTATACATGGCAAGTTCTGCCAGCTCATTTACAAACGGATTTGTCTAAATCTATTGAGAGAGAATTAAAATGGGTTATAAACAGGGTAACTGATAATGTAAAAGAGCAAACTATAAATGTAAATACACTTTAAAAAATAGTAAAACCAAAAAAATGCAGCAAACAGTCGTTATTAATGTAGTTGGGCTAACAACTACTTTACTTCAAAACCCAGATCTCTTTTTGAACCAATGGCTAAAAAAAAATGGACATTTAAGTATCATTGAACCTGTACTTCCTGCTCTTACCTGTTCAGCTCAAACCACTTATTTAACTGGAAAATGGCCATCAGAACACGGAATTGTTGGTAATGGATGGTATGATAGGAGCGATGCCGAAGTAAAAATGTGGAAACAGTCGAACAAGTTGATACAATCTCCAAAAATATGGGATTTAGCAAGGAAAATTGATCCGGCTTTTACTTGTGCCAATTTATTTTGGTGGTACAATATGTATTCAGATGCCGATTTTACGGTAACACCTCGTCCACAATATTGGGCTGATGGACAGAAAAAACCGGATTCTTATTCAAAACCTGCCAATTTACGAAATCGCTTACAAGACCAATTAGGAGTATTTCCGCTCTTTGATTTTTGGGGGCCAAAAACAACCATCCGTTCCAGTGAATGGATTGCCAAAGCCTCAAAACTGGTTTATGAATGGTACAATCCCACACTTACCTTAATTTATTTGCCTCATTTAGATTATTGCTGTCAAAAATTTGAGCCTGAATCATCAAAAATTGAAACAGAAGTCAAAGCTATTGACCAGGTATGTAAGGATTTAATTGAATTCTTTGAAGGCAACGGTGTAGAAGTTATTGTTTTATCCGAGTATGGTATTACCAAGGTGACTAATCCGGTACATATCAATAGGTTTTTACGCATCCATGGTTATCTGGAAATTAGGGAAGAAAGAGGATTAGAATTATTAGATACTGGTGAGTGTCGCGCTTTTGCATTGGCAGATCATCAAATAGCTCACATATATATAAAAGATAAAAATGATGTTACTGAGCTCAAAAAACTACTGGAAAAAATATCAGGAGTAGTAAAAGTATTAGATGATGCAGGAAAAATAGAGTATCATCTCAATCACGAACGCGCAGGCGATCTTATACTTGTGGCAGAACAAGATAGTTGGTTTACGTATTATTATTGGTTGGATGATGCAAAAGCACCCGACTTTGCCCGAACGGTAGAAATTCATAAAAAAACAGGTTATGATCCTGTAGAATTGTTTTTGGACCCTAAAAAGAAATTTATTTTGCCACGCATTATTTTAAAATTAATTAAAAAGAAACTGGGATTTCGTACTCTTATGAATGTGATTCCGCTTAATGCCAAATTGGTTAACGGTTCCCATGGATGTATTCCTGAAAAAGAGCAGGATAAACCAGTATTTATCAGTAAAAAAAATCTTTCGGAGAAAATAGAAAGCAACTTCATATGTCAATATATATTGGACAGCATCTTTAAAAATTAAGTGAAAAAAGATAATTTCAGATTGTTTAATATCTCACGCTTCAATGCTTTGTGGGTGCCTACTTTAATTGGCGTTTTTTTTTAAATTGGAAACAAAAAAATTGAGCTAAAGAACAATTTATCCTTTGGTTTGGAACATTCAAATATATAACCATCGAAAATTATTATTTCTTAAACAATTTCATTTTTTTAAGTGATAAAATTAACATATAAAATCATAATTTCAAGCTATCAAGAAACGTTAAAATGGGAATAAGGTGTTCGATTGTAGCCCCGGCGACTCCACGAAAAAGCCTGCAAACTCAATGTTTACAGGCTTTTTTAATGTTTAAACTTAATAAAATAAGACACTCACAATTGTTCACTTTTCATTTTTTGTTTTTCTAAAAAATTGCATATAATACCGATTGTATATTCAATGTACTCCAAATTACATTGTACTATTTTCCTATTACATCGACATTATACCAGAAAACATTTGGTATAATATCTGACAAAAGGATGTTTTACGGGATATTTTTTTATCTTTGAAAATGGCTTTATCTTTGAGCTTTTAGAAAAATTGATATTCATTATGGAACAGAAAATACATCAGGGAAGAAACGTAAAACGTTTCAGAGAAATGCTCAACATAAAGCAGGAAGCATTAGCTTATGATCTGGGAGAAGACTGGAACCAAAAGAAAATTTCTTTACTGGAGCAAAAAGATGTAATTGAAGACAGCCTGCTGAAACAAATCTCTGCGGTATTAAAAATTCCTGTGGAAGCTTTTCAGAATTTTGATGAGGAGCAAGCGATAAATATTATTTCTAATACATTTGACAACGGTTCAATTGGTTATCAAAATAATGACACTTGTACATTTAATCCTATAGAGCAAGTGCTAAAATTGCACGAAGAAAAAATTGCTTTATACGAGCGTATGCTGAAAGAGAAAGATGAAATAATGGTAAGGCTTGAGAAATTGATTAATAAGTAATTATAAAGATATATTAATTCTAAAAAGAGACTTTTGAAGTCTCTTTTTTTGTTCTGGCACTAGCTGGTTTGGGACTAAATTAAGCGATTCTTCGGATTTGCCAAATCATCCCAAATACAAAACCATCTTTCCATTAAGCCCAATGCCCAAATCCGTTGTGGCTGTTATAAGCAGTCTTTATTAATCAAATCGTTTCATGAAATCAATCATGCTTAGTTTGTATCCATTCAGAAGTTTATACAAGTCTTTGCTAACTTGGAACATATTAAAAGCGTAATCTACCCTTTTGCTCATTGAAAACTCCGTTGTTTCAGCTAATCTTATTTTCATCATGAAATCATTACCATCATCAATTCTGTCAGTATTTAGTTTCATATGCTCATTCGAAAAATGAATAAATCCGCTTGTATTTTCATATAATAATCTAAATCCTGGATAAAGAGAATCTAATTTTTGGGATAAATAAAAGTCAGACATCTTCTTGCCTTCGGCATCTTCTATATTTCTTATATGTTCTCCGTTTTGGATTCGATTATAAAAATCTAGTCTATCTTTGACTAAGCTTAATGCAAATAATCTCATGCAATTATCTGCTTGAAGCCTTAACAAATTGATTGCTGTTATCCAATTATTTGCTTCTGCTAGAGTTTTAAAAGCTCTGTTAAGCTCTATTCCTCTATGTACTATTGAAAAAACAAAATGACTAGGTTTAGAAAGTAACTTTCTATCTGTTTCATTTTTAAAAATATCCAAAGCTGTTTGATTTAATTTTTTATTTAATTGCTCTAATGATTCAAATATTAGAATTAAATCGGTTTCAGTTACATTTTCATTTAAAGATTGTTTTTCCATAATGTCTGAGAAGATTGCTTATAACTTGTACATACGTCTGACAAAACCATAATTGTCATTCTTAATAGGTGGCTTTGTTTGATTAGTGTCAGTAATTATCTATTTTGTTATTTATTAGTCAAAGATACTTTTTTTAGTACGCAGTGTTTTTGCGTACTAAAAAAAATATTCAATTTCTCTTGAATTTTATTTAACCAATCGTGTGGATTTGTAATCCGTGTACGCAAAATATATCTTAACAGATTAAAAAAGAAAATCCAGTATTTATTAATATTAGGAACGGAAAGAATTTCCACGCTATAGTTGTGCATACCCGAGTGGGGCAATAATTTACCAAGAAGTATGAATCTTACCACTTAAAAAAAATAATTTCTAAGCATTTGATTTTGATTTTTAACACTTTATGGAAAACCGTAAGTGTTTTTATAAAATCTATCTTACATTTGAAACAAACTTTCTAATTATAAAACAATAATTATGCAACTAACCGAAGATGAAATTTTAAACCAAATTGTTTTGAATGAGAATGCCTATTTTTATTCAAACCCTGATGAAGTAAATCTATCTCGATATCTTATTAGAAACCTTTTTAAAAAGATTTCAAGCGAAAGAACGGGAAACTATCTCTTAAAAGTTATAAACAAAGAGATTATAATTGATGAACAGAGTTTTAATTATTCTATTTGCATATTTCGTTATACAGCTATACCGTCTATTTTAGAAGAACATTTAGAAAACTGGGAAGAAATAAAATTAGCATACATTCTGATAATAGACTTTAAAGACTATATGATGACAATTAGGAGAAATGTTGGTAAACTTAGAGAATTTCTCGAAAAATTTGAACCGATTGATTATAAGATTCTTTCAACTCTATATGTTGATGAGGACACACTAATTGAAAAAATAAATATGCAAAATATGAATGTTTCTGATCGTGCTATGCGTCAAAAGTCACTTGAATCTCTAAATCTAAAACAAAATCTTTCTCCACTCGGCACAAGTAACTACGTAGTAAATAATATAAGGGTCAAAAATGATGAGGAAAAAACTTCCCTTTCATTGAATACGTCCAGAATAAACAAATTCGGTAAAAAATGCTCTATAAAAGAAATTTCCAAATGGGGATTTTTACAAATTGAGAGATTAAGAGCACATGCAGACAGAGAAACTTTCCTCTCAATTTTTTCTGAATCGATAGATTTTAAAGATCATAAAAGTGATTTAATGCCAATTGCGATCTTATTTGTATTCTCAAAACTATATGAGGATCTGGAGCAAAATGTAATTCATACGACCAAAATTGTTTCAGAAGATGGCAGTCAAAGACAAATAGATTTGATTAAACATATCTCAAAGGTGGAAACTTTACTTCAGATAACAAACCATAATACTGTTGGTCTTACAACTTATGATATTCAGAATCCGTATGTAAATGATTTAGAAGTAAGAATGAATGAAAAATCTATTTCAGTAAGATCTCAAAAATTAAAAAATGTTATTTTATTTAAACATAATGGAAGGATTCAAAATCTAGTGGATTACATTAATTCATCAAATCAATTCATAGTAAATTTTGACAATTGTGAACTTATCTATACAAATCGAAAGTTATTTAAAGATAATAGACTCTTAGGCAATATTGATAATTTTCTAAAGATATTCATTCCTAATCCACAACTTCAAAATACAAATAGTGAAAAAGGTGAATTTTCAGCAGATTCTACCAATTTTAGCCCTTCATCAGTTTTTAGTATTGTCGAAGACATATTTTTGCAAAAATCAGAATATTTAGTTTGTGATGATCTAGGAAAAGAGTGGGCCGATCATATTAGTATTAGTGGCAATAAAATACAGTTCATTCACTCAAAATATAAAGACGTAAATTATTCAGCATCTGCTTTTCAAGATATCGTTGGACAAGCTCTAAAAAATTTAGGAAATCTAATGCCACAGGATTTTCAATTAGCATCAAAACAAGCATTCTGGAATAGTAATTACAATAACGATGGCTTTCAAACACAAATCAGAAGGTTACGCAAAGGTAATTCAATAATTGATTTCACAGACAGATTTAAGAGTACCATATTAGAACCTAATCATCAAAGAGAAGTTTATCTAGCCCTGAATTTTATCTCAAAAAGCGGTTTAGAAATTAAGCTTCAGCAATTACGAAATGCTGAAGCTTTTGCAGAAAGAAATGAAATTATACAGATCTTGTGGTTTATTTCTTCATTCATTAACGGTTGTAAAGAAGCAGGAGTAGATGGTGTTTACATTTATTGTAAGCCCTAAATTCCCACGCTCTACGAAGTGTTTTTTCTTTACGCTGCGCAAATGTCTCTGACTTTACCATCTTAAACAAATATAATTGAAAAACAGAGACTTTATAAAGTCTCTGACTTTAAAACTAATTTTCTTAGAATATTTTTCCTGAATGTGAAAAAATCCAACACAATAATAAGAACTAACAGTAAAAAGTCTGGAGACTTCTATCAGGTTTATAGTTTCTAAGGAATAACAAAATTGCGTAAAGTCTAAGAGACATTTGCCTTTTCATAAGGAAGACTTCGAAGAGAGAAATATAAGGTTGACCGATTGGAACAGCCGAACGGAACAAAGGCAACGACCGAAGAGAGACGGCCTGATTGCTTGTGATTTACCCAGTAATAGCTTCTAAATTATAATACATTAGCCTTGTATCCGATTTTTTATCTTTACTGGAAAGATATTTAAATCCCATTTTTTCATAGAACTGAAGTGAATTTCGATAAGCGTCGACCGTAATAAATTTACATCCCGTTTTATTATTTTTGGTAAAATTTCCTTTGGTGTAATTTATTATCATTTTACCATAGCCGCCACCTTTTTGATAGTCTAAATGAACAGCTAATCTACCAATCTTTACAGCAGGATAACTTTTATGCTCTCCTTTTTCTTTAGGCAACATTACACCTATTCTTTCTATAAATTTTGCTAGATTTCCATCTAAATCAGTATGAGAAATTTTATCATTAAGATAATTGAAATAGGCAAGTGTTTTTTCTTCATTTTGTATGATATAAGTAACAGCTATTAAATCTTTCGAATAGTTTTTAGCATCATCAAAAAGAAAGCCGTTCAAATCTGTGTCTCCACAGTCAAACGGCAATATTACAGTATCAGGTTGTAACCTGATTAATTTTATATTATTGGTACTCAAATTCTGCGATACTCATTAAAGTTTCGTAGTCTTCTTTTATTTCCTCTTTTTCTTTTTCAGTTGCTTTCTTTACTTCTTTGTTGTCTTGAACGAAAGTAGTAGCATCTTTACCATAAAGAAAAGGAGTCTCTTTAATTGGTTTAGCCATAATTAGTTTTTTTTAAGTAGTACAAAAGTATATAAATGTAATACAATAACAATACCTTAATATAATAATTTAACATATCTATTTAATCCTAAGGAAAGTAGTTTGTCTAAACCCGATCGCGCGAATTTGTAATCCGTGCCCACAAAGTATATCTTAACAGATTTAAAAAAGAAAAAAAACAACTAAATACTTTACATCATTTTTTATTAATATTAAGAACAATCATGGAAAGAATTTCCGCGAGATCGGGTTGCAAAAATATTAAGTTTGAAACGTCAACCTTTGCTACATCCAATTATATAAGATATCTTATTTCAACAATATCCTTTCCGTAATTGTTTTATTTGACGAAGTATCAATTCCGGTAACTTCGGCATACTTGACATTGGGTAACCAAAAAGAACCTCCTTCAATGCGTACAAATATTTTTTCTATCTGGATTTTTTTCTGATTTACGTTTGCAAAAACATGATATTTTTGATCTGAGTCTGTCTTTTTCAAGGTTAAGGATAACTTTTTATACGATACAAACTGAAGCTCAAAGTCCTCATTATTCACCGTTTTGCTTTCTATTCCGTATGCAAATTTGCGTTGTATGTAACTAAAATCTTTTTTTTTACCTTTCTCGGCATATCGAATCCAATACGCTTTTATAGGATTGCTTTTGTCTATTTTTCCATTTTCCTGATAGTTTAGAGTATAAATTGCAGTGTTTATATTCGGGTCGCGCTGAATGTAAAATAGCATGTTATCTATATTTTTAGGCGTTGGAAAGTGTAATGGCGATGGATTTTTGGATTGTGCCAATAGATTTCCGGAAATTATATTTACTAAGATCGTTATAACGACTAGTGATTTTGTAAAATATTTAAATGATAATTTATTCATAAACGAAATTTTCATTGGTTGCAAATATTTTAAACACATCGAAACATAGATTCATGACGCTTACAAAAGGCGTTTCACTTGTTTAAAAGAAACATAGCTATGTGTAAAGAAACTAGTTTCTTTTTTATATTCTTTTTACGAATCTAAAATCTATGTTTCTACGTGTTAAAATAATTACACCCAACTGATTATTTATATACTAATTTGATTGGATTACGTTCTGTTTTTCGTTTGCCTTAAAAACCCAATTTTTAATCAGCGGATAATTAAATGCATAAGAAACAAAAAGATCCGTGATTAATCGTCCGATTCTGTAATCGATTTGAAATACTTTTTGAAAAATAAGCGTACCAAATGATTTTAAGGAAATACTTCCTAATACAACCAACGCAAATTTGAAAAGCTGACTATTGATGTGGCTGCTATAACCGGATTGGTTTTTAAATACCCAAAATCTATTGATGCAGAAATTGATAATAGCACCAATGGTTCCGGAGATTAAAATAGAAAAGGTAAAATGCAGTTTAAATACTTCTGTTAGTAAAATCATTAAACCATAATCGGTAATGCCGCCTAAAAATGCCGCAACTTGTGCCTGCAGAAAAGTATAAATGGATTTTTTGCTAAGCATATCATTCGGGTTTTTGATCTCTTAAATCGCCCAATTTTAAAAGCTTAAAACTATCTATGATATTAATTATCAATAATAAAATAGTGATTGAGCCAGTCAAATAGGTAATTGATCCAGGATATAAAACTTCTAAAATTAAAATGAAAGCAATAATAAATCGAAGTTCAGTTGGTCCGACAAACCCGGAATCTATACTGTATTCATTTGTAATTTTGTAGCGTAACTGGCTGATGATGATAGACCAGCCATACAACGCGACAAAAGCAAAGGCTACTATTTGTGTGCCGTTTTCAGCATAAATGTAGTAGCCAAAACCTATAAGTACAATACCAATCCAGTCGGCGATAATATCGAGTGCAAAACCATACCAACGACGTGGAATATTTCTGTAATAAGCCAGTCTTCCGTCTAAAGAATCGCCTAACCAATTTAGAACCAACCCGATAATACCCAAAAGCAAATACCAATTTGTTACATAAGTACCTAAAATAAAAGCTAAAAAAACGAATCCCGAACCCAATGTACCAATTAAAGTGAGTACGTTTGGCGAAATGAATTTAGGCACCTTTGGAAGTAAAAATACAATCGTTAACTGTTCTGCTTTTTTTAAAATATTAGTTCGCTTGCGGTCTGAAAATGTTCTTTGTGCAATTGTATTATAATCTTCAATATGTGTTTCTGTTCCCATTAATAACGCAATATTTGTAAGCCAGATAGTATAGCCAATTCTAGTTTTGCAATTTTTAATTTGATTTTTCTTTGCGTATTTTTAAAAAAATCTGTGGTACTTTTTAGCTTACCTGATCTAACCAGATAACTAAATGCGATAATAAACAGCATAATTATTTAACAATACCCGCAAAGCGTTGATAGAAAACCGTTGGACTATTCTCGTTTTTAGGAGCGTATTTTCCTGCTATAATGGGAATATAAATAACTCTTCTTCTGCTTTCTTCGCCACGGATAGATGATTCTGCAACTCTGTGCCACAAACGACCATCGTGAATGGTTAAATCTCCAGCTTCCGGATTGATAGAAATTTCCTGTGGATCGGCTTTATGATCTAAAAAGTATTTTTTACGGAAAAGCATTTGATAAACACTTTGCTTGTGAGTGCCCGGAATGATTTTAAGGCCACCATTTTCGGGTTTTAAAGTACTCAAGTGAATACCCACATTTAGCATTGGGTTCAATTTTCCACCATAAAAAATATCCCTCAAACCATCTGTGTGCCAGCCCATTTTAGTAAACTTACTTTCCGGCCCATTGATATAATGATTGAAAACCATTCCGTCTTTTTCTTCAGTACCTAATCTTGCGCCATCGCCAGCCAATGGCAATAAACCATTAAATCTTGGATCAAGTAAAAGACCGCTTAAGGCTTGATGATGCTGATTGATAAAAGCAAAACGCTGTACAATAGGAGAGCCGTCTAAATCTTTTCCATATTTAACTGGAACACCATTTACTTTTTCAAGGTTATTGTCAATCCATTTTTGCTCTACCTGTTTAGAGGCATCAATGATGGATGAAACCGTTTCGGGATTTATAAATTTTTTGAAGTGGATGAAGCCATGTTCGTTAAAAAAGGCAATTTGCTCATTAGTTAATTGCTCAGTAAGGGTAAATGTTTTATAAGAAGATACCATGATATATGTATTTATTAAATGAAATAATAAGTTTGAATTTTTTCTAAAAGTTAGCAGCAGCTACAGCAACAACAGCAACGCATTCGCATATTTGCGTGCATTCGGCTTTTAGTAAAATTAAACATATTTCTTTTATTATACATGTTCTATCAAATTAGTAGATATTGCAAATGTAATATAATTTTTCATTTGCAAACAAAGTTTTTTTCATTTTTTTTCGAAAAAAATTAAATTTTATAAATCCCGGCTGCCGTTTTTTCGATGAAAGCCTTTGGTAGTATGCGGTTGGCATAAACCGAGATGATATTGGTAAAACCCGGAATAACTTCTGATTTTTTGCTGAACATTGCCTTTACTGCCATTTTTGCAACTTCATCAGGCTGCATATTAAACTTTTCAGCCATTTTACCAAGAGCATCTAAACCAGCTCTTGAAGCAAAACCGGTAGCAACCGGTCCCGGACTAAAACAGGTTACTGAAATTGAAGTTTGGGCAAGTTCGAAACGCAGGGCACGGGTAAACGATAAAACAAAAGCCTTTGTAGCTGAATAAACAGCCAGGGTAGGTACAGCCTGATATGCGGCGGTACTACATATATTTAAAATGTAGGCTTGTTTTTGTTGTGAAAGTATGGGTACTAATAAATGTGAAAGTTCTACAACGACATTCATGTTAAGCTGCATCATGCCAAGCTGATCAGTTAGAGAAGATTGACTAAAATCGCCCCATACACCATAACCGGCATTGTTAATTAAAAAGCCAACGGGATAGTTATTCGTTTTTATCCAATCGGTTACTTTTAGCGATGCACCATTTATCGAAAGATCAATCGATAAAACAGGAGCATTGATTCCGTATTTAACCTGAAGATCATCAGATAGTACTTTTAATTCCTCTTCACTTCTTGCAACAAGCAATAGGGGATAATCCTGTTTAGCCAATTCATAAGCAATCGATTTTCCAATGCCTTTGCTGGCGCCGGTAATTAAAGCATACGGTTTAGTTTTTTCGCTCATTTGATTAATTTAATGATCAAATATAAAGATTAATTCATAAAAATGATGATGTAAAATGTAACCGTTTTAGATTTTATTTAACCTTCAAAAAGAATATTTTTGTAATTGATATCAGTAGAGATTAAAAAGGAAAAGATAAATTATGAGTGTAAAATGTGTAATTTTTGATTGTGATGGTGTGTTGGTAGATACAGAAAAAATTGGCAATCAAATCTTAATTAATATGGCTGCGGAATATGGTTTTAAAATGGAACTAGAGGAAGCTTATCGAATTTTTAACGGGCGTAATTTAAAATCATGTTTTCTTCATATTGAAAATGCAATCGGGCAAAAACTTCCTGCAGATTTTGAAGATCTATACCGCGTAAATAGTTTTGAAGCGTTTAAAAATGAAGCCAAACCTGTTGAAGGTGTTGAGGAATTTATTAGCAAATTAAAAATTCCGTATTGTGTAGCTTCAAGCGGACCGGTTGAAAAAATCAGGCTGAATCTTGGAATTGCCGGTTTGCTGGATAAATTTGAGAATAAGATATTCAGTTCCTATACAATTCAAAAGTGGAAACCAGATCCGGAAATATTTCTATTTGCTGCCAGCGAAATGGGTTTCCAAGTAAACGAATGTATTGTGATCGAAGACAGTATTGCCGGTGTTATGGCAGGAGTAAAAGGCGGTTTTGAAGTGTATGGTTTTGCAAATGAACACAATGCATTTGATTTAAAGCAGGAAGGAGCCATTTTATTTTCAAGTTTCGAAGAATTGAGTGACATCCTTAATCTTTAATTTCTTTGATGCGAAAGGTAGCTGAAACATTATCTTTCGATAACAATAACATAAACGTAATTGGGGTAAAAGCAATAAAATTTGTCTTTTCTTTGAAAATTATATGATTTCAAACTACAAATTTCTACACGTTTATTTAATGGATTCAAAATCGATTTTTCTTTATAAAAGTTCTTCAATATTTTTTCTTCTGTTCTTTTTAAGTGCTCTCGTTTCAGCCCAAAAACAAAATTCACTTAACGGAGTTCAGATAGCTTTTCTATCGGATGTGCACTTGCAGGATTTATTCGGAAAATTATCAGATAATGAATATCAAGGGGTTTTAAATCCTAAAACCGGCAAATATACTTTAGCCAGAACAATGGCCTCACAGCTGCATTCGACCCGAATTTTTAATGAAAACTATTTTGCTTTCATTGCAGCTTTAGAAGATATCGCAAAGCGAAATATAAAATACGTAGCGCTTCCGGGTGATTATACAGATGATGGACAGCCCATTCACGTACATGGTTTGGAAAAAATTCTCGACCAGTACCGAAAAAAATATAATATTGAATTTTTTATCACAACCGGAAATCACGATCCTGTTGGACCTTTTGCTCAGGAATCGGGTAAAGAGGATTTTTTAGGAAAAGAAGGTAAAAGTCAACCTATTTACAGCAAAGACGGATTGTATAAGCCGAATTTAAGTACCGAACAGCCTGTAGTGGTTACTGCCGATATTGCTAAAATGGGTTATTTAGGAATTACAGACAGATTAAAGAATTTTGGGTTTTATCCCGATAAAAAATACAAATTCTGGTCAACACCTTTTGCGACTTATACCAGCAAAAATTATAATTACAAAAAGGCTGAAAAAGCAGCTGAATTATCAAACAGGGTTTATAGTGTGGCACCGGGCTACGAAGTTCCGGACGTGAGTTATGTGGTTGAACCTGTGGAAGGGCTTTGGCTGATGGCAATTGACGGAAATGTGTATATCCCAAAGAAAAACGATGCTGATCCAAAGGATTCTAAAAGTTATTCGGAAGCAAGTACGGGTTATAATAATGTGCTTTCAAATAAAAAACATCTGATAAAATGGGTCACAGCTATTTCGGCGCAGGCTAAAGAACAGGGCAAAACACTGATTGCTTTCAGTCATTTTCCGATGATTGATTTTAATGATGATGCTTCTTTAGAAATAAAAGAGCTTTTAGGACCAAATAAATGGCAATTGAACCGTGTTCCGGTTGAAGAAGTGGCGCAGGTTTTTGCAGATGCCGGACTAAAAATTCATTTTGGCGGACACATGCACATCAACGATACCGGAATCCGTACTTCGGCAAAGGGAAATACTCTGGTCAATATTCAGACACCCTCATTGGCTGCATATATTCCGGCGTATAAATTACTGACAATCAAAAAAGACAATCTGGTCGATATTCAAACCATCACAATCGATAATGTTCAGGGTTATGATGAACTTTTTGATTTATATAAAATGGAATATCAGTTTTTGGAAAGTCAAAATACCAAAGACATTTGGAATATCGATATTCTGAAAACCAAAAGTTATCATGATTTTACCGATTTTCATTTAAAAGAATTAGTCCGGTTGCGTTTTCTAAAAGATGACTGGCCTTCGGTGTTTAAAGATTTTTTTCTGAATGTTTCCGGTAAAGATTTATTGGTTCTGGCGAATATTCAGACTGATAAAGATTTTGATTTTATTCTGAAAAATAAAGAAGTCCTTAAAAAAGAATGGGCAGAAGCCGAACAAAAATCGAATAAAATTTTAGCAGAAAATAACGTTAAAAAAGAAGATTTTAACTGGAATGGATATGATTTTTTAGTCGATTTTTACCGCTTCAGAAGCGCCGATGAACTGGCTTTGGCAGATGTTGGAGAGGCGAGAGCCAGACAATACAAATTGTTATCCCAATTGTATTTTGAAAATTATAAAGACCATAATGCAATTGAAAAACCTTTACAGAAGCAATTGCGTTTGTTTTTAATCATCTTTAATAAATTCATGCGCGAAATTCCGGCAGATCATTTTACAGTGAATTTGAAGAGTGGGGTTATTAATCGTAAAGAGAGGTGATTTTTTTCACGCAGATTCGGCAGATTTAAACAGATTTTTTAGTTGGATAAATCAATAAAAATTGCCTAAAAATAATACGAAATGACATACTTTGTATTGAATTTATTTCAGGTTTCAAGTCTAACAAGAACCTGAAACCTGAAACTAATAAACCTGAAACAATTATTTATTCACAGGATTAGTTCTCACATAACTTCCGTCATCATATTTAATTTGATAAGAAGAATCAAAGAACGTACTTGGCAAATAATAATCTGTTGTAATGATTTGTGCGCCTGATTTTTTGGCTGCTTCAAAATGTGTGTAATCATTTGCACGTGCTTCTTTGGTATCAGCATCTGCTCTGGTTCTGATAATGTATCCTTTTTTAACTAAATCTGTAATTGTTGAATCTTCAGGATTGTTTCTGAATAAAGTTGCGGCTTCCGGTTTTCCGGGTTCAGCGTTGATGAAAACCGCTCTGCCTTTTAGTGACGGATGATTTAAAGCATACAAATCTCTTTTAGCTCCGTTGTTATCCAAAATAAATAAAAATTTACCTTTTGCTTTTTTAACCGTTGGCCAGTTGTTATTTAAAACCGCTTCTTCAAGGGTTTTGTATTTTCCGCGCACCATGTCCGGTGTGATTAACTTATTTCCTAAGCCTTTACGAAGTTCTTTGTCTAAAGCGTCAAATAACCCGGACGTAAATTTCTCTGCTTTTGTACCTAAAAAACTGTCATCGTCTTTTGGTTCCAGCGTAATGAAAACAGGAACATGATCCGGATTGGCATCAGACCATTTCTTTAATTCGGCAAGACAATTTTGTAGCGTGTAACAAGAGGTTCTAAAATCGATATCGATCATATGAAAAACTTTAAAACCCGGTTTCTTCATTTCTCCGTTCGGATCATAAACTTCTCCGGATTTTGCAAGATCCAAACCTTTTGGATGCGCATATTTTCCGCCTAGAGAATCACCCTGAACATCAATTTCAAGATTACGCAAACCTTTGTTTAATTGGTCTGTGAGGCTAATATGAGTGTATTGCAACCCTTTTAGCGAACGCAAAGTATCTTTTGCCTGAATGAAATTGTACAAATCGGTTTCGATGGCGTGGCGATAACTGTTGTGGGAACCAATAACCTGCAATTGATTGATTTTTAAATCGTCGCTTTGTGCAGTAGAAGTGTAGGCTACTGCTGTGGTAATTAAAAATGTAAACAGAATTCGTTTCATAATTTAAAATAATAGGTATTAATAAAGATAAGGGAATATGATAAATAATTTAAAATTTTTAGAGGCAGTACGAAGGTTGGGTGTCAGGCTGAGCGGAGTCGAAGCCTTTTCTGAACTTAAAAGCCCTTCGACTCCGCTCAGGATGACATTGATTTACATGATTTTTATCCTTTTTTAAAGCTCACTAAATTAAAGTCTGAATTCTATTTTTGTGTTAGATAAAAAAAAAGAAATCAGCAATCGATTATCATTTTTGATTCAAAACAGTAGTATTTCTTCATCAAAAGAGGTTTTTATTTAATTAAAACTTAACCTTCAGACAAAAAGTATTGAAGGTACATTTCCTTATTTTACATCAACAAATACCACTACAAA
The DNA here is from genome assembly GCA_963513545.1 of uncultured Flavobacterium sp. GTDB lineage: Bacteria > Bacteroidota > Bacteroidia > Flavobacteriales > Flavobacteriaceae > Flavobacterium. The sequence goes on from CAUPQW010000001.1 coordinate 406,243, forward strand.
TACCAATGAAGAACCCTGAAATTTTTGAAAAAACGTATACTGATTACTGGAAAAAACTCACCTCCTTTTCGTATACAATGACTCAGGATAAAGACTTGGCGCAGAACATTGTTCAGGATGTTTTTATTGATTTATGGGAACGAAAAGATGATTTGAGCATCAATGCAATTGAACCTTATTTGTTTCGGGCGGTCAAAAATCAGATTTTCAAATATTACCAGAATAATCGTTTCGACAAGACCATTATGGAAGATCAATTTGAAGATTACATCATTGATAACTTTTCGTCTATAGATTCCGAGGTAATGGATTTGCTTTACTATTTATTAGAGCAGCTTCCTGAAAAAAGAAAAGAAGTTTTATTGATGTATAAATTTCAGGATATGTCAATCGAACAGATTGCAGATGAACTCGGAATTTCAAAACAAACTGTAAAAAACCAAATTTCATCAGCTGTAAAACAATTGCGTGAAGGCCTGAAAGATTTGGCTTGGCTGGCTCCATTCATTATTTTCTGTTAATTTTTTAAGATAACTTTCTGTTGATGTTTTCATAATATTTCCGGATAGTACGATTTTAAAGTTTCAGTACTTATAGGTAAGAAGTAAGTATTATGACAAAAAGAATCAAACATAGTTTAGTATATCTTATCGATAAAAGTTCCCGAAATAAAACTTCGGAAGCAGAAGAAAATCTGTTGGATGATTTTGCTTTTAACCACTATCAAAATTCAAAATGGAACGAAACTTCAATGGGGAATCCTGATGAAGTTTCTCAAAATATATATGAAGGGATTCAATTTCGAATCAGAAAAAGGACCTTCAGACCTTATTTTAAATATATGGCAGCTGCCAGTATTCTTTTTCTTGTTGGTTTAGGATTTTTCTATAAACCTGAAATTGTTTCAGAGAAGCAATTGACATTTAAAACATCAGATATCCCCAAATCTATCCAATTAAGTGATGGCTCGAAAATTTATCTGGCAGCAAACTCATTATTTCAGTATCCTGAAAAATTTTCTGGCGAAGAACGAAACGTTTCACTATTAAAAGGAAATGCATTTTTTGAAATTGCCAAAGACAAAAAGCATCCTTTTATTATCACATCGGGCGAAATCAAAACAAGAGTTTTGGGGACTTCGTTTCACATTCAAATGTCAAAAACGAAATGCGAAGTAATCGTCGTAACCGGAAAAGTAAATGTGAGTTCAAAAGGACAAAGTGTTGATCTGATTCCGAATGAAGCGGCTTTGTTCGAATCGCAAAACCTGACCAGACAAGTGGCAGAGAAGTCCTTTTTGGTCAATTGGTATGCTACAGATCTTACACTGGACCAGACTACACTTCAGCAGGTTATCACTATTTTACAATATAAATACGGCGTTTCATTTCAGTTAAAAAACGAACAGGTATTAACTATGCCATTAACGATATTCATCAAAAAAGATGCAACATTAGAGAATGTTCTGGAGCAGATAAATTACATCACCAACCTAAAATTTAAAGTTTATGGCCAAATAGTAAAAATGAATTAAAAACAAAAAAGCAGTTGCTGAGAACAACTGCGATTAATAATTAAGTATCGAAAACCAATAACTTAAATCATGTATTTTAAACGAATCAATTTAAATTTTCTAAAAGGACTTTTCTTTGTGGTCCTGACGTTGCTGTCCGTTCAAAACGGTTACAGTAAAGTCAATTACAAAAAATCAAATGTAGATAATAAAATAGAAAAGGCAACGCTGGTTTCTATTTTTTCAAAATTAAGCCAGCAAACGGACTACAAATTCAGTTACGGGCAGGCAATTATCGCTGATAATAAGGTCTATACAGTAAGTGATACGAATGAATCTGTAACTGTGATTTTGAACGACCTTTCTAAAAAAGCAAATTTCAATTACAACATCAACGGAAAATTAGTGCTGATTCAGAAAACTGTTACTGTAAAAAAGAACGAAGCCGCAGATAAGATCAAGGTAAAAGGAAAAATCGTTGACGAAAACGGAGTACCAATGCCTGGCGTGAGCATTGTAGAAGCTACAACCAAAAATGCTTCGGTAAGTAATTTTGACGGTGAATTCGAAATTATGGTTGAAGAAGGCAGAAATCTTGAGGTTTCGTACTTAGGCTATAAAATGAAAACCGTTGTGGCTCAAAAGAGCTTTATGACGATTCAGTTAGAACCAAATACATCAGAGTTAAGCGAAGTTTTGGTTGTGGGTTACGGAAAACAGTCTAAAAAAGATGTGACCGGAGCCGTAACACAATTGGAGGCAGCCAATTTTAAACAAGGTGTAAACGTTTCAGTAGATAATTTAATTCAGGGAAAAGTTGCGGGGGTACGTGTTGTAAATGCAAGCGGTGAGCCGGGAGCTGGGGTAAACGTAACCATTAGAGGAGTAGGATCTATCAGAAGCGGTAGTACGCCGTTGTTCGTAGTAGACGGTCTTCCGTTGTCAAATGACGATGTGAGCCCTACAGGAACGAATGTTGGTTTTGGCGCATCTTCTGCAAAAAATCCATTGAACTTTTTGAATACAAGCGATATCGAATCGATTACCGTTTTAAAAGATGCTTCGGCAGCGGCTATTTACGGTGCAAGAGGTTCTAACGGTGTTATTCTTGTGACGACTAAAAAAGGTGCAAAAGGCGAGGGAACGATGACTTTTGATTCGTATTTAGGAGTTGCAAAAGTGGCTAATAAACTCGACGTTTTAAGTGCAGATCAATATAGAAAAGCGATTAAAGACCCTGCTTTTGATCACGGCGGAAACACAGACTGGCAGGACGTAATTTACAGAACAGCCATTACGACAAACAATGCACTTTCTTTTGCAAAGCAAACAGAATCAGGAAATTATTATGCTTCGATAGCACATATGGATCAGGAGGGGATTATCCGTAACAGTAATTTCAAACGTCTTTCAGGAAGGATTAACGCTTCGGAATCATTTTTAGACAACAAACGTTTAAAATTAAAAATGAACCTTACAGCAAGTGAAACTAAGGATAACGGTGTTCCAACCAGTGATGACGGTGGATCTAACGGGCAATTGATTGTACATACTTTGATGGCAAACCCAACAAGATCGGTTTATGATGCTGATGGAAAGTACACCAATTTTAATATGAATGCGCACTACAATCCTGCTTATTTGTTAAGTATTTACGAGGATGAAACACGTACTTTGAGAGTTTTAGGAAATTTAGAAACTTCTTTTAGAATTACCAACGGATTAGAATATAAATTAAACGTAGGTATTGACCGTTCTACATCTGAAAGAAATACGACCATTTATCCAAACACAACAGATTTAAACCCGACAGGAAGATATGTACAGAACAACCTGGATTCTAAAAACTCTTTGATCGAACATTATCTGACGTACAACCTAAATTTAGATAAACATAAAATCGAAGCTTTGGGAGGTTTCTCTTATCAGAAATTTGAGCGATCAGGAACTAATTTTACTGTCGAAAATATTAACGAAAAAGGAGTTGGCATAAAACCATCCATCAATCCCGGCATTAAAGGAGAAAAACCCGTTATCACAGGTTATGCACAGGAAAATGAATTACAGTCTTACTTTGGCAGGGTAAATTATACATTCAATGATAAATACCTGTTGACCGCTTCGATGAGAGCAGACGGTTCAACTCGTTTTGGAGAAAACAACAAATACGGATACTTTCCTTCATTTGCTTTAGGATGGAATGTTTTTAAAGAAAGTTTTCTTGAAGATGCTGCCGCTATTAACAACTTAAAACTTAGAGCAAGCTGGGGGCAGACCGGAAACCAGGAAGTAGAGAACAAACTGACAAAAGCAAGTTACTCTTTATCAGGAGCAGAAGGATATTATTTGTATGACGATTTGAATCTGGTAAACGGAATTTCTGTAGTAAGAACAGCCAATCCTGATTTAAAATGGGAAGTCGTTACACAGTTTAACGTAGGAGCAGATTTTAATTTATGGAACGATAAATTGTACGGTACAGTTGACTATTTCAACAAAACAACAACAGATGCGATCCTAAACGTACCGGCACCGGTATTAAGCCCTACTACAACAATCTGGACAAATATTAAAGATGGTAAAATCATCAACAAAGGTATCGAGATCATGTTAGGTTCAAAAATAATCAATACAAAGGATTTTACATGGAATGTTGATGTAAACGGCGCAACATTAAAAAATAAAATTGAAGATTTGCCGGTTTCAGAAATCTTAACCGGAACAGTTTCAGGACCTGGACAATCGGGTGTAAATGCGAATATCTACAAAAACGGCTATGCTGCAGGATCATTTTACATGAGAAAACATATTGGTTTTGACGCTAACGGAAATGATATTTTTGAAGACCAAAACGGTGACGGAAAAATTGATAACAGCGACCGCGTTATTTTTGAAGGTGCACTGCCTACTTTTTACTACGGACTTAACAGTGATATGAAATACAAAAATTTCAGTTTTTCATTCTCTATCATTGGTCAGACAGGAGGTTATTTGCTGAACAATACAGGTTTGAATGCTTTAAATATCAATAACCTTGCTTCAGACAGAAACGTAGCGACACAATATTATGACTCTGGCGCAAACTCTGCAAACTCTCCGATTTTATCATCGCTTTTCCTTGAAAAATCAGATTTCATCAGATTAAATACAGCTCGTTTGGGGTATGATTTTAACCTGAAAAGCGGAACCTGGTTAAACGGATTAACGCTTTATGTAACAGGTCAGAACCTGCTTACGATTACAAATTACTCAGGATATGATCCTTTAGTAAATACACCAAAATCAAACGGTGGAAACCAGTCTATCGGTATCGATTACGCGAGTTACCCAACTTCCAGAACTTTCAGTTTTGGTGCAACTTTAAAATTATAATGATCATGAAGACAAAAACGATATTCAGTTTAAAAATTATAACGCTATTTTCTTTTATTTTTCTCTTTGCCAGCTGTACAGATCTTGATGAAGTTGTACTGGATGAAGTATTGGGAGGTGAAGCTTCAGACCCTGCCGGTGCACTTGCTGCGGCTTATGACCGATTGGGAGACAAAACATTTGTAGATCACGGAGGTGTTTTTTCATTGCAGGAGTATACGACAGACGAAGCTATTTTACCAACTCGCGGAAGTGATTGGGGAGACGGAGGAAAATGGAGAGATATGCACGAATTTACATGGACTTCTAATAACGCTATCGTTGTGGATAACTGGAATTTACTGACCAACGGAATTACACGTTCCCTTACTGCAATAAAAGCTATTGAAGAAAGTACGATTGCAGGCAAAGCAATGTTTTTGGCCGAAGCCAAAGCCCTTTTAGCATTTTATACTTACCACACGCTGGATTTGTACGGACAGGCGCCATACAAAGATCCGATGGTTTTCAAAGCACCTTTGCAGGTTTTTAAAGCAGACACCCAGATCGATAAATTAATTACCGAAGTTGAAGCTTTGATTCCTGATTTGGCTGATATAGGAACAAAAAGCACACACCACGGAAGATTTACAAAACAGGCAGCTTACGCTTTTTTGAGTACCATGTATTTAAATCGTGCCGTTTTTAAAGACCGTTATAATGCAACTTCAAACTTCAATTTTAGTGAAGCAGCCGTATCAGGTTCAGGAACCGATATGGATCGTGTTATTTATTACACTTCATTGCTAATTGACTCAGGTAAATTTTCTTTAGAGAGTGATTATTTCAAAAACTTTGCAAGAGACAACGATAAGGGGAAAGAGTTAATTTTTGCTATTTCACAAAAAATAGATTACATCCGCAACGGATCAAACAGTTTCGCTTATGTATGTATGGAACGTAACCAGAGAACTTCTGCAGCAAACAGAGGAACAAATGCTGCCTGTACAACTCCTGAATTCTATGCCACCTGGGATGGAAATCATGATGACCCAAGGTTTCACCAGCATTACCAATATGCAGACGGTACCTGGTTCATGAATGATGGTACAGATGTAAGCGTTCCAGCAACAGATCTTGTGCCGAACAATGATAAAAACCTGCCTTGGTTTCATTTTAACAGAGGTATTCAGGCCGGACCTCAGTATGGACCCAAATTATTGACATCGGCATCTCTTGAAATGGTGGGGAACCGCATCAAAGTTTCTCCTTTGTATATGGAAAAAAGTACCACGACCAGAATGGATTTTACACCAACATTAACGTTTACAAAACCATTGGAATCTGTTTTTGCCCAAAACGAAATCAATCAGGGAGCCCGTATTTTTAAATATGAATTTGATCCCGAAGGAGGAAACGGTAACAGTAATGTTGATATTTCGTTATTCCGTTTAGGCGGAGTGTATGCTATGAGAGCCGAGGCATATTTCAGAAAAGGGAGCACAGGTTTAGCGCTGAGTGATTTAAACACATTGCGTACCAGCAGACACAGAGAATCATTGTTTGCAAATGCTCCCGGAAAAGCACTTACTGTCGCTTTAGACGCAGCACAATTGTATAAAGAATTAGGTTTCGAATTGTACTGGGAACTGCAAAGAAGACCACAAAGCCTTCGTTTCGGAAAGTTTGATTTGCCGGGAACTGCAAAACCAGCCACAGAGCCATACAGAAGATTTTTCCCGATTCCGCAAACCGTGATCGATGCAAAAGATCTGGAACAAAACGAAGGATATAAGTAAGAAGTCGTGTTAGTTTATTTTTTTTGACAAAACGCCTGTTTCGAGAGAGACAGGCTTTTGTTTTTTAATCAGGAGCTGGTTCCAGCTGTCCGCTATATCTTTTTTGCCTCGTTAAAAAACAAGGCACAAAAGGATGCCGCTTCCATCTGGGCTAGGGCTTTTAGGTTTCATAGAACCAATATTATAAAAGGTTATTTTAGAAATTTAGCAGATGAGTTTTTAGTTATAAATAAATTATATTTGAAAAAATAATACGAAATATGAAAATTTTAAAAATAGTTATTGGTGTATTTTTATTATTCGGTGCAGGTTCTGAATATGTAAGTGCAAGCCACGAACTTTTAACTTTTACTTCTCCAGGAATTTTAATTGGCTGTTTTTTAGCTATACTTTTTTGCACTTGGATAATTGGTAGTGGAATATCAAAAGAGAAATTAAAAATTCGTTCATTTCAATTTGTCAAGTATTTTGCAATTTGTTTTGGTACATTTTTAATTTTAGCTTTTGTGAATTTGGCGACTTACAAAGAAAATCCTGAAATCATCACAATAAATGGAATTAATATTGATATTGCAGAAATGATGAGTGGTTCGAAAAGAATGATTCCTGATGAAAAGCAAAGAAGATTGTATTGCATTTGTATAGTAACAAAACTTGCAAATGATAAAAACATATCAGAAAAACATATTGATGAATTAAAATCTGGTAAAATTGATGAAATTCTAATTTCATTAAAATCAGAAAATAAATTGGGTACATTAAATTTGGAAGAGTGTTTTGATTCTAACACGAAAATGAATTGGACAAGTAAAATAGAAGAAACAGTAAAAAAGGATATTTTAAGTAATCTTGAAAATAGTAGATATGCAAAAACAAATGATTTAAATAAATTTTGTGATTGTCAGATAACTGAATATAAAAAACTTACAGCAAAAGAATTATCAAGCGAAGAATTTGCAAATTCTCAAAAAAAACAAAATATTGAAAAAGAGTGTGATTTAAAAAGTAGAATAAAATAAAAAAGAATTATTACCGATAGCTACAACGGATTTGGGCAATTGCTTAATGGAAAGATAGTTTTGTATTTTGATGATTTGCTTCTCCAGTTCGCTATCGCTCGGGTAGCAAATCTGAAGAATGGGCTTAATTTAGTCCCAAACCCGTTGTAATACCAGAACGTTGTGTGCTATTTTTGATCGACAGGATATTGAGAGAAATTAAAATAAAAAACATGAATGAGGAATTAGAAAATCAATTATATTTCCTTCGCAATTTTGTAGTTGAGGGTTTTGAAAATTACATGATAGATAAAATACTAGTTTGTGAAAATTTAAAAACTAAATCTGTAATATTTGTATATCTAAAAAATTATGGAAAGAATTGGCAAAAATATTTTCTTGATGCTGGAGTTGGATTTTGGGAAGAGACCGAAACAATAAATTATTCAGATTTAGGAGATGTTGAAGATGATGAAAACTTTATATTTAAAGATTATTCAAACAAATTTGACATTAAAGACAATGAAATATCTAAAATATTTTGTGAACAAAATGAGAAAAATTCTCAAATAGTAATTGAACTTAAAAATAGAAAAAAAATAATTTTGAGATGTATAAACTCAGAAGTATTTGATAGTGAATGTGAAATAGTATATGAATAAAAAAAGCAGCGCACAACAAGAGTTTAGCAAGATTGCGAATTTTGTAGTAAACACACGTTTACTTTTAGCAAGAAATTTTCTTTAAAAGAAAATAATCGCTTCCGAAGCTCGCAACTTCGCCAAGCGCCGGAACGTTATGTGACCTAGAACCAAAAATACGCAAAACCAAAAATGATTTATGATACCAAAATCAATAACTATAATTCTTATTATACTTTCCTTTAATTGTAATTCACAAACACTAAAAACAATTGAAAAAATTGAATCATCTTATCAAATTTGTTTAGATAAAGGAGATAATATGAAAGGTTGTTCTGTTGAATATTACAAAAAATCCGACAGCTTACTTAATGTTTCTTATAAGAAACTAAAGCAAAAACTTAGTATTGAAAAACAGTCAAGTTTAAAAACGGAACAATTGGAATGGTTAAAAAAACGTGACAAATACTTCCAAAAAGTTTATTCAGAAACCAAAAAAGAAGGAGATTTTATTGAAGGCAGTAATGATTTTGATATGATTGTAATAGACAAAAAGGCTGAATTTGTTTTTGAAAGAGTAAAATTACTTATTAAAAGAACATAAACCTACGTCATATAACAGCTACAATGGATTGGTCATTGGCTTAATAGAAGGATGGTTTTGTATTTGAATGATTTGGCAAATTCAAAGAATGGTCTTAATTTAGTTCCAAACTTGCTGTAGTAACAGAACGTTGTGCGTTATTTTGGTGAAAAACGAAACCTTAAAATTATAAGAATGAAAATACTTATTTCTTCGGCGTTTATTTTAATAAGCTTCTTATCATTTCCGAAAAAAGAACAGAAAAATAAAATTATTGGAAGTTGGAAAATGGATTTATATTTGATAAATCTTGATACAATCTACAACGAAAAATCTGAAAAATACACTGTGAAATATTTTGATAACATCCTGCAGAACATTGACAATTCTGAAGAGAAAAAAATAAAAGTTCAAAAGGCAAGCAATCAACTATACGAAAAATTTAAAACAGTCAAATTGCACATTAATGAAAATACAATTGATTCCTATGAATTTGGTGGGACGCAGTCTAAAATAAAATTAAGGTATAAATTCGTTGATGGAAAAATCATTCTCGATAAAAAAGCAAATCTAAAACTTGAGTATATAATTGAATATGATGAAGAAACTGATATTTTGACAATACAACAGGGAGAGTCGAAGATAAAGGCGATAAATAAATATTCAAGGCTAACGAAATAAAAACAACGGATAACAGTCGTTTGGCGAGATTGGGAGTCTTGGACTAATGGAAAGTTGGTTTTGTATGTGAAATTTGTGTTTAACCGAAAAATCCCGCATCTTTATTCCTCAACCTCGCCAAGCGGCAGCAATTTAGTGCTTATAGCTTTAAAAATCAGAATCTTGAAGAAAATATTCCGATATTAAAACGTATAAGTAGAAGTTCTAATTTTATGTAAAAAAGCATTTTATATTCGCTTTTTCAAAGTAAAAAATACTCAAAATACACATCTCGCACAATTTGCAAATTTAGGAGATTAACCTATTTTATACTATTTTCGTATAGGCGAAAATATTCGCCTTCATAAGATGCTAACTGAGCGAGATGTTGAAATATTAGTATTAATTTGGAAACCATCTGTCAATCAAAGTTTTTATCTCCAATTTCGCATTTTCAAGAATTGAATTTAATTGATCTCTATTTTGATCAACCCCAAAAGCTGAAATCTGTTCTGAAGAGATACCCATAAAATCAAAATTTTGCTTTATTGTGGATGAAGCAAATTCCTTTATAGTATCGGAATTATTATAATCGAATCCACTAACTACTATTGATAAGGCTTTTTTATCTTTACAAAGACCACTAAAGCCTGTTTCAGGGCTAAAAGAAAATGTCTTATCACTAACAACAATAGCATCTATCCAGGCCTTTACTGCTGCTGGCATTGTAAAATTGTAAATAGGAAAAGCCAATACAATATTATCAGCTGCAATAACTTCATCTATAAGTTTATGATGATTAGACAGCATTAAGAGTTCTGTTTCTGAGAAGTCTCTTTTACCCATATTCCATTCCATTATTAAATTCAAATTTTTCTCTAATAATAATTCTGGTGGAGTTTCAGCTAAATTTAAATGTTTAATTTCTGTTTTTCCTTTTGCCAGTTCCACAAATTCATCAAATAAAATTTGGGTGTAAGAGCCTTTTCTGGGTGTGTAATTTATTACTAATGTTTTTGTCATTTGTTCTATTTTTTTACAAATATAGAATCAACACATTGATAATTTTAATTATTTTTGTTTACTTATTTATAATATATGTTATGATTAATTTAGAATGGCTGAGAACATTCAGCGCTATATATGAATGTAAAAATATAACAGAAGCTTCAAAAAAATTAAATATGACTCAACCTGGAGTTAGTAAACATTTATCTGCCCTGGAAAGCCATATTGGAAAAAAACTATTTGAAAGAACAACGCGGAAATTAGAACCTACCGAATATGGAAAATTTTTATATTCACAAATTAATAATCCATTAAGTGAATTAGAAAAAGTAGAATATTATTCAGGTCAAAGAGCAAAAAAACAACGATCTGCAATAACAATTGGCTGTACCACAGACTTTTTTAGGAAAGAATTAATACATCATATTTATACTTTTGACATGTATATAGTGACCCAATTTGGAAATGAAAAAGAATTGATTGAAGCTCTTGAAATGGAAAAAATTCAATTATTGGTTGGAATAAAAAAACACGATACTTACGACCATCAATTCACATACTTAAAGAATGAAGAGTTAGAATTAATTTGCTCCAATTCTATTGTTATTCCAGAGAATATTGAAAAAAATGATACCCAATTCATCACATGGCTGCAAAAGCAAACCTGGTTTACCTATGACAATAACCAAAATGATATAAAAAAGTTCTGGGATTCCAGATTTAATACTAATCCTAGAATAGTTCCAAGATATATTTTACCCTCTTATTTGGACATAATAGAAACTTTAAAAAATAATAGCGGATTTAGTATAGTTCCTAAACATTTATGTGAGGAAGAGTTAGAGAAAAATTTAATTAAAGCACCAATTAAGTCTTCTAAAATAATAGAGCAAAAACTATTTTATTCATTCAAGCTGAAGAATAATAACTTAAAAGAAATTAACCTTTTTATAGAGAAAATGAAAAAAACTAATTTACCGACAATTCTCATCTAAAACATAAAAGACAATTTAGAGAATAAAATAGAAGCGGTAAAAGTTTACGCATATTGTTACAAGTGCTAACACACGTTTGTGGCTATTGCGGAATTTAGTGGAATTACCGTTTTTATCGTATTTTCGTTATCCGAAAATACTCGTCTTCGTAAGTCGCAAACGATGCAAGTCGCGAGAACGTTGTAGGCAATTTTACCGCAGAGGAGAGAATTCCACAACTATTTTACTGAATTTTAATTTTTAAAATGAAAGAAAAAAAATCTCAAAATAAATTGATTTGAATTATGAATTGCCAAATTAAAAACTGCCTACAACATACGTCTGATTTGCGAATTTATTGTAATTACCGTTTTCAATTCGTATTTTCGTTTAGCTGAAAATACTCGTCTTCGAAGTGCGAAACAGCCACAAGCCCCAAAACGTTAGCTGTTATTGTATAAGAACTTTGAAATAAACACACAATCATTCTTATGATAAAAAAAATAATTACTCTTATTGTATTCTTAAATTCTCTCTTAAGTTTTTCCCAAATTGCAAATGATAGTTTAATAAATTCTATAAAAAAAGCAGAAAAAATCGTATTAGCTAGTCACGAGGATTTTTATTTTATAAGAGAAGAAGAAGGAAATGGAAAAACTACATTGACAACTTTACTTAAAATTGAGAACCCAAGTAAAAGAATTAGGAAAAAAATTAAAAGGAGATTTAAAAAACTAGAAGAAAAAAGAGCTATAGTAAAGCCTCTACTTAAAAATGGAAAACCTAATAAGAGTATAATAAGAGAGAAAATTGAACTTGACTCAAAATTAAAGCATGAGCTAATTGAAGTTATTTCGAAACAAAAAAATGACAGTTTATATGACGGTAATTATTGTTTTGAGCCACATCATACCATATTTATTTATAGGAAAAAGAAGTGGTCATATATTGACTTATGCTTTGGGTGTGATCATTATAGTTATAGTGAAGACTTAAATATTAATAAAAAATATTTTTTAGTTACCTATGAAGATTGGCGAAATTTGGAAGCATTTTTCAGAAACCAAAACTTAAATTATAGAATGCAAAACAGAAAATAACAACATCTAACAGCGCTTTCATGAAAATGACAAGTTGTTGGAATCATATATTGAATTTGAAAAATTAGAATGGGTAAGTTTGCCTAAACTCAACTAGGTACGGGAACTATTGATAACAGCGGTTTTTCGCCATAGCTGATTTATCTTTCTTGGAAAATACGCTGAACATCACAATTTCTTATTACATTTATCCTTAACTTGCCGCTATGCCGCAAAGCCGCTGAACGTTATATATTATCTTAAAAAAACACATATGAATAAATCAGCACTTTTAGTTATTTCGTTTCTAGTTCTTAGCTGTAAGAACGAGAATTCTTCTAAAATATCTAATCCCAAAAAAGTGCAGAGAACTATCGAAAAGAAAGAGATAATACATAAACTTGATAAAAACCCAAAGAGAGTTGGAGATTATATGTCTGATATTAAAGATTATTCTTGGATTGCAAAACATAATGCCCCAAATAGTTATTATCCAAGGTTAGTTTTTCAAAAAGAATTTGCAATTTATCAATTCCACGGACAATGTTATTATTGGTTCTTTACAAATCATTATTATACAGGAGCAGATAAAATAGAATTGCTTTGGACTTATAAGAAAGATTGTCTGTATCAACCAAAATCTCTACAAAACTCAAATGGAATAAAAAAATATCCAAAAAATGGTGATGCATTTTGTGAATATAGTTTGGTAAATGATTCTGTGATAAAAGTCAAATACAATTTTCCTGAATGGGTAAATAAAGTAAACAAAATCGAAAAAGATTCAATATTTCCTATGTATCTGTACTTGGAAAAGCAAGACAGAATATAACAGTTTTTCAAAAACACAACGCAAATGAAACAAACAACATTTTTAGTTTTAATGCTTTTGAGCATAAATATAAATGCACAAACTTTTTTAGAACTGTATTCAAGTGAAAATTCTAACATTTCAGAAAATGATTTGAAAAGCATTTTGGTAGATAAAAAATCCAACAATAAATTAATCGGAACTTCAAATTCGGGGCTTTTAAAATTTGATAATGTAAAGTTTGAAAATATCAAAGAAGTAAAAGGTGAATATTTCGGACCTCTATATAAAGATAGAAATGAGAAAACTTGGGTTTCTTCATCAAATCCAGAAGAATTATATTTAATAAAATCTAATAATGAAGTAGAGAAAATTACAAATAAAGTTCTAAAAGAAATAGACGGAGTAATTGCAATTTCAGAGGATAAGCAAGGAAATATTTATTTTGGAGGTAAAGGATTAGTGAAGTACGATGGGAAAAATTGGAGCAAAATTAAACTGCCTAATAATTCAATTACAATTAGAACATTGGATATAAGTTCTGATAATACGATTGCAGTTGGACACAATTCGGGTTTATTAATCGGAAAAGAGAATAATTGGAAATCATACGATGAAGAGACTGACAAACTTCAACTATCAACTGTAAGAGCTGTAAAGTTTCTTAATGACAATAAATTAATTATCGGCTATGGTGGTGGATTTGGAAATGGTGGTTTTTCAGTTAAAGAGGGTGAAAAATGGACACATTTCAACAAATCTAATTCCAATATCTCTGACCATATGGTTAGAGATATTGAAATTGATACTAATAACACTTTATGGATGGCTACCAATAATGGTTTAGTAAAATTTACAGAAAAAGGTGAATTAACGTCTATTCTATTTCGAGAAGGAATGTATAAAAATACAATTCTTGACATCAGTATTGACAATGATAGTGTACTTTGGATTGCAACTAATTTTGGAGTGATAAAATTTAAAGAATAAAAAAACGTCAGCTAACAGCAGTTTGCAAAATGGCGGGTTTAGTGCTAAATTTAACGTCAGTTCTTCGATTGAACTTTATAATAATATCCGCTTTTGCGCTTCGATTTCCGCCACTGCACAGCAGAACGTTGTGCGATACTTTTGAAAAACAAAAACCGAAAAATAAACATTAAAAATGAAAAAAATAATATTATTAATTTGCATATTACTTTTTGCAAATCAAAATTCTTTCAGTCAGACTAATAAAGAAAAAGCTTTAGAAAAAGCTAAAGAGGGCATAAAATTAATGGATGAAGGGAAACTGGATGAAAGTATAAAATTTTTAGAGGAAGCTGAAAAACTTGATTCAGAAAAATTTAATTATCCATATGAAAAAGCATATGCCTATTATTTGAAAAAAGATTACAATAAAGCTATAGTAATATTAGAAACTATCATGGAACATAAAAATGTTATGCCAGAACTATTTCAATTAATGGGGAATAGTTATGATATTTTAGAAAAACCAGAAAAAGCATTTGAAATTTATGACAAGGGTTTAACGAAATTCCCAAATGCTGGAATGTTGTATCTTGAAAAAGGAAATGTTTATTGGAATAAAAAAGAATATGAAAAAGCATTACCTTATTATGAAAAAGGAATTGAAGTTAATCCTATGTTTGCTTCAAACTATTTCAGGGCTGCAAAAATTTATTGTAATTCAAGTGAAGAAGTTTGGGGGATGATTTATGGTGAAATTTTTATTAATCTTGAAAGAAATAGCAAGAGAACATATGAAATTAGTAAACTATTATTTGATACTTACAAGAGTGAAATAAAATTTACATCTGAAACTACATCAGAAGTTAGCTTTTCAAAAAACATGATTATAAACGCAAGTGATATAGGAAAAGATAAAAAAATCAAATTACCATTTCCTATGGTTTATGAACCAACATTATTATTGTCCATAACTGGGGAAAAATCAATTGACCTTAATTCATTGAATAATATTAGACAATCGTTTCTTGAAAATTACAAAACTTTCGGTCATAATAAAACAAATCCAAATGTTCTATTTGATTATCAAAATAAAATGGCTGAAAGTGGAAACTTTGAAGCTTACAATTATTGGCTTTTATCAAACGGAGACAAAGAAAACTTTGATAAATGGATATTAAATAATAAAGAAAAGTGGGATAAATTTGTAAATTGGTTTACAGATAACAAAATAAAAATTGATGATTCTAATAAATTCATTAGAAACGAAAACTAATAAGAAAGCTATCGAACAACAACGGTTTAATAAATAGGAGCTTGTAACTTAATTTAAAGTTTATTTTGTACTTTTTATTTTTCAGTATTTAATCGAAATTTTTGGGGTTTACAAATCTCCCTGCTACACAAAGTCTTTTTTCATTGCGTAATTTTAAAATCATATTACAATCCATAAAAGTATCAAAAGTCTCCTGACTTTAATAAGAATGCCTTAGTAAGGTATGCGTTTAAAGAGTTGTAAAAAGTCTAAAGTATTAACAACTTTGTACAGCGGAGAACAATCTACAGCAATCTCAAAATTACATTTTAAGATCTAGGTTTCTCCAAATTTCTGTCATACATCACAATAGTTCCTGCTACAGCCACATTTAAGCTTTTTCTGGATTTGAATTTAACTAAATGGTGGCATTTTTCCATTGCTTTTTTAGGTAAACCATGATCTTCTGCTCCTAATAAATAAACACAGCGTCTTGGATGTTCAAAGGTTTCCAAATCGGAAGCGTTTTCATTTAATTCAACACCAACCAATCTCGCTCCTTTAGGTAAGTTTTCGTAAAAAGCTTCAAAAGTATCATAGTGAAAATACGGAATTGCCTTAACTGCATTATGGGTATCACAGGCTTGTTTTGCATATCGATTGCCTATGGTAAATATAAAAGTAGCGCCTAAATTTTGAGCCGATCGCCACAAAACACCTAAATTTTCAGGCGTTTTACCATTGTAGATGCCTATACCAAAGTACTCATTTATAAAGTTGTCATTCATAACGACAAAAGTACAACTGTAAAGTAGATAAATCAATTTTGTTTAAGAAAAGTCAGTTGAGAACCCTACTAAAACTCTGCTACGCAAAGTCTTTTTCTGACTTTGCGTAATTTTAAAACATATTGTAATCCGGAAAAGTGTCAAAAGTCTCCTGACTTTTAACGGGAATGCCTTGTTAAACGGACAATATATTTAATTAAATCTAAACTACTATTCAGACATTTAGCAGAACTCTTGCTCCAAAGTTTCATTTAAAGCACCAAACCAAGTATATTTACAGATACTAAACCATCTTTCTCTTTTAAATAGATTTTAATGAACATCAAAACATTAATACTCATTATAATTAACAGTTTAATCGCGTTGGTAATTGCTTTATTGTCTTTTTCTTCATACAAGCAGTTTTCAAACGTTTTAAACGATCGTATTTTACTGCAATTAAATTCTATTAAAACACTCAAGCAAAACCAGATTGAACATTTATTAAAATCAGAATGGGAGCGATTTGAGACTTCCGAATTGTACAGCCAGAACATTGATACTACCCTATTAAAACTTCCGGATAGTATTAAAAACAGTAGCGGAATTCATGATTTTACAGTTTATCATGCTGCTAAAAAAACAACCATAGGTTTTATCTCAAATTCGAAAGGACGTACAATTATTAAAGTTTTAGATTACAATAAAATTAAACAAATACTCCTTGAACGTACCGGAATGGGGGACAGTGGAGAATCCTATCTTGTGGGCGCCGATTTCCGAATGCGTTCTCAATCTCGTTTTTATCCCAATAAAACCCCTTATACCATATTGGTTAAAACAAAAGGCGTTACAAATGCTTTTAAAGGGATAAATGGCAGAGGTGTTTTTGAGGATTACAGAGGTATTGATGTATATAGTGTGTACAGTCCAATAATAGTTCAAAACTTAAAAATGGTTATTCTGTCTGAAATAGATGTTGATGAGGTTACACTCCCCTTAAAAGAATTGAAGCAAAGACTTTTAGGTATAACTCTTGGTGTTTTTTTACTGGGTGTCATGCTCTCTCTTTTTCTGACAAGATTCATTACCAACCCAATTAAAAACATGCAAAAAAGTCTCCGGATTATGGCACAGGGAGATTATAACCAAACCAATGAATTTATAAAAAATTCTAAGGAAATAAAGGAAATGTTTGATGCTCTTGCGAATTTGAAAGCTTCTTTGCAAGGGGCTGTGAAATTCTCCGATGATATTGGAAAAATGAATTTGCATACTGATTTTAAACCTAAAAGTTCTAATGATTTGCTGGGAAAAAGCCTTTTGGCAATGAGAGACAAGCTTATAGAGTTTAGAAATAATGAAGAAAATACCAGAATACTATCCAAACGTATGTTGGTAAATGGCATGGAAGATGAAAGGCGCAGGCTTTCGCGAGAGCTTCATGATGGAGTAGGACCTTATTTAACCTCTTTGAAGCATTATATTGAAAACAGGGTTAAAAATGAAGAAAAGAAAGCAGAAATGAAGAAAATAGTGGATGATACCATTTCTGAAATCAGATTGATGTCCAATGCCTTAATGCCTGCTTCAATAGATGATTTTGGAATTGGAGTTACCCTAACCAACTTTATTGAAAGCCTGAAAAAATCGACAACTGTAACTATCGAATACGAAGATTTAACCCAGCAGGAAAGTTCTAATATTACCAACCATCAGGCGATTAATCTTTTTAGAATAAGTCAGGAGCTAATTAATAATTCATTAAAACATTCGAATGCAAAAAACATCCGGATTACACTTTCGGAATTTGATGAATTTATTTCTCTTTTTTATTTTGATGATGGAATTGGGTTTGATATAACCACTGTTAAATTAGGGTTAGGAATTATTAACATCAAAGAACGTGTAGAAATTTGCAATGGTGCCATTACAATCAATGCGACTCCCGGAAATACAACTTTTGAAATCGAATTACCTGTAGAATTATGAACGAAATCAAAATAATAATAGCGGATGATCATGAGCTTTTTCGAAAAGGACTAGCTGAACTCCTAAGAAAGCATGACGATATAAAAATAATTAAAAGCGTAGCTGATGGCGTCGAGTTTATGGAACTTGTAAACAGCCAATTTGAGGCTGATATTGTATTGCTGGATATTACGATGCCAAATATGGATGGTTTTCAGGTTTTAAAAGAATTAAATAGTTCCGCTTCATATATAAAACCTATTGTGATTTCTATGCACAATGATGGTAATTACATCGCAAAATGCGCAAAAATGGGAGCTTATGGATATTTATTAAAAAATACGGATGAAGCTGAATTAATCCTTGCAATAAGAACCGTTAGTAATGAGAAAAAGTATTTCAGTGCTGAAATTTCTGAAAAAATGATCAACTTTATGGCAACACAAAGCATTAGCGAAAATGTTTTGTCGAATAAGGAAACCGAAGTTTTAGGATTAATTGCTAAGGGGTTTACAACTAAAGAAATTGCGGCTAAATTATTTGTGAGTTCACGCACAATAGAAACCCATCGAGCCAATATTTTAAAAAAGTTAGAAGTAAAAAATACCGCCGAACTCGTTAAGAAAGCAGCAAAAATGAATTTAATATAACCAAATTTAAAACCGTGCTTATCCGTATAAATACGGATGTAAATAGGGTAGATTCACATAATCCTAAAAGCCTGTTACTGATTGTAACTTTGAAAAAACAATAAAAGTAACAGTCATGAAAAATATAGTATTGATTTTAGGAGTTTTATTAATTTCTTTTAGTGGATTTGCACAAGAAGAACCTAAAAGTGTAAAACAGAGTGATTTAAAAGGCCCTTCTTATAAAAATTATAAATTTTGGATGCACAAAACAGCACCAGTTAAAATATTTTCTGAAAGCAATAAAAAATCACTTCAGGGACCGGCATTTAAAAACGAGCAACCGGTAAACACTCCAAAAGAAGATCTGGTTGAAGTGAAAATAGGCGGTTCAGAAAGACAAAAGTTAACTGGACCAGCATATAAAAACCATGGTCCATGGAGTAAAAAAGGATAATGTCTATAACGAGTTGAATTAGATAGTCCGGATGTTTGCCACTGTCTAAAATCTGATCCAACCGAGATTAGAAACCAAAAAGGCTGTTCGAAAAGTAATTTTCGGACAGCTTTTTTTGTTCGCTCTTTTTAATAATAATTCTTCGTGTGGTGATATTCTTATTAAGCTACATACCTTGAATTGCTGATTTAATACTATAAATCAAATCATTCTTCCAATGAGCAAAGTATTCTTCAGATTTTAAGTAGTTAAAAAGTTAAAAGTTTGCTGATTTTTATTAGATTTACGGTTTCTGGAGCATTTAAAAAAGATGCAAAGTCGAAGATTTACATAGCTGGAATATCAGGGGTTTTAGCGAGGGATTTAATCAAAGTACTAATTTAGAATGGACTTAATAAGAAGAATTATTTCTCTAAAAGCAAGCGAAGCATTGAATGCAAGGCAACGCTTCGATAAATGGTTAATAAAAAACAGTAAAACTTCCCAAAAATCAATTTTATATAAAAATCAATTTTTTTTTGTTACGCTTGTAAATTCGTCAGAGTTTAATGATATAATTTTAGAGGACTCCACAGAATGGTATTTTATTTATTCTGAAGATCAAAATTTTGAATCTCTTTGCAAAATAATTGATTATGATCTTAATTTGGTTGACGAAAAAACGTATTCGAGAATTGCAACAAGCATTTGGATTCTTAAATCGAATTTAGAAAACTTGAAAATTTCAAATCCAACGCAAATTTATTCGCCCCATAATTTTGAAAATCACATCAAAAAAATTGATATCGATTTTTTAGAATTACTAAAGAAGCTTGATAATGAAAAAATAAAACTAATCGAAGTTACAGGAAATAATAAAATATCTCAAAACCGTACACAACGAATAAGATAAATTACCGGTAACACCCGTTGTCGAGATTAGATTTAGCAGGATACCATTTTTAATCCTATATTCGTAAGGCAGAAAAAATCTGCTTAAAAAAGCTTAACCTTGCCAGACAAGACATCAGAGTTACATTAATTATGAATAAAAGACGAGTAGTCATCATATTGATGTTTTTATTTTGAATCCAAACTTAATTGAACAAGCCATATTAATCAATCAAACGATTTGTATAAAATTATTATTTGGACACTTATGCAGGCCGGTCTAACTTTGCTAATAGTTCAAATAAAAAAATAAGTATGAAAAATCTATTTACCCTAATTTTTACTTTTGTCTTTTTACAAACTTTTGCACAGGAATATGGACAAGAGGGATATCAGGAAAAAAGATATGACGAGGCAATAGAAGATGTAAAAAACAATGAATTCGAAAGTGCATTTATGGGCTTTTATTTTGTTGGGAGTTATAAAAAAAATCAGTTAGGTAGTATTGCACTAAAAAAATCAGACTCTATTCTTTCATTTGCTCAACAAAATATCCGTAAAAAGATAATCGGGAAATGGGTTTTATCAGAAAGCGGTTCAAATTGGGGATTTGAAAAAGAAAAGGATAGTTTAATAAAAAAGCTGTTGATAATTGAGTTAGATAAATTTTCATTTTATGACTTAAATATTAAAACCAATAAAATGACACTTACAAGATCTGAAAAATCTCTTTTTACAAAAAGAAGAGATATGAGAGGATTACTTTTTGACTTTGTTTTTTCTGATAAAACATTGTGGAGTTTTTATTACGATGAGAAAACAAAAACCTTAAGACAAGTTATGACAGGTCAGGAATCAGAAAACGAAAGAACTGAAATAGTTTGTGGTAATTCTGAATTTATTTACATGAAAAAAGAATAAGAAAATCGCTGAGCAAGTCTGGACAAAGCTTTACTCAGCGTTTTTTTCTAATTAAAAATTTTTAGGAAATAAATGAAAAAAATAAACCATATAATTGATATATCAATTATATTTGTATCAAATAATTTGAAATGAAAAATAACAATCCAACAGGAACCGTTCTTTATACAATTGAGCAAACAATTAAAGAATATAGAAAAATTGCACAGAAAAACATAAGTCAAATAGTAAGTGATATTACTGTTGACCAGTGTTTGCTGCTCATAATTCTTGATAAAAATGCGACTTATTCCCAAAAAGAAATTGCAGAATTAATTTTTAAAGATAGCGCATCAATTACCCGAATCATCGAATTAATGGTGAAAAAGGATTATCTGACAAGACAAATAAACGAATCAGACAGAAGGAAGTTCAATCTTGAAATAACTGAAAAAGGAAAAAAAACAATTGAACTATTAACACCCGTTATTCACAAAAACAGAGAAGATGCCCTTGAAGGATTATCAAACGAGGACATTGAATTGCTTGACAAGTTACTAACTAAAATAATCTCAAATTGTAAAAAATAAAATGACAAAAAATTATCAAATATCTAAAGCGGCACAAATTATACTATTTATATTTTTTCCTGTATTCATTTTTGGGCAAAAAAACATCTCCGAGAATCTTGCAAAATATATGGAGGCACAGGTAGCAGTAAATAATTTTAGCGGAACAGTGCTTGTTACAAAAAATGGTTCTGTTTTATTAAAAAAAGCATATGGTTTGGCAGATTACGAGTGGAATATTAAAAACACCATCGATACTAAATTCCAGTTGGCCTCGGTAACCAAACAATTTACAGCTACGGCTATTCTTCAGTTAGTAGAGAATAGAAAATTGTCACTCAATGATCATTTAAGTAAGTTTTTCCCGGACTACCCAAAAGCTGATAGTGTTACTATTCATATGTTGTTATCGCATTCATCAGGACTTGCTTTAGGTTTCAAAGAAATAGCATTAAGCACTATGAGTGCCGATTCTGCCTATTCTCAAATAAAAAAAATGCCTTATGAATTTTCACCGGGTACAAAAACTGCATACAGCAATATTGGCTATTACTTATTAGCCAAAATAATAGAAAAGGTTTCAGGGGAGAAGTACGAAGTTTTTTTAAGAAAAAACATTTTTGAAAGAGTAGGAATGAAAAATACGGGTGTTAGTAATAATGATTCGATCATCTTGAAAAAAGCGAAGGTTTATTGTCGAACAGAAAAAGGATTTATGCACAATCCGTATATCAATTGGAAAATTAACATTGGGCATGACGGTATTTATTCTACCGTAGAAGATTTGGCTTTATGGGACAAGGCGCTATACGGAACGACTATCTTATCAAGAGAAATGAAGAAACTAATGTTTACCCCTTATAGTTCCGAAAATTGGGGATACGGTTTTATAATTAATCCATTTTATAATCACGGACATCAGCTGATTGCCCATGACGGAGGTTTTTTTGGCACCATGACTTCCTTTAACCGCTTTACAGATGACAAAATTTTTGTGACGGTACTTTCAAATAATGAGTCATTTTCATACATCATTGGCTACGGGCTTTCGGCAATTGCCTTGCAAAAAGAGGTAGAAGTTCCATACAAACATCATCAAACTAAAATAGATACTGCAGTTTATGATAAATATGCCGGTAAGTATGGTAACTTTGAAATAGTAAAAATTGACGGCAGACTTTACTATAATAATGTAGAAATGGAACTCTTACCTGAGTCTAAAACAAAATTTTTCAGAGCAGACAATAACGATAGGACAATTGAATTTATTGAGGATAAATCAGGTATTTGCAATGCTGTAGTTTTGACAAAAGGAGGAGTGAAAGAATTTGTAAAAAAAAATAATTAAAAGGATAAGGCACTTATTTAAAGCAAGGCTCTTAATTATGAAAAACCAAAAAAATTAAATGAATTATCTCAAACTAAGCTTCTTTGCAATTATTTTTTCATTTGCAGGTTTTGCCCAGGAAAGCAACATTGTTTTAAAAAGTCAAATTGATGAAATTGAAACTCATATAAAAGAAATTGATTTAAATTCTTATAAATATGTTGAAGAATATGACAGAAAACCAATCAAAAATATACAACTTGAAGAACGAAGCTGGGAAGCTTATTATTTAAAAGAAAAAGAAAATCAGCCTTTAAGAATAATATATAATGAATTTAGTCCAAAAACAATAATTGGAATAAAGATCTATTATCAAAATGAAAAAAAAATCTTTGGCGAATACTTTGAAAAAAGTAAAAAGAGCAAAAAAACAATAGTGAAAATAAAATTTTATTTTGATAATTCAGGATTGATTTATAAAACGAATAGTAAGATATCCAAATTCGATTTAGAAGAACTGCTGAACGAAGAAAAAGTCATTAGATCCGGTTTTCAAAAAAAATAATTTTTTGGATGGCCAAACAAAATAAAAAGGAATAAGGCTTAGTTTATGCTTTTTACAGATGGACAGTAAAAAATCATGATAAAAAAAATCATAAAATTATTACACTGCCGCTAACTACTAAAATTCATATCTTTTAATATTTATAGTATTACATTTTATACATTGATAAATCGCTTGCTGTTTTTATAGAGAACACGAAAATATTCCTATGAAAAAATAGCAAAATGATATTTTTTTACTTTTTTTTTACTCAAAAGATACAATTATTTAAAAAATTAATAATATTGCCATTCAAAACAAATTATAAATGATGTCACCAAATTCCAGTTTGGATCAAAAGAGACTTCTTGTTGAGTTATCTCAGGGAAGTGAACTGGCATTTACACAATTATATAACCAGTATAAACATATTGTTTACGGTACTGCTTTAAAAATCACCAAATCAACAATTCAGGCTGAAGAAGTGGTTCAGGATGTTTTTTTAAAAATCTGGCAAAATCAGGATAACTTAGCTGATATAGCCAATTTTGAAAATTATCTTTTTATTATTTCCCGCAATCATATTTTTGATATGATCAAAAAAATAGCACGAGAAACCTCTTTGCCGGTTGAACTTAATTATAAAAATACAACTTCAGAAGATACAGATACTGCTATAAAAGACGATCAGTACAATATTATCCTGAATCAAATCGTAGAACAGCTTCCTCCTCAACAGCAAAAAATCTATAAAATGGCTAAATTACAAGGTTTAAGCCATCAAAAAATTGGTGAAGACCTGGGGATTTCTACAGAAACGGTAAAAAAGCACATGGCGCAGGCCTTAAAATTTGTACGCCACAAAATTTCTCCTTACATGAATATCTTCATGACATTCATTGTGTTTTTTAAGGCTTAAATCTTAAAAAGCATTTCTTTTTGAGTCATCCTAGATTTTTTTTTGCATTTTTTTTACATTTTTTTAACTTTCGACTACTCCCTCCTCATTTTTGAATCGTCTTTATAATAAAGATCATTATTTAATTGGTTATTGCCCCCTAAAAGATTGATCTTTTAAATAAATTTTAAACTGTCCCAGGTTTACCATTTACGACCTATTATTAACTTATTTAATTACAAATCGAATGCAGAAAAAAATATTTGAAGAATTATTTGAAAATTATTTGCAAAGGAACCTTTCAGATGCTGAAGAACAAAAACTGATGGAACTTATTCGAAATGGTGAATATGATGATTTCATTAAAGGAAAAATTCATATCATGCTTAAAGAAAAGACCGGTTCTGAAGTTATGGGCGATGAGCAGAGTGCTTATATTTTAAGATGTATTTTGTCTGAGCCAAATAGCAACAGAGAAGTAATTAGATTAGAACCGCAAAAGAGAACCAGAAAAAGAGCTGTTCGCATCCTGTTTGCAGCAGCTGGTATTATAGCTTTAATTGCACTTGGTAATACCCTATTTTTTAAACCCCAAGCCGCAATAACAACAACTCCTGTTACAGAACAGCCTGCAATTGCAGCAAATACTTCAATAGATTTTAGCGGGAAACAATTGATTCGTTTGCCTGACGGAAGTACCGTACTTCTGAACGATAACAGTACCTTAAAATACAAACAGGATTCATTTAATACCAAAACCCGTGAAGTGACACTTACCGGAGAAGCCTTTTTTGATATTAAACGAAACGAAAAAAAGCCTTTTATCGTGCATACAGGAAAGGTACAGACCAAAGTTTTAGGTACGGCATTTAATATTAATACACACAATTCTTCGGATAATATCGAGGTTACCGTTGCAAGAGGTAAGGTTCAGGTTGGAGATGATGAGAAAATTTATGGCATAATCACTCCAAACCAGCAGATTAAAGTCAATAAAAACACACTGAGCTTTGAGCAAAATAATATTAGTGCTGCTGTCGTGACGGAGTGGAAAAGTAATTACCTGATTCTGGATGATATTAATATGGAAGAAGCAATCGCTTTAATTTCTCATAAATACAAAGTACAGATTTCACTGGCAAATGAAAAGATTAAAAATTGCAGAATAACAGCCAGTTTCTTAAATGATGAAGATCTGGATCATGTCTTAAAAGTAATCAGCAGTGTTATTGAAACGGAGTATCGATACAATAAATCCGGAACTATCATTCTGGACGGAAAAGGCTGTGAATAATTAAAAACTTAAAAAGGCTGACTAAACCTCCTACTTTAGAAAGCTAAATAAAATAAATAGTAACCTTAAAACCAAAACCTGTATAAATACAAAAAAGCCATCCAGCTCCTACACCAGATGGCCTCGATTCTTAATAATTAAAACCAGTAACCATTAAAAACAAGCAAATTTATGAAATTACGCTGTAAAACAACCATGTTTGACAGGGAAAAGAAATCCTCTTTTTTCCACTTGTCAAAAAAAACACTAATGATCATGCGAATCAGTTTATTCCACATTTTCTTACTGACCTGTGGCACTCATATGGTCTTCGCTACCGAAATGAGCAGCCAGAATTTAGAAACAATTTCAGTTGATATTGAGCTTCATAATCAGGATATTAAGACTTTATTTAAAACAATAGAAAATAAAACGGGATTACTGTTTGCTTACCAGCCACAGATTATAAAAGATTTTCCAAAAGTCACTACACCAAGAGGACGTAGAAGTGTAAGTGATATTTTGGACTTAGTATTTCAGGGCAGCAATCTGGTTTACAAACAGGTAGATAAAAATGTTGTCATTTATAAAAAAGAAAAAGCAGAATCCAGCACATCCGGAAAAAATAATATGCCGGAAAGAGACCGTACGCTTACAGGAAAAGTTTTGGATGAAAAAGGGTTTCCACTACCAGGTGTTTCTGTTCTTCTTGTAGGGAGTAACAAACACGGCGTATCTGATTTTGATGGACAGTTTTATATTGACCTGCCAGCCGGAAAACATACGCTTAAAGTCGCTTATCTGGGATATAAAACACAAGAAATTACGGTTGAAAATCAAAGTTCGATAACTATCAAATTACAGCCTGATTTGGCCAAACTGGACGAAGTTGTAATTATTGGTTATGGTACTACAACCAAAAGAACAACCACCGGATCTGTAGTTAAAATTACGGCCGAAGATATCGAAAAACAGCCAATAACTAACATTTTACAAAGTTTACAGGGAAGAACGCCTGGTGTATTTGTATCTCAAACATCAGGTTACGCCGGATCAGACATGAATATCAGTATTCGTGGTCGAAATTTTATTGCCGGTGATAACCTGCCTTTTTATATCATAGATGGGATTCCTTATATAGGTGATGATTTAAAGGAGCAGGCGCAGAAAGATGAGGGTGCTCAAAACATGAGCGTTGTTAGGGGAGCACAAAAAAGAACCAGCCCGTTAAACATTCTTAATCCAAATGATATCGAAAGTATTGAAATTCTAAAAGATGCGGATGCTACAGCAATTTACGGTTCAAGAGGAGCCAATGGAGTTGTACTTATCACCACCAAAAAAGGAAAAGCCGGAAAAACAGAATTTACGGTGACTACAAACTCCGGAGTTTCTGAAGTAGCACATATGATAAAAACATTAGATACCCCTACTTACCTCAATATGTTACAAACTGCATTGAATAATGGTGGCGATGTCGCTGATGTAGATAGTAACGGTATTGCTATTACAGACTGGGATCCAAATGCATATACAAACTGGCAGGAAAAATTGATAGGTGGTACAGCAAATTTCAATAATTATTCGGGTTCATTAAAAGGCGGAAATGATACAACAAATTTTCTTTTAAGTGCCGCTTACCACAAAGAAACTACTGTGGTCCCGGGGGATTTCAGCTACGATAAATTTTCTACTAACTTTAATGTGAATCACAGCACACTCGATAAAAAATTAAAAATAGGAGCATCTGTTCTTTTCTCTACAGACCATAACCAGTTACCGTTTTTTGATATTACCAATTATGCAATAGGTACTGCACCAAACCGTCCGTTGTACAATACAGATGGCAGTTATTACTGGTCTCCGGATTATTTTAGTGATATTAACCCGCTTGCAGCTTTAGGTAAAAGAGTTGATGATAAAGGAACTAACTTAATTACAAGTGTAAGCCTTCAATATGAAATTGCAAAAGGACTTTCTATTAAAACAGATTTGGGGTACGGAAGAGCTCAAATGCTTACCAAGCAGTATATGCCTGCTTCTGCCAGTAACCACGTGTATGATGAGGCAAACGGATATGATACATCAAGGTCTTATACTACTTCAACAAATAACACCAATAATTTTACTATAGACCCTCAGCTTAATTATACAACCCAATTATGGAAGGGTAATCTTACAGCACTTGTTGGAGGATCCTGGCAGGACAGAAAAGCTGAAATGCCGGTTTATTTAAACGCTTCCCAATATTCTGCAGATAATTTAATTGGTAATATAGGTGCCGCAGAAACAATCTCTGCGTCTAATGCAAGCTCAGAATACAAATACATTTCTCTTTTTAGCAGGATAAATTATAATATTGAAAACAAATACATTCTGAATGTAAACTTCAGAAGAGATGGTTCATCTAAATTTGGAGCCAATAATCGTTTTGGAAATTTTGGTTCTGTTGGGGGTGCCTGGATTTTTACCGAAGAAAAGTTTTTAAAAGACAATTCATGGTTAAGTTTTGGTAAAATCCGCTCCAGCTACGGAGAAATCGGAAGCGACGAAATTGGTAATTATAAATATGCTGATACGTACGAAACGCGTAATTATGGTAACGGAAATCCTTCTATGGCTGCCACAAAAATCGCTAATCCAAATATCAAATGGGGACTTACCAAAAAATTTGAAGCGGCTTTGGATTTAAGTTTCCTTAAGGACCGTATTTCTTTTACCGCAGCTTATTACAAAAATACATCCAGTAACCAATTAGTTGATTATACACTTAGTCCACAGGCCGGATTTACCTCTTATACCGCTAATTTACCAGCTGAAGTTGAAAATCAGGGATGGGAGTTTACCCTTGGTACAACAAACATCCGTACCAAAGACCTTACCTGGTCAACTTCTTTTAATATTTCAACCAACTCAAATAAATTAGCAAAATTTGATGGTATCGAATTCACCAGCTATTACTCTCAATATGCTGTAGGCAGACCTTTAAGCAGCCGATATTTGTATACTTTTACAGGTGTAAATGCAAACGGGGAAGCTCAATTTAAAGATGTTAACGGCGACGGCAGAATTTCACGCGGATTAGCAGATACAAAAGTTGGCGACAGAGAATATTACGGGCCAACATATCCTCAATATTATGGAGGAATCTCAAATACAATTAGCTATAAGGCATTTACTCTTGACTTTTTATTCCAGTTCGTAAAACAGGAAGGCACTACTTTAATGGCATCAACAGGTACTCAGCCGGGGTATCCTTACGGGACAGCAAATTTTCAGGTTGATGAGTACAGAGATTACTTAGCGCAGGGAAATGTTCTGAGCTCTAATTATCAAAATAGTTACTTTAATTATATTGGTTCCAATGCTGTTATCGTAGATGCATCGTATATAAAACTTAAAAATGTGAATGTTTCTTATCAGATTCCTTTAAATGAGGGAACTAAGAAATATATACAAGCCATCCGTCTTTCGCTTCAGGGACAGAATTTAGTAACCTTTACGAACTACAGAGGACTTGATCCTGAAACACAAGGCTTGGCATTGCCTCCATTGCGTACAATCACTTTTGGAACTCAGTTTACATTTTAATTCTACTAATCATGAAAAATTTTTCTATTAAATATACCTATATATTTTCGTTTCTTCTTTTAACAGGACTTACAGGCTGTGATGATATGCTTGACGTTGACATTCCGGTTAACGAATTATCATCTGAAAATGTATATCTTTCTGATCCAACTGCAGAAGCTGCTGTCAATGGAATTTACCAAAGCATGGTTGCCAGCGTTTATTACGATAATTTGCATAGAATTCTTGGACAGACATCTGATGAGTTAATCCCCAGAAACGGTATTGCAAATGTTTATAGTTCTAATGAAATTCCGGATATCGATACGAGTATAGGTACTATGTGGACAGAATTGTACAAAACAATTTATAATGCCAACAATGTTATTGAAGGGGTTAATAAAAGCACTACACTTAATCCTGTAAAAAGTAAACAATGGATTGCTGAAGCAAAATTTCTACGCGCATATAGTCATTTTTATCTAACTAATCTTTGGGGAAACGTACCATTAATATTGACTACAAATATAGATGTTACGGCTTTGGCACCACAATCTTCTCAGGAAGCTGTTTACACCCAGATTTTGCTTGATTTGACTGATGCCTCAAAAGATCTTCCAACTAACTACAGTAATTATAATGATGGGGAAAGAATAAGAGCTACAAAATGGGCTGCAGAAGCTTTACTGGCTAGAGTAAATCTCTATTTAGGAAGATGGAGCGAAGCAGATACTCATGCATCTGCCGTAATAAATGAGACCGGTACCTACAAAATAATTACCGGATTGACAGATTCCAATAATCCATTTATTGCAGATAATGATGAAGCTATACTTCAGATACCTTATTTTAATGTTAATTATACTTATGAAGGAACTTCAGTATTTGGAACCGGAGGGACTTATTTACTAAGAAAAGGAAATGCCCTTTTTGAAGCAGGTGATGATCGAAAAACAAAATGGACAATTGATATCCGAGACAGAGTAACTAATGCTTTTATAGGCATTGCGCCAAGAAAATATAAAGCTAATTTTGGACAATCTGTCAACGAACGCTCAACTCCACTCAGACTGGCAGAACTTTATTTGATAAGAGCAGAAGCAAGGGTAAAATTAAATAATATTACCGGGGCGCAGCAGGATATTGATGTAATCAGAAACAGGGCTTTATTAGGCAACACTACATTAACAGACTCCAATCAACTTCTTGAATTAATTGCTCTGGAAAGAGAAAGAGAACTGTTTGCTGAAAATGGCCACCGATGGCTGGATCTTAAAAGAAGCGGTAACATTGATCAGGTACTTGGATCAGTTAGCGGAAAAATCTGGAAAAGTACTGATAGTCTTTATCCAATTCCGGAAACGGCTATTCGATCTAATCCTTCCTTAATTCCAAATCCGGGATACTAACTATTTTAAATAATTTACTCAGGAATGTTTTATAAAAAAGCATTCCTGAGATTTTAAAAATCACTATGGAAACAACAATTGTAAGAGTTGAGGACTTGTCGCATCAATACAGTAAGGATTGGGCGATACAAAATATTAATTTTGAAATCAAAGAAAACAGGATTCTGGGGCTTTTGGGCTCTAATGGTGCCGGAAAATCGACTACTATGAATATCCTTTGCGGGGTTTTAAATCAAACTCATGGAAACATATTTATTGACGGAATTAACCTGAAAGAAAACCCGGTCGAAGCTAAAAAATTAATTGGTTTTTTACCACAGACACCACCGCTTCACCTCGATTTAACGGTAGACGAATATTTAATTCACTGTGCGCAGCTCCGACTGGTTAAAAAAGAAGATCTGAGAAATGCAGTTGAAAAAGCCAAAGAAAAATGTGGTATTTCTCATTTCAGCCACCGATTAATTAAAAATTTATCCGGCGGATACAGACAGCGTGTGGGAATTGCACAGGCTATTATTCACGAGCCAAAGCTGGTGGTTTTAGATGAGCCAACCAACGGACTGGATCCAAATCAGATTTTAGAGGTACGAAATTTAATTAAAAAAATTGCTCAGGATAAAGCTGTGATTTTCTCTTCACACATTCTTTCTGAAGTTCAGGCTACATGTCAGGATATCCGAATGATCGAAAACGGACACATGGTTTTCTCTGATACACTCGATGCTTTTAATAATTATATTGAAGCCGATAAATTAACGGCAAGTTTTGAAAATCCGCCAACAATCGAGGCACTAACTGCTATCGAAGAAGTTACAGCTGCAGTTTATCTTTCTCCTAAAAAAGTACAAATTACTTTTAAAGGTACACAGGAAGTGGCTGAAAAAATTGTAGCTCAGAGCGTTACCAGTAATTGGAAATTACGTGAAATTCAGTTCGAAAAAGTATCTCTGGATGAGATTTTTGCACAATTATCTAAAAAAGCGCCTTCTAAAAACGCTATTCTTTCTTAAAAAACAAACAAATGAAAACAATATACAGAATTGCTAAAACAGAACTCAACACCATGTTTTATTCGCCGGTGGCATGGGTTGTTTTAGTCATATTTTCGATCCAGTCCAGCTGGAAATTTTTTAACACAGTCGAACGTTTTGAAAAAGCACAAAAAATTGGAGAAGGAATGCATAACCTTACTCAAACTGTCTTTTCCGGATTCAGCGGATTATATACTGAAATGCAGGAGTATCTGTATTTGTATATCCCGCTATTAACAATGGGTTTAGTAAGCCGTGAAATAAACAGCGGTTCTATCAAACTTTTACTTTCTTCGCCAATCAAAATCAAGGAAATTGTATTAGGAAAATACCTGGCTATTGCGGTCTACTGCTTATTATTTATTGCAATTTTGGGGCTGCAGGTTGGAATTGCTTGTTTTTCTATAGAAAACCTCGATTTAAAATTTGCATTTTCAGGGCTTATCGGTCTGTATTTACTGGTTTGCACCTATGCAGCGATCGGACTTTTTATGTCCTGTCTTACTTCTTATCAGGTTGTCGCTGCTATTAGTACTCTGGTAGTTTTGGCCGGTTTAAACTTTATTGGCAAATTATGGCAGGATGTCGAATATGTAAAAGACATTACTTATTTTCTCTCAATAGCAGGACGTGCCAACGAAATGCTCGGAGGGCTTATCATAAGCAAGGACGTATTGTATTTCTTATTGGTAAGTGGTCTGTTTATTGTGTTGAGTATCTATAAACTACAAACCGGAAGAGATGCGCAGACTATTTCGAAAAGAGTTTTTAAATATACATTATTAATCTCCATCGTTTTGTCACTTGGATATATTACATCAAGAGCTCCTCTTACGCTATATCATGATATGACCCGCACAAAAGACAGAACTCTTACCAAAAACAGTTTAGATATTGTTAAAAAGATGGAGGGCCCAATTAAGATTACAACTTATGTAAATCTTCTGGATATCAACTATCATATGGCTATGCCTTATTCTCAAAATTATGATAAGTCAAGTTTTGAACAATACACCCGCTTTTTGCCTCAAATTCAAATGGAATATGTATACTATTATGATACATCTACCAATACAGCTTTGTATGCCCAAAATCCGGGATTGAATGACAAACAACTTGCCGAAAAGATGGTGGAATCGCAGGATTTAAAGCTAAAAAAATTATATACTCCTGCAGAAATTAAGAAAATTATTGACCTGGGACCAGAGCAAAACCGTGTAGTCAGAACCGTAGAATACAACGGGCAGAAAACATTTTTAAGAATGTATGACGATTTGTTCAAAGTTCCTTTTGAAAAAGAAATCTCAGCATCACTTAAACGTTTGGTGTATAATCCGGTAAAAATTGTATTTGCAACCGGAAACATGGAACGCAGTATTGAAAAAAATGGAGATAAGAATTATAAAACTGGTTTTAATGAAATTACATTCAGAAACTCATTAATCAACCAGGGATTTGATGTTGCATCTGTAGATATCAATGCACAGAATATTCCGGAGCAGACCAGTATTTTAATCATCGCCGATCCAAAAACACAATTAAGCCAGGGTGCTCTTGACCGCATCAACAAATATATCGAACAAGGAAAAAACCTGATGCTTTTGGCAGAGCCCGAAACGAATTCGGCTTTGGCTGCAATTACGGATAAATTAGGTGTAGCATTTACGAAACAAACATTGGTTCAGGAAAGTGAAACCAATTCTCCTGATTTCCTTGTAACCGATCTTCAAAGAAATATAGATTCTACTTTAATTAAATTCAGTCCTAACCCAAATAATAATCCTATTCCATTTTTAGGAAGCAGCGGTATCAAAACAGTTAAAGATACAGGGTTTAAAGTAACACCACTTTTAAAAACAAATAATCAGCCAGCCTGGGAATCACAAACCGGAATCACTTCTGTTTCTGAGGACTTGAAAAAACAGCCTGCTGTAAAATCTGTACCGCTTGTGGTCGCTTTAACGAGAAACGTAAAAGGTAAAATCCAAAAAATAATCGTTGCCGGAGATGCCGATTTTATGGGTAATGCCGAATTAAGCCGTGGCGGATCAGGAACATTTCAGTTTGTAACCGACATTTTTAGCTGGTTTAGCAATTACGAATTTCCAATAGATACCACCCGTCCTGAAAGCACAGACAATAAAATAACAATTAATGCAAATCAGGTTTTCATCAGTAAAATTGTTTTCATTGGACTGTTTCCTTTGTTGATTGTATTAAGTGGTGCTTTTATTCTAATTCGAAGAAACAGAAGATAAAAATCACACCAATGGAGTCGTTGGAAATGATATTCGATCTTTTTTTGTTCCCCAATCAAAAAACATCCGAATTGATTTTTTAACGACAACCATTGGATAAAAAAATAAAAAAATGACTAAAAAAAATATCATTTTTGGGATGCTGCTGCTGTCTTTTCATGGAGCATTTTCTCAATTCAAAACTACAATTCCGCTGGACAAAAACGTTACAACCGGACAACTTAAAAACGGTTTAACGTATTACATCCTGCATAACGAAGAGCCAAAAGACCGGGCGAGTTTTTACTTCGTTCAGAATGTTGGTGCTATTTTGGAAGACGACAACCAAAACGGACTGGCACATTTTCTGGAACACATGGCGTTTAACGGAACGGAACATTTCAAAGGAAAAGGTATCATCAAAATGCTGGAAAAAAACGGAGTCACTTTTGGCAAAGACATCAATGCTTACACGGCTCAGGATGAAACCGTTTACAACATCAGCACAGTTCCGGTAACCAATGAAAAACTGATTGATTCTACACTTTGGGTTTTACACGACTGGTCAGGTTCTTTATCTTTAACCAATGAAGAAATTGATGCCGAAAGAGGCGTAATCAGAGAAGAATGGAGAACCAGACGGACAAGTGGTTTCCGTTTAAAAATGCAGACGGATCCGGTTTTGTATAAAGGCTCAAAATACAGTAAAAGAGACGTTATTGGTGATCTGAATATTATCAATAATTTCAAATATCCCGAATTAAGAAGCTACTATAAAAAATGGTACAGACCAGATTTACAGGCGGTAATTATCGTTGGAGATATCGATGTAAAAGCAATGGAGCAAAAGGTGAAAGAAATCTTTTCAGGAATCCCTTTGGCAAAAAAAGCTGCTGCGAGAACCTATGAAGCAATCCCAAAACACGACGAATTGTATTTTGGAACTGCTGCCGACAAAGAAGCTTCTTCAACGGCCATTACTTTAAAATATGTTTTTGATGAACCGCTGGTAAACGACAGTATCGTTTCCCGAAAAAACGTGATGAATTCTTTTTACACCAGCATTCTGAATAATCGCTTCAAGGAGTTAATCCTTAAAAATCAAGGTTCAGCCTTAAACCTGAAAACCTATTTTGAGTCAATTTCAAGATTAAACAATTCGTTTAATATTGTAGCTGTAGCCAAAAAAGGAAAAACAATCGAAGGTTTTGAAGAAGCATATACAGAAGCAGAACGCTTAAAACGTTTTGGCGCTGTGCAGTCTGAATTAGACCGTACAAAAAAGCTTTTCATCAGTTCATACGATGATTATATCAGCAACAAAGATAAAGTTGAAAACGACGACCTGGCAGATAATCTTACGAATTATTTCCTGAAAGCAAAACCATTTCTTTCGCCTGAAGAGAGTTACAAACTGGTTGTCGGAATCATCAAAAGTCTTACTTTGGAAGAGTTGAACGCTTATGCTAAAACAATCCAGAAACCTACTAATCAGGTTGTTTTGGTAACCGGATCTGAAGATGATAAAGCTAATTTTCCGACCAAAGAAGCTGTTGTTAATATAATGAAGAAGGTCGAAAGCAAAACTTTAGAACCTTACACCAAAAAAGAAAATAATGCCCCTTTGATTGAAAAAGAATTGAAGACGGCCACCATCAAAAAAACATTTGAAGTAGCCGGAATAAAAGAGGCAAAAGGATATATTTTAGAAAACGATGCTAAAATAATTGTGCTTCCAACGACCTATTCTCAGGATCAGATTGTTTTTTCCGCCTTTTCAAAGGGAGGGAAATCTTTGGTGAAAACAGAGGATTTAACATCTGCAGAAATTGCAACTACACTGGCAAGATCTTCCGGTTTAGGGAATTTTGACAATATTGGGTTAAAGGAAAAACTCACGGGAAAAGTAGCTCAGTCAGCTCCGTTTATTGGTGATGAAACACAGGGATTTCAGGGAAGTTCAAACAAAGCCGATTTTGAAACGATGCTGCAATTGCTATATCTTTCTTTTGAAGCGCCGCGTTTTGATCCGAACATTTTTAATATTTTAAAAGAGCAGTATAAAAACCGTCTGGAAACCATTAAAAAAGACAACGGAAGCGCTTTTAAGGATTCTATTGATTTAGCAAATTCAAATCATAATCCAAGAACTTTTCTGTTCGACGATAAATTCCTGGAAACGATTGACCTGAAAAAAGCAGAAAATATCTACCGTGACCGAATCAAAAATGCGGCAGATTTCACGTTTATTTTTGTTGGAAATATTCCGGAATCCGGATTAGAATTAATTCAGAAATACGTTGGAAACCTAAAATCGAATCCGGGTCAGAAAGAAAATTTCATCAATCATCATAT
Organism: uncultured Flavobacterium sp.; assembly: GCA_963513545.1. Taxonomy (GTDB): domain Bacteria; phylum Bacteroidota; class Bacteroidia; order Flavobacteriales; family Flavobacteriaceae; genus Flavobacterium. The sequence goes on from CAUPQW010000001.1 coordinate 442,694, forward strand.
CGAACCTAAAAAAGGAAAGACAGTGGTACATTTCAAACGTCCTATGGAAGTTCCAAAAACTACAGTTTATTTGAATTTAACAGGTAAAACAGAGTACAGCAAAGAAAATGCGATGACCATTTATATTATAGGGGAATTATTATCGAAACGATTTTTACAGACCATTCGCGAAGAAGAAGGAGGAAGTTACGGCGTAAGTGTTGGCGGTACCCTCGAACAGATTCCAGTACCAGCTTTCAGTCTTGCTTTAACTTTCGATTGTAATCCTGAGAAACAGGAAAAATTAATGCAGATTGTATGGAAAGAATTAAATGATTTGAAAACTGTTCCGGTTAATGCCAATGATTTAGAAGACATCAAAAAAGCACTTTTAAAAAACAGGGAAGAATCTCTTAAAACCAATTCTTTTTGGAACAGCACCATTTATAACAACAGTTTAAATCAGATTCCGTTTTTACAGGATCAAGAATATAAAAACTTAATTTCTAAAATTAATCAAAAAACTATTCAGGAGTTTAGTAAGCACGTTTTGGATAGTTCTAGCAGTGTTGAGGTAATTATGAGCCCTGAAAAAACATCGGGAAAGTAAGAGCTTTAATATGCATTTTTTTTATTTTAATTAGTTTTAAAGGCTGTCTGAGAAAGACAGCCTTTTTATTTATACTCAATATATATACTTTAAATAGGTGAAAATAATTCATCTTTTTATTAAATTTATAGGACTAACTCACCATGACCATGAGAATATATGCAGAAAAATTCTTTTCCATATCGTATCCTTACAATTAGCAGCGATCTTCAGGAAGTTAATTATATGAGTGAATTAATTCATCATAGATTTTCTTCTCCTGGTATCACTACAGCAAATTTTGAAAATGTTTACAGCATACTGTCTTCGAAAAAATTTGATGTTATCTTAATACATATAAACCAGGCAGAATACGTTGAAATAGTAGAATCTATTGAAAAAAGTACAAACGCAACTGTACTAATAGTAATATCAGATATCCTGATAGATATTGATGAATTGAAAATTACTGATGGAAGTAATAACATCTTTGATTATCTCCCAAAAAGTGAGTTAAGTTCTTTATTGTTGTCTAAAAGCATTGTTTATATCACTGAAAAAAATGAATACGATATCAAATACACAAGTTTAAAGCGCAAATACAATAACTTGTTTGAAATGAACCCGGTTCCTATGTGGATTTATGATTTGGAAACCTTGAAATTTTGGCGTGTCAACGAAGCTGCTGTCCGTATTTATGGATATACTAAAGGGGATTTCATGAAAATGACAATAAAAGATATCCGTCCTAAAGAAGATTTAGCAAAGCTGGAAAAAGCGATAGGTTTGATACGTAAACATAAAAAGCTTTTTTCGAATGGAATTTTCAGACATAAAAAGAAAAATGGGACAATAATGTATGTTGAAATTGTAAGCAATATAATTTATATAGATAAAATCAAATACGAACTTGTTGTTGCAAATGAAATAACCGAGACTCTAAATTATATTCAGGCAATAGAAAATCAAAATTCGAAGTTACAGGAAATAGCCTTTAGCCATTCACACATAATTAGGGCTCCGCTTACTAACATAATGGGCATATTAAGTCTTATTAAAGAAATGGATCTTAATAATCCTGAAAGTGCTGAACTCTTAGAACATCTTTTTACATCTTGTAACCAACTTGACGAAAAAATTTCTGAAGTTGTAGAAAAAAGTACTCCATATCCTCTTCCTGAAAATAAATTGTAAGGTTCAGTTTTCAATTCTTGCTTATAATTGACAAAGTGCTTCAAACAAAAAGATTGTAAATTTTACACTAAAACATTAAAATTTATCAGGATAGTATTCACTATTGCTATTAAAATTAGTTTTATCTTAGCAGAGATAAAAACATTTTAGATTCGAATTTTATTGGAAAGAAAAATAAAATTGACCTCAAACAAGATGATTTTTGAGACACATAAATGATTTTAAACAAAATCAAAATTATTAAATTTATCCTGCACAAAATGAAACATAATTACAGTCTTCTATTAGCTGACGATGATGAGGATGATTGTACTTTTTTTAAAGAAGCATTTGATGAACTCTCACTTCCTGTTACTCTTATAACAGTTAATGATGGTGTAGAGCTTATGAATCATTTGACTATAACAAATTCAGATAATTTGCCGGATTTGCTTTTTCTTGATTTAAATATGCCACGTAAAAATGGGCATGAATGTCTGGCTGAAATAAAAGAAATCAAAGAGCTGAAAGAGCTTCCGGTTATTATTTTTTCAACTTCTCTGGATATGGAAATTGTAAATACAATGTATGATAAAGGTGCTTTATATTATATTCGCAAACCCGGTGATTTTTCCAAATTAAAACAAGTGATAGGGAATGCGCTTAAAGTAACAGCTGAAAATAATTTCAAAAAGCCTGAAAGAGAGGATTTTATTCTTCAATCCTAAAATTTACCTGGATACGCATGACAAATAAAGAACATTATTTTCTTCAGGGCGGAGGTGAAATGGGAGAACTCATTCGGAATAAAGATTGGAGCAAAACACCTTTAGGAACTCCGGATATCTGGCCGCAAAGCCTTCGTACTTCCCTCGGTATTATTTTGAACTCAAAATTCCCAATGTTTTTATGGTGGGGCGATGAACTTACTTGTTTTTACAACGATGCATACCGTCCAAGCCTTGGAAATGAAGGTAAGCATCCTGAAATTTTAGGACAAAAGGCAGAGGAAGCCTGGCCTGAGATCTGGCCAATTATTCATCCTCTTATTCAGCAGGTATTAGCAGGAGAAGGATCTACATGGAGTGAAAATCAGCTTATTCCAATATACAGAAACGGAAAAATTGAAGATGTCTATTGGACATTCAGCTACAGTCCGGTACATGATGAATCCGGAAAAATTTCCGGTGTAATGGTAATCTGCAGCGAAACAACAGAAAACATATATTCCCTTAAAAAATTAGAAGAAAGTAACAACCGCTATCTAAACAATATCATTCAGGCTCCAACTGCGATGTGTGTCTTCAGAGGAAAAAATCATGTTGTCGAAATTGTAAATGACATGATGCTTGAGATTTGGGGAAAAAGCAAAAATGAAGTCATAAACAAACCTATATTTGAAGGCTTGCCTGAAGCAAAAGGCCAAGGTCTGGAGTCAATACTGGATAAAGTTTATGAAAAAGGAGAAAAATTTGTTGCAAATGAACATCCTGTTAATCTGCCCCGAAATGGAAAAACAGAAACCATCTATATCAATTTTGTATATGAAGCATTAAAAGAAGCTGATGGAACTATTTCAGGTATAGTAGCAATAGCTATTGAAGTAACTGAACAAATTATATCCCGTTCAAAAATACAGGAAAGTGAACATAAAATAAGAGCATTGGTAGAAAATGCACCATTTGCTATTGCAGTTTACACTGGTGAAGAAATGATTGTTGAATTAGCCAACCAATCTATTATAAATATCTGGGGAAAAGGAAATGATGTAATTGGAAAATCTTTTATGGATGTTTTGCCCGAGCTAACTAATCAATTGGTGTTTGAACAGATTAAAAATGTTTATAAAACAGGACAAGCCTTTCATACAGAAAATACACCACTGGATTTACTGGTAGATGGAAAATGGGGAACTTATTATTTTAATTACGGATTTACACCATTATATGATTTAAAAGGAAACATATATGGGGTAATGAATACAGGCATTGACCTGACCGATCTGAATTTGGCAAAGAAAAGAATTGAGGAGAGTGAGGAGAATTTACGCAGTATGGTGCTGGAATCGCCTATTGGTATTTGCGTATTGGAAGCAACAACTTTGGTAACCGAAATAGTAAACGACAGCTTTATTGAAATAGCCGGAAAGCCTTATGAGGAAATTGCAGGTAAATACTATTGGGATTCATTTATTGAGGTAAAACCTTATTATGAGGAAGCTCTTAAAAATGTAGTGGACAATGGGATCCCTTTTCATATCAATGAGGTAGAGATGATACTTGTTCGACATGGAAAAGAAGAAACTATATATGTAACCTTTGTTTATGCCCCACTTAAAAATATTGAAGGAGAAGTAAAAAAAGTTGCTATTTGGGTTTTGGATAACACCTCTCAGGTAAAGGCAAGACGCGAAATAGAAGAAGCTAATAAACAATTCCGTAATACTGTAAAACAAGCTCCGGTTGGAATTACCATTTTAAGAGGTGATGATCATATAGTAGAAATGGCCAATGAAGCTTATCTGAAACTGATTGACAGAGAAGAATCCTCTTTTGTTGGCAGGCCACTATTTGATTCCTTACCCGAAGTAAAAGAAACGGTCAGCTCTCTATTGAAAAGTGTTTTTAGTACCGGCATTCCATATCACGGAAATGAAGTACAGGTTCCTTTAAAAAGACAAGGTAGAGAGGATGTTTATTATTTTGATTTTCTATACCATCCGCTGAAAGAAGAAGACGGCAAAATTTCGGGTATCATTGTAACTGTAACAGAAGTAACGGAGAAAGTAGAAGCAAAAAAGGAAACCGAGCAAAACGAACAACGACTTAATATTATAGTAGAAGCCAGCGAGCTTGGTACCTGGGAATTGAATGTAAAAACAAAAGAACTTATCTATTCCAACAGATATCTCGAAATCATTGGCGGGTATAAAGAGTATATAGAATTAACCCACGAACAGTTACTCAAGCATGTCCATCGGGATGATCTGCATATTAGAGAAAAAGCCTTTAAACATGCAATTGTATCTGGACATCTTTATTATGAAGCAAGGGTAATATGGGCTGATGAGTCTGTTCACTGGGTAGAAGCAAAAGGGAAAGTTTTCTATGACGCAGATAATAAATTAGAAAGTTTATTAGGAACTGCCAGAGATATTACAGAACTAAAAAAACATCAGCAGGAACTCGAAGAAAGCGAACAAAAGTTCAGGCTTCTTGCCAGTTCAATGCCTCAGCATATCTGGACATCAGATACAGAAGGTCATTTGAATTATTGTAATAAATCAGTTTATACCTATTCTGGTTTAACGCCAAAACAAATAACTGAAGGAGGCTGGCTGCAAATTGTACATCCTGATGAAAGAGCTGAAAGTTCAAAAGTATGGATGGAGTCCATTGCTACCGGAAAAGATTTTTTATTCGAACATCGTTTCAAAAGACATGATGGTGTATACCGCTGGCAACTAAGCCGTGCAAGTCCGCAAATAGATGAAAACGGAAAAATACAAATGTGGGTGGGCACAAGCACTGATATAGAAGATCAAAAAACTTTTACCAATGAATTAGAAAAACTGGTAAAAGAGCGTACAAAAGAGCTTAGTTTGATAAACGAATCTCTGAGAAAAAGTGAGGAACGTTATCATTTAATGGTAGAGGAAGTACAGGATTATGCCATATTGTATCTAAACCATGAAGGAATAGTTGAAAATTGGAATATAGGGGCAGAAAAAATAAAAGGATACAAAGCAGAGCAAATAATAGGAAAATCTTTTTCTACTTTTTATACAGAAGAAGATCGAAAAAATAATCTTCCTTATAAACTGTTACAATTAGCCCGTGAAAAAGGAAAAGCAGTACAGGAAGGCTGGCGCGTTCGAAAAGACGGAACCCTTTTCTGGGCAAGTGTTGTCATAACGGCTATTCATAACAAAAAAAGTGAAGTTATTGGATTTTCAAAAGTGACACATGACCTCACCGAAAAAAAGGAAGCTGATGACAAACTAAAGCTGAATGCATTAGAACTTGAGCAAAAAAATGTAGAATTGGAGCAAATGAATAAGGAACTCCAGTCTTTTGCTTATATCTCAAGTCATGATTTACAAGAGCCTCTAAGAAAAATACAGACTTTTGTCACACAAATTATAGATAAGGAATCCGATAACTTATCAGATGTTGGAAAAGATAAATTTCAAAGGATGCAGAACGCGGCAAAGCGAATGCAAACATTGATTAATGATCTTTTGGCATACTCCAGAACCAATGTTCAGGAAAGGATATTTGAAAAAACCGATTTATCAACAATTATTGATGAAGTAAAGGAAGACCTGAGAGAAGAATTGGAACTGCACGACGCAATCATCGAAAAAGGAAAAACGTATATAATAGATGTTATCCCGTTTCAGTTTAGACAGCTCTTGTATAATTTAGTAAGTAATTCTCTTAAATTTTCTAAGCCGGAAATTCCTGCAGTAATAAAAATTAACAGCAAAATAATTAAAGGAGCAACATTGACTCATAAAAATGTAGCTCATGATATAGACTATTGCCATATTAGTATTTCAGATAATGGTATTGGTTTTGATCAACAATACAGTGAAAAAATATTTGAAGTGTTTCAACGTTTACACGGAAAAATGGAGTATACAGGAACCGGAATAGGATTGGCTATTGTTAAAAAAATCGTAGATAATCATAACGGCTTTATTACGGCAAGTGGCGAACAAAACAAGGGAGCAACTTTTGATATTTATATTCCTGTAAATTAAAACATAGAACAGACCCTTCTATTAAACAGTTTGTATAATGATATTGTTTTTGATTGGCTTATTGAGAAAAAATGGAATTTAGTTTATTGTTTCGAGACACTTCTTAATTCGATTTTTTTGAAATCAATTGATAAAGCCTTCATAATTTTTAAAGAAAATTTGCCTTCTCTAGCGGAAGCTTTTGCGCATTAGGGTACTAATTTTCCGTTTTACTTTTGCAATTACCTCATCGAGAAATATCATTTTCTAATACAGCTGATTTTACGATTCTAAAGACAGATTTTTTTTTAAAGAATCGATATCCATTTAATGCAATGCTCATAAATTATTCCTAAAGTATTGAATTAGTTCAATAAATTAAATGAGGATTTCTGTAAAATTTGTACCACAAATTAAATAACCCCTTTAATCGATTAATCATGAAATTTAAAAAAATTGCTTCACTGCTATTAGTATCATTTTTTTTTACTGTTTCCTGCAGTAAAGAAGATAGCAGTGCCGGTCAAAATGAAAATGTAATAGCTTCTTTTGATGCTGCTCCCAGTACAGCCAAAGTTGGTAATTGCGGTGAAGTACCCGGCTGGGCTTCAGAAAATGGAAACACAACAGGTGGAGGAAGTTCTTCGGAAACACCAGTCACCACTTATGCTACCTTAAAAACAGCAATTGAAAACAGTGCTGTAAAAGTTATCAAAATATCAGGAACTATTGAAATTCCGGCTACTGCTACCGGAAGATTATTGCTTCAGGGACAGTCAGGGAAAACGATATATGGTGCAAGTGGTGCGAAATTGGTTTCAACAGATCAAACTACAGCAAATTCAGGGATTATTAATATTAAGAACTGTACCAATATTATCATCAGAAATTTAATTTTTGAAGGCCCGGGAGCTTATGATACAGACGGTTGGGACAATGCTATTATTGATAATTGCCAAAATGTTTGGGTGGATCATTGCGAATTCAGAGACGGAGTAGATGGAAATTTAGACATTAAAAATAAATCTGATTTTGTTACAGTTTCTTACACTAAATTCAGTTATCTGAAACCGCCAAAAGCAGGAGGTCCAGGTGGAACGGACGACCATAGATTCTCAAATTTAATTGGTTCAAGTGATACGGCTACGGGAGATCGCGGAAAATTAAGAATCACTTTTGCCAGATGCTGGTGGGGACCTGGATGCAAAGAGAGAATGCCAAGAGTAAGGTTTGGGAGAGTTCATATTATCAACAGTTATTTTAACAGTTCTGTTAGTAATAAATGTATTATGGCAGGTTTTGAAGCTGATATAAAAGTTGAAAAAAATGTTTTCGAAGGTGTTACCAAACCTATTGATCTAATGACGGGTTTCACAGCAATCACAGAACTTGACAATAGTTTTCCAAATACCACAAATACTGTAACAGGCAGTAACGCTTTTACGCCCCCATATATTATCGTTACACTTCCTACAGCTTCTGTAAAAGCTGATGTTACCGCTAACGCAGGTGCCACTTTTACAGGAAATATTTGTGGTTCTTTTTAATTAAATTTTGCCCGTTGGTGTAATTACTAGAACATAGAAACATAATAATGTGCGCATTTTATGGTAAAGAAATTGTATTGAATTAGGCCTTTTTAATTACCTGACGGGTTAAAATTTAAGAAGCATATATTTCAGTTTTTTTAGACTGAATATATGCTTCTTTTAATTATTGATAAAAAATAAAGCTAAGATTATATTTTACAAAAAAATATATAATGTAGTTGTATTTGCTACGACTATTTTATTGCTTCTTTATTAAATCAAGTGCAATAGCCTTGTCTTTTAAAGCTTTTTCAAGAAGCTCTATTTTTTTTTGATAAATTTTATTAAGTTTCACAACTTCATCCATTTCCCTGGTTTTTTCAACACCAGTTTTATCAAATATAGAGCTTTGGAAATTAATAATGTCATCGATATCTACTTCTAGAATAATAGCTATTTTAAGTAATCGGTTTTGCCCTAAAATAGTTTTACCCTTTTCAATCTTGTTATAAGCCGACTGTGTTATCCCCAATTGAACTGCCATATACTCCTGAGTATAATTTTTTAACTCTCGTATATTTTTAATATTGTTGAGAATAGAGTTCCACATATTAGTACGGGTTGTAATAGTTATATTTTACAATAGACAAAATTAGGCAGATTTGTGCTTCAAGACAGTAAAGTTACCTCAAGGTAACTGATTAAAAGTAAAATATTATTTAGCGATTATGCCATCTGAATTTGTCCTGTTTTTTCTTTTTTTAATCACACTTTTACAGGCGAATCCACTAGATGATTTTTTTGTAGCAACCTGTAAGTTTCCATAATATCATTTTTGATTATATTTATAAATTTAAGAATAAATACCTTACTTGATTGTTACCCAAAGATGCCATACCAAATATTTAGAACCAATGACTATAATAATAGACGAAAATATCCCGGAAAGAAAGAATAGGGAAGAAAGAATTTTGAGATGTAAAACAGAAGTAGTCCCTATTATGGACGCTATTTACATTATAACCGGCAAATGGAGAATTCCTATTACAATATCACTCATGGAAGGAAACAGAAGATTTAGTGAGATTATGAAAGAAATTCCTAAAATTACTTCAAAAGTATTGGCCCAACAATTAAAAGAAATGGAGCTTAACGGATTTGTTGAAAAAAAGATTTATAAGGACAGTGCAATAAGAACGGAATACGAACTCACAGAATATAGCTGGTCGATAAAGCCTGTTATATTGGCACTAAGGGACTTCGGCATTAAGCATCGTGAAAAGTTGAAACAGGAAGGTAAAGTGTTGTGAAAAATTATGTTTTTTCTCAGGTGCTTTAAATTAGCTCTTTACGAATATAAAGGATGATTTTCCATTTAGCCCAGGAAGTGAATGATATGTATTTGGTGGCTCAGATGATCTAAATCAATTATTCCTTTGCAAGAACATACAGATTATTTTTTAACACCTGAGATTACATAATATTTCTAACTACTTAGAAATATTATGTAATTGTATGTTCCTGAAATCAATTGGAGAACTTTCATAATTTAATGAAATTTTGCCTTCTTTAGAAGAAGCCTCCTCACATTCGTTTACTAATTTTCCGTTTAGATATTGCGTTATTTTTCCGTTTAACGACTTGATTACAATAGAGTTCCATTCGCCGTAAGGTTTTTCGTTTTCAATAAATTTTGGAGAAGTTACACTCGCACCCGCCTCAACTAATTTACCGTTTACCTTAGCGGTTACCTGGTCTAAAAAAATAAAGTCACCCGTAGTGTTCTCTTTTATCTGAAACTGAATTCCTTTTGGCCAAATCTTGTCAGGCGAATCTGCAGGGATGTTGTACATAACACCGCTGTTTTTCTTGTTTTTGGTTTTAAACTTTTCTTCAATATTCCATCTGTACTCTAAACTAAGTTCAAAATTCTTAAAGCTTTTTTGAGACATTAGATAGCCATTGTTTTCGCCATACATACGTATCATTCCATCTGTGAAATCATATACTTTTGAAGGTTCTAGCCTTTCTGTACTGGTTTTTGTAAAAGCATACCAATCATTCATGGTTAAGCTTTTTTGTTGAACAGCACATGAACTCAAAATTAAAAGTAAGGCTAAGGCAAAAGCAGAAGTTGTTTTTTGGAACATAGTAAATTATGAATTTAAAAAAGAAATTTATCTAATAGTTTAATACGGTAAAAATAAGAAATAGAAAACTTAGGGAGTTTATTTTATTTGAAAACATTACTTTAAATATATGGTAATTGATATTAAATTGTTAATGGCAAATTGTTTACTCGACCTGATTTGTATCACTGATACCAAAGTGTAAATTATTGTTCACCTTTATGAAAGCAATGTTCGAATTGTAAAATCAGTTTCTTTTTACCCTGTATGATCTCTGCACAAACAATGAAATTTAGTATGTATTTTTTTTTGTTTTCGTTGAAATATGAGGTTGTTTTTTTGTTTCTTTTGGACAAAATAAAATTCTTTTCACAAGGGGAGATACTATATAAATTTTGTGTAAAATATATATTTATAAGCAACCGATTGTTTTTTATCTTCACTTATTTTAATGTGTTGCTTTAAATTAATAATTTTTGTTTTTAACATTTTATGTAAGTATTATATGTTTATATGTTAAAATTTAATTCTATTTAGTAATATTTTAGCTTCAAAATAAATTTTAGATTTTCAATTTTTTCTGAAAAACGTATTTTTATTATTATTTTAAGATTATTCGTATTTTATTTTATAATATTTATTTTAAATGGTTTAAAAGTATTTTTGTTGTGATTTATACAATAATTTTTATAAAAAAATAATTATACTTTATAAAAAATCACGTGTTTTTAAGTAGTCAATAAAAACATTTTACACAACCGATTGTGTTTGTTTTTAATTTATTTACATTTGTTTGATCAGGAACATATAATTGCCTTAATAAATATTTTAGAACTAGTTCTTGTTCATAGCTAAACAACCAAATTTTACTATTAACTAATTAAATTAATTATTTATGAATGACTTTTTTATTAATAAAAATAAATTAAAACTCTTAAAGAGTTTTGGGTTTTTAGGCCTGATGTTTTTGTTTTCTATAACAGCAAAAGCACAAACAACAGTTACTGGAGTTGTATCTGATGTAAACGGACCAATACCGGGAGCGAATGTGAATGTTAAAGGCACAAAAACAGGTGTTGTTACAGGGTTTGACGGAAATTATACAGTAACCAATGTTCCTTCAAATGGAATACTTGTAATTAGTTTTTTAGGCTTAGAAACTAAAGAAGTACCTGTTGATGGTAAAAGCAAAATAGATGTGATGCTTGAGGAAAATTCTAATGCTTTGCAGGAAGTAGTGGTGATAGGGTACGGAGCGCAGCGTAAAGAAGCAGTTACCGGTTCTGTAGCATCTATAAAAGGAGATGCTTTACGAGAGGTACCCTCTGCGAATGTTACACAAGCCCTTCAGGGACGTTTGGCAGGAGTTCAGATGACTCAAACTTCAACAAAACCAGGTGCTACGATGCAAGTACGTATTCGTGGCACAAGATCTTTAACAGCAGAAAATGATCCACTCGTGGTTCTGGATGGTATTCCTTTTTCCGGAACATTAGCAGACATAAGCCCTGACGATATAAAAAGCATTGATATTTTAAAAGATGCATCGGCTACTGCTATTTATGGTTCAAGAGGTGCGAACGGAGTCATATTAGTTACTAGTAATAAAGGAACAAAAGGACAGAAAGCACAGATTGCTTATAATACTTATACAGGTTATAAAACAGCAGTGAAATATCCTATGATGGAAGGTCCTAAATATGTTGAGTTTCGAAAACTCGCAGGAAAAAATTTAGTAAATGGTGTTGATGAAGCAGATAATGTAAATACAGACTGGCAGGATTTATTTTACAGAACTGGTATTGTAACCAGTCACGATATTGCGGTTACTGCAGGAAGTGAAAAAGGGAATTATAATTTTGGCGCTAATTACTATAAAGACCAGGCGGTTATTCCGGGATCTGAATATAATCGTTATTCTGTTCGTGCCGGCTTAGACCAGGAACTTGGGCTATTTCGTATTGGTTTTTCATCAAATAATAATTACAGTATAACAGATGGTGCAGGCTTAGGGATGTATGGAGTTCTTAGCATGTCACCAATAGCAAATCCTTATAATCCGGATGGCTCATTAAAAAGAACGGTAAGAATGCCTCAGGACGAAAACTGGGTTTATACCAGAACGAGTATGAAAAATCTTGGTGATAAATGGATTGATAGAAATAAAGTTTTCGGGACTTATAATTCTGCTTACGCCGAGTTAAAAATTCCGGCAATTGACGGATTAAAAGTCAGACTCAATATTGGAGGTAATTTACGCACAAGCAACACAGGCAGTTATACGGGAATTGGTGTTTTTAATTCAAATGTAAATAATCCTAATGTAGCTTCTGTAGGCAATGCACTTACTACAAGCTGGACTATAGAAAGTTTATTAAACTACGATCATACATTTGCTCAAAAACATAAGGTTAGTGCACTGGCAATGTATTCTGCTGAGCAGACATCTTACAACAGTTCATCGATTTCAAGAAAAAATATTGCAGGAGATGGTTTTCAGTATTTTAATCTTGGGCAGACATCAACAGGAGATAATAACGATATTACGATTGATGGTAACAATCAAAACTATACACAAAGCGGCCTTGTATCTTATATGGTACGCGGAATGTATTCCTATGACGATCGTTATATGATAAGCGCAACTTACAGATCTGATGCATCATCCAGACTGGCGCCTTCTAACCAATGGCATAGTTATCCTGCTGTGTCAGCTGGATGGAATATTCAGAGAGAATCGTTTATGAATACTGTTAATTGGCTTAATTCACTAAAATTACGTGCAGGGTACGGTCAGACTTCTAACCAGTCAGTAGCTCCTTATGCAACATTGGGAAATTTAAGTACCAGACCCTATAATTTTGGAAATACAAATGCAACGGGATATTATGTTTCAACATTACCTAACCCTGATTTGGGATGGGAATATTCTATAACTACGAATTTTGGACTGGATTTTTCAATTTTTAAAAACCGTCTGTCAGGTACAATAGAATATTATACGACAGATACTAAAGATTTACTGCTAAGTGTCAATTTACCGGTAACGTCAGGTGTAAGCAGTTACGTAGGAAATGTAGGTGCAACGCAAAATAAAGGTTGGGAACTTTCATTAAATGGAGTCATTTTGGATAATTACAATGGATGGACATGGGAAGCAGGAGCAAATATATATAGTAATAAAAATAAACTGGTTTCTTTGGCATCCGGAACAACAGAGGATAAAAATAACTGGTGGTTTGTAGGCAAACCTCTTAATGTAATTTACGATTATAAGAAGGTTGGTATTTGGCAGACTGATGCTGAAGCCAAACTATATGAGGGACCGGCTGGAGCAGCAGGTATGATTAGAGTAGCCTACACTGGAGAATATAATGCTGACGGTACACCAAAAAGATTAATTGGTGCTGATGACAGACAGGTTATAAATGCTGATCCTGATTTTCAGGGAGGATTTAATACCAGAGTTGCCTACAGAGGATTTGATTTGTCAATTGTAGGAATTTTTCAAAGTGGTGGTATTTTAAACAGTACACTTTATGGTTCAAACGGATATCTTAATATTAATGATGGAAGAAGAGGTCAAATCGATGTCGATTACTGGACTCCAACCAATACTGACGCACAATTTCCGCTTCCGGGAGGTCCAACAGAAAGCAATAACCCAAAGTATGGTTCTACTTTAGGATATTTTGATGCTTCTTATGTAAAACTCAAAACGATTACTTTAGGTTATAATCTGAAAAAAGACTGGATAAAAACGGCTGGTATGGAGAGATTAAGACTTTACTGTACCATTCAGAATCCATGGGTTATATATTCTCCATATCATAAACTGTCAGGTTTGGATCCTGAAACCAATTCGTATGCCAATGATGGGGCAAATATGGCGGTGGCATATTCCAAAAATTTAAGCAGGTTACTAACTGTAGGATATAATACACCGCAATCTCGCAATTTGATATTGGGTCTTAACATTACATTCTAAAATTAAATAAAGATGAAAAAATATATAAAAATAAAAACATATATAAGTGCAGCAATACTTTTATTGGTACTTTTCGGCTGTTCAAATGATATATTGGATGAGAAACCACGCGCTATTTTTACACCGGATTATTTTTCAACTCCGGAAGGTGTAATGGGGGGCATAACTTCTATGTATGGTCACTTGCGTTATATGTATGGCAATGGATATTTTTTAAACGTAGGACAAATTGCTACTGATGAATCAACATGGGGACAGAATTCAGATGGAAATATTAAAAATCTGGATTATTCCGGAGTTGGAATTATAAATCCTGCAACAAGTAATACGGGTGCAGTTTGGAACAATGCATTTCCAAATATTAATACAGCCAGCGGAGTTATTGAAAACGGAACAGCTATTGGAACTATTTCACCGGCACTTATAGCCGAAGCCAGATTTTTTCGTGCTTTTGATTATTTTTTATTGGTGCAGACCTATGGAGGCGTACCGCTTGATTTGGGAGCAGGGGAACTAAAATTCAATTCTTCTACATCCCGATATTCGGTTCGTAATACTGTGCCAGAAGTGTATAGTAAAGCTATTTTTCCGGATCTGATCAAAGCTGTTGCTGATTTACCTGTAGCAGGTCGTGTAACTGGTGGCCTGACCAAAACGACTGCAAGACTTTTTTTGGCAAAAGCATATCTTACTTTTGGATGGTGGCTTCAAAATCCTAAAAATATCCCTACTTATCCTGCAGCAGATCGAAAAGATCTTGATGGGCACGATGCTGCATGGTATTTTCAACAAGCCTATGATGTAGCAGTAGCTGCTATTAATGATCCGGGCGATTTTGGATTACAGCCTACATTTTATGAGGTAAATGTAGCAACGAAAGATCGTAATAAAGAAATGTTGCTTTATGCAGATCATACACAATCCAGTCCAATTTATAATGGTGGTGATTTAGGTTACAGCGGAGGTGGTTTCAGTACCGATTATTTTGCAGGCTGGTTTGAACAATTTAATTACCCGGCTATTAGAAGTTCTTCCACTAATAGCAGCTGGTCAGCTGTTAGTTCTGTACAGCGTGCGGCTACACAACCATTGGGGCGTCCCTGGACAATGTTAGCTCCACCAATAGAAATATTTAAGAATACTTTTGCAGATAAAACGAATGATTCACGTTATGATGGAACTTTTACAACATCGTATCGCAGTAACTGGGTTCAGGCTGATCTCAAAGTAAATAATGTCGTTCCCTTATATTTGTATAATGCAAATTTTTTACCAATAGCCAATGGAGATCCGGTAGTAACATTTCTGGATACAGATGTTCCTGGAGTTGATTATTCTAATGCTGTTTACAACAGCTCTATAGGAGCAGGAGTATTACCGGGAAGAGCTGATTTCGTAATTGAACCTAGTGTTATTTCAAGAATATGTTATCCTGGAAACTGGAAATTGGGGCCGTATCGTACAGATAACGGAAC
The DNA here is from genome assembly GCA_963513545.1 of uncultured Flavobacterium sp. GTDB lineage: Bacteria > Bacteroidota > Bacteroidia > Flavobacteriales > Flavobacteriaceae > Flavobacterium. The sequence continues at coordinate 458,300 of CAUPQW010000001.1, forward strand.
AGGATTGGGATCTCCTAACGGAAGCAGTACACGCCCTTTTCCTGTGGCTAAATTTTCTGAATTATATTTTGTTGCGGCTGAAGCAGCTGTAAAAGGGGCAACTGTTCAGGGAGGTAAAACGGCTCGCGATTTAATCAATGTTATTCGTGCAAGAGCTGGAAAATGGAGTTTTAATAATAAAGCAAATGTAGCACAGGTGCAAGACAATAGTGCTGTGCTCGTTGCTGCAACACCGGCAGTTATAGATATTGATTATATTTTAGCTGAACGTTCCCGTGAATATTTTGGTGAAGGTTACCGCTGGTACGATTTAACCCGCACACAAAATTGGATAGAGTACGGAAATTCATTTACGATAGCCGGGGCAACAAATCCGAATGACTGGAAAGATCACTCGGTAAAAACATTCACACGTACCATTACTGCAAAGGATTATCTGCGTCCAATACCAACTAGTCAATTGGATGGCATGGAAATGTCTGCCGATGAAAAAGCAAAATATCAGAATCCTGGTTATTAATAGAAAATGACAGAATATCAAAGTTGTTTTAGAAGATTATAAGTGTTTAGTGTTAGTTAGATAAAAGCCGGGAGTTTTCTTTCGGCTTTTTGATATTTATGCTAAAACGTTTCCTGGCAATTGATGTTTAAAGAACGTTTTTCTATCAATTGAATAGTTCTGAAGATAATTGTGTTAGAATAACTCGACCTGTTAGATTTAAGGTATTTAGGATATAAAAATCGCTCAAAGTAGTTGAATAGGGGCAATATTAATAAATTATTAAATGAATAAAAGACAAATAATTTCAATAAAGGTTTATTATACTTTTGTAAGCATCTTCTTTAACGATTAAAATTACATTATGAGCTCTAATTTGATAGTAAGGTTACGAGAGGGAGATGATTCTTGCTTTAGAGAAATCTATGATTTATATCATTTTAAAGTATTTTGCTTTGTAAAAAAATATACTGCACAACTTGCAGACTCAGAAGATGTGACGCAAAATGTATTTATTCATCTCTGGAAATACAGAACAAAATTAGACTCAAACACAGATTTAGAAGCAGTTTTATATAAAAGCTCGAAACAGGAAATTTCGAAATGGTATAAAAAACAAAACCGAATTTTTTCAGTTGAAAATGATCAGTTGATAAAAGAGTTAGACAGTGTGTCTGAATCTGATGATGATATCAGTTTAAAATTGGAAAAAATAGAATATCTGCTGAACAAAATTCCTGCAAAAAGGAGAAAAATATTCAATCTTCATAAATTTGAAGATCTCAGTTACAAAGAAATTGCATTAGAAATGGATATGTCACCAAGTGCGGTGGCAAATCAAATTTCTAAAACATTGCAATTTCTTAAAAAGAATTCAGTCAAAAACCATGAACTTTATTGGTTTGCCTTATTTCTTATAAATCAATCAGAAAATATTTTATAATTAAGCATCCTGAGTTGATTACTTAACCAGTAAACTTTCTCTTTGTTATAACTTTTAAAATGCGTTTTACTTTACATTGACTACATTAAATCTTCTCTTTTGTTAAGAAAACATTAATAGTGATATCAGTCCGTGATATTTAAAACATTGGAAATCTAATGTAGTTGAATCGACAAGATTCGAATATAAATTTCCAAATGCTAAATGCTAATAAATGAGATCCGGAAAACTAAGAGAAGAATGGAATGCCATACCAAATAGAGGGATTCTTCCTGGCGAAGTAAATGCCCGTATGTGGAATAATATACGGAAGAATACAATTGATAAATATAAAAAACTTTATAATTGGGCAGCCGCCGCTTGTGGTGTCTTCATTATTTCTATTACAGGATATTATAATTTCAATCAGTTTCATTATGCTAAAAATCAAACTGCTTTCGTAAAAACATTTGAAAAGGATATCAGGCTTGTGATTTTACCTGACGGTACCCGTCTTTGGCTCAATGAGAATTCAGAAATTGAATATCCTTCTAAATTTTCGGGAAAATACCGAAATGTAACTTTAAGAGGAGAAGCTTTTTTTGAAGTAAAGCGCGATGTAGCACATCCTTTTATTATTAGTTCAGGAGCTATAAAGACTACAGTATTAGGAACTTCATTTAATATTAGGGCCTACAGTAACAGTCAACCCGAAGTAAACGTAAGAACAGGGAAGGTAAAAGTAGAGAGTGAGCAAAACAGTGTTTTACTTTTAAAAGGCGATAAAGCAATTTATGGCTCCGGAACAGCCGTACTTAGTAAGCAAAAAGCAAATGTTTTAGAACCGGCATATAAAAAAGTTCTAATATATGTAGATGACTTGACTCTCGAACAAGTTGTAGCCACCTTAAAACGGGATTATGATTTTAACGTAAATTATGTAGACGAAAATTTAAAGAATCTTAAAATGCAGGGAACTCTCGATACCCGACAAGGTTTTTACGAAACACTTCAAACCATTTCGTTTGCATTAGAAATTAAAATTAAACCTACCGGAAATAATACTTATTTAATTAGTCAATAATTAGCTAAACATATCATTATCTACATATCTCTCAGCTTAATATATTTTGAGCTGATGATAAAGTATTAAAATGACCGAAATGAATTAACCCTAAATAGCATATTAAAATTAAATATAATAACTAACAATTATCAATTATGAACAATGATTTTTCCAGGCAATTTGCCATTTGGATTTTGTTTTTCGGTTTCCTGTTGGGAACACAAATTATTTATTCACAAACCGGAACAGTATCGGTTGATTTTAAAAATGCGTCGCCTCAAAAAATTATAGATAATTTAAAATCTCAGACTCCGTATCAATTTGTTTATCAAAAAGATCTGGATCTTAGTTTACCTCTTGTTACCTTAAAAAAAGAAAATGTTTCTATTGATGAAATTTTGACGGATCTGGAAAATCTGACAAATCTAAATTTTAGAAGAAATGCAAATAACATAGCCGTAAATAGTAAAGACACAGGCAAAAAAAAAAAGAAAGGAAAAATAACCGGTAAAGTAGTGGACGTTAACGGACTGTCACTTCCGGGTGTAAATATAAAAGTTACAGGACTAAATTATGGAGTGCAATCTGATATTGATGGTCATTATGTTTTAGAACTTGAACCTGGTGAATATTCTATTGAACTAAGTGCTATTTCGTTTCAGACCCAAAAAATTACGGGCATAAAAGTATTTGAAGAGCAGGAAACGCCTTTAGTGGTATCATTAAAAGAAGATGCCCAATCATTAAAAGAAGTTGTAATTGTTCAGGATTATAAAAAAGCGACAGCCTCTGTTGAAGGAATGCTGCTGCAGCAAAAAAAGGCAGCACAGTTTTCTGATGGTATCTCGGCGGAGCAGATTGCCAGAACACCGGACAGGGATGTAGCGAGTTCACTAAAACGCATCACGGGTGTTACTACAATTGGGGATAAATATGTAGTTGTGCGTTCTATGGGCGAACGATGGAATCAGGCCGTAATGGATGGTATTGTATTACCAAGTACAGATGCCTACCAGCAAAATTTTTCTTTTGATATTATTCCTACTTCAATTGTAGAGAGTATTGTAGTGAGCAAATCAGCAACTCCGGATATGTACGCCAATTTTGCAGGCGGTTATGTAGAGATAAAAACAAAGGATATTCCTAAAGAAAATTTTACCAATTTCTCTATAAGCACTTCTTACAACAGCCGAAGCACCTTTAAAGAACGATTAACAAAACAGGAAGGCGATTACGATTATTTGGGTTTTGATGACGGACGACGTGATTTTCCTAATAAATTTAATCTTTATGATCTTCCGAAAAGTGAGGAGGGTTCTGGTGAATTTTTTGAAAATTCAAAGCAATTCAATCAGGATAATTTTACCACTTATAAAACGTATGCGGCTCCGGGTACCACACTTCAATTTGGTATAGGGCGGGTTTACAAATTAAAAGAAAATAACAAATGGGGATTTACAGGATCTTTTATATTTAAGAATGCACAGGAGAAACTGGATATCGAGCATACCCAGAGAGGTAGTTATAAAATTAATTCGGAGTTTTTAGCCGAAAACGATGCTAATACATACTCTACTTTTACAAAATATGGCTTTAAGAATTCAGGGGCCAATTATAATTATACCTCCACATTGGGCGGTATGTTTAATGCGGCAATTCAGTTAGACAACCATAAAATTACAAGCCGCAATACGATAATGCATATATATAACAATCAATTAACCCAGATTACAGGCTGGACTCAGGGTAATAGCATTGAAAATATATTAAATGGTAGTGAACTTGCCGGGACATCAGAAACCAATTATCCGGTTTATACCACTTTTATCCAGAATAAAATTGAAGGAAATCACAAATTTGAAAAACTCGAAATCAATTGGTATGGTGCGTATGGAAATGTTACAAAAGATACCAAAGATGCAACATTTTTAAGCTCAGCAAAGAGAAAGGTTGGCGATGATGAGCTGGTTGTTTACACAGTTTATAATTCTGATGATTTAATTAAAAGAAGCAATTTTACGAATGATGAAGTGAATTATAATTGCGACATTAATTTTAAATACTCCTTTAATTTTAGTGATGCGTTTACAAACGATATCAAAACAGGTTATTTCGGGACTTATAAAAAAGCTACTAATCAACAGAATTCGGCCCTTTTAGCAGTCGTTGGGCAGGGGACAGACAGAGTAGATATTTATGGCTCTTTGGCCAAATATTTAGACGGCTCAAATTATTATTACGGAGGTTTTGGCTGGACCTCCTTTGGTAAATATGGCAATCAGTATGTTGGGGATATAAAAGTACATTCGCCATTTTTAATGCTGGACAATAAAATGGGACGGTTTTTAAGATTTGTGTGGGGGGCCAGAGCAGAAAGCTATATATACACACAAATTGAGAGTCAGTCTATATCTGCCGGTGATTTTAATAAGGAACAAAAAGATGAAAAAATATGGCAATTTTTACCCTCAGCCAGCTTAATCATTAGCCCTGCCAACAAAATGAATATACGATTAGGATATAATAGATCTGTTTTGAGGCCTCAATTTTCAGAACGTTTGGCAATGCCGTATTATGACCCAATTCGTTCTTCTTTTATATATAACAATACAGGTGGATTGGTTTCGAGCGTAGCCAATAACTATGATTTTAAAATGGAATGGTTTCCTTCGGGTGGCGAAATTTTGTCCTTTGGAGTATATCATAAAAACATAGACAATCCGATTGAAAGTGTTAGTGCCTTGAATACTTCGGGTGTAAGGGAAATTTTCAATATGAATTCTCACAATGCAAAACTTTGGGGTCTTGAATTAGAATTTTACAAAAGCCTTTCTTTTTTAGGGGAAGGAGAAACCCTAAAAGACCTGTTTTTATACGGAAACGCAACCGTAAATGCAACAAAGGTAATATCCTATAAAAATTTAGACGGAACAGGAGGTACTTATGAGGCAAATAGACCTTTGTATGGGCAGTCGCCCTACAGCTACAACATAGGCTTAGATTATGTTGGGGAACGATTAGGCTTTAGCCTTAGGTATAATGCCGTAGGAGATCAATACCTGCTGGTAGGATATGATTATGACGCCGAGGAAATTCGTAAACCTTATGCTATAACAGATGCCCAAATAAGCTACAAATTTTTTAAGGAAAGAAATCTGGAGTTAAAATGCAGCCTGAAAAATTTGTTTGATTCTGGTATAGAAACTTACAACAATACCAACAGTTACAGTAAAATAAATGATAACGCTGCTTCCGGAACTATTCCGCCAAGGGAGAAAAGAAGTCTGGGAGCCGAAGCAACAGATAAATACGATGAAAACATGGATCAGGAAATGTTTAAAGCTAAAAATGGCAGGACTATAAGCTTATCGGTTAACTATTCATTTTAAGCAAATGTAAAGATGCTGTACATTTTAAATCAGGCAGATTAAGAAACCGTTAACAATAAAAAAAGCGATGATATTTTAAATTTTGAAAAGCTAATGTATATAGTTATAAGTATTGGATTTCTTTTTGCTTAGTGCATGAAGCAAAAAATAAAAAAAATACTTTAATAATGTTCTTTAATAATTTCTTCAAAAGAATAAGAGTACTTGTTTTAATGAAAAAAATAAAAAAGATGGAAAGCAAACCTTTCACTGCGTTAAAAAAATCCTATGAGTGAAAGAAGGAAAAGTAGGTATAAACCCTGATGGTAAAGCAGGAATTGTTTATTAGAAGATTTTACCAAAAAAAGAGAAAGACCTAAGGAAAGATATTTTGCTGCTCTCTCCAAAGGCCTAATGTATTAGCGGCAAATATAGCAATAATTAAATTATTATGAAAAAATTATTTATGTTCGCAATGGTAGCTCTGGTTATGGGTTCTTGCCAAAATGATGATGCGTCATCTACGGATTCTTCTTTTTCAATGAAAGCATCCGGTGCTGATTATTCGGGATATCCTGCAACAGTTGAAACTGTAAGTGGTGATATTACAACAAACACTACCTGGACAAGCAACAAAGTTTGGGAGATTGATGGTGTAGTACGTGTAAAATCTGGTGCTACATTAACAATCGAAGCAGGTACTTTTATTAAAGCAAAACCATTAGCTGCCGGAGTTGCTACAGGAGTCCTTGTTATTACTAAAACAGGTAAAATCGATGCTCAGGGTACAGTAAATGCACCGGTTATTTTTACAAGTTATAATTTATTAGATGGCAATGTTAATACCGTTGCTGCTCCTGGCGATTTTGGAGGTGTTGTTATTTTAGGGGATGACCCGGTAAACAATGGTCTTGCTACTAATATTGTTGAAGGATTAGGTGATCAGCCTAATGTGTCTGATTTCTATTACGGAGGGACTAGTAATACCCACAATGCCGGGGCATTACATTATGTTCGTATCGAATTTGCTGGACGTGTTTTATCTAATGATGTCGAAATAAACGGTTTAACTTTTGGTGGAGTTGGTGCACTTACAGTTGTGGATCATATTCAGGTATCGTACGGTAAGGATGATTCTTTTGAGTTTTTTGGAGGAAGAGTAAATGCTACTCATTTAGTTTCCTTTGCAGCTGACGATGATAACTTTGATTTTGATCTTGGTTATACAGGAACAATTACAAAAGCGATCGCAATTGCCAACAGCAGTTCAACGCATAGTACAAGTGGTACTCCTGCAGTTCCGGATTCTAATGGTATTGAATTAGATAATAATCCTGGAGGAACTACTACCACAATTATCACACGTCCGGTTCTTAATCAATTATCTATCATTGGGGTAAGCTCTACTACAGCAGCAGATGTATACGAAAATGCCATACATGTACGCAGATTAGGACAAATTAGCCTTATAGATGCAACGGTTACAGGTTACAACTCTGGTATCAGATGGGATAGCCCATCTTTACCAGGTGGTTCATCATGGACTAGAATTTCTATTCATGGTTTTGATAATCCTGTATTGCCTGCAGGTACTTCAATTGCTGGATTAGGAAACAGTACATCAACTGCAAACCCTGCTACTGCATGGGGTCTTACTCAGCCATTTTTTAATAATGGTACCTTAAATTTTACAGGATCAACAGGTGCATTTAAAACTGAGGCTAACTGGACTAATACCTGGACTAAGTTTACTAATTTTTAATAATTGGTTAATTAATTAAATATTTTAATTCAGCATGGGCAGAATTTCTGCCCATGTTTTAAAAATAAAAAAATGAAAAAAATAATACTTTTAGGCATGTTTACTATAATTTCTGCAATTTCATCGGCACAGATAACGGTATGGGAAGATGATTTTAATGATGCAGATATATCCGACTGGACATTATTGGACAGGGATGAGGATGGAATAAAGTGGATAGCCAGACAAAATGTAAATCTGGATGAAAGTGGCAGTACAGTTGTAGATGGAGATTTTAGTATTTTAGGAAATTACGTAACAGATCTAAATACACTTGAAACAATTAGTCGTTTTGTGGAGAACTGGGCTATTACACCTGTTGTTAATTTATCTCAGCATGCAGGAAAAAAAGTAGAGCTTGTTTTAAATGCACAAACCATGATTTATGATTCCAATCAAAATGTATTGGTGTATGGATCTACTTCGACAGATCCGGATACATTTACACTTTTAGGTACAGTCACTTTATTAAGACAAACGGTGGATGAAGAAGAGTTTCAGGATTACACGGTAGATATTTCTCAATTTGCAGGAGAGGCAACAGTTTATATCGCAATAGCAAATGAACCAGCTGAAAATTCTAATTTTTTTGGATTAGAAATAGATAAAGTTACTATAACAGCCGGAGGAACCTTAGGAATAGGAGAGCAAATAGTGGATAAAAATGCTTCGTTCCTGAAACAAAATCCTGTAACAGAAAATTTAGAATTGCAATTAGGCGATCAATATGAGGCAGGCACGACTTCTGTACAAATTTATAATGCAGGAGGAACTTTGACAAAGCAAACAGTTTATAATAACGAAAACATTGCTGTAGGCGATTTATCGCAGGGATTATACTTTCTGGTTTTAAAAAACGGCACAAGGTCACAAACAATAAAATTTATTAAAAAATAAAATAGGCAGGGCTTTATTGAGTATAAGCTGCCATAATTAAAATTCATGATATGAAATATAGCATTGTAAGAGTATTTTTCTTTTCCCTTATACTGGCTGTTTTAGGAGCCTGTGCAAATGACGAACTGACTCCTTATTATGACCAAAGAACACAAGAGCCTGGTAAAGTTTCTATACACGGATATAACGCATTAAACGATTCTATTCAGATTGCCGTAAATGGTAAATTTGTTGAAATTGGTAAAGAAAAAAATAATACCGCTTTTGTAAAAAAAATAGAAAAAGATTATGAGTTTGTTTTTTACGAAAACGAAATAAAAAAGTTTGTAATTACTAAGAAAAAAACAAAACAAATAATAGCAACCTATCAATTTACGACAGAGGAACCAAGCAGTTCTCTGTATTTCTATGCCAAGGATGATGTATGGTTAGACGGTATTTCAAATATAAAACCGGGTACTTTAAGCCAGTCAGGTTATACAGGATTTAAATTTGTTTTTCCATCCATTAATAAATATTCTGCCAGTGGTTATACCGGTTTCCTGGATGGTATGATCACAAAAAACAATGGACAGTTATTAGGTATTGTAGAGAATATCAATAAAAATAGCCCAAGCACATTTATTGAATTCCCATATAGTACTCCTACAGGTATAAAAATGGAACTTGTTAAGCATGGTACCACAGAATCTTACATCCCTGGCAAAAAAGTGATTGTATCGCTGACTATGACAAATAATAAATCCAAATATATTGTTCTCGAAGAAAAACAAGATCTTAACGGTGCATTCTCCAGTGTAGAAGGGGTGATTAATTTAGCGGACTATTTTAGTTTTTAATTAGTGACCGGATTTACTGAATCGGATATTGCTTTGTAACAACACTTTAAAATGAAATACTCATCTCAGATTCGAATACTTGCTTTTCTTTTCCTGATCCTTTCCATTGTTTCCTGCCAGAGTGATGATAGCCCAGTTTCATACGAAAAGGGAAGCAATCAATACACAAATATGTGGATTTACGAGCAAATGAAAAAATACTATTATTGGAATGATGAGGTGCCATTTTTAACCAATTTATCATTAGGTCCAAAAGAATATTTTCAAAAGCTTTTAAAGACTGATGATGTGTATTCATATGCTTTACACCCGGAACTGCCAGAAAGCGTACCACAAAGTTTAAGACAGAAATTTGGATTCGATGTTTCGTTCATGCAATATGAAGGCAGGGTTTATGGGGTAATTTTATATACATTATATGATTCTCCAGCCAAAAATAACGGATTATTTAGAGGTCAGTTGATAACTAAGGTTGATGATTTAGAATTGAATTTAAGTAATTACGACAATATTTACAAAAGTATGAGAGGAGCAGGGCAACTAAATTTACAAATTGTTTCATATTCAGCTCAATCCGGTTTTTCTAAAGCAAAACAAGTTTCTTTATTACAGGGTTTTTCTTTTTCTCAGCCTGTTTTTCATCAGGTAATTACAGAGAATAAAATTAAGATTGGCTACGTAGAAATTCCACATTTTGATGTGGGTCAGGCAAACCTTTTTAGTCAGATTTTTCAGGAATTAAAAAATCAGCAAATAAAAGAACTGGTTTTAGATTTACGTTACAATGGAGGAGGAGATATTTCTTCTGCTACGGCATTAAGTATAATTTTGGCTCCAAATATAAAATCGGGTGATCTTTTTATTCAGTTTGAAGGTAATAAAAATGGCGGTATAGTAAAGCAGTCTTTTCAACAAGCATTAGAAAGTAATGAATCTAGTGTAAGTTTTGATGCTCTTAGAAATGTACACCCAAATATTCAGAAATTATATGTTTTATGCAGTAAACGAACTGCATCTGCCTCAGAAATTATTATCAATAACCTAAAACCTTTTATGGAAGTTATCACAATAGGAGAGAAGACAGTTGGCAAAGATGTGGCGGGGTTTCCTATTGAAGATGACAGGATATTAGGTAAAAGAGGCTGGATTTTATATCCCTCTATCTATAAATTATTCAATTCAAGACATGAAGGGGATTATTCTAAAGGTATAAATCCTTTAGTTAATAGAGATGAACTTCAGAATCCTGAAATTTTTCCCTTGGGAAATCATTCTGAAGTTTTATTAAAAACAGCAATAAATACAATATCAGAAAATACTGAAAAAGTAAAAAATACGGTCTCAAAATCGTTACCGTTATCTAAAAATTACACGGATGTCGATCCGTTATTAGTTACTCCATAAAAAATATTTTTTTTAGAATATCAGAATATATGTTATGCAGGGAATAAACTCAAAAGAGCATCGAATTTTATTGGCAGCATTTCACAAATTTGAATATATGTCAAAAATGGCAGCCGAAAAGATTGAACAGGAAGAAGATGCAGAAACGCGAAAAGCAATGAAAGAACTGGATGCATTATATGATAGATTTCAGGTATTATTTGCCGAATTGGAAAAATGTACCAGAGATTATGAGATCAAAAAAAAATCTGTACGCAGTATGATTAGCAGAAGTATTCGAAAATTAATACAGCAGTGCAAAAGTGACAATGGTATTGTATTATGACCTTTAAAATAAATCACCCCTTCCTGTTGATCTTCCTAAAAGTAAGGTTAATTCTCGGCAGTACCTCTCTTGCAGTTTTAGGGACCTGATGCTGCCAGAAACTGTTTGTATTTCCGGCCATAAGTAAAAAAGAGCCATGATGAAGAGGAATCTCTAATTGTGGGATTTCCTTTCTGAATTTATGACGAAGTCTGAACATTCTGGTTTCCCCAAAAGTGACCGAGGCAATATTCATGTTTTTATTACTGCTTACAGTTTTGTCACTATGCCATCCAACTCCGTCTTTCCCATTTCTGTATAGATTAAGTAATACGGCATTAAATTGTATTTGAGTTTCATTTTCAACACGCTGACGAATGGTTTGTAGTTCTAATGGCCAGTATGGATTGGGGTGGTATTCGTCTAAATCATCATCTCTGTACCATGAAACCATTCGGGGGGCGGTAACTATTTTATCGTACATCGGCATATCATATTCATGCCATTGGGTTTCGTTCAGTAGTTTATCATAATAGTAATCTGATTCTTGTTTCGGGAAAAAATTGTCGATTAACAGTAAGTCAGCATCAGGAACGTCAAATACCTTTTTCCCTCCTGTACCGGTCGAAAATAATTCAGTATCATTAAATAGTCTCATTTTCTTTGTTTTTGAGAGAAACAAAATTAGTTCAGATAATAACAATTTTTAATATATTTGTTGTTATAAATTATAACATAATTAATTATGTCGCTATTTTCAGATAATATTAGAACCTTACGGGCAAAGCAAAAAATTTCACAGGAAAAACTGGCAGAGAATTTAGGGATAACCAGAGGCAGGTATGTTAAATACGAAGATGGAACCTCAGAGGCGCCTTATGAAATTTTAAAAAAGATAGCACAGCATTATCATATCAGTATCGACTTATTGCTTTCGGTCGATATACGTAAAATTAGCGTAGATGATTTATTAAAGCTGGAAGACAACAGATTAGTCCTTCCTATACAGGTAGACCAGCAAGGAGAAAATTTCATTGAAGTAGTGACTCAAAAAGTAAAAGCAGGGTATTTAAATGGTTATGCAGATCCGGAATACATCGAAAATCTGCAGCAAATCTCATTGCCATTTTTGGGGCCTGGAAAACACAGAGGGTTTCCTGTAGAAGGAGACTCAATGCCCCCTCATGAAGACGGAAGTATAATTATTGGCCGTTATGTAGAAAGGTTAGGAGAAGTACAGGACGGCAAAACGTACATACTGATTACTAAAAATGAAGGAATGGTATACAAGCGCCTGAACAAAAATAAAAAAAATGCCTTGGTCTTAGAATCCGATAACAGCTTTTATCCTCAATATGAGGTAAAAGTTTCTGATATTATCGAAATTTGGGAATACAGTTGCAGTATCGGTCGTACAGATAAAAAACAGGAATTAAACGAAATAGAAAGCATGAAAGAATTACTTCTGGAAGTAAAAAGAGAAGTAATCGAATTGAAAAAAAATAATTCAAATGAGTGTTAATCGGAAGATTGGGGCCATATACACTCTCTAATATCTCTGATCTGTTTAATGAACCATTAGAACTAAATTTTAATGGTTAAAACATTATATTCGCACTCTTGAATAGTATCACAAAAAAAAGTTATAAATGGAAAATATTACCGTAATTATAATGTTATTATTTGGTGTTGCATTCCTGAGCCTTATAAGTAAAAGATATAATTTTCCTGTTCCGGTAATACTTGTGCTATGCGGAGTTATTATCAGTATAATCCCGGGTCTTCCTGTAATTGCCCTAAGTCCCGAAATCGTTTTTATTATTTTTCTTCCGCCACTTTTATATCATGCCGCATGGTATACCAGTTGGTCAGATTTTAAACAAACCATTCGGCCTATAACTTTGGCTGCCGTAGGGTTAGTCTTTTTTACGACTGTTGCAGTTGCAGTTGTCGCACATATGTTAATCGATGATATCTCCTGGCCCCTGGCTTTTCTTTTAGGAGCGATTGTTTCACCTCCGGATGCTGTATCAGCAACTTCAATAACAAAAGGGTTGGGTTTGCACCCCAGATTGATTGCAATTCTCGAAGGAGAGAGTCTGGTAAATGATGCCAGTGGTCTGGTTGCATACAAATATGCTCTGACAGCAATTACAGCCGGAAATTTTGTGCTTTGGGAGGCAGGATTAAATTTTGTTGTAATGTCGGTTTTAGGAATCGCGATTGGATTGGCTGTTGGTTATATAATGAGTTTTATTCATAAAAGGTTTGTCTGTGATGAGGTTATCGAAGCAACTTTAACTTTATTGACGCCTTTTGCTTCTTATCTGATTGCAGAACATTTTGAAGCTTCCGGAGTTTTGGCCGTAGTAGCAACAGGACTTTTCCTGTCGGCAAGATCAGGAACGATTTTTACACACGAAAGCCGAATCATGACCGGAACAATCTGGAGTGTTTTAACCAACATTCTAAACGGATTAATCTTTATCTTAATCGGATTGCAGTTACGGCAAATTATTTCGGGTATTGGCGACTATTCTGGCTGGTCTTTGTTTTTTTGGGGGACTTCTGTGAGTGTGGCCGTGATTTTGGTTCGTTTTTTATGGGTAATTCCTGCCACTTTACTTCCAAGACTCATCAGTAAAAAGATCCGTCTGAGAGAAGAATTCGATTACCGGAACATGATTATTTTTGGCTGGTCCGGAATGCGAGGTGTAGTATCCATGGCTGCTGCACTGGCGCTTCCGCTAATGATCAACGAAACAGAGGAATTCCCTTTGCGAAACCTTATTATTTATCTTGTATTTTGTGTGATACTTTCGACCTTGGTCATTCAGGGATTTAGTTTACCCTGGCTGATTAAGAAATTAAAAATTGAACGTTATTCGATAATTGCAGAAGAATATGAGGTTCGAAATAGTATCGTTTCCCAGACTATTACACACATAGAAGATAATTTCTCGTTACTCAACGATGACTTGCTGCACAATATTAAAAGTAAATATGAAGTAAAATTCAATCGCCTCCAGAAAACCGAACTTCCGGCCAACTTCTTTGGAAAAGGAAATCTGATAGGAGGAGAGATCTTCAATGATTTTACCAAACTTCAAATCGATCTGTTAAATGTAGAGCGTAACAAATTAGAGTTGATGCATAAAGCAGGTTCTGTAAACGAGGAAATTTTCCGTAAGATGGAAAAAGAACTGGATCTGGAAGAAACCAGGTTGTGGATGGAAATGTATGAGGAGTAGTTACTGGCTATTATAATTTAATTCTTTGAAATAATTAAAAAGCTGGTATGATTGTGAGGAGCCGAAGCTCTTTGCCTTTAAAATCTTTTCATTTTAGTTACTACTCATGGTTTCGTTCTGTTATAATAGATTAAAATATGGACTGCCTGAATAATACAATACATAGATTAAACATGGGATCAATAAAAAAAGAAAAAGCATGACTTTTTATAAATCATGCTTTTTTGGGTTATTATAATGTTACAGCATATTCCTTAATCCATTTAACTTCATCATTTTCTAAAACAACAATCATTTTATCGCCATCTTTCACTTCTCCGGAAATTATTTTCTTGGCCAGTGGTCTTCGTAAATGGCTTCTGATGATGCTTTTTATGGGTCTTGCACCATATTTTGCATTATATCCGTTTTCGGCAAGATAAAGTTTAGTTTCCATCGGGATTTCAACTTCGATTTTCATATTTTTGAGTAAATCTGAAAACTCTTTTTTAAGATGGATTTCAAATATTTTTAAAGCATTTTCTTTGCTGATAGGTGCAAAAGGTACAATTTCTGTCAATCGGCCTAAAAATTCAGGTCTGAAATAATTAGCCATGATTTCCATTAGCGAAGATGAACCCGGAATTTGACCATTATTGAACGTTTCTACAATATGATCTGACCCAATATTTGAGGTAAAAAGAATAATAGCATTAGAGAAATCTCCTTCTTTTCCAAGTCGGTCATGTAATTTTCCTTCGTCCATAATTTGAAGGAATACATCATAAACAGAGGCATGTGCTTTTTCAATTTCATCAAATAATACAATAGAATACGGTTTTTGTCTTATTTTATTGACCAGCAATCCGCCTTCTTCATAGCCTACATATCCCGGAGGAGCTCCGTAAAGCAATGCTGCCGAATGTTCTTCTTTAAATTCAGACATATCAAAACGAATAATTGCATTTTCATCCTGAAAAAGAAACTCCGCCAGACTTTTGGCTAACTCTGTTTTCCCTGTTCCTGTTGGTCCTAAAAAAAAGAAGGATGCAATAGGTTGTCCCGCTTTGCTTAATCCGGATCTTGATTCTAAAATTGATCCTGCTACTGTTGCAATACAATGATCCTGCCCAATTACTCTGCGGTTTAAAACATCTTCAATATTATTTAGTTTTTGTTTTTCTTCTTCATTTAATTTCCCCGCAGGAATACCTGTTTTTTGAGCAATTATAAGAGATAAATCAAAAGCCTCAATATGAATGCGTTTGTCCAGTGCTCTTTCTTCAAGAGTATGGATAAGGTTTTCAATATGTTTAATGATAGCTTCAGAAGTTTCAAAAATTTGTGGCTCATTTTCATCAGCAGCAATCATTAAAAATGTCGTTTTACTGATTAAATCAGAAAGGAACCAATGGCATTCTTTTAATAATTGATCTTCAGGCAAATCATTATCATTTTGTTTTAAAAGCGATAATTTATCCAAAAGAGACTGCTTTTCCTTTAAATAAGTTTCTCCCGATGTCTTTAAAACTGACATGGTATGATCAATAAGATTAATAGCAGATTCCGGTAGGCTTTTCTCTTTTAAATACCTTCTTGATAATCGTATTGATTCTGTAATGGTTTCATTATCAATTTGTATTTTATGATGCTCCTGATACGGTTTTATCGATTCCCGAATCATTCGGAACAACGTTTCATCATTCGATTCTTCTAATTTTACAATTTCAAACATTCCGGAAAGTCCCTGTTCTTTTTCGATTCTTTTGGAATATTCATCGATTGTAGAAGTAGCAATGATGTTTAATCCTTTTGCTAATTCCCCTTTCAATACGTTGGATACACCTGAATCTCCTCCGTTTTTATCTAATAGTGTATGAATTTCTTCGATAATTAATATTGCTTTAGGAAATTGTTTTAATTCCTGAATACAATTTTTTAATCGGTCTTCGATTTCGCCTTTATAGGATGCACCGGCTATCAGAGTAGATAAATCCAGTTCAAAAAGCTGCACTTTATTTAATACTTCAGGAACCTGATTCGCAATTACATTTTGAACAAGTGTATCGATCAATATTGATTTACCGATCCCTCTGTCGCCAATTAATAATACATTGGGTTTAGAAAATCGGCAAAGAATTTCCTTCATCGTATTTAACTCTGTTTCGCGGCCAATCGCCAGAATCCTTTTTTTCTTTTTTTCAGAATTTTTATGGATGCAATATTTACTTAAAAAACCTTTTTTTACTTCTTGATGAGGAATGTTAACGTTAGGCTCGGCGATTGCAAGATTTTCTAATAATTCGTTTCGGGAAATAGGATAGGTCTTCATTTGGTCGAAGTTAAAACCTACTCCGGGAGAGCTCAAAGCGACTAATATTGCATAAATACTAATTTCGTCTTCATTTAAAATTATACGAACCGATTCTGCTTCTTTTATAATTTCATCAATCAGATCACCTGGCTCCGCATCTGAAATATTTGTAGTTTTTGGCTCATCTTCCATGCGAACTTCAGACCATTCATCAAGATAGTAAACATCCTTGCCTATAGCCTCAAGACGTTTTAATAGAGATAAATCCCTGTTAAGGATGGCTTTTAGCAAATGTGATGCAGAGTAAAACTTATTGGAATTGTTTTTGGCAATTTTTTTAGCAATTTCAAGTGCACTGAGTAATTCTGTACTGAAAATATTTTTTTCTTCCATCCTTATTTAATCTTTAGACCAGATCAGGTATTTTTTTACTTTATAACTAATGTTTAATCCTTTGATACAATTGTTTTGTTTGTCTTTGTTAAGACGGATTGATTCGATCCTTATTTTCTTTCCTTTAATGGCGGCGCATAGTTGGGAGAAAGTCAATAAATCACTGTCGTTTTTTACAATTGGGATATCTAAATCATCACATAAATATTCAGAAAAATCATCTTTTACCTTGCTTCCTTCAGCTACTTTGTTAAGCAAAATTTCAAATTGGTCTTCAGAAATTTTGGGTGCTTTTTTTATTGGTATAATGCTGTCTTTTTGTGTTTTAGTTTTAGGAGCTACAGGAACATATTGTAACATATCTTCAAGAGGATCCTTTTTTGCGGCGCCTCTTGGCAGTGAAAAGGCTTCTGCTTTCTTTTCGTACTCATAAGAAGTTATATCAAGAGGATTTGTTTTTTTTATTACTTTGGGATGTACATAAATAATCTTCTTGGCCACTAAGCCAAAGTTTCCGTTTACGACAAGTGTAACTGTTTTTTCACCGGGTGTTGAAAACGTATAAACCGGATTAGCAGATGTGTCATCAATCCCTTTGTTCTCTCCAAAAGCCCATTCCCAGGTTTTAGCATCTTCAGAAACAGAATTAAAATAAGTAGGTTGACCAACTGTAATTATTTTTGAGGTAATTATTTTAGGAGTTCCTATTTTATCAATTTGATATTTGTCTGTAAGTACGATCTCTTTGTTATGGATACATTCTCCGTTTATCGTGAGGGTTATTAAATATTTCCCCGGATTTTTATAAACGTGAAAGGTATGTTTTCTTAAATCAGGTTCTGAACCGTCTCCAAAATCCCATTTCCATGA
This sequence comes from uncultured Flavobacterium sp., assembly GCA_963513545.1. Classification (GTDB taxonomy): domain Bacteria; phylum Bacteroidota; class Bacteroidia; order Flavobacteriales; family Flavobacteriaceae; genus Flavobacterium. The sequence goes on from CAUPQW010000001.1 coordinate 476,207, forward strand.
TTTTGCATTTGGCGTCTTATCAAAAAATTCTATAGATTCTTCGGTTCTTGAGTTTTCTGTTAAAACATAAAATCGTACATCTTCGCAATCAACATGATTAAAAAGCTGAATTAAAAAAGCAATAATTCCAATTAATAGTAGGATCACAAAGAAAAATATAACCCTGATATCGATATTTTTTTTATTCATGTTTTTCTAAAGGCTAATATTAAGTAAGATATTTTCTATAAAGACGCTGGCAAAAATAGTTTTTATTATTTTATAATTGTAAAATAATTAGTATAATTTTTATAAATTTCATAACAATTCTTACAGAATAATTTCTTACGTTTGCGACCTCAATGTTTGTGAAGTATAATTTCATGAATAAAAAACATAATAACTGATAATACCACTACAGTCAGTTTTTGATCCAAAAGATTAATAGGTTTAAGATGATTTCATCATTGCCATAAATTAAGAATGGCAAAACAATAAGTATTTTTTTATGAATAAAACAATTGTATTAGTACTCATAATGCTGTTAGGCATAGGCTGTGGTAGTAAGAAATATATTTCTCAGGTTCCTTTTAAATATGATTATTCTTTGGAAGCATTGAAAAAACAGGCTAAAATGGAAGAATCAGGTTTGAGCAATAAAACAGTTGTAAATGATAATTCAGAAAATTTGAGCGATGCTGTTTTGGCTTTAAAAGAAAAATATTCGATAGTGCTGGGAGTAGTGCCAAACAAGATTACAAATTACAAATTATATTCATACCTGGATCCCTGGGTCAATACGCCTTATAAAGAAAAAAGCTTTTCGGATAAAGGGATTGACTGCTCTTATTTTGTTCAGTCATTGTATAGTGAAGTTTATAAAGTTACACTCCCTAAGGATCCTGCCGGAATGTGGAAATCAAAATCGATACAGATTTTTACGGGAAGAAATTTTTTGGCAGAAGGAGATCTGATTTTTTTCAGATACGATAAGGATCATCCTATTTCTGATGTTGGGATATACCTGCATAACGACAGAATTCTGGCTTGTACCAACAAAGGATTGGCTATTTATAATTTTAATGACGAATATTTTCAGTTACGCTATATAGGAGCAGGAAGAATCAATGAGGACACAAAGAAAAAATAATATGAGTCTTGAAGATCTTGTTCAGGAAATAGCGAATATTTCAGACGACATAAGAGCTGAGGTAATTGCTAATGAGCTTCTGGAGAATACCTCTGTTGCTCAGGATGAAATTATGATTTCTAATCAGGGACAGTTTTCACGGGCTTTCAGAAGTGATATTTTGGGAGCAGGTATTAAGGATGATAATTACGATAAACGTGAATATCTTAATATACTCTTGTCGAGAGACAGTATTTATGATACGCTGCCTGAAGGATATATACACAGTTTAAAAGAGAACAATGCTGATAAATCTGTTCAGCAGATGATCAGGGAACATAAACACCAGAAAAAACAGGAAGCAGAAGCGCGTAATTTTTTTAGCCCTTTTGAGAATGAAATTTTTCATTACAAAACTAAAATTGAAGGTGTTGAAAGAGATTTTTTATACAAACTCAATTCAGGTAAGTCGTTAGAGTTTTTCTATGATTTTTGGGGTCTGCCTCATATTTATCCGGCAGTGTTAGTCTCAAAATTCATTCGGCTTTTGCCTTATGCATACAAAATTGTTGGAAATATTGATTTGGCATGTAAGTGTTTATCAACTATTATAGATGAAAAAGTAAGTTTTGAAACGACAACATCAAAAGAACTTAGTGAAGAAAAAGAGCAGATTGTATTAGGCGAAAACAGATTAGGAGTCGATTTTATCAGCGGAAAAAATTATACGGATTATTCTATGAATGTAACCATAGAAATAGGGCCAATAGTTAATCAGCCTTTTCATAATTATATTAACGAAGGAGATATAAAAAAGTTTATAGATTGTTTTTGCGAACATTTTTTTCCGATGGAAGTTGAGGTCAAAATAGTCTTATTGATAAATAACGAAATAGAAAAGTTTAATTTTAATAATGAGCCTGTGTTGGGCTATACAACACGACTTTAGAAATGGTAAAAAAGCATTTAGGAGCACTTATTGACGTTAGGCTCATTGTATTTTTGGTTGTAATTATAGCCGTAAGTGTTTTACTTACAATGGTTTTTAGTGATAAAGTAAAAGAATTTGCAGTAAAATATAAAAAGAAATTTTACATCTATATTTTCTCAGCTGTACTTATTTATGCGCTGGTTGGGTTTTTAGGCTACAACAAATTATTTACTGAAATATCTGATGAGTTTCTTTTCTATCAGATCGCTTCCTTACTATTCGGAACGCTGCATGTTTACCTGTACCGCATTTATTTTAATGAATTTAATCAAAAGCTGGTTGCTAATGAATTGCTGTTTGCATGTTTGATAATGCTTTATTCAAGTGTATTGTTCATCATTATTTATACGGCATTAAGTGGTATTGGACTTACTTTTTTAATGTGCTCGCACTTTCTGGTTTTTATAGTCCCTACAGGAGTTTACGCAGTGTTCAATTATATGCTGCAGATACCTCCAAAAGAATACGTTACATGGAAAATTCCGGAAAGAGAAAACCCTTTTCCGGTTATAGAGAATGTAGAAATGAAAGACCTTTTATTGATTACTTTATTGATTCAAAAAGATGCTGATAGTGAAACCTACACTTCCCTTAGATCAAAAGGCCCGGTAAGAATTGATTTTGGTGCTTTGTTTTACCATACCGTTACCGGCTACAATAAACACAATGCCGAGAGTAAGATACAATTAAAATATAAAGGAGAAAATTGCAACTGGGTATTTTTCCTTCAGCCAAAATGGTATCAGGCAGCCCGATACGTAGATGCTAAATATACATTAGGAATGAATGGTATTACGGAGAACTCGGTTATTATCTGTAAAAGGCAAAAAGAAAAAAAGGTTGAAATAACCAAAAAAGATAAAACAGAAGATCCGGAATTTGTATATGGTGCAAATGCAGGAATGAATTGATAAAATTTAGATGTATCTGAACAAATGTATTATATAGAAGAAGCAGAAGTTTCATTTCACGGCAGGCATCGTACTTACAAAGTTAAAAAAGGAGATACTCTGGAGAGTGTTTCCCTTGAACTTGGTATTGCAGCAAGTGAACTCAGACGCTATCATAATATGTATTGTGAGATTCCTGATCTAATCGAAGCAGATTTTAAAAGACATTTAGAGTTTTTGATTTTGGCTCCGGAAAAAAGTGAAGCTTCTAAAAGTGATATAATTGATGAAAAACCTAGGGAAGTCAGTTTAGGTAAAAATTACAGATTACCCTTTACGCCGGAACAAGTCGATCAAAGTTATAAAGTAAAATATACTTATGAGGGTGAAGCTGGTATTGATGTTACAGAAATGCAGATCAATGTAAAATGGATTGCTGCTGATAAAAATAAATTTCATCTGTTTGAAATTAACAGAGGATCTGATATTTATATAAATGGCAAAATTCCGGACACCATGATCGACGGATTGGCAGCTAAAACAGCAGAAGTTTTATATCCGTTAAAAATTGTTGTGGATGAATTTGGTAAATGGGTTGATATTTATAACCATGCTGAAATTGAAGGCCGTTGGGGTAAGATTAAAAGTGAAATTTTAGATTATTATGAAGGTGAAGTAGTTGAAAAGTATATAGAGCATGTAGAACGTACGCTTGAGAGTTCAGAGAGAGTATTGAGATCACTTCGTTCTGATTATTTTTTGAGGGCTTTTTTTAATGGTATTCATGTAGGGTATACAGCTGATTATGAATTTGAGAAAGATTTGTCATTTCCGTTACAAAAAGAAACAGAATCTGTGTTTAGAGTACAGCATAAAATGGCTCCCAATTTAGATGACGCGGGTTATATTAGAATAGAGCAAAAAGGAAATTATACAGATTCGGGGTTTGGTTTTTTATATGGGCATGCTCATTTGAAAGTGAATTATAATGCCGTTTACTTTCTAAATTCCGATGCTTACACTATAGAAAAAATGAATCTGGAATGCAATATTGATAAAGTTGAAGCTATAAGAACAACGATTGAAATAGAGCTTTTGAAAATGGAAAAAAGGGCAAACTAATTAAAAATTAAGGAGAGTAATTTTTTGACATCCAAATAAGGTAAGGTTATGAGTGCAAAACATGTAGTAGTACAGGGAGCGACCGTAAAATGTAAGTTTAGTGTAGAGCCTAAGTTAGATAAGCTTAAGGTAAAATCACATAGTAAGCATTATGCGAATGACAAAGATGCAGCAAATAAACTCATAGCAACCGATAAAGAAATTGGACAGACATTAGAGAAAAATACTTTTGGTAAATGTAAAATGCAGCCCAACGGAAGCGGCGATTACCTGCCATGTCAGGCAGTAATTACCAAATGGAGTAGCTTTTATGAAAAAGTTACCTTGTCTAATAAAGGAAAAATATTACTGGAAGACAGCAAAGCCACCTGTCCTATTGGAGGTGCTGATTGTATCACGGTTGACAAACACGGGCAAAAAGCAGAAATGGGTAAACAGAATGTAAAGAATGCCAAACCCGAAGTCCAAAAGCAAATAAACCCGATGGTAGATATAGAAAATCTATTTGTAAGGGAGCATACAGACGAAGGAATATTATATAGTTAAAAAGTAATTTCACTATTTTCTAAAAGCATAAAATGGCAAAGGGAGTAAAAAAAATAAAGGAATCAGAAACAAGCAATGTTCTTGAAAATTATACTTCAAGAGCAAATAACATTATATGCATAAAACCCAATCAAATGGTAAATTTTGTTGTTAGCGAATGGTATGAGGACACGACGCCAGCAGATAAACAACGAGACATTACATGGTTGTGGCAAGATCAAAAGAAAACTACAGTTTTTAAAAGTACAGTAAAATTAGCCAATAGCCCTTTTGGAGTTACCATTCCTAATAACCTTTGCGGTTCCTATGCCTATTACTTAGAAGCCAGTCTATTTGGTGCACATGATCCTAGAAAAACAGGATTACATGTATATGGTAAATGTGACCAAAAAATAATATCCTCTTCTTGGAGTAAAACAAGAGGAGCTGTAGATACTAGCGAAATAAGTTATGGTCATAACTTATTTATTACATTAAAAACGGAAGGAGTAAATGGGGATACCCTTTCAATAGAATTATATAGTGAAAAAAATCCTCAGAGCATCCAAACAAAAAGTGAGAAATGTATTGATGGTAAAATAGTGGATGTGAAATTTTCTACATTAGGGTATAATTTTTTTATCCCCGGAGGAAATGCACTCATATCAGGTCAAAATCCTGAGTCAGAAAAATTCTATATAAAAGTAAAAGACATAACAGGTGAATACCTTACAAACGCTGGCGGTAACGACAGAATACTTTCTTTTTCCATAGCAAACAAAGTGGTACAACCCATAATTGAAGTACCAACTAATACAGCTCCTTTGACCGTGGCTGAAATCCCTGCAGTGGAAGTAGTGAGAACAGAAGGTATTTTTGCTGCTTATTTTGCTAAAGAAGAATTTTCGTTGGAAACTGTAGAGACTGCAGGTCAGCATACATACATATTTAAAAATCCATATTCTAGCATTAACAAAGATGTAATTGCTCCAATCATCAAAAAAAGAGTAGATGCAGAAGTAAAAGCAGATAAAAAATATGCCAAACTTGATGATATTAAAAATGCACTTACAACCGGTCCTTATGCAATTGGGGATCCTGTTTCTTTTAATTTGTGCAAGTTAGGAGCAAACTATATAAAAATAAATAATGCCCCACTGGAAGAGGAAGTATATGTAGTTGCTAAAACATTTTTGTTAGATGGTAAAGAAGTATCGATTACGATAAAAGAAAAAGAGGCTGCTTTAGGTGAAACCGATGCAGATTTGACTGTCTTAGAATCAAAAGAAGGAGGTAGTGATATTACCATACTGAAAGCCGTAGTTGAGAATGGAATTGCCAAAGTAAAAATAAAGCTTCGACCAAAAGCCGATGAAGATTTAAAAGTATGGAAAGAAAAACTGCTTAAAGGAAAAAAAGAAGAAGCTTATACCTATACATTTAAAAGTGAAGAAACAACTATTACAGATACAAACAAAAAGCAATTTGCAGCAATAATACTAAAAAATGCAAAAGAAGGAAAACAAGGCAATACCAAGATAGCAGCCGGAAAAACAGCTTTTGTCGACGACGTAGAAAAAGCATTACAAAATGGAACTTACGGCAGAGGTGCCACAATTAGTTTTGATACCTACAAAACACAAGCCGAAAACCTTTGGTTAAAAGCAGAATGCCAGGGTGAAACTATAAAACACGAAAAGGAGTTTTTGAAAAGAGATGGGGAGTATTTTGTGATTGGAAAGAAATGTGAGTGTGAAGCGCGAGTAAGAGCTTTTATGAGAATGTTGAGAGTTGGTGAAGGGACTGGAGAATTAATAAAATCTTATGATTACAATAAAAAAGAAATTATATATATAGCTCATGACTTTCAAAAAGCATATACTACAGCGTATAATAATCATCAAATAACGGATCTGAGTACGCACCCTCAACTAATATATGATGGAGATTCATCAGCTGCTGGGGCATACCAAGTCATGCGATATGTATGGTGGGAAATATCTGGCTTTGAAGTTGTAAATAAAAGGAAAACAGGTAAATATATTGAGGATTTTGACATTTTAAAAAAACATAATATTTCTAACTACAATGCTGAATCACAAGATAAAATTTGCCTTTTAATTATAAAAAAGCAGCGACCAAATTTATTAGAAAAGATTATAAAAAATGATATTCAAAAGGCAATTCAAGAAGATGGGTGTTTCATATGGGCAAGTTTACCTGAAGACGAAACACATAGTCATTACAAATTAAATGGCGAATTACAATCTGCAACTCCAATTATTGATTGCTTAGAACATTATAATAAATTTTTAAAAGAAGAATTGGCTGACAAAAGCCCACTTCATTTAAAAAAAGGATTTCTACAAGAGCTTGGATATAATTGCTGTAGGGAAAGTGAAAAACAAGGACAAATTTGCTCAGTATGTAATGAAAATCATTATGATATTGCAAAATCTGAAAATTGGATTCACCAAAAGCCGAGTGAATGTTGGCAAGCAAGTATTGACATACTTGCAAAATATGGTTTGAAAAATAATAGTGGTTATCCTCAGAATAGAATTATTATGGCAACTCAAGAGAATACTTCTTTAATAGCAAAAGATACCCAAAAAGGATTAGATTATCTGGATTCACAGTTAAAACTAGGAAATCCAATAGTGGTAGGACTTGACGATAATTTAAGAAAGAGCACGTATAATTCACATAAAGCCACGGAACATTTTTTTGTAATTGTTGGAAAAGGTTGTGAGAAAGGCCAGGTTTATTATCGTTTTTTTGACGTAGGATCTGAAGCATTAGAAGAGGGGACAGCTGAAAAAAATAAATTATATTTATTAGATAACAAATTATTATCAGGAAAGAGCTTTGGAGGTACTCATAATTATACTGTTACAGAGATAAGAAGAAATTATTAAATTAAACAAAATGAAATTAAAAGTTATATTCAACATAATGTTATTATCTATTATAATTTCATGCAAGGATAAAATTGATAATAAAAGCATTGGTAATAAAAGTGAAATTATAAAAGAATATTCCAAAATTGATGTTGAGGGGCATACATTTTTTAAAATTACTGAAACTGATTCTGGAAAAATATTATTTAAGCCTTGCGGAGCAAATTTTGAAAAATATATAATGTTTGGTGATAGTATTTTTCATCATTTAGGTCAGGAACATTTTATGTTTAAAATTACGTCCAAAGAAATTTTAGAAAACCAAATTAATTATAAATTAATTTATAAATATAATCTTGAAGTTCCAGATACTGCGGATAGTCTTATAAAAATAATTCCATTAGATAAAAATCAAAAATATTGGAAAATAAATAATGATATATTTATCGATAGTATTTTTTCTAATACTATTCCAATACATAAAGAATTGCCATGTGATGAAGCTTGTTATGATTGTCCAGTTATTGATAATTTCAAAAGCAACAAAAAAATTACAGGAACTTGGAAAGTTAATTGTGAAAATGGAAATGCAAGTATTCAAATTGAAGAAGGTAGTGCATTTTTAGAGATTATGTTCAATCAAATTTATATTGATATGATTGAAATTAAAAGTGATAATTCTCAAAAAGAAATCACATACAAACTTAAAGAAAAGCCAGAAGATTTGGGGAGTTTTGCAACAAAAATGGATTGGAATAGTTTTGTTAATGATAAACCGATAGCTACAATTAAACCGATAAATGATAAAACAATATATTTTTATTGGTATGGTTTTTATAATAGTAGAACCAAAAAGAGAGAATTTACCGAATGTGAATTTCAACAAGAAATTAATGAAAAAAATGGAAGCAATATAGTTTTAGTAAAATGTAAATCTGACGAATGAACAGGTTTGTTTTTTAATCTAGCATAATGAAATTAATTATTAATTAAAAAAAAAAGAACATGAAATATTTTTTATACCTGTTTTTTTTAATTCAGATTCAAAATTCCAAATCAGAGACCGTTTCAACTTCAACTATTTCATCCAATAAAGAAATAAAGGTTGAAGACACCATTCAAGATAATTATTTTATAAATTCTATTGATAAAATTGCTATTGGGGAAAAAATTAAAGACGAAAATAAAATAATAGAATTAAAGGCCACATTAAAAAACACCTTTGAGAGGGAAGTAGTTAGACCATATATGTGGGATATTTTCGTTGCAAAAAATCACACTTTATTACAGTTTTATAATTATAAAAAATTTATAATCAACCACATGAAGTTTAAATCTTATTATATAAAAATAGATTATGAAGATGGTGATTATGAAAGTATTCTATTGGTTAATGAATTTTTAGATAATGAGTATAATAGTATGATAGTTTACGAAAAACTAGTATCCGAAGAAAATCATTCAAGAATTACACAAATTACAGGCGATAGAGTTCAAATTATGTTTAAAAGCTCTAGGCAATCCGAAAATTTAGATTTTCAGGTGAAAGATGGGATGTTTTTAGATTATTTTGACTCTGCCATTGTTGATAAAAAATGGGGGTATAAAAAAATATTGATGGGAAATGTGTTTTTTGAGTATGGACTTAAAGGAAAAACAAATAATCATCTTAAAAATGGTGATTGGGTTGAGGTAAAGTATTCATTTGATTATGATCAGATTATAATTGAAAATGGTAATTATATTAATGGATTAAGAGATGGTGAGTGGTATTTTTCTCCTGAAGGACCTGTAGATATGATAAAAAAATTCGATAAAGGGAAATTTATTTCAAAATCACATCGTTAAGATAAAAAAATAATAGGATTTTAACATAAAGAAAGTTCCTTGAAATATTGAAAAAAGCCTTAGCTAGCATAGGTGTTATGCTTTTTGTTAGCTGAGGGAATTTTATAAAATGAAAATTTAATATTCCAAAGAGAAATGGAAAATTATAAAGGTTAAGCTGTATTGACGGAGCAAAAATTATAATAACTTAAAACGATGTATAAATATTTGATATTTTTATTTTTAATCCTGATTTCATGTAAATCAGAATCTCAAGAAAGTCTTGTTTCAATTACTGAATTAAAAACTGCTTATTTAAAAAAGGATGATCTTTTATTTATTAAAAAGTTCCCTAAAAATTATAAACAATTTGTTAGTTATTTTGGTTGGAATGAAAGCCTGGATAAACCTAATCCATTGTATAATGAAAGTGAAAAATATATTAATTTATTCTTTTTAATAGTTACAAAGAAAGAAAACAAAGAATCACTAAAACTTATTGTTGATATTGGGATAAATGGGAAGTATCAAGCCGATGCAGTTAGTTATTTTAGAAGAAAAACGGAAGAGCTATTTATCCAAACTCCTAATTTAGCATGCAACTTGCTTAAAAATAGAAACATTCAAGAAGTGGATAGTTTTTGGCATTACTATTTCGACTCCCCTCAACCAACTAAAGTTATTCCAAAATATTTTAGCAATTTAACAAATGAATGTAATTCAATATATAAATCTATAGATAAACAAATCAAACTAATTCAAAATGAAAATGTTATTTCAGAAGTTACCAGTATTAGTCAAACTAACAAGTTAAAAAAAATAACAGACTTTATACCAAAAGATTATTTTGTTTTAGACAGCTTGTCTGGGTACATAAATAAAGACAATTTCCAGGATAAAATAATAATATTAGCAAGCGAAAAAGAATACAAGAACAACACTCCAAGAACACTAATTATTCTGATAAATGACGGTATTGGAGGATATGTTTTAAAAATCAAAAATCAAAATGTTATACCATGTTTAAGATGTAGTGGTGGGACTGGAGGAGAAGACTCTTATAATGATTTATTATTCAATAAAAATTTATTTTCTTTTACTCAGTTAAGAATAAATGATTCCGAATTAATTGAAAATAAATATACTTTTCAAATTATTGAAGGAGAAGTTATACTTGATAATGTTATCATAAGTAAATCGGGTCTATACAATGATAAAGTTCCAAAAGAAAGGAAAACAATCAATAATTTAAAGGTAAATATTAGTGATTTTAATTATAATGATTTTAAAAATAATTTTACAATTAGATTAAAAATCGCTGATCCCGACGGATATACTAATTTAAGAAAAGAAAAGAATTCAACTTCTTCTATTCTGGAAAAAGTAAAAACAGGTGAATTTGTTGAAGTTATTAAACAATCAGGAGGCTGGTATTTAGTAAAAACAAAATCGGGTAAAGAAGGATATATTTTTAAAACAAAAACAGTGTCGGAATAAACCCCGAATAGCATGGATTTGCAATCAGTTCTCACGAGTTACAGATCCATTGTATTTAATGGGAGAAAGGAAAAACATCTCTTCAAATTTAGAAGATATCAAATAAAAAAAGAATAAGGCTTTTTGAATATGATTAAGATAATTTGTGAATAAATTATTTTTTTTAAGGTTAAACTTGTTTAATTAAAATAATTAACCCAAAAAATCTTTAAATGATACGATTAACATATATAATAACATAAGTAATTTTAATAAAAAAGTATAAATGAAATTTAAATTAGTAATCCCTTTTTTAGCTCTGGCTTTTAGTAATAATGTAGGCGCACAAGATATATCTGTACAAGTATTGTCAGCAGTCGAAAAAGATAAAGTGATTAGTAATGCAGAAGTAATGATTCAGAGAAATGGCGAATCATCGGCAAAAAGTTTGACAAACAATCAGGGCAGAACCACAATTAATAGTGGATTTCCGGATGATTCAAACACATTATTAATTATCAAAAAAGACAACTATTCGAGTTTGGTGGTAAAATGCCCTTGCAACGATATGACGTATGCGCTAAGTCCATACATGAAAAACTTAGACGGAATGAGAATAGTGTTGAACTGGGGTAAAAATCCGTACGATTTAGATTCGCATTTAACTTTTCCGGGAAATCACATCTATTTTCAGCATCAAAAAGGATCTTCCTCAAATCTGGATGTAGACGACACAGATAGTTACGGTCCGGAAACGATAACAATTGAAAACAAAAGGTTTGGAGAGACCTATCATTATTTTGTTCACGATTTCAGCAATAAGGATAATCTCAGCTCAAATAAATTGTCAGCCAGTGGCGCAAAAGTCTTTGTATATGTAGGACAGTCGTTAGTAAAGACCTATTACATTCCTAAAAATAAGACAGGGAATGTTTGGAATTTATTCAAAATAAATGAAAATGGAGAAATTGTCGATATCAACAATGTTATTTCTAAAACTACCCAGGATATAGGAATCAATTACGCTGATAATGACAGAGAGGAAGAAGTATACGTTTCAAATGAAGATAAGAAAAGAGCACTCCAGTTAAACAGAAATGGGGATCAGGCCTATCAAAATAAAGATGTAGATGCGGCTTTGGAATTTTATAAGCAAGCGATAGAATACTATCCAACATTTGGTCAGGCATACGGAAATTTAGGTCTTATGTATATCAAAAAAGGGTATAAGGCAGAAGCGATTTACGCAAACAGAAAGGCAATAACGTATGCATCGGGCAATTCAATAAACACTACAAAAGCCAGTGCTTATTACAACATTGCTAAAATTTTTGAAAACGAAAATGATTTTGAAGAAGCCTTAAACTACTACAAACTCGCCAAAGAATTAAAAGAAAATACAGTTTATGATAATGCCATTATCAGAGTTAAAAATAAAATAGCACAATAAAGCTTTGTTTAAAAAAAATACATAAAAGATATGATAGAAAAATTAAATCATTTTCCCGTAAACTGGATTGACGGGATGAAAATAAACAAAAGCCATTTCTTATCCATGCAGGACAATGTTTCTGAATTGGTAAATGATGCAATAGGAATTCATACCACACCTATGAGTTATGGATTATTGGATTCCGGAAATCAAAATAAGGAGGCTACAAAAATCACACTCGGAATCGACAATCACAAATTACTGCGCGTTCGGGTAGAAGAATGTCATGCGATTACGCCAAACGGTTCAAGAATTGAAATCAGCAGGAGCAGTACAGACACATTAGACCTTCAGGTTCCATATCCGGAGGATACTTATGAAATCAAAGAAGGAGAACAATTGGTATTGCTGGCATGTATATCGGTTAATTCTAAAAAAAGAATTCCGTTTGGTGAGCCTGATCCAGAGGAAGTTCCGCCAAGATACCCCTATACGCAACCTGAATACAAACTTCACCTGATTAAAGCAGAGGAGTTTCGTTCCGGAATAGGTTACGGAGGTTTTTATCTGGCTATAGGTAAAGTTTTAATAGGCGATACGACAATCCTTGATGAAAATTATATTCCACCATCAGTAACTGTTGCCTGCCATCCAAAACTGGTTGATATGCATGCGCAGATTGCACGTATGTTTGGACAGATAGAAATTTACTCGGTTCAGATTTCTCAAAAGATTAACCGTATTCAGCAATCTGGAATTTTGCCTCAGACTGTAATTCAGTTAACAGATACAACTAGTTATTATTTAGGAAGTTGTCTTACGCAGTTTCGTTGGTTCTCACTGCATAAGCATCCTGCCGCAATGCTCACTACCGTTGTATCATTTGCAAGAGTCATCAAAAACTTTATTGATTCAAAATCGGGAGCGGGTAAAGAGGAACTGTTAAATTATTTTGCCGAATGGTGCGATATGTCGCAAGGAGAGTTAGAAATGCTTTTTACATCACTTATTAACTCCGGATACGATCATGTACATATTGATAAAACGACAACGCTGGTCATGAACTTCCTGATTAAAATTGAAAAGTTATTCGAAACCCTGAATAAACTGGATTACATAGGTAAGAAGAAAGAAAATATCGAATTGTTTGTTGCTGAAACAGATCAGAAAGATATTGTTCATACTTCTAAACGACACAGTTTCTTCATTAAAGATTAAAAAATAATTACGAATAATAAATATGGAAGTATTAAATAAACAAGAACGTCAAAAAGCATTTATAGCTTTTTTAACAGCCTTTATCCTCACTTTTTCCGTGATGTTAATTGCAGTATCATTTAATTTTTATATGCCAAAAGCAGAAAATAAATTGCTTAAGGCAGAAAACGAAATGATGAAAAGGGAATACGATTATCAAACCAATTTTTCGGTAAAAATTGACAGTATCAGAATGACAATTGATTCGATCAATTCACCAAAAGTGGATAATGATTTTCAGCAGCGTCTGGCGAATGTTATGATTGCGAATATGTATCAGAAAATTCCAAAAGACACTACAGACAATAAAAAGCTGTACAACAATATTATTCTCGCATACAAGAATATTATCGACTATAAAAAACAGATTAGAAGCCTTACACACAACTCACACCTTATAGACAGTTTGAACCAATCGGCAAAAACGTATAAAGAAGAGTTGGAAAAAGTAAGCAGGGATTTGGACGTCTGCCGTCAGATTTATCAAAATCAATAATTAGAATTTAGAGTAAAAAGAATTAATAGAATAATCACTAAAATTAAAAATTATGTTATCAAATTATGGAATTGGAGGTAATGAAGTAAAATTAGATGCTGATGAAGCAATCATTGCTATCCCTCAAAACAGAACACTTGTAGCTCAGAAATTAACAGTTGATGCTCCTATTAAACCAGAATTGGTTGAAGGAATTACAAGTATCGAAAAAGCATTTGAACACTTTAAGCCAGAAGTAAAAGTAAACTTTGAAACTGCTGAAGGAGCAACAAAAGTAGAAGCTTTAAATTTTAAAAACCTGGGAGATTTTGGAATAAAAGGAATTACATCACAAAGCAATTTCCTGTCTGAACTGGAAACAGAAAAAGATCAGTATCAAAAAATCATCCGTCAGTTAAAATCAAACAAAATCCTGAAAGCGGCTTTAGAGGACGGAGAAGCTAAAAAAGCTTTATTAGAAAGTCTTGGAACACTTATCAATGAACTAAAACAAAATAAATAAAATTTTAAAAATACGAAGAGATGTCAAATAAAGAAGCATATAAAAATAACGACAGCGATACTGCAGTATTAGAGCCTAGAGTAATTGCCGGAGCAGGTTCAATTGAAAAAAATGTTGAAAAACTGGCTAAATACGGTGGTTTTGATTTATTGGAAATGTCAATTGAAGGAATTCAGAATCTTAATCCGGAGAGAAAAGCAAGAAGAAAAATTTTCCTTGGAGAAGTAAATAAAGCAAAAGAAAGAGAAACACTTTTAAAGACTTTAGAATTATGGTCTTCAGTTTTAAGCAGCAACGATGCTTTGACTGATATGGTGGCACAAAGTGAAGACAAAAGCAAAGAGTCTGAAGCATTGTTGAAAAAGAACCTGGCGAAAGCAGTTGAGGATACAAGAGAAATCGAGGCAGCTTACAGAACAGTTGCATTGTTCTTCAAAAACACAGAAACTGATAAAGTAAAAAATGTAACGATTGTAAATGCTGATTTAGAGCAATTAAAAGATCTTGACAATACACGTTTTATCGATGCAATTCACTCTGAGCTGGTAGATAATTACGATCGTTTAGATCTTAAAAACAACTACGGTATTTTGGTAATTCCTGGTTATTTAGGTTCAAACAAAGTAATCGAAAAATGGGCAAAAATTGCACATGAAAATAAAGTAATGCTGGTTACAGATTTCGAGCACCTTGATGAACCGGATGATGTAATGGAAATGTTTGATGCAGCTTCTTTAACAGGTGGAGATGTGTACCGTTCTAACGTAATTATGACTTGTAACTGGTTAGTAGGACGTGGCAGATTTGACCAGATTGGAGAAAATGAAGATTTACACATAGCACCTTCTGCAGCACTTGCAGGAAAAATTTATAAAACGTTGATGTCTCAGGTTACAGCCGGTAAAAAATTCGGTGGAATCAACGAAGTTGACGGAGTAAAATTTGACCTTAAGAAAAGTGAAATCGCAAACCTTGAAAACTTAGGACTGGTTCCTATGGTAAACGAGTATGGAAAAGTAATGGCTTTCTCTGCCAAAACATTATTCAGCGGTGATAATTTAGGATTGCAGACCTACTCAGTTGTTCGTGTTTTTGATTACGTTACCAAAGTATTAATGGATTTCCTTAATCGTCGTGCTTTCGAAAACTTTACAGCAAAAACGCGTAAAGAAATCATGAATCAGATTGTGGCTTTCCTTGACGGAATCACTGGTCCTGACAAATTGATTGAAAATTTTGAAATCCGCAGATTCGAGCAGGATCCAATTCAGAAAGACAGAATTTATATGGATATCCATATGAAACCTTATTTCCCTGCAAAAAACTTCCTTATCAAAATGGATGGACACAAAGGAGATGACGGAACAGAATGGGATACAGATTACGAACAAAAATAACAGTAATAGCTCTATAAAAAGGAAACATATTTTTATGTTTCCTTTTTAAACAAAACATTGATCTTTTGAATGGTCAAACCAAATAATTCAAATTTATGAACCTACTTAAAATTTTCCTTGCAATCATTGTATTGTTAACAGCTTCAAATTCGGTTAAAGCTCAAAAAATGCCTGTATTAAGTGAAATAAACTGCCCTGTTTCGCAAAATGACTTATTGCTTTCGGGGAAACTTTTTGCAAGTGCACCTCCAATTTTGTTAAGAGTTTTTAATGAAGATTCTGAATACGCAGTATTGCAGCTTGGGAAAAGAAAAAGTAGATTGTATCTATACTTCAAAATATTCACAGATAATGTTTGTGTAAAACAGGAACAGCCATTAGAACTTTATTTCAAAAATGGAGACATGTATATTCTAAAGAATTCGTTTGCAGTAAACTGTGACGGTACAGCTGTTATGGAACTCACAGGCGCAGATATAAAAAAGCTTAATGCTAATACGATTAATTCGATAAAATTTTACACTCTTAAAAGAGATTATGAGTTTAGTCCGAGTGCTGCCGATAATCAGAATTTCAAACACTATCTCAATTGTTTAAAAGTGTATAAGATTAGAAAAAAGTAGCGTTAGTTTAAAATTTAAAATAGTTTATGGACAAACTGTCTTTTTTCAAATAAAAATTTAAATTCATCACATAAATAGCTAAAATATGCCATTTCCAGAATTAAATCTTTCATTAGGACTTACAGATAACAAAGGTTCTGTTTTTTATGCAGGCAGCGGAGAAGGCGATGTGGTTGTCAGAACAGATTCGGCTTTAAAGAAGCATACGATAAGTATCATAATTTCAGAGCAGGAAGTGGGAACAGTAAATCTCAAAACATTTTTTGAAAGCTCTGAAATTCCTGTAGAAATTGAAGTTCCAACGTATCAAATGATTGTAACAGATGATAAAACCAATGAAAAAGAAATATATAAAGTTACACGCGATACATTTTTCTATAAAGAGAAAACCACAAAAAAAGGAATTTGGAGTTTTTTTGGACTGAAATTTTTAGCCCCAAAGAATTTTCTTTTTGAAAATATCCCTTTTGAACCTTTAAAAGAAGAAATAGAAGTGTTTGATATTTCAAAATACAGAAAATTAAATGACGAAGAACTCTGTTATACTTTTCAAAAAGAAAATCAAAACATTCAGCTTTTTGCCGGTGATATTAATACACTGAAAATTGAAAAAGGAACGAGCTATTTTATTATTGTTGACGAAAATAAAGGCAAACGTTTTATTGGTGATATTTTGTATCGTGAGAAATTTTTGAAACTTACTCCAAAAGTAACACTTAGTATTATTAAGCGAAAAAAAGTTTCTAAAGCTATAGAAACAGGATATGACGGAAAAACGGACAGGGTAATTTATATTTAAATTGAGGAGAATATGAAAGGAGCTTTTTATAAACTGCCGATAGATTTTAATGCTATCATTCAGAAAAAAGAATTAGAAAAAACATCGATAGAACATTCTATTGCCCAACAAATAATTTTGCTGGCCACGACGACATTTGGAGAATGTAAATTTGATGAAACTTTTGGATCTAAAATATGGGAAATCGATTTTGATTTGCTGATGAATGAAAATACATTGAAAGAAATAATCTCCAAGACCATGAAACAATCCCTGCTGTTTCACGAAATCAGAATTAAACTTAATGATCTCAGGGTAGAATTGTCTGAAGAAACTTTTTATGTAGATGATATGAGCAGAGCCAAAAAACGGGTCGATATCATCATCGATGCAACAATTAAAAGTACCAACAGAAATTTTGATTTTAGAGGATATTTCTTTGTTGGACCCTTATCTTATAAATAAAAATACAAAGTAAATAAAATTGTATTAAAATATTTTTAATTGTAAGAATTATTTTTATATTTGCCACATGAATAAATAAATTAATAATTAAAAAAATTTTATTATGTCGTTTTTAACATCGTTGTCAGTAGCCGGAAAGGATTACAAAGTATTAAATGTGAGTTATGATTTAGCTCAGGAAACAGATGCTTCAGGGCGTCCATCTACGGTAACACGTGGAGGAAGAATTATGCTTGAAGTAGAATCTACAGGAAGTACTGAATTGTTTGAGTGGATGACCAATAATTTCGAAAGAAAAGATGGTTCTGTAAAATTCATCAAGCGTGATTCTAATGCTACTTTAAAAGAGCTAAAGTTTACAGAGGCTTACATGGTTAAGTACAAAGAAAACTTTGATCATAACAGTGCCACTCCTTTAACGGAGACTTTTATGATCTCAGCACGCAAAATTTCGATGGGCGGAGGAGAATTTGATAATGCATGGGTTTAATCCTTTGGACTTTATCAAACTTTTTTAAGCTTGAAACTATTAAAGGAAGTCCTGCTATGGGACTTCCTTTTTTGTTTAAAAAGCACTAAATCTATTTTCATATCTTTTAATAACCTAACAAAATCTAAACATGAGTTTTTTATCTAAATTAAATATAGACGGAGAAGAATATAATGTACTTGAATTCAATGTAAGCTTCAAACAGGAAATTGACAATACGAGCAAACCTACCGGAAATGCAAAAGGTGGAATTATAAAAATGATTATTGAAGCTACTCAAAACAGCAATTTTCTGTCCTGGATGTTAAACGGAGATTTAACAAAAGATGGTAAAATTATTTTTTACAGAAGAGATGCTATGAGTAAAATGAAAGAGCTTACGTTTACTAAAGCATTTTGTATTGGTTATGACGAACAATTTACGAGTACTACCGAAGTACCTATGAAAATTACTATAGAATTAGTGGCTAAAGAATTGACTTTTGGTGATGCTAAATTTTCTAACAACTGGATTGCCTTAAGCTAATTGTAAAGAACCAATAAATAGTAGTATTATGGGACATTTTTCAGAACAGGTGCATATCAGCATAGGGAGTTTTACCCAAAATGTAGTTTATCATAATTTAGAGTTGTCACAAAAGATGGCAGATCACCATCATTTTTCTTTTGTATGGCAATATACAGGCAAGGCGATAATCAATCCGGCAGATCAGGCAAAGGCATTGCGAACGTATCTTGGAGATGAAGTTATCTTTACCTTTAAAAGCCTTACCGGAATCCGGTTGATGAGCAAAGGAATCATAACAGAATTATCTTCTATAGATCTTCACGGAAGCGCCGAAGGATTACATGTTAAAGGTATTAGCCATACTATCGTTCTGGATGATATGAAAAAATCAAGAACCTACCAGCAAAGAGGAATGAATGATATCGTATTGGATATTTTAGCAGAAGGTCCGGGAGAATTCTATGAAAGAGATGCTATAAAATCAACTTACCTTCAGGAGTTCAAATACATGGCTCAGTACAATGAAACCAATTTTGATTTCTTGAAACGATTGGCCAGACGTTACGGCCAATGGTTTTATTTTGACGGAATGCGAATGCAGTTCGGACAAACCAAAACCAGTAAAATAAAACTCATCAACGGATCTTCGCTGCATGGTTTTAAAATACAGACCAATATGGCTTCCCATAAAATTTCTTTAGGAGGATATGATTACAATGGAGCAGCCAATATTCGTAATTCCTCAGCAAGAACATCCTCAGGAAGTAAAGACAGTTTCTCTGCCGTTGTAGGTCATAACCAGGGAACCGTTACCCAAAACGATTTGAATAATGGAGCTTATACCACCAATGCCCAAAACAGTGAAGAAATAGAAGAAATGGTCAAACTGCAAACAGCAGGCAGCGACGCCAATAGTGTATACTACAGCGGAACCTCTTATTTTCCGTTAGGACTTGGACAGGTTTTCAGCATCGTAAACCAGACTGTAGAGCATGAACTGATTGTAACAGAAGTGACACACCTTTCGCAAGTTCATGGAAACTATGCCTGTAATTTCAAAGCCATTCCGGCAGATGTTGCAGCACCACATTTTACAGACGTAAATGTATTTGCGAAAGCCGAAACACAGCCAGCCAAAGTAAAAGACAACAATGACCCGGAAGGATTAGGACGTGTAAAAGTACAGTTCAACTGGGCAGGCGGAAACAATTCAAGTGAGTGGCTTCGTATGATACAGCCACACTCAGGTTCAGGAAAAGGATTTTACTTTATTCCCGAAATTAGTGAAGAGGTTTTAGTAGGTTTTGAAGGAAGCAATGCACAGAATCCGTATGTTTTAGGAACACAATACAATGGAAGCCAATCCAGCGGTTATGCCGATGGTCAAAATAATGTAAAGGCGATTCACACGCGCTCAGGAATCAAATTTATTTTGAACGACGGTGAAGGAAGTATTTTGATTGAAGACCCGAGTGGCAATACCTGGAAAATGGATGGTCAGGGAAATATTGATGTGAATGCGCCAAAGAATTTTACTATCAATGCAGGTGGGGATATTTCTATGACAGCTGGACAAAACATCAATTCATCAGCGGCTATGAATATTTCTGAAAGTGCAGGAGTTGATAAAACTCTGACTGTAGGTGCTATATTAAATACTTTTGTTGGCGGTGATAATATGCTGAATGTGACAGGTAATTTTATGGAAAATATTACCGGTAGTGTTGAATCTTACACAGAGAAAGATAGGATTGTAAATAGCCAACAAGGAATTCAAACTTCCAGTGAAGAAGGAATTGAAAAACATTCTCAAAAAGAAACTCAATTGAATAGCACTGAAAAATCTAATATTTTTTAATTATGACAAGAATTAGAAATGTTGGAGGAAAAATTATAGAACAAACAAAAGGGAAAGAAATATCATATGCAAAAGAAAACATTGTTTTTAATTCTTCTAAGAAAATATCTTTTACAGCAAATGATGGGACTACTTTTAGGGAGCCTGTTAGCCCAAATGTAACTGTTGTAGAAACGGAATATAAGCTTGAAAGTACTTATGCTCATGATCAATTGAGCCAGTTGGCAGAAGAATTAGCAGAGATGCCTTTTATGTTCTTAATGTTAGAAATATTTGGTTATGAAATTGAAATTTCGGCGTTAAGCAGATTGTATAGAGATCTAAGTGATAAAAAAATAAAAAATCCTGAGATAATTGTCTCTAAAATTCCTGTTACAGGAAAAAGTGCCGGATACAGTAATAAAAGGAAAAAAATTATTGTTTATCAAAAATTTATTGAAGAGGCAGTAAAAGATAATGATAAAAGCGCAGAGCTTTTGGCTGCACTTGTTGAAGAATATGGACATCATATCGATAATCTGCTCAGAACGGAACTTGCAACACAAGGAAAACCGGATAAGGATGTTATCGATGAAGGAGCAAAGTTTGCGTATGCACTTTTTAAATTTGATATTTTAAAAGAAGCATCATTAAAATATGCCAAAGCAGAATTAGCATCTTATAAAGGAGATATTTTAGTTGATTTTTCTAAATTGCATACTGAAATTACAAAGTATGTAGATGAAAATGAACAGTATGATGAGATTCCGGGTGCAGATATCTCGAATTTTGGTGCAGGTAGAAACCGCAAGCATAACAAGAATGCAGCCTTTGCCCACGGAGATATAGAATTTGAAGCATTAAGTAATCCAAAGGCTATTATATTTGATGAAACACAGGTTCATAAAATATATTATGGCAACTGGTTAAGGGATTTTTCGCAGGTTATAGTTGGGATTTCAGTTAGAGGTACCAATACGGCTATTGAGCTTCAAAAATATAAAATTGTAGAAGAGGCTACGCCCATGAAAATTTCACATGAAGGCTGGGTAAGCTTAATGGAAATTTTAGCAATAAAAGAATTTGTTTATGATCCTTTGAAAGCGTCCGGAAAAAAAATGAATGATAATTTTACGGATTTAAAAAAAATATTTGATAAGGAGTATGGAGGTATTACTAAAGATATTTTAGGAATTTACCGACCTGAGGAGCACATAGACAACCCCAAAGGTTTAGAAGATGAGTCTAAGATAAAGGATGATAAAGGAAAAGTAATTTCATTTAATTATAATGGAAAAACTAAAACCTTATATGCCGGAGATAACAAAAAATCATGGGGATTAGACGAGGGCCGAAATATGCTTAGCTATTTTTGGACTGATTATCCGGAGCGCCCGGCCGCTGTTACCTATATGAAAGAGCAGATTGCTCTGGCGTGTCAAAAAGGAAAAACGCCTGCAGGGTTCATGCATTTAGGAGCAGGATTACATGTCTTGGAAGATTATTTTGCGCATACAAACTTTACTGAAATTTCTCTTATTAAAAATGGAGCAAAAATGGTATATCCTTGGGTACAAGGTAAACAAGGAAAGGAATCAAAAGACATTCCTATAGTAAGTGGTACCTTTTTAACTGAAGATACGTTTGCTAGTGTAGGACCAAAAGTGGCAGATCTTTTATTTGATCCTAAATTCAAGGATTACAAAAGACGTATTCCTAATCAAAGAACTTTGGCCGAAATGTTTATTTTGAAAATATTGGAGGATATGGCAAAAGGTCAAAAAAGCGATACTGCTAAAAAAAGTTCTTCTTATTTAGGAGTTGAATTTTCAACTTGGCTAAGTTGGTTCAAGGATTATTTGATTTTTCAGGATTTTATGGCAACGGAATATATCAAAGCAGATAAAATGAAATGGATGTCTAAAGATTTTCCTGAGAAGTTAGGAGCAAAGACTCTTGAGACATTTTCTAAATCTATGAATTATGCTACACAGGCAATGACTTTTTTTCCGAAAGTGGCGATAAATATAGTATTGAGTTCTTTTGAAAAAGTGGTACCGGAAGCTCAAAGTGCTATCAATACAAATTATGGCAACTGCCCTTCTCATTCTCAAATAGCAAAAGATTCCTATAGTCATCCACTTAATAAACTATCTGCTACCTTAGCAAAAGAAGCTGTAAAAGATGTAGGCGAAAAGTTTAAAGCTGGTTGGGAAGGAACAAAATTGGCCAATTATACGGCCAATAAATACTTTGTACATCCTGATTCAGAAAAGGCAAGTTGGAGTGATGTAATAGTGGTTAATTGGAAAAAAAATAATCCAAGTATAATTGAAAAGTTAAAATATCCTACCATTTATGAGCATGCTCATCATGAAATGGAAGAAATTAGTAAAGAGAGTGTGAAAAAAATTAAAAAAGTAATGGATTATTTTAAAAAGAATAAAAAATGATAAATAAACGGATGGTCATTACTCTAGCTTTATTTTTATTGTTAATAAATACCCAATGTCAAAACATGAAAGCAGAAAAAAATATTGATTTGTCGCAAACTACTATTAAAATTGATAGTTGTGGTTTATATTACAAAGGACAACGTCTCGACTTGGGAACACCCATTTCTGAGTGGGAAAAAATATTAGGAAAACCTAGTCGTAGTTTTTTGGCTTATCATGACGAATTTAATGCCGGTTCATTTGTTTGGGATGATTTAGGAATTTCGATTGATAATTTTCAGAATGGAGATGGTAAAGTAGCTAATGTTTATGTTTATTTTATAAATCTGGATAGTCCAGAAGGTAAAGCAGGACAGTTAAATTATGCTAGAGAATTTGAATCAGCAGACAATATAGTTAAGCGTAATATGGAAAATGGAGTTTCGTTGATTTCTGACGAAAGGAAGAAAGAAATTGAAATTGAGAATAAAGAGAAAATTAAAGAATTTATTTATCCTTTTACTACCTATAAAGGCTATGTCAATTTACACGGTTTTCCTGTGTGTGCTGGTATGAAAGTTGGAGAAATAAACAGTTATAGAAAACATTTACCCTATTCTGGCGAGTTTGGTTATGTTGATGACGATATTGATGGTGTAAATGATTCAGGTAACACAACGGAAACTTTTGGAGGTGACTATAGGGCTCCAGGCGAAGAGTGTAAAGACAACCGTTTACAGTATTATGAGTTGACTTATACAGCAACCGGAGCATTAGAATATTTAAAAATTGGATATGAGAGCTTGAATGAATCTAAGAATAGAAAAGAGATTGACGAAGACAGAAAAGAAAGGGAAAAAAGTATAAAATGATAAACAAAATCAAAGTTGTAATTTTGTTATTAACGATACTAAATATTCAGTGTCAAAATAGTAAAAAGGGTATAAATACTGATTTGTCGCAAACTACTATTAAAATTGATAGTTGTGGTTTATATTATAAAGGACAACGTCTCGACTTAGGAACACCCATTTCTGATTGGGAAAAGGTATTAGGTAAACCTACTAGAAATACAAACTTGGCTTTAGTATGGGATAATCTCGGAATTGCAATAGACGATTGGCAAAATGAGGGTGAGAAAGGTAAAGTAGCTGCACTTTATATTTTTTTTATAAATCTCAATAGCAAGGAAGGTAAATCCGGGGAATTAAATTATGCCAGAGAACATGAAGAAATTACTGAAGAATGGAAAAAAAATATATTAGATGATAAAAGTAGCTCTATAGAAGAAAATAAGATGAGATTGAAAAATCTTGAAAAAAAAAATGCTCCTAAAAACTTTATTTATCCCTTTACTCTTTACAAAGGTTATGTCAACTTACATGGTTTTCCTGTTGGCGCAGGTATGAAAGTTGCAGAAATAAACAGTTATAGAAAAGATTTACCCTATTCTGGCGAGTTTGGTTATGTTGATGATGATATTGATGGCGTAAATGATTCAGGTAATACAACGGAAACTTTTGGAGGTGACTATAGAGCTCCCGGTGAAGAATGCAAAGACAATCGTTTACAGTATTATGAATTGACTTATACAGCAACCGGAGCATTAGAATATTTGAAAATTGGATATGAAAGCTTGAATGATTCTAAGAATAGAAAAGAGATTGACAAAGACAGAAAAGAAAGGGAACGAGATATGAAATAATCCAAATAATTAAACAAGTGAGAATAAGTAAAAGAAAACAAAAAGTAATGAGATTATTTTTTATTAATTATTATATTTTTCTCTTTTTTACCAGTAGTTGTAATCCCATACCTAAAAAAGATACTCACCCAGAATTACCTTATTTATGCGATTTATTGGCTGACACTTCAAAATTTAATAAAATTATTGATGCTGACACTATATTTGAGATCGAATTTTTGAAATCGGATAAAATTGTTATTAAACCAAGTGATTATAAATATCCAATGAAGATAATAACTGAGAATAAGGATCTAATTTTTGAGAAAATATCGGACTCTAATATTCCTTTTTATATTGATAGTCTAGGAAATGTATATTGTAATCATTTTAAATATTATTATCCAGATTATAAAAAATCAGAAAGATTTAAAGCGGTATATATTAAAGACAGTTTAATAGCTTATAGCAATTTATTAGATAAAAAATATGTATCAGTCGATAATGAAAAAGAACAAGCAACTAATGACAGTATTAGCTTAAAGAAATATCTTGAATATGAAAAGAAGATGTTAGATAAATATGGGATTGCTGAAATAAATTACGAAGATCATATTTTTAAAATCTACAACAATCAAATAATAGTTTGGAATGATGATTTATATAAAAATGATTTTATAAAAAAACAAACTAAAATTGATTTTTTAGATGAATCAATATTATTTAAATATGGTCATAGTGGTGGTCATTTTGGTGGCTCATATCCAATATATTTGAATTATTATATTTTAGATAACAAGTATAAATTCAAAGATGAAGACAACCCATGGGCAACTAAAATTAAGTTAAAAAATAAAACATATGTCTATACATCAAGATGTGGTTTATATAGTGTTAAATAAATATCTCTAAAAAAAACTGCTTAAATACAGAAAAGAGATTGACAAAGACAGAAAAGACCGGGAAAAGAGTATAAAATGATAAGCAAAATCAAAGTTGTAATTTTGTTATTAACGATACTAAATATTAAGTGTCAAAATAGTAAAATTAGTTTTATCTCTGTTAAAAAACACTGGATATAAACCTAAATTTACTTTTTTATTTTAAATAATGATTCGTTATATTAAACCATAAATGAAATTTATAACAGCAATTATTAAATACATAATATGGCTTTTTTTAAGTATATTTTCAGGAATGGTATGGATGAGAATAGAATTAGGAAAACCTATTAATGCGACAGGCTTTTTTGCCATATTTAATGGGTTAGATGCATTGATAATGATTTATATAGGTGGAGTTATTGGTCTGGTTTCCTTTATTCCATTTGTATTGATCGACTTATTTTATATTAGAAGAAAAATAGAAACTAAACTAAATCAAAATATTATAAGAATTTCATCAATTATCATTTTAAGTGCAATAATTACATTCATTCATTATGTTTTGGAATTCACATTAGATTGGATATAAATTTAATATTAATCGAAAATCTAAGCCTGCTAATATTTGGTATTTATTAAATTTGATGATACAACTCTTAATTACATAATGAACTAAGAAGTTTTATTTTATATTAAAAAGGTATGGTAAACTTAGGTATGGATATAGGATTAGACTGTTGATAAGCAGGTGATAATATTCAAAGAATAATATAGATTACAGGTAGAGTTTAGAACATTATAAAAATATCAGATTTCAACGAACAATAATGAGACAAGAACGAATAAAAGACAGAGTTTTAAAAAGAGCGGCCAGATCGTGGGGCTTTTCAGATGTAGAGATGGAAACTTCATTTGATCCTGTTGTGTCTATGATGCTAAATGCATTATCGTATGAATTAGAAAAAGTAGCACACGAACTTGAAGACTCTAAAACACGGGTAGTCGAAAGAGTTCTGGAAATTATGTTTCCTGAAGTTGCTGCCGGTGCTAAACCGGCCAGAGCAATTATGTATGCTTTACCAATAGATAATAATATGAAAATTTCTCTGCAGAACCAAATGACGGTGAGCAGAAGGCTGCACAATATTTATAATCCTTTGGCGCCTATTACTAAAGAAATTGTTCTTTCGCCAACCCTGGAAGTAAAATTATCTTCTTGTGAGGTTAGATATGTAGCGTACGAAAGAAATCTGTATGAGGTTTCTAATCTGTTTTATAAAGATGCGATTAGAGATTACAAACATTCACTGCCTTCCGGAGAAGTATTTTTGGGTATCGAATTAAAAGATGCTAATGTATTTGAGTTGGAGGATTTGATGCTGTACATCGATATTAAAAATATCCACCAAAAAGAAATGTTTCATTATTATCTAAAGCAAATGAAATGCTATCATGATGATATAGAAATTAAAGTAAAAGAGGGGTATAATGTTCCGGTAAACAGTCTTGATATCGAAAACATAATAAACCGCAATTATACCCACCTGAGTGAATTGATGCAGGAAGTAAATGAGTTTTATTTTGATAACTTTTATACGCTAAAAGGAGTATTAAAACATAAAAAAATAAACGAATATAATCCTGAATATAAGTTTTTTGAGAATATAACAAAGCATAACGGAAATCCTGTTATTTGGATAAAAATGGTTTTTCCGGAATCTTTAATTCCTCAAATATTAGATAATGTCTCTTTTACGGCAAATTGTTTTCCGGTAATTAATAAAAAACGTCATGTGATAAACAAAACTCTTGGAGGATTTTTGTCGTACGTAGCATTAGACACAGGTAATGACATTTATCTGGATGTAGATGCTGTTGTGGATACATATGCAAATCATTATGAAATTAAGGATTTTAGAGATGGTGTAATCGAAGAAGGAAATGCGGTATTACGTGCAGGAGGAGTTTCAAGATTTGATTCAAGATCAGCTTCAGAACTGCTTCAGAATGTATTGGATTTATTAAAAGATGAAAGTTCTTCTTTTGCAGGTTTGGGTAAAGATTTTATGAATAGTTCTTTGATAGAAATTAATCAATTGTTGGCCTCTGTTGAACAGCAAGCCAAAGAAAGTAATTTTTCTAAAAACAATGATCCTTACTTAATGATTAAACCTAAAGTGAATGAATCTTCAGGGAAAACATTTACAATCAGTTATTGGTCAACTTGTGCAGAGGACGGTAATGATATTAAAGCCGGGACAGTTTTGGAAGCCAAAGATGATTTGTTTTTTATGAGCAAGGAAACAATATTACTTACCAATACAGTAGGAGGGACAAACAAACAAAACAATAAAGACAGAATTTTAGAATACCGAAATGCTTTATTGACAAGGGGAAGAATAGTGACTTTTGCAGATATAAAAGCATTTAGTTTTAATCATTTTAAAAGTTATATCAATGACGTTAAAATTGAAAAGGGAACCCGAAAAGAGATTTCAAGTAAAGCCGGTTTTAGTCGTACTGTAGATATTCATATAAAAACGAATCAGATAGAAAAAGAATCCTTATCTGTAACAGAATGGGATTATTTGTGTGAAAGCTATATGAAAAACTTAATAAATAAATCTTCAAATGTATTTCCATATAGATTATTTATAGAAAACTAATTTGTAAGTATTAAAAAAATAAACTGTTGAAAATCCATTTTGCAATTTGTAAAATGGATTTTGTTCTTATAAAAAAAGCATGATTTAAAAAATCATGCTTTCCGGTTAATTATTGGTTGGTTTTAAATAGGTTATATTTCATCAAAAGTATTACCTTTTTTAATGTCACCGGTAGTAAATCCTTTTTTAAACCAGTACATTCTTTGTTCAGATGTACCATGGGTAAAAGAATCCGGTACTACATGCCCCTGCATTTTGCTCTGAATGGCATCATCGCCAACAGCGTTAGCAGCACTTAAGGCCTCTTCGATATCGCCGGTATCTAGATTTTTTTTATTATAATGTGTCCACACCCCCGCGTAAAAATCTGCTTGTAGTTCTAATGCAACAGAAAGTTTATTGGCTTCCGCTTCACTCTTGCCTTCCTGGTCACGACGCATTTGTTCAGAGGTTCCCAGAAGGGTCTGGATATGGTGACCAATTTCATGGGCTATTACATAAGCGATCGCAAAATCTCCACCTTTAGCCCCAAATTTAGTTTTTAATTCTTCAAAAAAAGCAAGATCCATATATACTTTCTGGTCGCCGGGACAATAGAAAGGTCCGGAAGCAGAGGAAGCTCCTCCACAAGCTGTTTGCACAGAGCCTCTAAATAAAACCAGTTTAGGCGCTTTATAGGTCATGCCGTTTTCAGTAAATATTTTCCCCCAGATATCCTCATTATCAGCAAGTATAACGCGAACAAAATTTCCCATTTCTTCATCTTCAGCACTGAGTGGTGCGGCTGTTTCTGTTTGGGGTTGGCCTCCCTGTAGCTGCTCGAGTACTGGAGTAATAAGTTTGGCATTTTCTCCTCCAAAGACATTAACTAATAAAATAATAATACCGATAATACCGCCCCCAACAACTGCTTTGCCGCCCGATATTGAACGTCGGTCTTCAACATTGTCACTTTGTCTTCTGCCTAGCCATTTCATAAAATAATGTATTTAAGTTAATTGGGATTTGGTTAACACGAATTTATATTTTTTTTAAACAAATGGCTAATAAAAACTGCGAATTATTTTAACCATTTTGTTAGGGTCTCCTCAACAGCACCTTTCATGATTGGTTTTGGAATATAATCGTTCATTCCTGATGCTATACATTTATTTCGTTCTTCTTTTTCTGTACCGGCAGTCACAGCAATAATAGGGATTTGTTTCCCTTTTGCAGAGTTTCGTATTGCTGCGGTGGTTTCGTAGCCATTCATGATGGGCATTTGTATGTCCATAAAAATCAGGTCGGGATTAATCTTTTCAAATTCTTTTACAGCTTCATAACCATTTTCACATTCATGGATTGAGGCATTGGAATATAAGTTTTTGATAATCGTTTTTAAAAGCAGCATATTTACCTTGTTGTCTTCGACAATCAAAAAAGTAAAATTGTTATTTAAGGTGTTGTTTGGTAAAAAGACAGATTGGGCATTCAAAATCCCATAATCAGCGGTATACTTTTCGATGGTATTTTTATTACTGGTTTTAAGGGTCAAGTCAAAATAAAAATTACTCCCTACATCTATTTTACTTTTAAGCTGCAGACGGCTTTCCATAAGTGCCAGCAACTGATTGGAAATGGTTAGGCCTAAACCGGTTCCTCCAAATTTTCGGGTTGTAGAACTGTCTTCTTGCGAAAACGCCTTGAAAATTTTCTTCTGGTTTTCCTTTAAAATTCCAATCCCGGTATCGACTACGGAAAACCTAATGATGCAGATGTCATTCTCTTTTTTCTCTAAAACAGAAACACTAAGTGTAATAGAACCTTGATGGGTGAATTTTACTGCATTTGATAATAAATTAATTAAAATTTGTTTGAGCCTTACAATATCTGTCCAAATGTATTGGGGTACTTCAGAAGTTATGCTCAATTCAAGCTTCAGGTTTTTTAAGTTGGATTCATATACGATGAGGTCAAATACCTGTCCTAATATTTTATTAATATCATATTGGTCAATAAATAAGTCTAATTTTCCTGCTTCAATTTTAGAAAAATCAAGAATATCATTTATAATTTCTAATAAAGAATGTGCCGACTGATTTATTGTGGTCATATACCTCTTCTGAATTTCTTCAAGTTCAGTTTTCATAAGCAAGTGCGTAAAACCAATAATGCCGTTAAGAGGTGTTCTGATTTCATGTGACATATTGGCAAGAAAATCCGATTTTGATTTATTAGCAGCCTCAGCAAGTTGTTTTGCTTTTATGGCATCTTCCGTTTGCTTTTTATTGGTAATGTCAAAATAAATTCCACCAACAAATTCAATTTCGTCTCCTTTTTTAATAACATCTCCAAATTCTTCAATCCATATATATTCTCCTGTTTTTCGCTTAATTCGATAAGTGTTGTGCAGTGCTTTTCCATTTTTTAAATTTTGAAATTGATTGTCAATAACTTCGTCTTTGTCATCAGGATGTATGAGGGATAAAAAGGAAAGTTTATTTTCAAGGAATTCAGCTTTTGAATAGCCCGTAAGATTGAAAATTTGGTCATTCAAAAATATTTTGGTAGAAAATGCATCAAATTTTGACAGATACACTGTACCGGGAATATTATTAGCGATTAATTTAAATTTTTCTTCGCTTTCGATAATTTTAGTCTGGTTGCGATTTCTTTCTAAGGCAGATGAAATATTATTGGCAAGGGTTTGGAAAATGTAAATTTCTTCTTCAGACCATTTGTGTTCATTATGGCAGTCATCAAACCCAATGAATCCACTAAAAACATCATGGACATACAAAGGCAGGATTAATATCGATTTTATATTATTTGTGAGAAGTAAGTTTTTAAAAAAAGTGTCTTCAAGTTGTTTGGTAAGTGTATTTAGGATTTTCTTGTTTTGTGCTTTTTCAATTATCTCTTGCAGATCAGTTTCTGTAAATTTTTGAAGAATGATTTTTTCATCTGGATCTTCTTGTCTGGACCATTTGTATTTTTGGCTGATAGTATTAGTTTCGAAATCTTTTTCGTAATAATACATATGGTCTGCATTGGCAACTTTTCCTATGATGTTATAGGTTTCCTGAAACATTTCCTCGGTAGTCTTACTTAATAAAAATTTTTCTGTACAAAGTGCTAATGCAGATAGTAACTGACTTTTGAACTCAAGTTTCCGTTCTGCTTTTAAACGCATTTGTGATGAGATTGCGAGCGATATAACATCTGAAATGGTACGGGCATAATTAATATCTTCATTATCCCATTCTCTTTTTTCCTCAGTACTCTCAAAACAGACTACCCCGGCCAATTTTCCACTGAAAAAAATAGGGACATCCAGCATGGACAGTATTTTATTTTTGATGAAATAGTCTTTTTGAAACTCAGAGGTTTCCAATTTATTAAAAACATCGCTTGCATTTATGATTGCCTTATTTTTTAAGGTTTCGAAGTAAATAGGATAAGATGCTTTATCAAGAATGTTTTTATAATAAAAATCGTTTTTATCTTTACTGTAAATATTTTTGCAAACAACGGTATCATTAAAATACTTCCAAAAACTAATTCTGTTTGCTTTTGAAACAGCAGCTTCCTCAATGATAAAATCAATTACGCTGTTTAGACTGTTATAATGACTAAAGTCGGTGGTAGATAATTTTTTGGTAGAATTGTTGTAAGATTCAATTTTTTCAAGTCTGACTCTTTTTTCATTTTCATTATTTTTCAGTTCGGTAATATCCCTTGCTATACCTGCAAAGCCAATAGTTTGTCCTAAATCGTTTTTGCGTATAATTACCTTTTGTGAAATCCATATAGGATCTCCTTTTTTCTTTAGAATAGGAAATTCAGTAGTATCATGGTTAAATTCCTTTTCTTCAAGGTTTTTATAAAAATCGGCAACCTTTTTTCGGTAGTCAGGGTGAATGAAGTTAGCATAATGTTTTGATATGACTTCTTTTTCGGTATATTCTAAAACAGAAAAAGCAAATTCATTTATAAAGGTAAAATTACCTTCGGTGTCAATTTCAAAAATAATATCTGCTGCAGTTTGAATCAGGTTTTTATACTGGTCCTTTATTTTAACCTGCTCTGTAATATCTTGTCCGATTCCAATAACTAAATCTTCAGAAAAACGCTTATCTTTCCATTGAATGTATTTGTATTCGCCGTTTTTGCATTTTAATTTTCGGGTGTACAAAATATTATCCTGATAGTCATCAAAAAAAAGATCCCCAATAAAATCAGGATCTTCGGTAAGGTTCCAAAACCCCATTCCCATAACTTCTTCGGTTGAATATCCTAATATTTCAGTGATGGATTCACTACAGAAAATCAGTTCACCTTTTTTGTTGCAGGCAAGGGTAAGCGAACTTCCTTTGTGAACTATTTCATTTGTAAATCTGAAATTATCACGGGTATTTAAAAATATAGCATATTTTACCTGATTTATAACAAAAATCACCAGACAGTAAGTAATGAGTAAAACAGAGGATTTTATGGGAATGAAATCAAAAGCCAGATTAATGATGTGAAAAATGAATGCTCCGGCAATGAAGTACCAATAAATTTTTATTGGTCTCAAAACGCTGTAAGAAAAATAAAAGGTGATCAAAAAGGCAATAATTGGCACAATATCATTAGGATGAATGATAATGTTTCGGGCAATATAGGCTGTGAATAATAAAAATACGGAAATAAAAACGATTGAAATTTTACTTCTTAAATATTCAATCTTAATTGATAAAAAATAAAATAATAATATCGAAAAGCCAATTGATAAATTGACATACAAAAGACTCTGTGGTCTTATTTTAAAAATTTCATTAATGATTTCGATTACAATAATAGTAATACTGAAAAACAAAAGATATAGCTGATATTCTTTATGTGAAACTTCTTTTTCCTTGTTTTTTTCGATGAAAGAACCAATTTTAGTTTTGATCTTAAAAAATTGGTAAACCAGTAATCCTATAAAAGCAATCAGGAACAACTCTAGCATGATTAATTTAGGACTATTGTAGAAAATAAGATTGGATTTTAAAACAATACAGTTTACCCAAAATGATTTCAGGGCACTGCCAATAAAGGTAAGCCCCGTAGCCGAAAAATGTAAAAAACTATAGCTGGATACCATAGAATTTGGGTATTGGTTTTAAATGATCTTCTTTTATTCCGGATCTGACTGGCCAATTGAATCGATTGAATCGGGTCTTTCTATTTCGATAATAGCACTGTATATCGCATATTTTACAGAATAAGTAACAGGAATTGTAAATACAACACCAATGCAGCATCCAATAAAACCAATTGCAGAACCTATTCCGGCTACAATAAATAATAAAGCTATAATAAGTGGTTGCTTGCTAACAATCACAATACTTGATTTTATTGCATCTGTTATATTTAAATTTCCAAAAATAATAAGCGGAACTGTCAGGGATGTAAATAATGAAATTACTATGGCAAAAATACTGTCAACAAATGTAATCCCAATAAAATTGAAAGCCGCAGAAATTAGTCCGCTGGTTAAACCAATCAATAAGGTGGAAATAAAAAGACGTCCAAAATAAGGAGCTTTGTAATACGTAAAAACAGTCGAGAAATTAAGCGCTTCTTCCTTGTCTGCATTATCTGCCATTTTTAAAAAACCTGCCGTAAAAGGACTCATAATAGCAGTTACAAAAGTGATTGCAAATGTATAAATAAGTAAAGTTGTTCCTTCTGGCTGTTTGTGCTGCAAACTCTCAAAAAATTGTTTGTTGAAATGTTCAGCTCCGTATAAAGAAATTAATATTCCTCCACCAAGAAAAAAGCAAAGTATAGAAATGAATAATAAAATAAGCCCTGCATAAACGGCAATTTTTTTATAATTTTCAAAAGCATGATTAAAAACATCTGAAAAATCTAAAGAGTAGCCGTTGTTTTTTATGTGTTCGATTTGATTGAGTGTGGATTTCATATTTAGCAGAATTGTTTTATACTTTAAGATTTAAGTTAACTATTCAAACGTAAATATAGTATTTTTAATCAATTTCATTTGATAATCTGCGAAATAGTAAGGACCATTTTATTTTTTACATCCAGTCTAACAGGCGCTTAATGGCTTTTAATTTATCCTTGTATGGAGCATAACGCATAGGAAGATCCAGCCAGTTGGCTTTTTTTACAATTGCTTTATGATGGGAGAAAATATCAAAGCTCAGTTTTCCATGATACGCGCCCATCCCGCTATGGCCAACACCTCCAAAAGGCAATCTTTTGTTCGAAAAATGAACAACAGTATCGTTAATAGAACCACCTCCAAAGGAATAACGCAAAATCATTTTTTTTGTAAAAGAATGATTTTCGCTGAAAACATAAAATGCAAGAGGCTTTTCATATTTACTGATTACAGCATCAATGTCGTTTTCAGATTCGTAAACTAAAATGGGCAAAAGAGGACCAAAAATCTCTTCTTTCATTACCAGGCTCTCTAATTCAGGTTCATCAATAAGAGTAGGGGAAATGTAAAAATCACTGGCATCGGATTCTCCGCCAAAAATCAATTTTTCCTCAGCAATCATCCCCGTTAAACGTACCCAGTTTTTACTATTTATGATACGGGCATAATCAGGCGAGTTTTTTATTTTTTTGCCATAAGCCAGAATGATTTCTTCAATCAGGAAAGTAATAAATTTGATCTTCATGTTTTTTTGAACCAGAATGTAATCTGGTGCAATACAGGTTTGTCCGGCATTGATAAATTT
Source organism: uncultured Flavobacterium sp. (assembly GCA_963513545.1). Taxonomy (GTDB): domain Bacteria; phylum Bacteroidota; class Bacteroidia; order Flavobacteriales; family Flavobacteriaceae; genus Flavobacterium. The sequence continues at coordinate 511,222 of CAUPQW010000001.1, forward strand.
TCCCCACACAATACGTTTTGCTGCAAGTTTTAAATTGGCGGTTTGATCAATAATACAAGGATTTTTACCTCCTAATTCTAAAGTTACAGGGGTGAGGTGTTCAGCAGCAGCTTTGGCTACAATTTTGCCAACTGAAACACTTCCGGTAAAGAAAATATAATCCCATCTTTTTGCCAGTAACTCCTCAGAGGCCTCAATGCCTCCCTGAAAAACCTCTACATGGTTGATGTGAAACGATTTTTCGATGATTCTGGCAATGAGGGCAGAAGTATTCGGGGTAAGTTCTGATGGTTTTAAAACAACTTTATTTCCTGCAGCTACAGCAGCAATTAAGGGACATAAAGCCAGTTGGAACGGATAATTCCAGGGAGCAATGACCAAAACGTTCCCGTATGGTTCCTTATAAATAAAATCGGTCGAAGGAAAATTAAGCAGAGAAGGGAAAACTCGTACCGGTTTGGCCCATTTATCAATGTTTTTGATGGTGCTTTTTAATTCTGAAATAACATAATCAGTTTCTGTTAAAACAGTTTCAAATTCAGGTTTTTTAAAGTCATCAAATAAGGCATTTACAATTAAATCCTCACTTTTTTGAATATTAAAAAGTAATTTTTTAAGTGTTTCTTTTCGGTACTTTATATCGTTTTTATAGTCCATTTTAGTGAAAACTTAAATTTTGGCTATGCAAGTTAACAGATATAAATTGAAAATCTGACAATTAAATCATAAAAATCATACAGCATTCCAAATCGTTTCATCCGGGGTTGGAGCCGTTATGGTGATATTTTCTTTCGAAACGGGATGGATGAAAACTAATTTTCGTGCATGCAGGTGAATACCTCCGTCAGGATTACTTCTGTCAGCCCCATATTTTAAATCCCCTTTTATGGGAGAGCCAATGGCTGATAACTGAGCACGGATTTGGTGATGACGGCCCGTATGAAGATTAATTTCTAAAGCGGTATAATTTTGAAGCTCTTTGATGATGGTATAATCCAGACTGGCGAGTTTGCTATCAGGAACTTCTTTCAAATGTGCTTTTGAAGTATTGTTCTTTTCGTTTCTTTTTAAGTAATGAATCAGCTTGGCAGAAACTTCCTGAGGTTTTTGCTTTACAACTGCCCAATACGTTTTTTTAGTTTCACGATTGCTAAACAATTCATTCATTCTTGACAAGGCTTTGCTGGTTCTGGCAAATACTACAATTCCCGTTGTTGGGCGATCCAGACGATGAATAACGCCCAGAAAAACATCACCGGGTTTGTTATATTTATCCTTGATGTATTCTTTTACAATATCAGATAAGGGTTTATCACCTGTTTTATCTCCCTGAACAATATCTCCCACACGTTTATTGACCACAATGATATGGTTGTCTTCGTGGAGGATTTGGAGATTATTTTTGTTAGAAACAATTTTCATTTAGACTTAATTAGATTTTAGACTGGCTTAGACTTTTTAGATTTGATTTTTGGGGATTATAACAAAGTAGCTCTGAATCTTGAAGTCATTTTAGTTATTTCTTCCAGTAGATTTATTAATTCTATTGTGTTTTCTTCATTAATAAATCCTAAATCAGATGAAATTAAAAGTTGAGTTTCTACTTCGTAAGCAGAACCAATTGCAATTTCTAAGAATCGTGCAAAATCTTTATTAGAATTTCTTGAAGAGCCTTCAGCAATGTTTGAGGGAATAGAAACAGCAGCTCTTCGTAATTGATTTGTAATTCCAAACTTTTCTTCATTCGGGAAAGAAGCAGTTACATTATAAATTTTAGAACAAAACAATCTACTTTTTTTCCAAATTAAAAGTTCTTTAAATTGATGCATATTCTTTTTTAGATTATTAGAATTTTAGATGGGTTTAGACTTCTTAGATTAATTTTAAAATTTAGCATTCAATCTAAGAAGTCTAATGTCTAAGAAGTCTAAAATCTAATCTAGTATTGTTCTCTCTCATTAGGAAAATCCTTCGATTTCACATCAGCGGCATACTGACCTATTGCCTTGGTCATTTCTTCATACAAATTCAGATAGCGGCGAAGGAAACGCGGACTGAATTCATTGTTCATTCCTAGCATATCATGAATAACCAAAACCTGTCCGTCCACACCGCCACCGGCTCCAATTCCGATAACCGGGATTGAAATACTTTTGGCTACTTTTTCGGCTAAATCAGCAGGTATTTTTTCAAGAACTACTGCAAAACAGCCCACTTTTTCAAGCATTTTGGCATCTTCAATCAATTTTTCAGCTTCTTCATCTTCTTTGGCACGAACACTGTAAGTTCCAAATTTGTAAATAGACTGAGGTGTTAAACCTAAATGACCCATTACAGGAATTCCTGCATTTAATATTTTTCTGATTGACTCTTTAATTTCTTTTCCGCCTTCAAGTTTCACGGCATGTCCACCGCTTTCTTTCATGATTCTGATAGACGAACGCAAGGCCTCTTTCGGATCAGATTGATAACTTCCAAAAGGCAAATCTACTACAACCAATGCTCTGTCAACAGCACGGACTACAGAAGAGGCGTGATAAATCATCTGATCTAAGGTAATAGGCAAAGTGGTTTCGTGACCCGCCATAACATTTGATGCTGAGTCGCCAACAAGGATTACGTCAACTCCTGCGGTATCCACAATTTTTGCCATCGTGTAATCGTAAGCAGTCAGCATAGAGATTTTTTCTCCGTGACTTTTCATTTCAATCAACGATTTTGTAGTGATTCTTTTGTAATCTTTTTTAGCTACTGACATTTTTATTTTTTTTTGAATGTAAAAGTATTGAATAAATATAAATTGGGAATCAGCAATAGAAGAATATTTCTATCGCAAATAGCTTTCCATTCCTGAATTCAATTCCAAATTGGCTGTATTCAGTAATGATTGAATAATGGTGTGGGGACTTTATGGAAGCATCAATATAAGTTCCATATTTTTCAATAAAAGCTTTTTCGGATACTGAGCGGTCCAATATATGATTTGGGCTGATTATCAGTTTATTGTTTTCATTGATAAAAACTTTCACTATTTCAGCTTTATTATTCTTTTCATCAACAGAAACTTCCAAATCCGGATAATAATAAAATAAGTCGCTTAAATAAATGCCGCAATCATCACTAATGGATGCTTTTTTATTAGGTTTTCCAAATGTACTCACCAATTCTTTTTGGGATAAATACAGAGATTTTGTCTTTGTTCCTTTTAAAACAAATTCAGCTTTTTTAGAGAAGGCAATGATTTGTTCAGGTGATTTGTGTTTTGCCAGACCTTTTGCTAAAGCTATATTTAATTCCGTATCAGCAAGAAGTTTTGGATCGTTTAATTGTTTTACAACTTCATAATATTTTTCATAAGCTGAGGGTAATTTTGAGTAATCACTATTCCAGGCCAACTCAACAATACGTTCGCTTACCGTTTTACGTTCGGTAATATTATTGACCTCTAATTTTTCAAAGTTTTTAATTAAAACATTCAAATCAGGTCGTTTGCCGACAAATTTTCTTAGTGTAAACTTGGCATATTCTTCGTTAATACTACCGGATATGTTTACCCATTCCCCTTCATTTTTTGGAAAATAACCAATAGTAACTGCGTCGCCGGTAAATAAAACTTCCCTGATTTTTGAATTTTTATCAGGTAACGCTCTGGCTTTTAAGCCTGCGACTAAAACAAAAAGGTGATTGCTACCATGATAATGATCGCCACCATAAATAATAGGATTTTCATTATCTACAGTTTTAACATCTCTGGCATTTAATGATTTAGATATGAATTCGCTACGAACATATCCTTCATTAAAATTATCAGCTTGTACTTTATACCAGCCATTTTGATTATCAGATAATAAACGAACTTGCGCACTATATTTAAAATAACCCAAAAATTCAGAAGAAGTATCGGCTGATGTATACAACCTTGTGTCTGAATTGATAAAATAACGATCTTGAGAATATAATAAAGCAGAGCAAAACAGTACCGCTATAAAGTAATATTTTTTCATATAATAATTTTTAGCAATCAGCCATATTTACGGCAATCGCCAGTCCGCCTTCAGAAGTTTCTTTATATTTTGAATTCATATCCTTTGCTGTTTGCCACATCGTATTGATTACTTTGTCTAATGGTACTTTGGCATTTTTAGAGTCTGTTTCAAGAGCTAGTTCAGCTGCGTTTATGGCTTTTATGGCGCCCATTGTATTTCTTTCGATGCATGGAATCTGAACTAATCCACCAATTGGATCACAGGTTAAACCTAAATGATGTTCCATGGCAATTTCTGCAGCCATCAAAACCTGTGCAGGCGTTCCGCCCATTAATTCGCAAAGCGCTGCAGCAGCCATCGATGACGAAACACCAATTTCAGCCTGACAGCCACCCATTGCGGCAGAAATTGTAGATCCTTTTTTAAAAATACTTCCAATTTCTCCGGCAACCATCAAAAATTGTTTGATTTCTTTTTCACCGGCATTATGATTTTCAATTACCAGATAGTACATTAATACAGCTGGGATTACACCGGCACTTCCGTTTGTAGGTGCTGTAACCACACGACCTAAGGATGCGTTAACTTCATTAACAGCAAGTGCAAAACAACTAACCCATTTTAAGATTTGACGAAATTTTACTTCCGTTTTTCTAATTTCTTCCAGCCAGGATTGCGGATCATTATAATTTGATAAGCCAATTAAATTTTGATGCATATCAAAGGCCCTTCTGCGTACATTCAGTCCTCCGGGGAGAACCCCTCCTGTATGGCAGCCAATGTACATGCATTCAAGCATAGTATTCCATATACGCATTAATTCCGAATGAATTTCGGTTTCAGGACGCATGGATTTTTCGTTTTCATAAACAATTTCCGAAATCAATTTGTTCTCAGAAATAGTATAATTTAAAAGCTCAACAGCATTTTGAACCGGAAAAGGAAAAGCACATTTTATGACTTCTTTTATTTTGGCATTCGTACGTTCCTCTTTAACCACGAACCCTCCACCGATAGAATAAAAAGTCGATTCATATTCAGTATTGTCGGTTTTATAAGCAGTAAACTTTAATCCGTTAGCATGAAAAGGAAGAAAGTCTTTGTTGAAAACAATGTCCTGAAGAAAGTAAAACGGAATTGTGAATTGATTGCCCAGAATAATCTCATTTTTGGTTTCGATAGTTTTGATAATTCCGGCTATATTTTCAATTGGGATATATTCAGGATCCTGACCGCTTAAGCCCAGCATAACAGCTAAATCAGTTGCGTGGCCCTTTCCGGTTAATGAAAGTGATCCGTACAAGTCAACCTTAACTCTTGTAATTTCTTTTAATACAGACTGGCTTCGTAACTCTTCTAAAAAGCGTTCAGCTGCCCGCCACGGTCCTAATGTATGTGAACTAGATGGGCCAACCCCAATTTTAAGCATATCAAAAACAGAGATACATTCTTCCATTGTTCAAATTTTATTAAAACAAAGATAATTGAATAATGCAAAGAAGTTTCGTTTTTGTTTGTTAATGTTGCAGTTTTGTTAAAAAAAATATTAAATATTAATGATTTGTCAATGAAACAAAATTAAATGCTTAATATAGGGCTTTAATAGAAAGTTCGGCCTTTTTTTAGGTATTTTTGTAAAAGAAATATTTGTTCAAGAAACTGATCTTTTTAGTTTTTTAATAATCAAAATAAACTGCGACTTTTGGGTGTTTCGCTTTAAATCTTAAAATATCTTTTGAGAAACAAGATCAACTAACAGTAGCTAAAATTACACTATGATAGAATTTTTCAGGCATTTTATAAACGAATTTGAATTACCGCTTAACAATCCCGTATTGATTTTTTCGTTGATACTTTTCATCATTTTATTATCCCCTATTTTATTAAAAAAAATTAATATTCCCGGAATTATTGGTTTGATTATTTCAGGAGTTATCATTGGTCCTCATGGACTTAATATTTTGGCTAAAAATTCTGCAGTCGATTTGTTCTCTACTATCGGATTACTTTACATCATGTTTATTGCAGGTTTAGAGTTGGATATGAATGAGTTCAAAGCGAATAGAAATAAAAGTTTGCTATTTGGTTTTTTTACTTTTATTTTTCCATTAACAATAGGGTTTCCGGTTTGTTTTTATCTTTTGAAATATGATTTTAATGCCAGTTTTTTAACAGCAAGTATGTTTGCGACACATACTTTGGTTGCTTACCCGATTGTGAGTAAATTGGGGATTGCCAAAAATCAGGCTGTTGCCATAACAGTAGGAGGGACGATTCTGACTGATACAGCCGTTTTGATTATTCTGGCTGTTATTATGGGGAGCAGTCAGGGAAATTTAAATCAGGCTTTCTGGATAAAATTAGGAGTTTCACTGGCTATTTTCTCTGCGATTATGTTTTTGGTTATCCCGAGAATTGCAAAATGGTTCTTTAAAAAACTGGAAAGTGAAAAACATGCCCATTATATCTTTGTACTTTCAGTGGTTTTCTTCGCCGCATTTTTAGCTGAGGTAGCAGGAGTAGAGCCAATTATTGGGGCTTTCGTAGCAGGTTTGGCTTTAAACCCTTTAATTCCGCATTCATCTGCGTTAATGAACAGGATTGAATTTATTGGTAATTCGTTATTTATTCCGTTTTTCCTGATTTCTGTGGGGATGCTGGTTGATATTAGTGTTATTTTAAGCGGCCCAACAGCCTTAATTGTTGCCGGAACGTTGAGTGTTGTGGCTATTTTTGGAAAATGGATTGCTGCATTTTTTACCCAGATTGTTTTTAAATATACCAAAACCGAAAGACAGTTAATTTTCGGATTGAGCAGTGCACACGCTGCTGCAACTCTGGCTGTAATTTTAGTTGGATTTAAAGCAAAAATTCTCGATGAAAATATATTGAACGGAACTATTATCTTAATATTGGTGACCTGTATTGTGGCTTCTTTTGCTACCGAAAAAGCGGCAAAAAAGATTGCAATCTGCGAGGAAGAGGTTTCTCCTGAAGATGCCAATAAAGATCAGATTTTGGACGAACACATCTTGATTCCGTTAGCGAAAACATCAGCAACAGAACCGTTATTGGATTTCGCACTTTTAATAAAAGATAAAAAATCGGCCAATCCTGTAACATTATTAACGATTGTGCCTAACAACGACCAAGCCGAAATCAATATTTTAAAATATAAAAAAGCAGTTGATAAGTTTGTTATTCAGGGATCAGCTTCTGAAATAAAAATTAATACAATTGCCAGGATTGACCATAATCCGGCTAGTGGAATTGCCCGGACTTCCAAAGAAATCATGTCAGATATCGTAATCATCGGCTGGCCAAGAAAAACAGGTTTTCTGGATAAAATTTTTGGAGAAAATGTAGATTCAATTATCAATAATGTAGATAAAACCTTATTCATTTGTAGATTTCAAAAGACATTTATTGAAGAGAAAAGATTGGTTTTTATTTGTCCGCCTTTTTCTGAAAGAGGTGTTGGTTTTCATCTCTTATTACAGAAAATCTTCAGGTTATCGCAGGAATTAAGTATTCCGATTGTAATTTATGCCGAGTATAAAACCCATCAGGCCATTCAACAAATTGCAAATAGTTTAAAATTGAATGCAAAATTAGCCTTCAAAAGTATTTTGGATTGGGAAGATTTTGAAGCTATCTCTGATGAAATTAAGCCTACTGATTTAATTGTGTTTAATTTATCCAGAAAAGGGTCTGTTTCATACCAGTCTATCTTTGATAAATTACCTCAGAAGTTTGAAAAATCTTTTAATGAAAACAACCTGATTTTAGTTTACCCACAGGATGACCGAAAAGAAAGTGCCATGGATGCTTATGAAGATTTTACAGCAACACCATTAACAAAAGGTATTGAAGCGATTGAACAAATAAGTAAAGGATTAGGGAATATTTTGAAAAAAGGATAAGTGGTGTTGAATGCTAAAAATACTTCAGATAAAGATCACACAGATTAATAGTGTTTCTATCGCGCTGGTACCAGTCATTATAAACCAATTCAATTTTTTCAACCGTAAATTTTCCAAAATTGTGGTTCCTGAACTTCTCAACGACTTCAATTAGTTTTTTTGGATTTTTTAATTTTTTCTGAAAACGCATCACTGTCGAATGGGCTGTCGTAATACTATAACGGCTGTCGATACTTTGTTTTAAGGAAGAATTTTTGAAATTATCACGAAGCTTGTCACGTAAAATATTTAATGAATCATCAGTCGGAAACCCCTGGATCATTACCGCATCTGGAGATAAGGTAACGCCACGGTAATCAATTTGGATTTCATTGACATCTACCAGACTTTTTTCAATGATTTCAACATACTTTGATGTAGAAAATTTATCCAGTTTAAATCCTTCGGCGCACGAAATAATAGACATAGTGGTTACATGAATATCAGAGTTTGGGTAATAATACTGATCCGGCTCTATATTTTTTAATTCTTTCAGAAATTCCTGTACATTGGCCTTTATTTCTTCACTGGGACGGACAAGTAAAGTAACTCCAAATCTTTTATCAGAATCATTATTAATCTTTGGGTCGATTGTATAATTTTCAGATAAAATGAGTTCAGATGATGTTTTGAAAAGCTCATTATAATGTTCAGATAAATTCATATTTGATTATTTATGTTTTACTTTTTCAAGATTTTCCTGTACTCTGAATTTTACAATTTTGGTTATTAAATCGAATGGCATGGGCTGATTTAATGGAAATTGTACGGAACCTTTGCCTGATTTGTATTTAGAAAGCGCTTCTTTAAATTGTTCATGACCACTTGGCAGTGCATAGAGTCCAATATGATTTTTAAAAGCTGCAAAGTAAACAACGATTCCGTTCTGTTCAAAAGCCGGCATCGAATAACTGATTTTTTCTTTTGCATCAGGAGCAGCTTTATGAATTGTCATTCTCACTTTTTCTAAAATTTCCTGTACGTCATTTGGAAAGCTTCCAATGTATTCATCAATATTAACAGGTTTTGGAATAGGAATTGCTGCCATGATAATTATTTTTAGAATGATTAACTCAGGCCTTTTGGAAATCTGTCCAACACTAAATTCAACTGTATCTGATGCTCTAAAAAAGCTTTGGCTCCGGCTAAAACCAGTGTGAAACCTTCTGTAGAATTTCGAACCTCAGAAAGTATTTTATCAGTATCGCCCTTAAAATTAGAATTGGTAATGCTTACAAAAGTTTCTTTTTCATCCAACGAGTTGAAAACCCATTCTATAATCGTTGCTTCTCCGCTATTTCCCCATTCTATGACAATTCGTTTGTTTTCGTCAATTACCTTAGTTAAAACAGTGAGCGAAAAACCATACATTTCCCAGGTCCATACAGTCGATTTGCCTTCTTCTAATTTGTCTGAGCCCCTGGTAAACCAAAATTTGCTTGTTATTTCAGGATTAACAAATGCTTCAAAAACTTCTGAAACGGGTTTTCTGATCAGCATTTCGGCTTTTGCAAAATTATTATTTACTGTTGCCATACTTACGGATTTTGAAATGTTATTTACTGCTAAAAAAAGGGATGTTGTTGTAAATTACGATTTGAAATTGATTACGTCCTGTTTTTTCCTGAATTTGTCTCATAAAACCGGCTTCAACTCTGAAATTCTTGTTGATCACATATCCTAATGCTCCATATAAACGGTCACGATCAAAAGTTGGTGATTCTGCGTTTAGAAATATTTCATTATAAGCCGAAATATAAAATGCATTTTCTTCCATTTTAGGCTTGTTAATTGGAACATTCAAAGCTAAAAAATAGCGGAAACGCATTTGAAAATCATCTTTTAAAAAGCGTTCTTCCACACGATAACGATGTTGCAAATAAAACCTGCCAAAATTTTGACGTGTTATAAACTGCTGATAAATGCGATGTTCGTTACTATCTGTTTTATCGTCTGTTCCCGGAATGTAATTTTGTGAATTGATAAAACCGTATCCTAATAAAATGTTATTATTGTTTTCAGTAAGATTGTATCCAATTCCTGTTCTTAATAATAATTGTTGTGTATCGCCGGCAAAATTATAATTACGATATTGTACTTCGTTATGCCAGTTCCATTTTTCATTGATGGCCTGATTTCCAAAATAAATAAACCAGTTTCCGGTATCAGTATCTTGTGCGTTTGTAAAATTTATAGATAAAATAAGGGTGAATAAAAGGTAAAAGGCTTTTAAGTTTTTCATTTTTTAATAAGCAAATTTCAGTTTTTTTTGAATCACAAGATAAGAAAGTTATTCTGTAAATTATGTTAAAAATAGAAAATCAGTTTGCTGAAAAAAATCAAACATCTCGTTTATCAATCCATTTTCCAACGGTTGGCGCTGTATAATTATTCATTTTATTCAATAAATCATCAATATCGTCACTCACCAAAAGCATTTGCTGATTAACCTCTTTCAATAAACCTTTACTAACCATGACTTCAGTTAATTGTATCAGATAATCATAAAAACCATTAATATTCAAAATGGCAATTGGTTTTTTGTGTAATCCTAATTGAGCCCATGTAATCATCTCGAAAAGTTCTTCTAATGTTCCAAAACCACCCGGAAGCGCAATTACACCATCACATAAATCATTCATTTTGGTTTTTCTTTCGTGCATGCTTTCCACCAGAATAAGTTCTGTTAAACCCAAATGCGCAATTTCTTTTGATCGCAAAAAATTGGGTAAAACACGAATTGCTTTTCCGCCGTTATTCAAAACAGCATCTGCAACAGCACCCATTAAGCCTACATTAGCACCGCCGTAAACTAATTCTATATTTTGTTTTGCTAATGTTTCACCAAGTAAGGCTGCCTGTTCTTTGTAAATTTCTTCAGTACCAAAACTGGAGCCACAGAAGACTGTTATTCTTTTCATTATTTTTTTTTGAGTTAAAGGTTAAGGGTTAAGGGTTAAGGAATTGCTTATATTTAGCCTCATGACTAATTACGGCTGTTACCTGCTACTTTTTTTAAACATCCCAATTTCCTTCAATATACTTTATTTTCCATTTTCCATTAGTTTTTTCTAAGTATATTGAGTTACCATAACTATTTTCATTGTCGGAATAATGGTCAAATTCTAAGTATGCTTTAGTATTGTCTTTTGAAAATATTGGAATAGAAAATTGAATATATTTTTCAGTTATTTTTAAATTTTTAGTTAATTCAATAGTCTCAAACTTTTGGGTTATACTTTTAGGAATTTTGAATGCTTTAAAGGTTTCATTTTGATTAACAATATTAAGAGAATCGTTTTTTAAGAAAAATGAGTTATCAATAGGTCTGGATTTGCATATTTTTTCTATGCAAACTTCTGCTATGTTTGTAAATGATTTTTCAGGTAATTTTATTACTGATATTTTATCATTATTTTTTGTTTCTTCAAAGCATTTAGTTTTGACAACAACTTTTTTTAAATTTAAACAGATTGGAAGTTTTTGTTCAGTGCGAAAATCGCTTACCATTTCTAATCCTTTTTCTTCAAGTAAGGTTTGGATAATGATAATTGATTCTTCCTCTCGAATTAATTCTTCATTCTTTTTTGAATTGCAGCTTAATAAGGTTAAAACAAATATTAATGGAATTTTTTTCATTTTTCTAAATTCAATTTTTAAATCATCATTGTTTCAGTTGAGTTTTGATAAAATAGCGGGTAACGAATAAATATTAACTTATAATTTTCTTCAATTCATATTCATAGTGAGGTAAATCAACACCATTATGCGGAAAAATCATTTCGTTTATTTTTTCGGCGCCCAATTTTAAAACTGCTTTTTGAGAACGCAAATTTTCTGCTCCAACATGAAAAAGTATAGAGTTAACTGTTTGAAAAGCATAATCGATAAGTAATTGTTTTGCAGATCGATTATAGGGCCCGCCCCAAAACTTTCTTCCAATAAAAGTATAACCAATTCCAATGGTTGATTTCTCCGGATTATAATCATAAAATCGGGTAGTGCCAATAACTTCGTTTGTTTTTTGGTCTAAAACTAAAAAAGCACCTTTCGAACTCACAGCAGTTTCAAAAAAAGGTTTGAAAACATCTTTTTGATATCGGTCTTTTATGGGATGCTGCTCCCAAATTAAAGGATCGGATGCTACTTCATAAAGAGCCTCAAAATGATCTTCATGAAGCGGAATTAATTTTATAATTTCATTTTCTAAAATTTCCGGCTGTAAATTGAAATTTGCACTTGTCATTTTTTTAAGTCTTACGATTATTGTATCTTTTTAATCTGAACGCAGGAAACATTTTCCATTTTGATTTCATTACCAACTTTTTTAAGCAATCCTGTTTTTGGGTTTCTTTGAAAAACGATTACATTCCCTGAATTGACATTCGTAACTATTAAGAAATTTCCGGTTTCATCAAGAGCAAAAACTCTGGGATGGTCGCCTAAAGTAGACTGATACCCTATATTCTTTAAAAGCCCTTTTCCATCAATAGAAAAAATGGCAATATTATTTTCTTTTCCCCTGTTCGAGGCGTATAAAAATTTCCCGTCAGGTGAAATATGAATATCTGAACTTGCGTAACCGTCGGTTATACTATCCGGGTGCGTACTGATGCGCTGAATCTTTTTTAAACTTCCGTTTTTGTATTTATAAACACTTATGCTGCCAGCCATTTCTTCGATACAATATCCAATTTTTCGATTGGGATGAAAAGTGAAATGTCTCGGTCCGGCTTCTATATCGGTTTTTGTAAATGGAACTGAAGCTTCAGTTAAAGGCTTTTTTTGCTTTTCATCAAATTTATAACACCTGATTTTATCCGCCCCTAAATCAGGCAAAAATAAATAATCAAAGTCAGGGGAAAATATAGCCGAATGGACATGTGAACGTGTTTGTTTCTCTTTATGCACACTTCCGTCGATATATTGAAAATTTTGAGCAATAGAATCGATTGTTCCGTTTTCTAATAATGGATGAATCGATACACTGCCTTCTGTATAATTAGCATTTACAAGCCATTTGCCATTTTTATGGACCGAAATATAGACAGGATTTTCACCTCCGCTTGTCTGCTTATTCAAAAAAGTAAGTGATTTGTTTTTTGGATTAAATTCAAAACTGCTTACACTTCCTGCGTTTGGTGTTTTAGTATCCGTACAGGCATATACGTATTTTCCGTTTGGAGAAACAGTTAAATAGGATGGGTTGATGATGTTTTTCACTCCGGCAATTTTATTCAGATTTCCATTTACGGTGTCTAATTGATAGATCTGAATTGCTTCTGCGGTTTTGTCCAGGTTATAGGATCCTAAAAAGACATAGGTGTTTTGTGAGAATGCAGAAGTACAAATTAGAAAACCAAGGACGAATATGTATTTTTTTAGATTCAAGTTTTTCGTTTTACAGGTTAGGATTTTACAGTTTCAGGGAATTTTTGGCTTCAATTGATAATTAACAATTCACCTTAACAATTAATTATTTGACCCCTTTCCACCATTGCTTAAACTCCTGCTTATCATTTTTCAGTTCGACCAATTCCCCAATCATTGGTGTAATCAGCGGAATCGGATCCTCTGAGATGGCGTTCAATTCGGTTACTTTAATTAAAGGCTCGTCCCAAGAGTGAAGTGACAAAGGAAATTTTGAATTATGAACCGGAAAGACTCTTTTTGCTTTTAAGTCTTTCATCCCTTTTATTGCATCTTCAGGCAAGTTGTGAATGTATTTCCATGCCGGATTATATTGTCCATTATCAATAAGCGCAATGTCAAAAGGACCATATTTCTCACCAATTTTAGCATAATGAGTATCGTAACCGCTGTCGCCGCCCAAATACATTTTAAAATCGTTGGTTTCTAAAATAAAAGACGTCCAGAGTGTATTACAACGCTTGATGCTTCTGCCGGAAAAATGCCTTGATGGAGCAGTATAAAGCGCTAGATTTTGATCTAATGCTACTTTTTCGTGCCAGTCTTTTTCGATAATATTTTCTACTGGAAAGCCCCAAAATTCAAAATGTGAACCAACACCAAGTGCTGTGATTACTTTTTTTATTTTTGGTTTTAGTTCCATTATAGTTTTATAATCCAAATGATCATAATGGTCGTGCGTTATCAGCAAATAATCAATTTCAGGAATATCATCATAGGTGTAAATATCAGTTCCTTTAAAGGCTTTTGTTGTTCCGTAAATAGGAGAGGCGTTGCCACTGAAAACAGGGTCAATTAACAAACGTTTACCTTCAAGCTGAATATAATAAGACGAATGCCCAAACCAAACTAAAACATCCTGATGTAAAGGAAGTTCCTTTAAATTCGTTTTTACGGAAGGAATAATATCAGTTGGGGTTTTTCGGTCAACCTTCTTAAATAAAAATTCGGTTAGAACTTCATAATAGCCATAACCTTCCGCAAGCTCCGGAGTGAAATTTTCATTTTCGAATTTTCCGTTTTTGTATTGAGGTGATTTTTGTATTACACCCAGTCTTTCTCCTGAAGGTTGTTTTCCAAATCTGGGATGGAATAAAAAATAAAAAATTAATACTAATAAAAGAAGGATTATTGTTAAGCTCATGATTATTTTAGATTGAGGGATATAGTTTTTGTATTTCTTTTACTGATTCTGAAATCATTTGTTTCAGTATCTCATTATTGATGTCAGTTAATTTTTTAATATAAATACAGCCTTTTCCGGCTTTGTGTTTTCCAAATTTAGAAAGCAGTTCTTCCTTATTTTTAAAAGAAGAAGAGAGGTAGAGTGAAATCGCATCTTTTCTGGGAGAAAAAGCGGCTAATGGTGCATCGCCTTCGTGTCCGCTGTCGTACTTGTAATGATAATTTCCAAAACCAATAATACCTGGTCCCCACATTTTAGGCTCAAAACCGGTTTGTTGCTCTATTATTTTTATTAATTCAAATGAATCATTTCTTTTTACTTCGTCATCGACAGTATTGATAAAATCGGTAACACTGTTTTCTGTTTGGGTTGTTTTATTTTTTGCCATTGTATTTTATTTTTGATTCAGTAAAGTGCTTTTAAATAAAATATTTCTGATTTGAATTTCAGAAGCGTAAAACAAATTAGGGTCAGCGTTCATTTGATTTTCTAAAACAATCATATTCAAATCGTTTTCCGGGAAATAAATATTCACAGATGAAAACCCATCACCAAGACCAGTATGTCCAACATATTTTACAGAATCTTTTTCGATAATTCTGATGCCATATCCATAACCTTCTTTTTCTTTTCCAAAAAAGCCGTGCTGTGCCGTGATATTGTATTTAAACATTAGTTGATAACTTTCAGGCTTTAAAAGTTTTTTGTGATGCAAATTTTGATTCCAAATTGCTAAATCTCCCGCAGTCGAAATAATACCGTTTGAAGCGATACTTTCTGAAGTTATTATAGTTTTTGTTACAGGTTCAAAAACAGAATTGGTGTTTATATAACCAGTAACTACAGGTAATATTTTATCTTTAGAATAGCAAAAAGTATTCTTCATTTTTAACTCTTTGAAAAAGGTATTTGCAATTTCTGAATAGCTTTTTTTAGAAGTAGCTTCAATTATTTTTCCAAGTAAACTATAACTTAGATTCCCATATTTAAATTCAGTTCCGGGTTTAAATAACAGCGGTTTATCAAGATCAATTATTCCATGTGTGTGATTTAGTAGTTGATGAACAGTCACAGAATCTGCCCAGGTTTGCATAAGTTCAGGCAAATATCTTTTGATGGGTGCCTGCAAGTCAATTAAGCCTTTTTCGACTTCTTTCAAAATTAAAACAGCCGTGATTTGTCTTGTATTTGACATGATTTCAAATTGGCTGTCTGATTTTAAAGGCTTTTTAGTTTCAAAATTAGCAAAACCATAAGCTTTCTTATATAGCGTTTTTCCCTTTTGAGTAATTAGAATAATACCATTAAATTTGGGTTCAGTAACTTTAATTAAACTATCAATTTGGTTCGTATAATTGTCTTTTTTTTGAGCGAATGAATTGCAGTTGGACAGAAGAAAAAGCAAAGAAAATATAGAGGATATTCTGAAAATTAGCTTCATTATTATGATTTGTTTTTTTGATAATTTTATTGTCTTTAAATTTTCTTTTATTTTAAAACATTCCATTTTCATTAATGCTTTTCTTTGGAATTGGCTGTCCTAAATCCCAAATTTCGACTATTTTGTCTGATTCAAATCGAAAAATATGAACAACAGCGACACCTGAATCTGTTGAGTTTTGTTTCACATGTGAATGAACTGCAACCAAATCACCATCTCTTAAAACATGGTGAATTTCAAAAATCTTATTCGGATTGGTTCTTGCAGATTCTTCCATAGCCAGCATCAAAGTGTCTGCATCTCCTTTAAAATAGGCATTATGATGCTTGAAATTTTTACCTGTGTACAGCCTAAACGCTTCATGTGAATGTCCTGAGGCAGCGAGTTTTAAAAAGTTTCGGGCTATAGATTTCTTAGTCATGACTTACAAATTTTAAAAATAACTAAGTATGGAATTATAATCTTAGGCTTTGATTGCCTCAGGTAAGGCCAACTTATTTTTCTTATTTCTGTCCAAGTAAAGTTAATAAATTCTTATTCATTTCTATTGTCTTGCTGCCCAGTAATGAAAAAAACTCCTTGTCAAAATTTTCAACAGTTACAATTGCTTTTTTTATTGTTTCTTTTCCGGTTTCTGTTAGTTCAACTGTTTTGGCTCTTGTATCTGTTAAATGTTCTTGTCGCAGTATAAGCCCTTTTTGCTGTAATGTTCTTAAAACAGTTGAAGTTGTCATGGGATCAATTTTTGTATGATCAGATAAGACAATTTGTGTAACTTCCTGTTTGTGGATTGTTAGCCAATGAATACTCGCCATTAGAACAAATTGTGAATGGGTAAGGTTGTATTGTTCTAAGGCTTTTTTAATTTGCCTTTGCCAAAGATTAGTAACCTGCCATAATAAAAACCCGGAACTTTCTTCTGTTTTTTCTACGCTAAAGGTGTTGTCTTCTGATTTCATTTTGTAGCATTTTTGAAGTTATAAAATTAAAATCCTTTTCTTTGATTTCAAAGAAACCAAAACGAAATGGATATCCCCAAAATTTTTTATCGGTAATAAATTCAAGATCGTTAATTAACGGAATAATTGAACTTTCTGTACAGTTTAAAAATTCAATGTTTCGTCTGAAAGGTTTGAAACTTTCAGTCATTTGGTATTGATAAATTTCATCATCTTTTACATGACCGACGGCTGTAAAAGCCTGATATTTTTCGTTGCCTTCCATTGTTATTTTCGAAGAATAAATAAGTAAATAATCTCCCTGTTTCATTCGTTTCAAAGGTGTTTCTTTTCCATGACATACTTGTATAAAACTACCTGCAACACCTCTCATCGCATGCTCTTTTGAAATTGTGGCTATCCAGTATTTTATTGTTTTCATAGTTTTGAAGCCGCTTCAATTTGTGTTTTCATATCTGTTGGTAATCCATCAACGATTTTTTGAGCTACAATTTTTCTCCATAAAAAGCCTAAAATACCTGTAACAGTAATAGTATTTGTGATTTTTAACCCATCATTTGTTTCTTCAAAAATATGATTATCATACATTTTGGCTAATGGAAATTCCGTTACATCCAGAAAACTTTGATCTTCAAAAGTTTCCAGTAATTCTACTTTTACATTTGGGCCACCCTTTGGTCTCAAAGTAAAATAGTTTCCTTTTTCAAATTTTCCTTCAAGTTTGGCGAATTCAATACCATTGTCCCAGGTATGCCAATTGTTTACATCCGAAAATAGTTTCCACATTTGTTCTTTTGTAACTTCTTTTGTTACGATTGAATGAGATTTTGTCCACATATAGTTATAAAATTATATTTATTATATGTGCAAATATAATAAGTATACTTATTATATGGGAATTATTTTTTAATTTTTTTTGATGAATGATTAAAATTTAAATTAGAAGAATGTTGAGGTTTGGCAAAAAAATGGATTTTAAGCATAAGAATTGATATGCGTACTTTTTGCCAAACCTTTGTTGTCAGTTTATAATTTTAATTTTTGCAACTAATTTTGTTTCTGTCTCATCATTACAATTTCACTTAAAGCAAACGCAGCTGCCGAGGCACAAAAAACAGAATAGTCAAGAGGTGCTTTTAAGCTTGTTGAAAATGACATTGCTAATGCGAACAGTAATAATAAAAAGCCACTTGCTTTGGTAATTAAGATAGTTTTAAAGTTTGTCAGCAACAAGACAGCAAATACAATTTCTAAAACGGTGGCGACAAAACCTATAGCCGGAATTATTTTGGTCGGGAAAAATGAAATTAATGTTTTTGTGTATGAAACAAAATTTTCCCAGTTGCCCCAAGCGGAAACTTCTTTTGGCCAAATGCCCAAACGATCTGCCACAGCCGATAAAAATCCGGCACTCAAGGACAATCTTAAAAAACATTCAATGAGTATGGTTTGAGATATTTTCATAACTGTTTATTAAAATGAAAGGCATTAATAGTAAAATTTTCTTTGTAATAAAGTTTATGAGCATCAGTTCTGATGTGTCCGCTATCTAATTGTACAGAAGAGCATTTTTCAAACTTTGCAATTTCATAGATATAATTGAGCAGGATAGAAGCGTAGCCTTTCCCTCTGTAGATTTCTAATGTAGAAAGGTCATCCAGATAAAGCATTTTACCACAATAGAGCATTGTAAAAAAACGGTAACCTGCAACGGCAACGGCTTCATTATTTTGTGAAATGTAAAGAAGAGTGTAACCTTCTTTTTGCATTTCCTTTATTTTTTTAATGAATTCTGTTTTCTTAAGCATAGGCCTTAAAAGATACATAGCCTCCCAGCAGGAAGCTATGTCTTGGTTTGTAACTGCAGTTTTTATTTCAGTCATAGCAATTATTCAGGAATTAATAAAGTAGCTCTTCCAATTCTGTTCCATGCATTAATGCAGGCGATTGCCATAATGGAATGTGAAACTTTTTCTTTGCCTAAAATTTTGATGGCATTGTCGAAAATGTCATTAGAAACACCATTTTTTGATATCAAAGTTGTTTCATCTGTTAAAGCCAGTATTGCTTTTTCTTCTTCTGTAAAGTAAGGAGAATCTTCCCAGGCGCTTAAGGCCAAAAGCTTTTTTATTGATTCACCATCAGCCAAAGCGTCTTTGCTGTGTGACTGAATACATAAAGCACACCCATTGATAAGAGATGCACGTACTTTGATTAAATGATAGAGTGATTTTGATAAATTTGTTTCAGAAACATACTTATCCAGTTCAATAAGTGACTGGTAAGCTCCCGGAGTTACCTTTGCGATGTCGATTCTTTGCGTTTGCATATTAATTATTTTTAAAATATCAGATGCAAAAATAAAATGACCTTTAATGATAGAAAATGGACAAATCCCTGAAAGTGGTGGACAATGATTTAATCAATTAATTAATAAAGTTCTTAAATGATCTTTTGCCCTTGTAGCAGTTTGTTTTTTAAAAAATCTGGAGAAATAATGATTATCATCAAAGCCTAATTGGTAAGCAACTTGTTTTACATTCAAATTTTCGTAATTAAAAAGACGTTTTGCTTCTAAAATGATTAAATCATTTATGAGTTGTTGTGTGGTTTCGCCTGTATTTTTCTTAGTTAATTCATTTAATTTCTGTTCTGAAATATTCAGTTGAGCAGCATATTCTTTTACAGTAAGACGTTTTTCAAAATTGTCTCTTACTAAATTCAGAAAATGTAAAAAGAGGGCATCAGGTTTGTAAAGAGCCCTCTGCTGCTGGAAAATTTTGCATCTGCTGATTTCTATAATCAGTAATTTTAAAATAGAATGAAGGCTTGTTTCGTATTCAAAATCTTTAGAAGCCAATTCATTTTTAAGAGTATTAAAATAACCTTCAACTTTATTAAAACTAGCTATATCCGGTATGTTTATAAGCTCATTGAGTCCAAAATGACAATATAAGCCATTGTGATATATCAACTCAACGGTTTTTTCATCTTTGCAAAAAAAATCATAAGTAAATTCCAGAACATATCCTTCACAATTTTCAATTTTGAGGAACTGATAAAATTGTTTTGGTGTAATGGTTAAAAATTGGCATTCCTTAATTTCATAAAGCTGATTGTCGATATCAATTTTTATCAGTCCCATTTTGCAATATAGCAGCACAAACTTATATTGCCTTTCTGGTTCTGTCATTACAATTTTATCATCAATTTGTTTTAACCCTAGTATCATGATATTACAATTTACAATGTTCGAATTTATGAATTAAAAATAAATAATTATTCCATCTATTTAGACTTAGCCAACTTAATATCCATAAAATGAATCCGGCTATTACCATTTTTTTAGTATAGCAAATAAGATGGTCTTATTGTAAAGAAAGTCGAAAATGGTTATCCTGTAACTATTGAATACGAATTACTGCCTTATAGTCATATGCTGGAAGAAGTTGTGGGAGCGATGAAAAAATGGGGAATGCAGCACCGTGAGAAAATTATGTCTGAAGGAAAATCATCATCCGGTAAAATAAACAAAAAATAATAGCTGTCCTGAATTATGTTCACTTTAAAAATGTAACATCATTACTGATAACTTTTTGTAACATATCTGGTTTTGACCGAAATCAAGTTCTTTTCTTTGAATTGCCAAATCATCCCAAATCTGTTTTAGCCTGTTTGTAGCTGTTTATTTATCTATTTCGAGTTGCTTTCTAAACTCCAAATTCAGTTTGTATTGTTCTTCTATTGGGACATCTTTTTTAGATACTTTTTCAATATTCTTACCTTCTTTTGTCCATAAGTATGGACTGAAA
This sequence comes from uncultured Flavobacterium sp., assembly GCA_963513545.1. Taxonomy (GTDB): domain Bacteria; phylum Bacteroidota; class Bacteroidia; order Flavobacteriales; family Flavobacteriaceae; genus Flavobacterium. The sequence continues at coordinate 531,998 of CAUPQW010000001.1, forward strand.
TTAAAAACTTTATCGCAATCTAATTTTGCTACATCATTTTTCCAGGTTTTCCACCTATAACCTTTATAAAATTCGTCTAAGTTATTGTTGAAGCAAAAAAATAAAAAGTCAGAATATGTTAAGTTAAGAGGTTCAAATTCTAAATTGTCAGGCGCCCAATAGTAAATTTTTCCTAAGTCTTTTCCAAGTCCTCCGCCATTCAATAAAAAGAAACCACCAATTGCATCGTCAGCTACGAGTAAAAATGATGATGGTTGCCCAAATTCAGTAAAACCTTTTCCAAGATTCCATTCAGGTAAATTTCTTTTTAGCTTCTCACTTCCTGAACCAAGAATTCTAATCCAACCATTATCGACTAAAATCCCTCCTGTTTCAAATACAATTGAACCCATTGGCGAACGAGTTGTAATTTGGGTTTTATACAGAGCATCTTTTGCTTTTTGTTTGTCTACAGATAAGATTTCAACTTTATTTTTAGCCAACTTTATCCATTCTGTTACAAATGGCCAGCCAGAATCGTTTTCGTTTATAAGTTCTTCAATGGAACGCATTTTTGTTTGAGAAAATGTTGTTAGAGAAATTAATACTGTAATTATAATGGTGTATTTTTTCATTTGTAGTTTTGTCTTAGATACTCATAGGTGAATGTTATTGGCCTTGTCTCTTAATTATTTCAAATATTTCAATAAACTTCCTCTCCAATTTTTTTTACGTTTTTATGTCTCGCCTTATAAAAGAATATTATAAAAATTAGGAACAGTTAAAGCTATTAAGCTAAAATTTGGGTTTTGGTCAACGTTTTTTGACATGGGTATCAATTCTTGTGGTTCTGTCTTTTTTTATATTTAAGTTTCAACATTTAATGTCATAGAAGTATAGTCATAAGAAATATTATCAATTTCCATTAAGCCTTTTGCCCAAATCCGTTGTAGCTGTTATGCAACATTTTTTCTTTCAAGGTCAATTTCTTTCTAGTAATATTCTAGCACTTTCTTTATTAGGCCATTTGTCAGCAATTATATGGACTTTAATTTGTTCTATCCAATACTTTTCATCCGAAATGTCGTTAAACATTAACGCGATTGATTTGTTTGTATTAAAATTAATTATTTTTCTTTTCCTTGCTAATTTTGCAAAAGTCATAGCTAAAACCTCTTTCGAAAGCTTCAAGGTTTTTAGATTTTCAGGTAGAATATCTAATGTGCAAAACAGAGTATAGCACAAATTAAATAAGTCTTCATAGGTCACAGCATCTTCTAACTTCAGGCTGAGATAACTGAAAAGGATTTTAGCACTGTGCATTTCAAATTCGGCTTCAAATTCCGATATATTGTCTTGACAGTTGCTTTTTCTCTTAAGAAAGTCGAATATTCTCATTTGGTAAAATGTTGGATAACGTTCTTACACTACAGCGGGTTTGGGACTAAATTAAGCCCTATTTTCGGATTTGCCAAATCATAAATACAAAACCAACTTTCCATTAAACCCAATGCCCAAATCCGTTGTAGCGGCTGTTAGTGCAGTGATTTATTGCTTTTTAGGATAGTTTATGTCAAACACCGCATTAGGAATTTTCAATATTATAACTAAGCTATCAAATTTAATTTTGGTTAAAGGTCCGTAAACGCCTTCTTTCTCGTTTACATTTTTAATTGTATCAACTATATAATAATTAGTTAGTGTATCACTACTGAAACGCTCTCTTTGTTTAGCAAATATAAATTGTGCAGAGTGACCAACGGAATGAACATCAGAATCAATAACAATTTTATAAGATCCTCCGCTTTCTTTTACGCCTTTAGTCACATTTGTTCCTTGAGAATCTATTTGAGAAATAGAGTAGCTACCTACAATTTTCTCATTTTCATTTTGTTCAAACCATGCACAGGAAATGATGGTTGAAATTAATATGAATGTTAGCAGTAATTGTTTTAGTTTTCTCATTTTGTTTTAATATTGCCTGTTAAGGTCTCGCCGATTGACAAGCTATTAGACTAATAATTTTCTACAGTATAAGCATTAACAAAATAAAAAATAGCCATTACTAGTCCTGTCAGAATTAAAAACAAAATTTCGGTTTTAATTGTCGACCAAATTAAATGACGCTTGAAGGTTTTGTATATTAAGAAAGTTATAATTGTAAGTAATGAATAAGCAATTGAATAAATAGATGCTATTACTGCTGGCCAAATGATAAAACCCGCATTTGAGTTAACACTAAAGCATTCTCCTCTGTAAACTAATAGTGAAATTATCGAAATAAGTAGTAGTATGGATGAAGTTGTCAAAACAATTCTGGCAACTCGCTTTAAAGATGAGAATATTCGATCGGTTTTTAAATTAATGCTATTTTGATTTGTTTCCATTTTTTAATGATGAAATATTGTTTTTTTACAGATGTTCATACTCATTGCCACTAACTTTCTGACGCTACACGAGGTTTGGGATTAAAAATGCGAGTTTTTAGTTAGGTACAAATTTTCTAAGTACAAAACAATCTTTAAATTCAGCCAAATACCCAAATTTCGTGTAGTGGCTGTTAGTGGCAGGTAAATTTATTTAAATTCTTTCTGTCTTGTTGTAATATCCCTTCATAATTTATTTTTGTGCAAACTTTATTATTTAATCCAATTGGGATTCCACTAATTTTGTCAAACCAACAAACGACCTCAAAAAATTTAAGGTTTTTCAGCTTATTAATATCAATTTCAGTTAAATTTATAAAACCAAATGTGTGTCCTGCGAAAGAAGCATAATTTAATTTACTTAAACTATTAAAGTCTTTAGGAAAACTGTCAAAGCCTGAAAAACTCATATTTAGTTCTTTTAGATTTGGAAATTGTTGAAAGCTTTTAACGCCCAATATTTTTGTTTTATTAGTTGTGAGTTTTTCTATATTAGCTGTCCATAATGTGCTGTCAGTTATTATCAATTTTGTTTCTTCAAGTATAAGTTCTTTAAGTTTTGGAAAATAATGCAGTCCAAAAATATTGTTTCTATTAATTCCAACAATTCTTAATTTTTCAACATTCCTAAATCGTTTAAACTCTTTTGGAATTGTGTCAAAGTCTGTGAATGATATTGATTTTATTTTGTCGCATTTATTTAAGTCTTCCCATTTTTTAAGTATTTCAATATTGAACTTATTTGCATTGTCTGTGAATAAAATATCACAATTTAAATTGAGATTTCTATTCTCATATTTTTTACAATTACATTTTGTCGTTTGTCCATATGTCAAACCAACGCAAAAAGTCATTATAATTATTAGCATATTTTTCATTGTAGTAGGTCTTTGTTACTTGCTACTAACGTTGTAGTACCTGTTAGCTGTTGTTGTTTTTTAATGCTCATAAAGCTTTTCCCATTCTTCAATTAGTTTTCTATACTCGTCAAGTTCTTCAATTGTATAGAGAATTTTGTATGATTCTGATTTTGAATAGCCTTTTGTTATTTTACTAAATTCTATTTCATCGTTCATATCTAGAAAAATATCCATTTGACAGTGTTTAATATATTCTAATTCACTTTCGAAACCTTCTTTTGGTGACATAAATTTATCAGTTGTATTGTAATCATAATTTCCACAAAACTTACAATTGTCTTCTGAAAAAGCAAAATATCCGCATATTTTACATTCTCCTAAATTGCTTCTTTTTTTTAAGTATATTTCTTTTGTTGCTTTTTCGAGATAGCAATTTTTACATAAAGTATATTCCCAATGTTGAAAAAATCTACGTTTACTTTTATCACCGCAGTATTGACAAGTAACGTTAGATAATTTTTCATATTTCATTATAATATTTCGAAATATTTCATTTTCACTACCATCTGAATGCCATGAACATTGTAAATTAGCATGCTTTTCTTTGCCGAAAATTTCTTTGTTTAGATTCCAACCAGAATTTGCAATTTCAACTAACATTTCACGAATGATATCGTTCCAACCTTTTTCGATAATATGAAAATTTAGAATGTTCTTTTCTACAAATTTTCCTGTTTCGTTACTATCCATGTTTATCTATCGTTTAGGGTTTTCTGATAAAATAACAGCTAACGTTCTGGTACTACCGGGTTTGGGACTAAATTAAGCCCATTATTCGGATTTGCCAAATCTTCCAAATACAAAACCAACTTTCCATTAAGCCTATTGCCCAAATCCGTTGTAGTAGCAGTTAGTGGCTGTCACTGAACTCGATTTTCGGATTTAGAACGTGTTTTGGGTTTGGATTATTTCCTGTTTCTTTAAAGACTATATCTGAAACGTTTTCTAATAGCAATGCTTCTTTTAATCTTGGAGAAATATATGTTCTACTTGAAAATATTGGTAAAGAAAACAAATCCAATTCTTTATCAAAGCTTTCTTTTAAAACGATTTTTTCTGCACGCCAACTAACTCCAAATAAATCCTTTTCTTTAATGATTTCATTTATAAGTGAAGTATTCTTTGGATGAATTTTATACAGTTCGTTTATTTTTGATGAAATTGATTGGTTTGCATTTCTAATTGTATATAAATCTGATATGGAATTGATTTTTAAATCGATAACAGTTTCGTTTTTTGAAAATACTATTTCGCTTTTCGAAAAATCTATATCATCGTAATAATCAGAAATGTGTTTACAATCAAAATTAAACCAATGATAATCATATCTAACGAGCTTTTTGGAAAATAAAGTTTTTTCCTTTCTATAAACTTCAGCAGGAACAAAATCGTGATTTGGTAGCTTGTGTTTTTGAAGTATAGTTTTGACTTTGTCATTAACAATAAAATCTTGTAAAGAATGAACGAAATCATTTACTGAGTTGAACTCTTTTTCATTGTAAAGTTTAATCCAGATTGGTGGCTTTTCAGAAGGAAATTTTTTGTGTTCAGTTATGTAATCTCTGTAACTGTGAATGTTATAAGAAAGGTCATAACATTTATCCATCATTTCCCCTGCGGATGAATCATTTACAATTAGGATTTCATATTTCATACGATGTTTCTTTTTTGTGATAGCACTAACGTTCTGGCACTACAGCGGGTTTGGGACTAAATTAAGCCCATTCCTCGGATTTGCCAAATCATCCCAAATACAAAACCATTTTTCCATTAAGCCCAATGCCCAAATCCGTTGTAGTAGCTGTTAGCGGTTGGACTTATTCGTTAGTAAATACTTTAATTAGTGATTTTCTATATTCATTATCTTTCTCGAAAAGTTCAATTGTTTTTTCGTTTGTATTTATGTTGAAAAACAATTCGCAATAATCTGCTTCTTTATCGTTTTCACTATCTCTAAAAAACAATTTAAATTTATAATAGCCTAACTTTTCGACTTCAACAATTGATTTGTTTAATGAAAATGCTGTTGGAGATAAAGTGCTATTAATAAAATTTTTATCTGTTGGAAATCCATAAAGTTTAGAAAAAGCTTTTAAGAATTCGTCGCTTTCTTCACCAATTGAGGAAATTTTTATTGCGTTTCGTATGAAACCATTTTTTGCATCAAGACTTCCGTCACTATTTATTCCATTTGGCAAATTAGATTTAATCTCAAATTTTAATCCTACAACTTTTGAATTAGATAATCCTTTTGCAATATAAACATATGAATCTTTTATTTTTTCTTCAGAAACTATTTTCAGAACAACATCTTTAAAACCTTCCTGTTCTGCTACTTCGGTAATTTCTGTTAGGCTAATTGATGGAGAGTTTACTGATTTATTACACCCGAAAAATAAAGAAAATATACTCAAGATAATTATGGTTTTAAATTGTTTCATTTTGGTAGTTTTATTCGTAGTCTTACCGCTAACGTTCTGGCACTACAGCTGGTTTGGGACTAAATTAAGCCCTATTTTCGGATTTGCCAAATCATCCCAAATACAAAACCATTTTTCCATTAAGCCAAATGTCCAAATTTGTTGTAGTGGCTGTTACTGGCTGGTTATTTAGACGGAATTACAATTAAATAGCAAGCTTTATTACGTTTATTTTTATCTTCGAAATCATGATTTTAAAAACAATTCCAAACAAAAGATAAAAAGGCGTCTCCAAAAATAAGATATGCTAAAATTGTTAGTATAAACGAAATGGAAAAGGCTATGAGCATTTGGTTTTTCAAAAGAAGATTGGATTTATGAAAAATTAATTTTAGAATTATTCCTCCAAATAATGCGCAAATAAAAATACACATAAAAGCCCAAATATAGTATATGTTATAAAGGAATTTAATACCATCTTGCCCTTCAGCATAGCAATTAAAACTACAAATAAAAATAAAAGAAATTGCTATAAATACTTTTTTAATCATCTTAAATGTTTGCTTTTTTTAGTTGTTTACGAATTTTAACGTCGTGAATTTCGGGCTGGTTATTTTTTTAATTTAAATTTAAATCGAAAGATGTTCACGCTTCAGTTGGAAAGTTCCAATTTTTACGCTTCCGTTTTTTTAAGTTCCTGCGAGCTGTGAACTTTATTTTCAAATCGAAACTGCCTGCGTAATTTCGGCTAACTTGCCAGTAACGTTCTGGCACTACAGCGGGTTTGGGACTAAATTAAGCCCATTCTTCGGATTTGCCAAATCATCCAAATACAAAACCATATTTCTATTAAGCCAATTGCCCAAATCCGTTGTAGTGGCTGTTAGCGGTTGTAATTTTTGTTAGTAATCATATCTATAGGTTGAATATTCACCCTTTTGAATAACTGTTTTATATTCTCTATCGAACTTTTTTTCAAGTTCTGGTTTAATCTTTTCTGCTTTGTAGTTGTAATGTTTCTTATTTAAAAAACCGACTGTTCGTATTGAAGGATGTTCTAGAATTGGTTTTAGATTTCCGTCTAAGATGTTTGTGTTTACAAAACGGAAGTCTATGAGATTTGGAAAATTACCTAAAAAATTAAGGTTTTCAATAGGTGCGCATGTATTTAAGCATAAAACCTTTAGTTTTTTTAGCTTCAAAAGCTCGTCCGTAAATTTGAATTTTTTAGATTGATTAATATGTAAAAACTCTAAACTGTTACTTATCAAACTCAATCCTCTGTCATCTTCAAGCTTTGTACAGTAATGAAGTTCCAACCTTTTGAGATTATTAAACTTTTCAAGTCCTGTTAAATTTTTAATATTAGCCAAATTTAGTTCAAGATATAAAAGTTTGTCGGTTTCTGATAGATTGTCAAATGAGTTTAGTTTTTCTTTTAAATGCCATATGATTGCGTACTCAGAGTCTTCAAAAATCTTGTTTTCTGTCTTTATAGATTTTGTTTTAAAGTCCTTACGAAAGATTTTGTTTTGCTCTAATTGTTCAAGCCATATAGTGTTAAATCTCCAATCCATTTTCTGTCTTATATTGTTTGTTTTGGTATTATAACCGCTAACGTCCTGGTACTACCTTTAGATTTGCATAATCAATTATTCGTAAATTTAAATTAACAACCAAACTGACAAAGTACACCATTGGTACTACAAAGTTTTTAGACTTATCCGCTGATTAGGACTTTGTCAGTTTATATTGAACAAGCATCAAA
>CAUPQW010000002.1:0-499657 GCA_963513545.1 uncultured Flavobacterium sp.
ATCCCGAACAGAGTAGTTAAGCCCGCCTGCGCAGATGGTACTGCAATTATGTGGGAGAGTATGTCGTCGCCTTTCTTTAGTGAAGCCCAACCTGAAAAGGTTGGGCTTCTTTTTTTTATTGGAACGACGTGTTCGGCTTAAAATTTATGCATAAATTTTAGTTAGTCTAAAAAGGAAAAACTCTACATTCCTTACTCCTCTGAACTGCGCTCTAAATGCTTTTATTTTTGCATTGAAAGATTCTGCCGAAGCATTTGTGCTTCTGTTATCAAAGTAATTTAATATGGTTTGATAATGATTCATTATTGTTCTTGATATTGTATTGAAGGACTTAAAACCAGATTGACTTACTTTTTCATGCCATTTGGCCAGTTTTGCAAAGCCAATAACTTTGTTAGTTGTTTTTTCAAAAATAGTACGCAATTCCTGAGTTAGATTATATGCTTTTAAGATATCTGGATATAATTCAAATAATAGATTGGCGCGTTGGGCCTGATTTACAGACCATTTTATTTTGGTTTTATATAAAAAATGACGGCTTCTTGCTAATAGCTGTTTAAGCGTATCTCCATTTGCAAGTATTTGAGATTCATATTTTTTATTGAGCTTTTTGGCTTCTTCTACAGCTTCATTTTCCTGATCGATAGCTTTCCAGCGATATTTAATTCTAATTTCCTGTAAAGCTTCCGATGCGAGTTTCTGAACATGAAAGCGATCGATAACACGAACTGCGTTTGAAAAACATTTCTTAGCTATCAGGTTCATATTTCCGGCCATATCCAAAGTAATTTCTTTAACTAGATTGCGCTGTTTAAGAGGGATTTTCTCAATGACATCAATAACAGATTCTGCTTTAGTACCTGACACCATTGCCACTATGGTTCCTTTTCTGCCTCTGCTGGATTTGTTTGTTAAAACAGTGTATAGTTCGCCATTAGAGAGACAGGTCTCATCTATTGATAAGCGTTTTCCAATGTTTTCGGGAAAAATAAGCCATTTTTTTGCATGCGGTTTTTGATCCCAAATCTTAAAATCGCTTAAAAAGTCTTTGTACTGATATTGCAAATTCCTGCCCTTGACACCATAAAATGAAGCAATGGCATTGCAATTATTTGGATTGGAATCTATTGATTTCTTTTAAAAAAGACGCAAACTCCTGGGTTACACGAGTTCCGTCTGCTACTAAATTCCAATCTCTAAACACTACTTTTCCAGTATCTTCATTAAGCCATCTTCTGCGAGTGATGTGAAGATACACCTGATGTCCGCGAATAGGAAAATCCTGAACAGTTATCTGGTCAAAGAATCCTTTTGAACTTAATTTAAAATCGCTGTATTCTTTTGGAATAGAATTGATTTCTTTCAAGTACAAATGAAGAATCTCATCTCCCTTTTCATAAGAAGTAAGCTCAAAATATTCGACTATTATTTCTGGGAGTAATAATTTAAGAAGCTCAGCAAAAGAATCCTGCATTTCTATTTAATTTTAAAATACAAAAATCGATATTTTAATATTTCCCCACAACATTTTGTGTTGATCCTTGAAAACCCTATTCTAATGGATAGGGTTTTTTGTTTTACGAAATATTTTGATTTTAAATTGCAATATATAATTAAAACAAAATTGAATGTTTATTTTTGTTATAAATTCTTTTAAATTTATAAATTTCAAACTTTATATTAATGAAAAGTTATATAATTATTTTTGTCTTCTTTTTTATAGTTTTTTCTTCAAACTCACAAGGACTTCTCAATAAGTCACAGAAGGTGTTTACGCATCAGGACACTTTGAGAGGAAGTATAACTAAAGAGAGAGAGTGGTGGGATTTAAAATATTACCATTTGGATGTTAAGGTAAATCCGGCAAATAAAACTATTTCGGGTTCGAATAAAATTCGATATACGGTTTTAAACGAGTATAGTAAAATGCAAATAGACCTGCAGGAACCAATGCAAATATACAAAGTGACACAGGAAGGAAAAGAATTGAAATTTGAAAGAGATGGAAATGTTTTTTTTGTTCAGTTGGTTGCAGATCAGAAAGTAGGAGAAATTAAAGAGATTATTGTTTCGTTTGGAGGAAAACCTAAAGAAGCGGTTAATCCACCATGGGATGGAGGTATTACCTGGAAAAAAGATAAAAATGGAAAAGACTTTATAGCTTCGTCATGTCAGGGATTGGGTGCTAGTGTTTGGTGGCCATGTAAAGATCATATGTATGATGAAGTTGAGAATATGTTAATTAGTGTAAATGTTCCAGAAGATTTGATAGACGTTTCAAATGGAAGACTGCAGAGTGTCAAAAAAGAAAAAGATGGTACAAATACATTTAATTGGTATGTTTCTAATCCTATTAATAATTATGGGGTAAATATAAATATTGGAGATTACGTAAATTTTTCTGAGAAGTATAAAGGAGAGAAAGGAAATTTAGATTGTGACTATTATGTTTTAAGAGATAATTTAGCACTAGCAAAAGAACAATTTAAAGATGTTCCAAAAATGTTGAAAGCATTCGAAAACTGGTTCGGTCCATATCCTTTTTATGAAGATAGTTACAAATTAGTTGAAGCTCCTTATTTAGGTATGGAACATCAAAGTAGTGTCACTTATGGTAACCAGTATAAAAATGGATATTTAGGTCGAGATTTGAGTGGAACTGGCTGGGGGCTAAAATTCGATTTTATAATTATTCATGAATCAGGACATGAATGGTTTGCAAACAATATTACATATAAAGATATTGCTGATATGTGGATTCATGAGAGTTTTACTAATTATTCGGAAAGCCTTTTTCTGGAATATTATTACGGAAAAGAGGCTGGAGTCGAATATGTGATAGGCTGCAGAAAAAATATTAAAAATGATATTCCAATTTTAGGGCACTATGATGTAAATAATGAAGGATCCGGTGATATGTATCCAAAAGGTGCTAATATGTTGCATATGATTCGTCAAATAATTAATGACGATGCAAAGTGGAAATCTATTTTAAGAGGGCTCAACAGTACTTTTTATCATCAGACAGTTACATCTAAACAGATTGAAGATTATATTAATACTCAGTCTGGAATTAATTTTAACAGAGTTTTTGCCCAATATCTATCGACAACTAAAATTCCGGTTTTGGAATATATTTTTAAAGACGGATCTTTTGGTTACCATTGGTCTAATTGTGTGGCTAAATTTGATATGCCGGTAAAGGTAAAACTGAACGGAGTTGACAATTGGTTAAAACCAACAACAGAATGGAAGTCTGAAAAAATTATTGGCGATAATAGAACAATTGAAGTAAGTAAAGATTTTTATGTAACAAGTTCTAATATTACGGAATAGATTTTTCAATAGAAAAAGATACTACCAAAAAAAGAAGCCCGATAAATTTTAATTTATGGGGCTTCTTTAATTATGATATTATTGAATATTAGATAGATGTTACAATAGCAAGAAAATCATCTGCTTTTAGAGCTGCTCCTCCAATTAAACCACCATCAACATCAGGTTTAGAGAAGATTTCTTTTGCATTTTCTGGTTTTACTGAACCACCGTATAATATTGAAACAGCATCAGCGATATCATTTCCAAAAGCTTTGCGAATTGTTTCTCTGATAAATTCGTGCATTTCCTGTGCCTGTTCAGGAGAAGCTGTTTCACCTGTGCCAATAGCCCAAACTGGTTCGTATGCCAAAACTACATTTGACCATGATTCTTTTGAAATATGAAATAATCCATCTCGTAATTGATTTTCAACGATGTTGAAATGATTCTCTGATTGGCGGTCTTTTAATTCTTCTCCAAAACAAAAAATAACAGTCATTTTATGTTTTAAAGCTGTATCGACTTTATTAGCAATTAAAGCATCAGTTTCATTAAAAATAGCTCTGCGTTCTGAGTGACCTAAAATTACGGTATCAACTCCAACACTTTTTAACATATCAGCAGAAATTTCTCCGGTAAAAGCTCCGCCTTCAGCCTGGTGAACATTTTGAGCGGAAACTCCAATAGGAGTATTTTTTAATTTTGCAGCAGCTGCAGCCAAGTTGATAAATGTTGGTGCAACGATAACCTGTGCGTTTGTTTTTGCAGGAATTTTTGAAATTAACTCGCTTAGTAATTCTTCTGTTTGACTAGCATTTTTATGCATTTTCCAGTTTCCTGCAACAATTTGTTTTCTCATTTTGGATAGGTATTAATTTTTTGTTTTTTATGAATTTTAAAGGTTGTTTTAAACAGACATTAAGTTATTTAAGACTTTTTAATGTTTCGTTGATTTTATCAAAGTCAGTTTCTATGGCACGATATAGTACAATTTTTCCGGTTTTGTCAAGAATTATATATCTAGGAATCCAGTCTAAATCAATTGATTTCCCAAAAACACCTTTCATTCCGTCATTCATCATATAATGATCGCCTTTTAACTGATGTTTTTCAATTCCGATTTTCCATTTGTCAGCTGTTTTATCTGCTGAAATGAATAAATACGAAACATCAGGATTGTTTGCTTGCAGCTCTTTTACTTTTGGCATTGCTTTTACACAGTCACCACACCAAGAAGCCCAAACTTCAATTGCTAAAGTTTTCCCTTTATATTTATTCAATATTTCTTTGAATACAACCTGACTTTCATCTGTAGATAATAATTTTTGAGATAGAGCTTCTTCTGAAAAACTATTCTTTTGGGCATTTGTACAAGAAAATGTAGCAAAAGCAATAAGTAATATAACTAATTGTTTCATTTTTATATGTTTTGAACAAAGTTAAACAAACAAATTGAAACAGAAATACAGAATATAAAAATTCAGGAAACAGTCAATTTTAGATTCAAAAAGAGAAAAATCGTTTATAATAGAAAAATTGAAATCGTAATAGTTATGTCTTTAAATTTAATTTTTTGATGATTCCTTAAAATAGAGATTGATGAAAAGTATTTATTTGTTTTTTTATTTGAATAATTTGCTTAATAAAACGACATAAATGCCTTAAAAAAGCTTTTGATTTTTTAAAATGTTAATTTTTAGAGTATTGATATACATTCAAAACTATAAAAATGGCAACTTATGCTAATATCTCAAATGTCTTCAAAATTGACTATATTTGCATGTAATTTAAACTTAGAGTATGACGAGGATAATTACACTTTTCTGTTTCTTGATAACACAATTTAATTTCTCTCAATCGACTGGGAATTATTTAGAAAAAATCAGAAACAATGAAGCTGCCTTAACAGCTTTTTTTCAACAAATGCCAAAAGGTGGCGATTTACACCATCATTTTTCAGGATCTATTTATGCAGAACCTCTTTTAGAAAGAGCAATTGCAGAAGACTTTTATCTGAATTTAGAAACTATGGAAGTTTCTAAAGCAAAACCTGCAAAAGGAAACTGGGAAACTTTTTCATCACTCAAAAGCAATGGAAAACTTACGCATTACAAGCAACAAGTTATGCAAACATGGTCTGCAAAGGATTATAATGGCGTAACTGTTCCTTCTGATGATTTGTTTTTTGATTCTTTTCAAAAGTTTTCTCCTGCTATCGAAGGTCATTTTGCAGAAGGATTAACAGAATTAAAAAACCGTGCACTTTCTGAAAATGTAAGTTATATTGAAACACAATTGTCTACGATTCCATGTGATATGAAAGTAGATGATTTAAATGATTTTAACCTGAAACTTCGTCAGGCTGCCAGTCAAAAAGATGAAAAGGCAGTTTTAAAACTTCTTGATGATTTGTATAAATCGATTCAACAGAAAGAGGGTAAAAAATATGCTGAAGATTTCAACAGTAATTTTATTGCGAAATTGCATAAAGATTTAAAAATAGATGACGAGCGTTTTACAATGCGTTATCAAAATTTTGTACTGCGTTTCATGGAACCTGTTGATCTATTTAAGAATTTGGTTATTGCTTTTATATCTGCAAACGAAAGTAAGCTGGTGGCGGGCGTAAATATTGTCTCTCCTGAAGATGGCGAAACCTCAATGAAAGATTATTGGCTTCATATGGTGATGTTTAAATATTGTCATTCACGTTTTCCAGATGTAAAATATACGCTTCATGCAGGCGAATTGACTTTAGGATTAGTACAGCCCGAAGATTTAACCTGGCATATTAATTCAGCGATTTATACAGCGGGAGCTAATAGAATTGGCCACGGTGTTGATATTGCTTATGAGGCAAATTCTTATGATTTACTACGCTATATGTCAAAAAATAATATTCCGATTGAGATTAATTTGGCCAGTAATGAATTTATTTTGAAAGTAAAAGAGGGCAGACATCCTTTTACACTTTATAAAGAGTTTAATGTGCCAATTGTGATTAGTACGGACGATGCAGGAATTTTAAGGACTAATATGACAGAACAATATGTTTTATTAGCAAAAAGATACCCGGATGTTTCATACGAAACGATAAAGCAGTATGTTTATAATAGTATTAACTACAGTTTTATTAAGGATCTATCTGTAAAAAAGGAACTATTGAAAGATTTAGATGTTAGATTTAAAATCTTTGAAAACCAATTTTCTAAAAAGTAACAAATGAAATGGATTACACGCGAACGTCCTAAGATAGACCGATTAGCCTGTCCTTGGCTTATTCAGAAATTTGTCGATTCTGAGGCAGAATTTATTTATGTTCCTTTTGACAGCGTTATTGAAGAAGCAAAAAAGCTAAATGCCATTCCGTTTGATATTCCAGGTGTCGAATATACACATTATGAAGATCAGTGTACATTTGACTATATAATTAAAAAACACAAAATTAATGATCCTGCCATTACTGTAATTTCAAAAATAGTTCGGGGAGCTGATATAGACAGACATGATATTGCTAACGAATCGGCAGGGCTTTGGGCAATTTCTGCAGGACTGGCCCATAATATTACTGATGATGCTAAACTTTTAGAGATGGGAATTGTGATTTATGATGCTTTGTATAGCTGGGCTTCTCATTTATATCATGAAAAACACCTTCAAAATAGTCCTTTTGAAAATTTGCTACATGAAGTGTACATTAAGTTTTTAAAAACGAATAAAACAGAGAAAAAGAAAGTCCCGGGTTGGGTAAATGAATTAAAAGAAATGATTCAGGACCAGATCGATGCTCAGTTTACATTTGACCTCAAAAAAATATCAACCGATTTAGAACTGAACCCTTCTTATTTATCAAGGGAGTTTTCTAAATATTTTGAAGACCTGAATTTTGGTGATTACATTAGGAAAATCCGAATAGAAAAAGCGATCAATCTCATTCAGAATTCAAATTACACTTTAACCGAGATCTCCTATTTAACAGGGTTTTCAGATCAAAGTCATTTTACGAGAATTTTTAAACTTCACACAGGTGAAAATCCTTCTTCATTTAGAAAAAAAATAGCAAAAAGTAATTCAGATACAAAAGGTAAATAGAATCCTATTTGTTGCTTTTTAAGCTCCGTAGCTTTGTTTAAATTAATTAAACAAACAAAAAATGATACGGGTTACAAATTTTCTTTTTCTTTTTTTACTATTTATTACAACTGTTTATTCACAAACTACTTATCCAAAAATAAATGGATATGTGGGCATTATGCATCCAATTGTTACTTTCAGCAATGAAGAAACAACAACTAATTTTGATGGTCATTATGTTGTTGCTTTTCCAATGGGAATCAATTTATGGAAAACTTCTAAAATAGGATTTTCTTTTGAAATTGTTCCAACAATCAAAGACGAAGATGGAGTAAGTAAATCAAGTAATTTAACCTTTCATCCGGGTGTTTTGGTACCTCTGGGAAGCGGATTTTCTTTTGCAGGAAGAGTCGCTTTTGAAACTTCAGGCAGGTATGGTTTTACTCCGGTTTTCAATAAGACACTTATTAAAAGTGAAAATTGCAGTTACTATGCTGCTTTGCCTTTGCCTGCCCGATTTGGCAATGATAAACCGGCAACGTTTACTATTGGATTTCAATTCGGAGTTTTATTTTAAAGAAAATTGACATGATAGAAAAACCAACTTATACTTTACGACAACTTGTTTATTATTTTTTGAAACTGGGAACAACCGGATTTGGAGGGCCTGTTGCTTTAGTAGGCTACATGCATGAAGATCTGGTAGAAAAACGTAAATGGGTTTCAGAGGAGAACTATAAAGAAGGTCTGGCATTAGCACAACTGGCTCCGGGACCTTTAGCGGCACAACTTGGTATATATTTAGGTTTTTTGCATTATAGAATTTTAGGTGCGACACTGGCTGGATTAGCTTTTATAATTCCTTCATTTATTATTGTTGTCTTATTAAGTATTACTTATACGATCTACGGAGGACTGTCATGGCTACAGGCTATTTTTTATGGTGTTGGCGCGGCAGTAATTGGAATTATCGTAATGAGTTCATATAAACTTACACAAAAAGCTATTGGAAAGTTTACATTAGAATCACTAAAAAATAATTGGCTTTTATGGTTAATATTTGGGGTGTCTTTGGCTATAACATTGGTAACAAAACGAGAGCATATTTTATTATTTATTGGTGCAGGTCTTATATATATGTTTTATAAATCTCCTCAAAAATTTTGGAGAACGAAAAAAACATACTCCTTGTTTATGCTACAAATTTTATTTTTTAATGATGAGCTGACAATTTTACAAAAAATAGCAATTTTCTTTATCAAAGCAGGAGCCTTTGTTTTTGGAAGCGGTTTAGCAATAATCCCTTTTTTATATGCAGGTGTTGTTACAGAAAATCACTGGTTAACTGAACAGCAATTTCTTGATGCTGTTGCCATAGCAATGATTACTCCCGGCCCTGTAGTAATTACAGTTGCTTTTATAGGATATATTGTTGCCGGATTTTCAGGCGCATGTGTATCTTCTCTGGCGACATTTTTGCCGTGTTATTTATTTACAGTTATTCCGGCTCCTTACTTTCATAAAATTGCAAAAAATGAATCTATAAAAAACTTTGTTACAGGTATCACAGCAGCAGTTATTGGGGCATTAGTAGGGGCTGTAGTTATAATTGCATCAAGAAGTATTGTTGACGTATCGACTGCATTAATTGCAATTTTGACAATTTTTGCTTTAATATTTATAAAAAAAATATCTGAGCCAATTATTATTTTAATAGCGGCATTTTCAGGTATACTAATAAAATTAATGCTATAGACTTCAAATCATTTTTATCTTTGCTGTTCAGAAATCAATTTAAAAATGAATATCAAACTTATCGCCATTGGCAAAACCGATAACAAATCATTGCAAACTTTAATCGATGATTATACTAAACGGCTGTCGTTTTATATCAAATTCGATTTAGAAATCATTCCCGATATTAAAAATGTAAAAAATTTATCTGAAAGTCAGCAAAAAGAGAAGGAAGGAGAGTTGATTTTATCTAAATTAACACCTACTGATCAGTTGATTTTGTTGGATGAAAACGGAAAAAACTTCTCTAGTGTTGGTTTCTCTGAAGAGTTGCAAAAAAAGATGAACTCCGGAATTAAAACGTTGGTTTTTGTAATTGGTGGACCTTATGGCTTTTCAGAAACAGTTTACAGTAAGGCGCAAGGTAAAATTTCACTTTCACTGATGACTTTTTCACATCAGATGGTGCGGTTATTTTTTATAGAACAATTGTACAGGGGTTTTACAATTTTAAGAAATGAACCTTATCATCATCAATAAAACTAATTATTGATTATTTATTAATGAAGATTCAGTGATGTTTATAAGAAAAAATAAATAAATTAGCTCCTTCAAAACCATAACCATGACGAACTTACCAAAAGGGAGTAAAAAATTATTGAATGCCTGGGCCTTTTATGATTGGGCAAATTCAGTTTACACTCTTACAATAGCATCAGCTGTATTTCCTATTTTTTATGAAGCCTTATTTTCTGAGCGGGGACATTATATAGAAGTTTTTGGATTGGAATTGAAAAATTCAGCCCTGATTAGTTTTGTAACCGCATTTGCCTTTGTATTTGTAGCCGTTTTTTCTCCATTATTATCCGGTATTGCAGATTATGTTGGGAATAAAAAATCATTCATGAAATTTTTCTGCTATGTTGGAGCTTTATCCTGCATGGGACTGTATTGGTTTAACCTTGAAAACATTTACATCGGATTATTGTTTTATTTTCTGGGGCTTATTGGTTATTGGGGAAGTTTGGTTTTCTATAACTCCTATTTGCCGGATATTGCGTTTCCTGAACAGCAGGATAAAATTAGTGCCAAAGGATATTCTTTAGGGTATATTGGAAGTGTAATTTTATTGATTATCAATCTGGCGATGATTATGAAACCAAAAGTTTTTGGAATCACAGGAACAGATGGTGAAGCAGCCATGAAGGCTATGCGATATTCTTTTGTTATGGTAGGGGTTTGGTGGATTTTGTTTAGCCAGTACAGCTATTATTTTTTACCGAAAGGAAGCAAAGAAACCAATCAAAAATTATCGAAGCAAATTGTATTTAATGGTTTTAAAGAATTAAAGAAGGTTTGGGCGATATTACAGAATAATATTCCTTTAAAAAGATACTTAGGTGGCTTTTTCGTTTCAAGTATGGCAGTTCAGACCGTGATGCTTGTCGCTACTTATTTTGGTGCTCAGGAAATTGAGTGGGCATCTAAAGAAGAAAGCACAATTGGTTTGATTATTTGTATTTTGATTATACAGTTGGTAGCTGTAATTGGAGCTGTTTTAACCTCGAGAGCTTCGGAGAAATTTGGTAATATTCCAACCTTAATCGTCATCAATACTATTTGGGCAGTTTTTTGTGCACTTGCTTTTTTTATTACCTTGCCAATACATTTTTATGTTATGGCTACAGTAGCAGGATTTGTAATGGGAGGAATTCAGGCTTTATCACGCTCAACGTATTCAAAATTATTGCCTGAAACAGAAGATACGGCATCATTTTTCAGCTTTTATGATGTAGCTGAAAAAATAGGAATCGTAATAGGGATGTGTCTTTACGGAATTATCGACCAGATTACAGGAAGTCCTCGTTTGGCAATTGTATTCTTAGGATTGTTTTTTGTGACTGCAATTTTTCTTTTAAAAAGAGTGCATAAAAAATAATTAGTAAAATAATATTTCAGTCTAAACGCAATTATCATACATTTGATTTTTGCGTTTTTATTTTAAATTAAACAATAGATCTTTAATGACGAGCGAGTATTTCCTTGATAAAGAATATAATAATGTCATTTATGATAAGGATGGTGCTAATTTTAAGGAGTTTGAATGTTGTGTTTTTAATAATTGCAATTTTTCAGCCTGCACTTTTTTAGCCGTTACTTTTATTGACTGCGTTTTTAACGATTGTATTTTTAATGAGGCAAAAATCAATTATGTAGCTTTTAGAACCGCAGCTTTTAATCGCTGTGAAATCAAAAATGTAAATTTTGCCATGTGCGACAAACTCATTTTCGAAATTCATTTCAATGATTGTATTCTGGATTTCTCAAAATTTTATACCTTAAAAATAAAAGGAACAACTTTTACAAATTGCAGTTTGGTTGCCGTCGATTTTATGGCTGCCGATCTTACAAGTGTGCTTTTTGATAATTGTGATTTGTATCGCTCTGAGTTTGATAAAGCAACTGCAAACAAAGCTGATTTCAAAACGAGTTATAATTACACCATTGATCCATCCAAAACGAAACTTAAAAAAGCTGTTTTTGCTTTAAAGGAAGTAAAAGGTTTATTGTTTAAGCATGATGTAATTGTGAGCTGATTACAGCTTTTTTTCCATCACATAATCCTCCATTAGGTAGCCATTTCCAATATCAATATTGACTTCATCAATAACCTCAAAGCCTATTTTTTTATAAAAACTTAATGCAGAATTAAAACGGTTTACATTTAAAGACAAGCTTGAAGAATTGTTTTCTAAAGCCAGTTTTTGAATCTCTACAATTACTTTTTTTCCAATGCCTTTTCCCTGTGTTTCCGGCAAAAGATATATTTTATGAATTCGGGTTACAGGTTCATTTTTGTAATGATGCTCAATTCCAATAAAACCCAAAGTTGTTTCGTCTTCTGAAATCATATAAAATAATTGTTCTTTTTTGTCCAATTGATTATTTAACGCTTCATCAGAGTAAAATAAATCCAACATATAATCTAATTGTTCTTCGGATAGGATTTTGCCATACGTAATTGGCCAGGTTGTATAGGTTATTTCCTGAATGGTTTTGATATTTTCTGCTTTTGCTTCTGAAATTGTAATCATATTGAATTTGAAAAAATGTATTCTAAAATAGTTAAATTATTTAGTAAAAATTTGATTTTCCTGCTCACTGACTCTTATAAATGTCGTACGCTTAGTTAATTCTTTTAGTCTCGAAGCACCTACATATGTACAAGTACTACGTAAACCGCCTAAAATATCTAGAACAGTATTGATAACTCTACCTTTGAAGGGAACCTGAACTGTTTTTCCTTCACTGGCCCTATATTCAGCGACTCCGCCAGCGTGTTTGTCCATTGCGGTAGCAGAACTCATTCCGTAAAATTGTTTGAATTTTTCACCATTAATTTCAATCAGTTCACCACCGCTTTCTGTATGTCCGGCTAACATTCCGCCAAGCATTACAAAATCTGAACCTGCCCCAAAAGCTTTGGCAACATCGCCCGGAGTTGTGCAGCCTCCGTCACTAATAATATGTCCGCCCAAGCCATGAGCTGCATCAGCGCATTCAATGATAGCCGAAAGCTGCGGATAACCTACACCGGTTTTTACACGGGTAGTACAAACTGATCCGGGTCCAATTCCAACTTTAACAATATCAGCTCCTGCTAATAATAATTCTTCTGTCATCTCGCCGGTTACTACATTTCCTGCAATAATAACCTTGTCAGGATATTGTTGACGGATTTGTTTTAAAAACTGAACAAAATGTTCTGAGTAGCCATTGGCAACATCAATGCAAATAAACTTCAACAAAGGATTTGCTTTAATTATTTCAGCAATTTTCATTGCATCTTCTTTTCCTGTTCCGGTGCTAATGGCAATATAATTATAGAAATCAGAGGCAGCATTTTGTAGAAAACCATTCCATTCCTGAAGCGAATAGTGTTTATGAATAGTGGTAAAAAGTTTTTCTTTGGCTAAAACAGTAGCCATTTCGAATGTCCCCACAGTATCCATATTTGCTGCTATAATTGGGATTCCTGTCCATGTGGTTATACTGTGCAAAAATTTAAAATTTCTTTCTAAAGATACTTCAGCTCTGCTTTTTAAAGTAGATCTTTTGGGTCTGATCATTACATCTTTAAAGCCTAATTTAAGATCGGTTTCTATTCTCATGACTTTCGAATTTTTGTTACTCTCAAATATATTAATTTTGAAAATGAAAGACTTTATAACAACATGAAACTAATCCTTAGTTATCAACATCTCACAAAAATGAAAGTTTAAGAAATTTCAAGAGATGTTTGTGTTTTGTTTAAGGTATTTGTAAACAGTGCTTTTTTGTTTTTTTGATTAATGATTTTCTTTTTGTTTTTTAAGATAAAACAGAAAACTGTTTATAGTTAATTACTTATATTTGTTGACTTAAAAAATTACCAGAATAGTGAATCATATCAATAAGTTAAAAATATTCAATGACCCGATTTATGGCTTTATTTCTATTCCGAATGAGCTTATTTATGATTTAATCCAGCATCCTTATTTTCAGCGTTTGCGACGTATTTCACAAATGGGATTGTCGTATTTGGTTTACCCGGGAGCTAATCATACACGTTTTCATCACGCATTGGGCTGTATGCATTTGATGCAGAAAGCAATAGACACACTTCGTTTTAAAGATGTTGCTATTTCATCTGAAGAAGAAAATGCATTGTATATTGCTATTTTACTGCACGATATTGGGCACGGACCTTTTTCGCATGCAATGGAGAAAAGCATTGTAGAAGATGTTCATCACGAAGCCATTTCTCTTTTGTTTATGAATCAGTTGAATAATGAATTTGATGGAAAATTAAGCCTGGCAATTCAGGTGTTTAAGGGTGAATATCATCGAAAATTCATGCTACAGTTGATTTCCAGTCAATTAGATATGGATCGAATGGATTATTTAAAGCGTGACAGTTTTTACACAGGCGTCGCAGAAGGTAATGTCAATTCTGAACGTCTGATTCAGATGATGAATGTAGTTGAAGATGTTTTGGTTATTGAAGAAAAAGGAATTTATTCAGTAGAAAAATTTTTGTTGTCAAGAAGATTGATGTATTGGCAGGCCTATTTGCATAAAACCAGCCTGGTAGCTGAATTAATTTTGATGAAAGTTTTAAAAAGAGCCAAAGAATTAACTTTAAAAGGTTTGTCTTTACCTTGTAGTGAGCCTCTTCGTTATTTTATGCAAAACAAAATTACCCTCGAATATTTTGATGCAGAAAAATTAGATTTATTTTCACAATTGGATGATTTTGATATTATCAGTGCTCTGAAAGCCTGGCAAAAACAGGATGATTTTATTCTTTCCACTCTAAGTAAAATGATTATTAACAGGGATTTATTGAAAATTAAATTAAGTGCAGAAAAAATTCCGATGGAAGAATCTCAATCCTTAAAAGAAGAATTTGCAGAACAACACCATATATCAGCTCTTGATGCCGGTTACTTTATTTTTAGGGGCAAAATTAAAAATCAGGCCTACAGTAAAGAAGCAGAACCTATAAGAATATTTAAAAAAGATAAAACAATTGAAGATGTTGTTGAAGCTTCTGACCAGTTGAATTTGAAATCATTATCTAAATTGGTTACAAAATATTACATATGTTTTCCAAAACAACTTATTTAAAATTAACATTTAAAACCTATTTTTTATATTTTTGTCGGACATAAAAACAAATCAGTACATTTTTTTTGAATATAAGCAGAACGGTAATATAGAGTTCCATCTTATTCGTATAAAAAATAGAATCAAATAAGATGAAATTTACAGCAGAACAAATAGCGGGGATTTTAGAAGGTGAAGTAGTTGGTAATCCTAATGCCGAGGTTTTTCGACTGTCTAAAATTGAAGAAGGGGAGGAAGGATCACTCACTTTTCTGGCAAATCCTAAATATATCAATCACATTTACACTACAAAAGCATCTGTAACGATTGTCAATGATTCTTTTATACCTGAATCTGAAATTACAACCACTTTAATTAAAGTTGAAGATGCATATGTATCATTTTCTAAACTTTTAGAGTTTTATAATCAGGTAAAATTAAATAAAAACGGAATCGAGCCGCAAGCTTTTATAACTGAAGGAACGAAATATGGTGAAAACCTGTATTTGGGAAGTTTTAGTTATGTAGGTCAAAATGTGAACTTGGGTAATAATGTAAAAATATACCCAAACAGTTTTATTGGTGATAATGTTGTTATTGGCGATAATGTGCACATTTTTGCAGGTGCTAAAATTTATTCTGAAACTATAATCGGTAATAACTGTACCATTCATTCAGGAACTATTATTGGTGCAGACGGTTTTGGTTTTGCTCCAAATGAAGATGGAGAATACAATAAGGTACCACAAATAGGTAATGTTATCATTGAGGATAATGTAGATATTGGAGCCAATACTACAATTGACAGAGCTACACTTGGATCTACAATTGTTAGAAAGGGAGTAAAATTAGATAATCAAATTCAGATTGCCCATAATGTAGAGATTGGTAAAAACACAGTAATTGCAGCTCAAACAGGAGTTGCAGGCTCTACAAAAATTGGAGAAAACTGTATGATTGGAGGACAGGTTGGTATTGCAGGGCACTTAGTAATTGGAAATAATGTTCGGGTTCAGGCTCAGTCTGGAATAGGAAGAAATATTAAAGATGACGAAGTTTTGCAGGGAAGTCCAACATTTGGTTATAGCGATTTTAGTAAATCCTATGTTCATTTCAAGAACTTGCCTAAAATTGTTGCGGAATTAGAAGAATTAAAGAAACAAATAATAAACCCAAAAAATGGAAATAATGGTTAAACAGAAAACCATCAAGAATGAAATTTCACTAACAGGAGTTGGATTACATACTGGAAAAGAAGTTGCAATGACTTTTAAACCTGCTCCGATAAATAATGGTTTCACTTTTGTTAGAATTGACTTACAAGGTCAACCGGTAATTGAGGCTGACGCCAATTATGTAGTTAACACACAAAGAGGTACCAATCTAGAAAAATTAGGTGTAAAAATTCAAACTCCTGAACATGTTTTAGCAGCATTAGTTGGTTGTGATCTGGATAACGTTATTATAGAATTAAATGCTTCAGAACTTCCTATTATGGATGGTTCTTCAAAATATTTTGTTGAGGCTATTGAAAAAGCCGGAATCGAAGAGCAGGATGCAAAGCGTAATGTTTATGTAGTAAAAGAGGTAATCTCATTTACAGATGAAACCACAGGAAGTGAGATTTTGGTTATGCCAAGCGATGACTATCAGGTTACAACAATGGTAGATTTTGGTACTAAAGTTTTAGGTACCC
This sequence comes from uncultured Flavobacterium sp., assembly GCA_963513545.1. Lineage (GTDB taxonomy): Bacteria > Bacteroidota > Bacteroidia > Flavobacteriales > Flavobacteriaceae > Flavobacterium. The sequence goes on from CAUPQW010000002.1 coordinate 16,472, forward strand.
AAAATGCTACTTTGAAAAGCATTGCTGATTTTAAAGATGAAATTTCAAATTCAAGAACCTTTAGTTTTTTACATGAATTAGAATCCTTATTAGAAAATGGCTTAATAAAAGGTGGTGATTTAAATAATGCTATTGTTTATGTAGATAAAGAGATTTCTGATGCTACAATGGAAAATCTTAAAAAGGCTTTTGGAAAAGATGAAATTTCCGTTAAGCCAAATGGTGTTCTTGATAATTTAACTTTGCATTATCCAAATGAAGCGGCAAGACATAAACTTTTAGATGTTATTGGTGATTTATCTTTAATTGGAGTTAGAATTCAGGGGAAAATTATTGCTAATAAACCTGGGCATTATGTGAATACACAATTTGCCAAAAAATTAGCAAAAATCATAAAAATTGAGCAAAGAAACCATATTCCTGTTTACGATTTAAATCAGGAGCCATTGATGGATATCCATAAAATTATGGCTGTTTTGCCTCATAGACCTCCATTTTTGTTAATTGACAGAATTATTGAAATGTCATCTAGCCATGTTGTGGGATTGAAAAATGTTACTATGAATGAAAATTTCTTCGTTGGACATTTTCCTGATGCTCCGGTAATGCCGGGTGTGTTAATTGTTGAAGCAATGGCTCAAACAGGTGGGATTTTAGTACTAAGTACAGTTCCGGATCCTGAAAACTATTTGACTTATTTCATGAAAATTGATAATGTTAAATTCAAACATAAAGTTTTACCGGGTGATACTTTAATATTTAAGTGTGATTTGATTTCTCCTATCAGAAGAGGGATTTGTCACATGCAGGCCAACGCATATGCTAACGGAAAATTAGTAGCTGAAGCAGAATTAATGGCGCAAATTGCAAGAAAACAATAATTAATCAAAATTATTGTTTACGTTTGTTGCCCAAATTAGACTATTTTAAATTAAAATATAAAAAATACAGATGAATCAACCATTAGCATATGTTCATCCTGGCGCTAAAATCGCTAAAAATGTTGTAATTGAGCCTTTTACAACAATTCATAATAACGTTGTTATTGGTGATGGTACCTGGATAGGTTCAAATGTAACCATTATGGAAGGTGCCCGAATAGGAAAAAATTGTAATATTTTTCCTGGAGCAGTAATTTCGGCAGTTCCTCAGGATTTAAAATTTGGAGGAGAAGATTCTTTGGCTATTATTGGTGATAATTGTACCATAAGAGAATGTGTAACTATCAATAGAGGAACAATAGCTTCAGGACAGACAGTTATAGGTAATAACTGTTTAATAATGGCAACTGCCCATATTGCTCATGATTGTCATGTTGGTAACAATGCTATTATTGTTAACGGAGTTCTTTTAGGAGGACATGTTACTATTGGTAATTATGCTATCATTGGAGGATTATCGGCAGTTCACCAATTTATCAGTGTTGGAGATCATGCTATGATTTCAGGAGGATCATTATTAAGAAAAGACGTTCCACCATATACTAAAGCTGCTAAAGAACCATTATCCTATGTTGGTATAAATTCAGTAGGGCTTAGAAGAAGAGGTTTTAGCACTGAAAAAATAAGAGAAATACAGGATATTTACAGAATTCTTTACCAGAAAAATTACAATACAACACAAGCTTTGAGTATTATTGAAGGTGAAATGGAAGCTACTCCGGAGAGAGATGAAATTTTAGATTTTATTCGAAATTCATCAAGAGGGGTAATGAAAGGATATTCAGGAAATTATTAAAAGTTTAATCACTAAACGATTAAGCAAAATATTAAAATAAAATAATAAAAAAATGGCGTCTACATCAGATATTAGAAACGGATTATGTATCAAATATAATCACGATATTTATAAAATTATCGAATTTCTTCACGTAAAACCAGGAAAAGGCCCTGCTTTCGTGAGAACAAAATTAAAAAGCTTAACAACAGGAAAAGTATTGGATAATACCTTTTCTGCAGGACACAAAATTGAAGACGTACGTGTAGAAACACATACGTATCAGTTTTTATATGCTGAGGGAGAAGAGTTTCATTTCATGAATGCTGAAACTTTCGAGCAAATTTCTTTAAATAAAAGTATTTTAGATGCTCCGGGGTTATTAAAAGAAGGAACAAACGTAATGGTTCAGGTTAATACAGAAACAGATTTGCCTTTGTCAGTTGATATGCCGGCTTCAATTGTTTTAGAAGTAACTTATGCTGAACCTGGAGTGAAAGGAAATACAGCTACAAATGCGACAAAATCAGCTACTGTAGAAACAGGAGCAACTGTAAACGTACCGTTATTCATCAATGAAGGTGATAAAATTAAAATTGATACCGCTTCAGGTTCTTATATGGAGCGTGTAAAAGAGTAACTTTTTAATTGAGATAATTTGACAATGAGTCAATTAGATAATTTGTGAATTGTTATAATTTTGTATATTCACATTCTAATTGACTCATTTTCTAATTGGCACATTTTCTAATTATAAAATATGAAATTTCCAAAAGTTCACTCTTTAGAAGAAATTGCGAATTTGCTTAATTGCGAATTTATTGGTGATAAAGACTTTGATGTTTTAGGCATGAACGAAATTCATGTAGTTGAACCTGGTGATATTGTTTTTGTTGACCATCCCAAATATTATGACAAAGCTTTACAGTCAGCTGCTACTATTGTTTTAATTAATAAGAAAGTAGATTGTCCTGAAGGTAAAGCTCTTTTGATTTCTGATGATCCTTTCAGAGATTTCAATACTTTAACCAAACATTTTAAGCCTTTTCAATATGCGAATGTTGCTATTGCTCCATCTGCAAAAATAGGAGAAGGAACTGTTATTCAGCCAAATTCTTTTGTTGGAAATCACGTTACTATTGGTAAAAACTGCCTGATACATTCTAATGTTTCTATTTACGATCATACTGTAATTGGTGATAATGTAATTATTCATTCCGGAACTATTTTAGGGGCAGATGCTTTTTATTATAAAAAACGTCCTGATGGTTTTGATCAGTTAATTTCCGGAGGAAGAGTAGTTATTGAAAACAACGTTGGTATTGGTGCTCTGTGTACAATTGACAAAGGTGTAACAGGTGATACGAAAATTGGTGAAGGAACCAAAATCGATAATCAGGTACACGTTGGACATGATTCTGTAATAGGAAAAAAATGTTTAATCGCTTCTCAAACAGGTATTGCCGGATGTGTTATTATTGAAGATGAAGTTACTATTTGGGGACAAGTTGGGACAACAAGCGGTATCACAATAGGAGCGAAGGCTGTTATTATGGGACAGACAGGCGTTACTAAATCGGTTGAAGGCGGAAAATCTTATTTTGGAACTCCAATCGAAGAATCAAGAGAAAAGTTGAAACAATTAGCTAATATCAAAAAGATTCCTGAAATTTTAAGTAAATTGAAATAACTATGTCTATCAAAGAATTTGTTCAAAAATTTTATAAATCGGATGCCCTGATTGATAGTGAAATTTTTAAGACCTATCTGCATCCCGATGTAACTATAGATTGGAATAGCAGTAAAGGATTAATCCATATGGATTACGATTCGATAATAAACATGGCAAATGAATTAAATCGCGCTTATGTGCGTTCAAAAGTTAGAATTAGCCATATAATAGCTGAAGATGATTTGGTTTCAGTACGTTATTCTCACTTTGTAAAAACGATTGAAAATCCTCGTGAAGAAATGTTGTTGGCACATTTTTTTACGATTTGGCAGATAAAAGACGGTAAATTGTATAGAGGTTATCAAATGAGTCAATTTTCGTGATATTTTTTGCCGATAAAAAAGGTGAAAATAAGTTACAAAACCTTACTTTTGCATCACAATTTTAAAAACTACATAAAATATATATCATGAGTGTTTTAGTTAATAAAGATTCCAAAATAATTGTTCAGGGATTTACAGGAAGCGAAGGAACTTTCCATGCTTCTCAAATGATTGAGTACGGTACTAATGTTGTGGGTGGTGTTACTCCTGGAAAAGGAGGGACTAGCCATTTGGACCGTCCGGTTTTTAACACAGTAAAAGATGCTGTAGATCAGGCCGGAGCTGATACTTCTATCATTTTTGTACCGCCGGCTTTTGCTGCTGATGCAATTATGGAAGCTGCTGATGCCGGAATTAAAGTAATTATTGCAATTACAGAAGGAATTCCTGTAGCAGATATGATTAAGGCTAATAATTATGTTAAAGAAAGAAATTCAAGATTAATTGGTCCAAACTGTCCTGGTATCATTACTCCGGGTGAAGCTAAAGTTGGTATTATGCCAGGTTTCGTTTTCAAAAAAGGAACTGTTGGTATCGTTTCTAAATCTGGAACTTTAACTTATGAAGCTGCTGACCAGGTTGTAAAACAAGGTTTAGGAATTACTACTGCTATTGGTATTGGTGGAGATCCAATCATTGGGACTACTACTAAAGAAGCTGTAGAATTATTAATGAACGATCCTGAAACTGAAATTATCATCATGATTGGTGAAATTGGAGGTCAATTAGAAGCTGATGCTGCTAAATGGGTTAAAGCTGATGGTAACCGTAAACCAGTTGTTGGTTTCATTGCCGGAGAAACTGCTCCTGCAGGTAGAACAATGGGTCACGCAGGTGCTATTGTTGGTGGTTCTGATGATACTGCTGCTGCTAAAAAACAAATCATGAGAGACAACGGAATTCATGTTGTTGATTCACCAGCTGAAATTGGTAAAAAAGTAAAAGAAGTATTGGGATAATCTCCAATATTTAAAATAACAAATTCCAAAAAAGTCTCAATATTTTGTTGAGACTTTTTTATATTTTTAAAATGGCTGGAATATAATTAAAAACTTGGCTGCTGAAATTCTCAAATAGCAGTAGCTTAAAAATAAGAAAAATGAGTAAAGAATTAAAAAAGTTTAAAGTAAGCAATAGTTTTACTTTTACGATAGAAGACAGTTTAGAGCAAGTTTGCAATGCTCCCGAAGGAAGCGCAGGAATTTTTGTTGTGTATGCTGTTGAAGCTGAAGCAAAAGAATTAATCATGGTAGCTTCTACCGGAACTGTTCAAAATGATGGGACATTGAAAAGCAAAAATGGCGGGTTATATGATAAAATTGTAAACGGACATCAATTTGCCAAAACCGGAAGAAAATACTCTTGGCCGGCACAAATGAAGCTGGAAAGCATTTCGGCTCTTGAAGTCGTTTGGTATGAAACTTTTAATGCAGATGTTAAAGCAATTCCAACTGCAGTTGAAGGACAAGTTTTGCAAAATTTCTTAGATGATAATGGTAAATTGCCAAGATGGAATGTAGCTTTCTAAAAGCTTTTTTTAATAAACTTTTCGTAATAAGCCTTACTAACTTTAGTAAGGCTTTTTTTGTGTTTTTTTGTACTTGTTTCTTTGTTTTGTAAATAAAACATTTCTTTTTTGTAAAAAAATTGTTTTTAAACTTTGGGCTTCATATATTTATAAAACAAAAACACAAAATAATGTTAAATAATATTTTTGTTTTTGTAAAAAATAACTCACAATATCGTGTTTTAATTATTATTTATTAGTTTAAAATATTTTTTGCATAATTTATTGAAGCAAAAAAAATGATAAATTTTAAAAGCACGTTGGGTGGTTGTTTCTAATATAAATACTGAATATTTATGAAAACCCAAATCTTAACAATAAAAACCTACGATGACCATAAACTTTGGAGTAAACTGAAGGCAGGTGATGAAAAATCATTTTCTTTACTTTTTGAAAAGTACTATGCGGATTTAATTAATTATGGAAATTCATTTTCGCCCTTTGCAGAAAAAGTACAGGATTGTGTTCAGGATGTATTTGCTGATATTTGGTTGTATCGGGATTCATTGAAAGAACCTAATGTGGTAAAAGCTTATTTATTGTCAAGTGTGCGAAAGAGAATTGCACGGTTGTATGAGCGTGATCATATTTTTAAAAAAATTACGACTACTGATTCAATTGAATTTCTTTTTGATTTTTCAGTAGAACATGATTTTATAGACGATGAAGCAACGGCAGAACGTGTATCGTATCTCAATAAACTTCTAAATGATTTGCCCTCCCGTCAAAAAGAAGCACTTTTTTTAAGATATAACCAAGGTTTGTCAGTTGAACAAATTGCAGAAATGTTAGACGTAAATTATCAATCAGCAAATAATCTATTACACCGCGGTTTACTTAAGCTTCGTAAAGAATGGAAAGGAAGTTTTCCTGTTTTTGTATTACTATCTTCATGCATTTTTTAAAATTTAGTTAAAAAAAATAAAAAAAAAATCATAAATCAGTGAGTATATAATAAGAAAACTGTCCTCTATGTTTTTGTAACCTTATTTCATAGATGCAAAAACGTAATTATTATATCGAAATTGAAGATTTTTTAGCCGATCAATCATTTCAATTGTGGGTTTTGTCTAAAATTGATGAGCAAGGCTGGGAAGAATGGACTTTAGAAAATCAGCAACGAGCAAAATTAGTAGAAGATTCCAGACTTTTGTTGCTGGCTATGAAAGTACCTGTTACAAAAATTTCTTCATCAGAACTTACTGATGCACTGCAATCAACGTGGGTTAAAATTGAAGAAAAAGAAAAAGACAATAAAACCACTAAATATTATCCAGTTAAATATTTAAGACATTACTGGCTTGGAATTGCCGCTACTTTATTTTTTGGTTTTTTATCGATTTGGTTTTACCAAGATCAATTTGATGTAAGCCATACAGTGGTTACTTATAAAGAACTTATTGAAGATAATAGCGAAGGACTGGTTGAACAGACAAATAATTCAGACAAACCTCAAATAATAACCTTGTCTGATGGCAGTTCGGTTTTATTACAGCCAAACAGTAAGTTAAGTTACCCTAAAATTTTTACAGGAAACGAAAGGAAGGTTTATTTATCCGGGGAAGGTTTCTTTGAAATTAGTAAAAATCCCCAAAAACCTTTTATTGTTTATGCCAACGAAATTATTACAAAAGTGGTTGGTACTAGTTTTCGGGTAAGAGCTTATTCAGACCAGCCAAATGTTGAAGTTCTTGTTCGCACCGGTAAAGTAAAGGTAAGTTCAAACGAGCTGATAGGAAATTCAAAACAAGAAATTGTTCTGCTGCCTAATGAAGCTTTACGTTTTTTGAGAAAAGATTTGATTTTTAATAAGATAACCAATATTACAGAAGATAAAACATTAGTTAGTAATGTTGGAAATATTGAGCAATTAAGTTTTGAATTTACCGATATTCCTGTAGTACAGATTTTGAAAACGATAGAACAAGCATATCTTGTTGAGATTGATTTTCCTAAAGATAAATTAAAAGATTGTCATTTAACTACTTCATTAAGTGATCAGCCATTATCAGAGAAGCTTAAAATTATTTGCAAAAGCATTGGAAATGATACCAGTTTTGAAATGAATGGAAATCAAATTACAATAACCTCACAAGGCTGTAATTAAATTTTTAATAACCAGATTTAATAGTAAGTATAAATAAAATTCAATTGTTGCCTATGTGAAAATATATAAAAAGTGCCGAAATGCTGTAACATATTCGACACTTAATAAAGTTAAATGACTCTCTGTAAAGAGTTATTTATTGCGTTTCTAAAATACCCTTGAACAGTATTAATCAAAACAAACCAAAATTATGAAAAAACCAGTTGTTAAACAACGATTACTCCATCGAATCATGAAAATAACGCTATTTCAGTTCGCCTTAGCACTTGTGTTTTCAAGTGTTACCATGGCAAACAGTGTGAATGGACAAAGAAAATTAGATACGAAAGTTACCATTGCAGTTGAAAATTTAAGTTTGGATAATACATTGTCTAAACTTGAAAAGTCTGCACACGTAAAATTTTCATACAATTCGAGATTACCACAGCTAAATCAAAAAGTTAGTCTTGAAGCTAATCAGGAAACTTTAGAAAGTATACTTAGCCGAATTTTAAAACCATTCAATATTACTTATGCAGAAATAAGTAATCAGATTATTTTACAAAAAAAAACAAAATTAGATGGTTTTAGTAGCGATGAATCCCGTAACCCATTATTCGAAATTTTACCGGCTGGTCCTACTATCAGAGGTAAAGTAACAGATTTAAGTGGTAGTCCATTACCTGGAGCTACTGTACTTGCAAAAGGATCAAAGATATCGGTGCTGACTGATTTTGATGGAAACTTTTCTATTGAGATGCCAACTAACAGTAATAGTTTACTCATTTCTTATGTAGGTTTCGAAACTAAAGAAATTGGAATAGAAAATACTTCTCCTACTATTGTCTTAACTGAACAAGGTCAAAATTTAAAAGAGGTTATCGTTACGACTGGTTATGAAAAAACATCTAAAAGAACTTTTACTGGAGCTATCAGTAAAATTAGTGCAGCAGAGCTAAAAGTTGATGGAGTTGTCGATGTTAGTAGAATGATTGAAGGTAAGGCAGCAGGAGTTACTGTTCAAAATGTTACCGGAACATTTGGAACGGCACCTAAAATCACTGTGCGTGGCTCTTCATCTATATTTGGAGATACTAAACCATTGTGGGTAATTGATGGTGTCGTTCAGGAAGATATCATTAATATGACATTCGCAGACTTAGCATCCGGGAATTCATCAACATTATTGAGCTCTTCTGTGGCAGGTTTAAATGCAAATGACATTCAAAGTATTGAAATTTTGAAAGATGCGTCAGCTACTTCAATCTACGGATCCCGATCATTAAATGGGGTTGTAGTTGTAACTACCAAGCAAGGTCGTAGGGATTCTCCTTTAAAAGTAACATATTCTGTTGAAAATACTGTAAGAACTGTACCAAGTTATACACAGTATGATATCTTAAATTCTCAGGAATCAATGAGTATTTTTCAGGAAATGAAAGCAAAAGGCTATCTTGATCTAAGTTCTTCATACACAGGTAGATTTGGAGGGGTGTACAATATACTTGCAAAACAAATTAACCTATACGATACCTCAGGTGGTCAATTTGGTGTTAAAAATGATCAGCCTTACATCAATAATTTTCTTAAAAAATATGAGTTGGCTAACACAGACTGGTTTAAAGTTTTATTTAGACCATCTATTACACAAACTCATTCATTAAGTTTTTCCGGTGGTGGAAAAAATAATACATTTTATGCCTCTTTAGGATATTACGGAGATCCGGGATGGACTATTGCCGATAATGTAAAGCAATTGTCATCTAACTTAAAAGGAACTTTTTATGTAAATGACAGGCTAAATATTACCTTATCGACATTAGGATCTATACGTAAGCAAAAAGCTCCTGGTGCTTATGAAAGTAAAAAAGATGTTGTGTTTGGTCGTACTACGAGAGATTTTGATATTAACCCATTTAATTATGTTCTCAATACAAGCAGAACTTTAAGACCATATGATGATAATGGGGATTATGAATATTACCAAAATAACTGGGCGCCAATGAATATTGTAAACGAGTTAAATAACAATACTTTAGATATAAAAGTAAATGATATTCGTTTTCAGGTAGATTTAGATTATAAAATCAATAAAAACTTAAGTTACAACCTTACAGGATCTGCGCGTTATGCAAATACATCAAGAGAGCATAGGATTCTTGAAGGTTCTAATGTTGTTGGAGCATATAATGCAGGGGTTGGAGAAAATGAAAATACACAAATACAGGAGGATAATGTTTTCTTATATCAGGATCCAAATAATCTAACAGCTCCTAAAGTTTCAGTATTGCCAAGTGGTGGTTTTTTAAGAAAATTTACCAATGATATGACCTCTTATAATATTAGAAATAGTATCACTTACAGAAATACAATTCAGGAAAAACATGAAGTAGAAGGCTTTTTTGGTACAGAGCTTAGATCTGTAGACAGGGTTAACGATAATTTTACTGCGGTAGGTATTCAGTATGATAAAGGTCTTACTTCATTTATTGATCCAAGAATTATAGAAAAAATAGTAAATGGAGGAGATTCATATTATGAATTTGGAGAAGAAAGAGAAAGAACAGTTGGTTTTTTTGGAAAAGTAGGTTATACATACGATCGCCGTTATACCGGGTCTGTTACTGGACGTTATGATGGTTCTAACAGGCAGGGAAATAGTGGTTCGTCAAGATGGCTCCCAACTTACACTATAAGTGGAAAATGGAACGTTGCAGAAGAAAAATTCATGAAAAATGTTGAGTCAATTAATACCCTGGCTTTAAGAGCATCTTATGGATTAACAGCCACTGCCGGTCCTGCTACAAATTCATTGGCTATTTATAAAAGTTTTATCACAGACCGTTTTAATCTTTCGGATAGAGAAAATGCAATCGAAATTGAAGATTTGCAAAATAAAGATTTGACATGGGAGAAACAGTTTGAAACCAATATCGGTTTTGATATTGGAATGTTTAACAACAGAGTTCAGTTAACTGCTGATGTTTACAGCCGTAAAGCATTCGATTTGGTTGATTATGTAATTACTTCAGGTGTTGGAGGACAGGATGTTAAGCAGGGTAATAATGCTGATATGGAGACTAAAGGGATCGAACTTGGCTTTACTACACAGAATATTGTAACCGATAATTTTAGATGGTCTACAACATTAAACATGTCAGTTTATAATCAGGAAATTACAAAATTAGCCAATAGACCATCAGCTTTTGATTTGGTGGATTCTAATGGTGGTAATGCAGTGGGGCATCCTAGAAATTCTATTTATTCATACCAATTTACAGGATTAAACAATCAGGGTTTACCAACTTTTAACCTGCAAGATGGAGCTTCTAGCAATATTACAGGTGCTGACTTCCAGGATACAAATGATGTTACCAGATATTTGAAATATGAAGGATCAATTGAGCCTAATAAATCGATTGGTTTGGCAAATACATTTACTTATAAAAATTGGTCTTTATATGTTTTTGTAGTAGGATCAGGAGGAAATAAAGTTCGTTTAAATCCGGTCTACAGTAACGAATATAATGATTTAACGGTATTTACAAAAGAATATAAAAACAGATGGATAAACCCTGGAGATGAAAATTATACAAATGTACCTGTAATTGCGGACGAATTATTAAATAGAAACTATGGAGAAAATGATTTGGCAATTGCCTACAATACATATAATTTTTCTGATGTAAGAGTAGCTGATGGTGATTTTGTGAGATTAAAAAATGTTTCTTTAAGCTGGGAATTCCCTAAAGATTATAAGAAAAAACTAGGGTTAAGCTCTTTTACTTTAAAAGGTTCTGCGGTAAACCCATGGTTAATTTATTCAGACAAAGCCTTACACGGGCAGGATCCTGAATTCCGTAATACAGGAGGGGTAGCTTTCCCAATTACATCACAATACACTTTTGCTATAAATGTTTCATTTTAATATAATTGATCATGAAAAATATAAAAATTACTTTATCTCTATTGATATTGGTTAGTATCATTAGTTGTGATGATTTTCTCTCAGAAGTACCGGATAATAGGACACTGATAGACACACCTGAAAAAATATCAGAATTATTAGTTACTGCTTATCCAGACAGATCTTATATGGTAATTGCAGAAACAATGTCTGATAATGTATTTGATAGTCAGATGCAGGATTCAGACATAAGTAACAGACAAAGTTTTAATTGGGAAATGCAGACTCAGTTTGATATTGATACAGAAGGAGCATTCTGGAACTCCTGTTACAGAGCTATTGCTGCGGCTAATCAGGCTTTGGAAGCTATTGATGAACTTGGAAGCCCTGCTAGCTTAAATCCGCAAAAGGGAGAGGCATTAATGGCAAGAGCTTATTCTCACTTTATGTTAGTTTCATTTTGGTCACAAAGATATAATCCTGCAACTGCAGCTACAGATCTTGGTATTCCTTATGTAACAAAACCTGAAGGAGAATTGCTTGCTCAATATAAGCGTAATAGTGTTAAGGAAGTATTTGATTTTATCGAAAAAGATATTACCGAAGGATTAAAATATGTAACTAATCAATACAAAGAGCCTAAATATCATTTTAATGTTGATGCTGCAAAAGCATTTGCAAGCCGTTTTTATTTAGTAAAAGGTGATTGGGACAAGGTATTGGAGGTCTCAGTAAATTTGGGTTCTAAACCTGCGAATATTAGAGATTATGTTAGTTTTAATGCAGCAGCTTCTGCTCAAAAAGGTATTGAATATTCAAAAGTAGAAACAGCCACAAATTTACTTGTAGCATATCCAAATTCGATTGCACGCAGAGGCTACACGAACAGATATTATCTTTCAGCAAACAGGGAAAATGAAATCTTAGGATCTGATACTTATATTTTTAATAAGCCATGGTTAATATACACGTCATCATTTTTCGAAAATAACGTTTTGATTCCTAAATTTTATGAATATTTTAAATATACAAACGTAACTGCCGGAATTGGAGAGCCTTACACGGGTACCGTTCTTTTAAGTAATGATGAATTCTTCTTAAACAGAATTGAAGCACATGTAATGAAAAATCAAATTGCAGAAGCTACAGCTGAATTAGAATATTTTTTAGGAACAAGAACACAAGGATATAATGCTGCGACAGATAAATTAACACAGCAAGATATTGAAGACTTTTATCCTGTTGTAGCAAATGAATTTACTCCTTTTTACGCTTTAAGTCCTGTACAAGCTTCTTATATAAAAGCAATTGCAGAGGCAAGAAGAAGAGAGTTTATACACGAAGGGATGAGATGGTTTGATATTAAACGTTTTAATCTTGTAGTAGCTCATAATACAATTGAGTTTGGACAGGTGGTTAGAAATAATGTTCTGACTAAAGATGATAAGAGAAGAGCATTGCAAATACCACAAAGAGCTTCAGATAATGGTATAGAAAAAAATCCTAGATAAAAATTTAATTTTAAATATTATGAAAATATTAAAAATATATAGACTTATTGCTGCAATTACCGGAGTAGTCTTCTTTATATCCTGTGCACATGAAGATCAGCTTACAGAAAGCCAATTAGATTATTCTGTGCCAAATAAAACAGAATTAGATAAATGGATTGATTCAGGATTTTTAGATCCGTATAATATAAAAATTTATTACGAATGGAATCAAAATCTTGTGGACAACAATCGTTTCCTATTTCCGCCCACAATTGATAAAGTTCAGCCTGCATTGGAAGTTGTAAAAAAGATCTGGATAGATAGTTATTCGGCTATTGGCGGAGTAGATTTTGTTAAGAAAATTTCACCAAGAGAGTTTGTACTGGTAGGAGGTACAAATCTTAATACAACAGGTACAATAACTTTAGGTTTAGCAGAAGGAGGACAAAGAGTTACGCTTTTTCAGGTAGATTATTTAAACAGAAAAAGCAGACCTGAGGTTACAGAGTTTATTCATACCATTCAGCATGAATATGTACATATCTTGAATCAAACAAAACCATTCGATGTTCAGGCCTGGGCAAAATTAACACCATCAGGATATACCGCCAGTTGGTATATTCAGCCTATTGCAACTTCAAGATCCTTAGGTTTTATTACAAGTTATGCCAGATTAAATGTTTATGAAGATTTTGCTGAAACCGCTTCAACAATTTTAACAAGTTCAAAAGCTGAGTATGAAGCCATTTTAGCAAGTGTTACAGATGCTACTGCCAAAGCGAATCTTAAGAAAAAAGAAGCAATTGTTGTTCAGTATTATAAAGATGCTTTTAACATGGATTTTTATGCCTTAAGAGATGAAGCACAAAAAAATACAGATATAGTTATCAACAACTAGGATGACAACAGTATAATGATTGACAATTAATATAAAGAATATTATGAAAGCAAAAGATATATTAAAATACCTTTTAATTGCCTTTGTAGCAATTTTATGGGGGGCATGTTCAAGTCCTGAAGTTGATTCAAAATTTGACAGTACGCCTACAGAGCGTTTGAATGCCCAAAAAAAAGAGTTAAACGATTTACTCCTTTCATCAGAGAATGGATGGAAAGTAGTATATTATACAGATAGTACCCAATTAGGCGGTTGGACACATTTATTTAAATTTCTTCCTGATGGAAAAGTAGATATGGCATCAGATTATGATGACGATACAGACAAGCACACAAGTCAGTATGCAATCCAATTGGGTAGTACGGTAAGTTTGGTTTTTACAACAGCAAACAGAATTCATCTTTTATCGCAATCCGATAACTATCCTACTTCGGCTCTGGAGGGTAAAGGTTACTTAGGTGATTTTCAGTTTTTTTATTACGGACAGAAAAACGGCGAAATTATCTTTAGGACCAACAGAAATTTTCAGGAATTACGATTTGTAAAAGCAACAGCAAAAGACTGGGATGATTTGGCAGAGAATACGCCAATTATAGAGAGCATTACAGGAGATATGACAAGTCCTTTATATAGGCTTTTGGAGATAAATGATGGTACAAAAACGAATAAGTTTGCGTTTGATTATAATGCAAATGCACGTTTTGGTGTTGCAACTGCATTAGATCCTGCTTCAACAGAAATTCATAATATAGCTTTGTCATTTACGCCAACTGGAGCCATATCGAAGCCTGCAGTTGTTGTAAGAGGTCAAAAATTAACAAACTTTATATATGATCCTGTAAGTAATAATTTCATTGCAAGTGGTACCGGAGGCGTTAGTGTTACTATAAAGTTTACTAACGAACCTACAGTTCTGACAGATGATTATGAATTGTTATTGCCATTAAATGCAAATGTGGTATATGGTCATGATAGATCGATTTTAACAGTCGCACCTACAAATTCAGCACTGTTTATATCACTCTTCAGGAGCGTAGAGGCTGCTTTGCCTGCGGGGACTACAATGACAAGGGTTCAGCCTTGGTTTAATACGCCTAATGGAAGTTATATCGAATACAGATTAGCAAGTGCTAGTGGAGCTTTAACAAGGGTGTATCATTTCTTTAATTTAACTGTTGATGTTCAAAAAGGGATAATTATTTTAAATGCTACAACATCATGGAGAGCTGGAAGTACATTTGCTAATGCTGTGCCTATAGCACCACCCGCATTTTTAAAGAATTTAGATGATCAGTTAACAAATCCTGCAGGACTTTATTTTAAGAGGGAAGACTTTACGGTAGGTGCAGGAAATACAGTATTTACTTTTACGGGTGTTTCAGGTCCCTTTAGAATGACTACCTGGGCATTTCAGTGATGATAATAGTTGAATTTTATTTCGAAAGCAGTTCAGGTTTGAGCTGCTTTTTTTAATTTTTAATTACTTTTAGTGTTATTAAAGTAATAAATAACTTATATTTATAAAATTATTAACAAGTTAAAACTTTAATTACGAAAAAAAGTATTTATGGATTTTCTTTAGATGGAAATCGACTAAAATTGTTTATGTTTGGTTTAATTGCATTTATTATTCTGATATTTTTTTATTCATGTTCTACTGAAGATGAATCGATAAATAAGTCAGGGAAAACTGAATCTATAACAAAATCAGAAAAAAATAAATCAATTGTAAGTACTGAAGCAGGTTTAAATATTTCTATGCAGGAGAACTTAAATTTGTTTTCTGAACAAATCTTTGTAAGTGTCGAAAGTTTGGAAATTGCTTTAAATAAAAATACTGATGTAGATTTTAATGATCAAGCAATGCAAATGCTAGAGACAGCAGGAGATGAATATGATTTAAAAATAGTTTTTGAAATGGCCGGAATAGCAAACAGTCAGGAAGTTATTAATATTTTAAAAGGTATAGTTGCAAAACAACAAGCTTTTATTACTCAAAATTCAAGTTTTTATAGTCTTACTCCAGAAAAGCAAGCAGAGTTATTAAATGCAAGTATTGAATTCGCTAAAATTACTTATAATTCTAACGTTCTTTTTCCACCTTTTGAGGTAGTTGGTGCTAACCCATGTGCGAGATCTTTCAATAATTCGAGAGGTGATTGTATAGAAGATTTTGCAGTATGTTCTGCGGGTGCAATCTATGCTGCAGCTGGTGGATTATGGCCTGGATTAGCAGTTGCAGCAGGTTGTATGGCTATGAAATTATTATGTGATCATAGAGTAAAACGAGATTATAAAGAATGTCTTCAGTCAAAGGAAGATGTTCCACCTACAACAGGAGAATTAACTGTCCATTGTGACAAGTATGCTGATAGTTGTTGGACAACAGACTCAAATGGTAAGTATGTTGGAAGGTATTATGGTCCTTCAAAATAATTTTATTTAATTAATTAAGATGATTAAAAAATATATAACACCAACAACTATCATGATCTTGTGGTGCTTAATTCTCGTAGCGATATCACTATTTTCTCCAGAATACACAAGATATTATTTGTATCTATCCATAATTATAATTATTCCAACAGCAACTATTGGCCTTATAAAACAAAGAAAGGAAGATAAACAAAATAATACAACGGAGTTTCAATCATCAATTTATAGAATGCTGTTTATAGCAGTTGTGTTATTAGTCTTTTTTATTATTACAAAACAAAATTATATATAAGAGTTTTTATTTTGAATTTTTGTGACGAATAATAAGCAGTTCATTTTGGACTGCTTTTTTGATTTGTATCAGATTTAGGAAGATTTGTTTTTTATGATATTAAAATGTTATTGTAATTGTTATTTTTTTAAAAAAAGGAATTTTTCTATATTTGACAAGTCGTTTTTAGCCCTGATAGAAGCGGTATCCTTTATTAGCCGCTTTTTTGCGGATAATAAAGATATAGCGGATAGCAGGATTAGCTACAAATAATTATAAAATTAATTTTTAATATGAAATTACTAGAAGGAAAAGTAGCCATCATTACAGGCGCAAGCCGTGGAATAGGTAGAGGAATTGCCGAAGTTTTTGCTAAACATGGTGCTAATGTAGCTTTTACATACAGCTCATCTGTAGAATCTGCTCAGGCTTTAGAAGCAGAATTGAACGGTTTGGGAATTAAAGCAAAAGGATACCAGTCTAATGCAGCAGATTTTAATGAAGCGCAGACTTTTGTTGATGCTGTTCTGGCAGATTTTGGAACAGTTGATATCTTGATTAACAACGCCGGTATTACAAAAGATAACCTGTTAATGCGCATGTCTGAAGCTGATTTTGATCAGGTGATTGATGTCAATTTGAAATCGGTTTTTAATATGACAAAAGCAATTCAAAAAACTTTCTTAAAACAACGTGCGGGTTCTATCGTGAATATTAGTTCTGTGGTTGGGGTTTCAGGAAATGCGGGACAAACGAACTATGCAGCTTCAAAAGCTGGAGCAATCGGTTTTACAAAATCAGTAGCTTTAGAGTTGGGTTCACGTAATATTCGCTGCAACGCAATTGCTCCGGGATTCATTGAAACCGAAATGACGGCAAAATTACCTGAAGATGTAGTAAAAGGATGGAGAGACGGAATTCCGTTGAAACGTGGTGGAACTACTGAAGATGTTGCTAATGCATGTCTTTTCTTAGCATCTGATATGAGTGCTTATGTTACCGGACAAGTGCTTAATGTTTGCGGAGGAATGCTTACCTAGATAAATTAAAAAATTTAATGATTTTAAAATTAAAAGATTCTTATATTCGTAGCTCTTTAGTTTTTCAATCCTCAAATTAAATTTATGACTACAAACACGATTCTATTATTACTACTTTCTTTAGTAATAGCTGGTGGATTGTCGTACTTTCAATATTTTTATAAAGCCAAAAACCATTCGAATGTGAGTGTGTTTTTGGCTTTTTTGCGTTTTTTAGTCATTTTTGGATTATTGGTTCTGCTGATTAATCCTGTGGTGACGAAAAATTCGCTTCAGGTTACCAAAACACCTTTGGCAATTGCGGTAGATAATTCTGGCTCTATAACAGCTTTGAAATCCGATAAGAAGGTTACGGAATTATATCAGAGACTGATTTCGGATCCAGCCCTTCAGGATAAATTTGAAATCCAGTCTTATCAGTTTGATGCCGATTTTAAGTCTTCGGACAAGTTTGATTTTAAAGGAAAACAGACCAATCTGGATGAGGTTGCAAAGAATTTAAAAAGCATTAATAAAAACCTGATTTTCCCAACGGTTATCATCACCGACGGAAATCAGACTACAGGAAACGATTACGTATATCGTTTTGATCCTGTTAATAAAGTTTATCCTTTGGTTGTGGGAGATACAACCACTTTTTTTGATTTAAAAATCAATCAGTTAAACGTAAACAAATACGCTTTTCATAAAAATAAATTCCCGGTTGAAGTTTTTCTGCAATATGCAGGTACGAAAGCAATAAACGCCGATTTTACAATTTCGCAGGGAAATTCTGTTGTAGCAAGAGAGAAAGTTTCTTTTTCGCCCTCTAAAAAAACAGCATCTTTGAATGTATTGTTACCGGCTGATAAAGTTGGGCTGCAAATTTTCAGAGCCAATATTTCATCAAATGTAAAAGAGAAAAACAGTTACAACAATATCAAGAACTTTGCAGTTGAAGTAATCGATCAAAAGTCAACTATCGCGATCGTTTCCACTATAAATCATCCGGACATCGGAGCTTTGAAACGTTCAATTGAAACAAATGCACAGCGCAAAGTCATTCTGGCAAAACCTAATGAAATTGATAAATTAAATGACGTGTCGGTTTTGTTGTTGTATCAGCCAAATGGTGCTTTTAAACCTATTTTTGATAACAATAAACTGGCAGGAACAAATAGTTTTATCATCACGGGAAATAGTACCGATTTTAATTTCCTAAACCAAAAACAGAATAATCTAGTTTTTAAAATGAGCGGTCAAAGGGAAGATTATTTAAGCGAATTTCAATCGCAGTTTAATTTATTTGCTATTGAAAATATCGGTTTTGACAACTTTCCGCCATTACAGAATCTATTCGGAAGTGTTACGACGAGCGGAAATGTATCCGTTTTGCTTTCGTCTAAAATTAGGAATGTTTCGACCAATGCGCCTTTATTGGCTTTCGCCGAAAATCAAGGCAAAAGAACTGCTTTTCTTTTAGGAGAAAACAGCTGGAAATGGCGTTTGCAAAGTCATATTGACAATCAGTCGTTTGAGAAATATGATGTTTTTGTAGACAAGATCATTCAGTATTTGGCAACATCGGCTTCAAAAAAATCATTGGTTGTAACGCATGAAAGTTTTTACAATTCGGGAGAGGCTATTGTAATCAATGCGCAGTATTTCAATAAAAACTATGAGTTTGATGAAAAAGCCAGATTAACCATCACGGTTACAAATGCAAAAACGAAGCAAAGCAAAAATTACGATTTATTAAAAGGGAACAATTCTTTCTCGGTCAACTTAGACGGTCTGGCTGCCGGAAAATATAATTTTACAGTAAAAGAATTAAATTCAAATACTTCGTATGTAAGTCATTTTGAGATTTTGGATTTTGATATCGAGAAACAATTTGTAAATCCGGACGTTCAAAAACTGAAGCAATTGGCGTTACAAACCAATGGAAAAGCATTTTTAGAAAATCAGGCAGATGATTTGATTCAGACACTTTTAGAAAATAAAGAATACAAATCGATAGAGAAAAACATCTCTACTAAAACACCAATTATTGACTGGGTTTGGTTGTTGGTTTTAATTGCTGCTTTACTGACAACGGAATGGTTTGTGAGGAAGTATAATGGTCTTTTATAATTCTTTAGAATAGTATAAAATCAAATTTCGTCCTATGACTAATTTTTCCAAAAATAATAATCAAGAAGAAGATATTGTTTTTAATAAATTTAAAAATCAACTGGAAAGCAATGGTTTAAATATTGAGTCCATTGATGAAGATGGATTTATCAATGTGAAAATTGGGGAATCTGATCTGAAAATTAACTTAGAAAATGCTAGGCGAAATTATGAAAGAGATTCTGATGAAAGTCATATTGATGAATTAGTTGATGTAATTGTATCACATTCATTAAAAAATGAGGATTGGGAGAATGTAAAGGATAAAATATACATTCAATTCATCCCAAATGATTTTGATTTCGAAAACATGTTAAACGAAAAAGTTACTAATGAATTTAGTAAAGTCTTCGTACTTAATATAAATAATGGTTTTTCATTTATAACTAAAGAAGAATTATCCGATTGGAAAAAAGATCTTAACGAATTAGAAAAACAAGCCGATTTTAATTTAGGAAGGCTATTAGATAAAGTAAAGATAGAATTTGAAGATATAGATAATCATAAACTTGGAATGATTAATATCCAAGAAGTGTCACTTAAAAGCTCCTGCCTTTTTTCTTCAAAAATAAAGAATTTAGTTCAAAATAATATTGGTTTTCCATTTTATGCTGTTATTCCTGTAAGAGATTTTTGTTATATTTTTGCCGAAGAAGATTTTGAATATTTCTCTCAACGTCTTGGTTCTGTTGTTCTTGACGAATACAATAATTCAGGATATCCAATTACAACTGAAATATTAAGATTTTCTGAAGTTGGAGTTGAAGCAATAGGTAAATATTAATAATAACAATGGACTTCAGGCTAAAAGTTTTCTACACCGTTGCACTCCGCCTTAATTTTACTAAAGCGGCAACAGAATTATACATTACCCAGCCGGCAGTTTCAAAACACATTCAGGAGCTCGAAGAAACGTATAAAACAAAGCTTTTTGAGCGTAATGGTTCTAAAATTGCCTTAACTCCGGCAGGAAAAATCCTTTTAGAACATACTAAAAACATCTTCGAAATTTATCGCGAAATCGACTTTGAGATGAGTTCGTTTCGCAACGAGCGTCAGGGGTTGCTTCGATTAGGTTCAAGTACCACCATTTCACAATATATTATTTCGCCGGTTTTAGCAAGATTTCACCAAAAACAGCAGGAAATTAAAGTCAATCTACTGAACGGAAATACCGAACAGATTGAAAATGCTTTAATTAATAAAGAAATCGAAATCGGAATTGTAGAAGGGCAATCTAAAAATCAGTCGATTAAATATGTTCCGTTTATAAAAGACGAACTGGTTTTGGTCTGCAGTACTCAAAATCCTTTTGTGAAGCAAAACGAAATTTCATTGGAGGATTTAAAAGCAATGAAATTCATCACCCGCGAGCGGGGTTCAGGAACACTAGAAGTTATTGAATATGCTTTGAAACAAGTAGGTGTAAAATTATCCGATCTGCAAATCGAAATGCAGTTAGGAAATACTGAAAGTATCAAATCGTATCTGCTAAATTCAGATTGTTTTGCTTTTATGTCAATACACGCAGTAGGTAAGGAGCTTAAAAATAATGAATTGATAGTTTTAGATGTAGAGAATTTAACGATCGAAAGATACTTTTACATCATTACATTACTAGGGAAATCAGATGCTTTATCGGAACTGTTTATTCAGAATATTTCTTCTTATTATAACCTGAAGTTATAGTCGATTGTATTTTACGATTGGTGTTTTTAAAATAAAGGGCAGAACTTTGCAGGGTAAATATCAAGAATCCTATTTTGAAAACACAACAACATACAGCGTCCCATTTAATAGATGTTAATCTTTTTCTTCAGCAAATTATTTTTGGTGCAGTAATCCTGTTATGTGTGTTTTCAATTATTTCACCGCCAATTGCTTTGCTGTTAGGGGTTTTTATTGTAAATGTTTTTGGAAACCCTTTTTTAGAATTCAATCATAAAGCAATCACTTTTTTATTGCAGTTTTCTGTAGTAGGCCTAGGTTTCGGAATGAACACTTCATCAGCAATTTCGGCTGGTAAAGAAGGTTTTTTGCTGACAGTCCTGTCTATTTTCAGCACATTAATTTTCGGTACACTTTTAGGGAAATGGCTTAAAACCGATAAAAAAACTTCTCACTTAATTTCGTGTGGAACTGCAATCTGTGGCGGAAGTGCCATAGCTGCTATTTCGCCAACAATCAAATCAAATGAAAATCAGACTTCAATAGCTTTGGGTGTGATTTTTATTCTGAATTCGGTTGCCCTGTTTGTGTTTCCGTTCATTGGTCATCAGCTTGATTTATCACAGAAAGATTTTGGATTATGGTGTGCAATCTCGATTCATGATACCAGTTCGGTAGTAGGGGCGGCCAATAAATATGGTGCCGAAGCCTTGCAGATTGCGACTACTGTAAAACTCGCAAGAGCTTTATGGATTATTCCTATTTCGATTTTGACAGCAATTATTTTTAAAAATAAAAACTCAAAAATTAAGATTCCGTATTTTATCGGATTGTTTGTTTTGGCTATGCTTTTAAATTCTTACGTGCCTCAAATAGCTGTTTTTACACCAAATGTCGTTGGAATTGCAAAAATCGGTTTAACCATTACTTTGTTTCTGATTGGGGCAACTTTAAATAGTAATGCTTTAAAATCAGTAGGAGTAAAGCCATTATTGCAGGGCGTGTTGCTTTGGATATTTATTGCAGGTTTAGGTTTGATGTCGATTTTATATCTTAAATGATTTTTTTCATTTACTTACTTAAAATTGTTTAAACACATAGAATCATAGTTTTTCATAGCTTAAAAAGGCGTTTCACTAATTTAAAAGACATATAGCTATGCGTTTTAATGCAAGTGAAACGCCTTCTTACGTTTACAAAATCTATGATTCTATATGTTTAAATTAAACTTTTAAAAGTCACGGTTGAATGGAGTTACTTAATATTATAATACTTTACAACAGGTTTACCAACAATAGTATACCATTTACCATCAAATGAAAGGCGTTTTTCAATAGTAAAATTAAATTGTTTTTTCGTTTTAACCATTTCGCTTAATTCCTTCGGCATATCGACTTCAAAGTCATCCTCAGTTCCTTTAGCTTTTTTATAGAATCCGGTGGTTGTAATGGCAAAATCCCTAAAAAACTTTTTCTTGCCATCATTTACAACTTTGTATGTACTGGACCATTCGGTACTTTCTTCAGCATTATTTGAAAGTCTGTAATCTCCAACTTCCATCAATGTCTGATATTTTCCGTTGAAACCTACGATGAGGTAGAGGTAGGCGTTATAGGGGCCGCCCGCACCTCCATTGGCATGTATAAGTGAAAAGGCGTATTGATCTTCGCCAATTTCTACCAATTTCAAAGCAGGTATATGAGAGAAAGCACCAAACGCAGCAATTGCAGGTTGATACGACTTCATTTCCCAGACATTTCCATTTTTAGAAAATTTGGCTAATCCTAAAAGACCTCCGCTAAAACGCCCTGTCTGCGATCCATCGGCATCATAAACAGAATGATTAAAAACCAACATTTTGAATTGATTTCCTTTTGAATCTGTATAATTAATTGTAGTATCAAGTCGTGTTGCAACACCTTCCGCATAAGGAAATAATGGATCTTCTTCAACTCCATTAACATCCGTGTAGGTTGTGGGTTTACAGGTATTGCATTTCCAGCTTATAAAAGTGTTGTAGGATGACTTCTTGTATAATCTTCCGGGAAATAACTGCTGCATGGTTTTTATTCCATTCAGAGGATCGGATATTTTTAATGTTCTTTTAGGATTTAGAATCGTATCACTAACATTTTTTAACTGCACAATATCATCTTGGGCGGAACTAATTGAAATAAATATCAGTGAAAAAAGAATAGAGTAAATTAGGCGCATACAGCAATTTTTAAGTAAAAATAGTACAAAAATATGAAAAAACTTTGTCGTGAGTTAAATGTAAATTTATATTATTTAAAAGGTTTTAAAAATCATAAAAATTAAATTAACACAATATTAATTAGTATTTTTTTAAATTATCTTTAAAAGAAATAAATTTGCAGTTCAAATAAAACTTCAAATGAAAAATTTTAAAATGAAACCAAAACTAATTGCTTTTTTTGCCATTGGAATTGGATTTTTGACCTTATCCTGGGGAATTGTGGGGCATGAACGCATTAATAAAGCTGCTGTAATGGCACTGCCTCAACAATTACAAGTCTTTTTTTATAATCATATTGATTTTATTACACAGGAAGCTTCTGTTCCGGATATTCGCAAATATGCCTTAAAGTATAAAGATGAAAACCCAAGACATTATATTGATCTTGAAAACTTTAAAACACCAATTGACAGTTTGCCTAAAACACTGGACGAAGCAACTAAAAAGTACGATGCAAAATTCCTGAACGACAACGGAATTTTACCTTGGTACATTGAAGACATGATGACCAAATTAACCAAAGCTTTCAAAGAAAAAAACAGAGCCGAAATCTTATTTCTTGCTGCAGATTTAGGTCATTACATAGGAGATGCGCACATGCCATTACATACTTCTGCCAATCATGATGGTCAGTTAACGGATCAAAAAGGAATCCATTCACTTTGGGAAAGCAGGCTGCCTGAGCTGTTCGTTAAAAATTATAAATTAAATGTTCCTGAAGCGCAGTATTATGATGATGTTCATAAAGCAACCTGGGATATGATCAGAGATACACACAGTTTGGTTGAGCCACTATTGGCAGTTGACAAAAAGCTAAGAACTTCAACTCCAGAAAACCAGATTTTTATTGTAGATGCTGAAGGCAAAATTGTAAAGAGCAAATACAATTCGGCTAAATTCTCAGACGAATATGCTGCCAAATTGCACACGGAACTAAACGGAATGGTAGAAAGCCAGATGAAAAAGGCCATCACAGCAACAGCCAGTTTTTGGTACACAGCGTGGGTAAATGCAGGAAAACCTGATTTAAGCGACTTAGATTCGAAGGAACTTACAAAACGTAACAGCAAACCTTTAAAGCAGGACTTGAAGTTGTTTCAGAAAGGAAATCTTTTCGGAATGCAGAATCAAAATGATTAAGAATTTTATCATAATTCAATAAAACAAAAAGCCTGTGAAGTTCTATTTCACAGGCTTTCTGTTTTTAATTAAGACTCGGTGATCCCGGAATTTTAATATTTCTTTTATGCTTTTTTATAATCAATAAGTAAAAAGTAATTCCACCCAAAACAATCAGCAAAGCAATCTCCAGCTGCCCAAGTGTATTGTTACCGCTATGCATCGCATTTGCACTTGCGAGCTTAGCTTTTCCTTCCTTTACCTGAATTTCAGAAAGTTGATTCAGCGTGTTTAAAGCCTTGTCGCATAGAGGCACAATATGATTCCAGTTTTTATTTTGCACATCTTTATTAATTGCAGAACAGGAAGCCAGAAAATTGTCAAAATGAATTTTTTCTTTCGGCGTCAGAACCGTTTTGAAATACAAATCATCAATTGTATGTATTATTTTCAGGGCATTTTTTATTTCGTCATTTTTCGTTATATCATTTAAATTCTCTTTCTGTGCTTCCGCTTTTATATAGTGAAGCTCATTTGCATATTGAAAAATATAATAAGCCACAACGAGCCTGTCATTATAAATTGTGTTGATATTTTCGTTGACATTTTTAGAATTTCGCAAAGTATTAAAGTTGCTTAATACGATGATCAGCATCACGATCAGTAAAATAAAAGCTGCTTTTGTTTTGTTGCTGTATTTTTTTAAAACGTTCTTCATTATAAATAAGATAATGATTGATGCATAACTGTCATCTCAAAAGATACATAAAGATAAGATTTTAGAATACAGTAAATTAGAATATAAGACATTTTTTTAAGGAGATGTTCCTGCTGTCCGCTGTATGTTTTGCACACTCGTCTCAAAACTACTAAGCAAAAGAATGCCGCTTCCATAAGGATGGGGCTTTGGATTTCATAAAATAAGAAGATTTATTGAAATTTCTGATATTCTTTTCGTTTCAAAATATCAGAAGCTGTCTGGTAAAATGAAATAGTTTGATTTATTAAATCGGTTCTTTTGTTTTTTAGAGGTTTCTCTTCGTAATGAATCTGATACTCTGGTGAAACATTTTTTTTAGGAGTTAAAAACAGCTGATATTGTTTTACCTGCTGTTTTGGCGATAATATAGTCAGGACATTATCCCTGATCATACCTAAATCCTGATACGTAGCGATAAAAGCTCTTGGTTTATAATCAGGTTTTAAAACATCCTGTCCGTAAAACTTACTTTGATAATTAAAATGCAACAATCCGAAAAGCGTTGGCATTAAATCTATTTGCGACATCAGTTGATTGTATTTTACAGCTTTGATAGCAGGGCTGTAAATAAAAGCCGGAATTCGGTATTTGTCTAAAGGAAGCTGGGTTTTACCTGCACTCGAAGCGCAATGGTCCGCCACAATTACAAAAACAGTATTTTGAAACCATGGCTGTTTGCTCGCCATCGCAAAGAATTTTCTTAAAGCATAATCCGTATATTTTACACCTCCATTACGGGATTTAGCATCCCCCGGAATGTCAATTTTATTATTCGGATATGTAAAAGGCCTGTGATTGCTCACCGTCATAATATGATTAAAAAAAGGCCTGTTTTGACCGGCTTCATAATTCATGATTTTTATCGCTTTGCTGTACATATCTTCATCGCAAACGCCCCAGATATTTGAAAACGTAATTTCCTCAGGTGTAAAGTTTGATTTGTCAACGATTTCATATCCGTTTCCCGAATAAAAATCTCTCATATTATCAAAAAAAGCATCGCCTCCGTACATGAATTTGACATTGTATCCTTTTTGTTTAAAAATGTTTCCGGTTGAAAATTTATTTTTATTGTCTTCACGTTTTACAATACTTTCACCGGCAGTAGGTGGTAAGCACAACGTTACGGCTTCAAGCCCTCGAACCGTTCGGTTTCCGGCCGCATACAAATTTGTAAACTGTAAGCTCTTTTGAGCCAGGCTATCTAAAAAAGGTGTAATTTTTTGATCATTTCCGTACGATTTCATAAATTCAGCACTATAACTTTCGATAGTAATAAGAACCACATTTTTATGATTTTCTACGGAATCACTTTTTATTTTCTGAATTGAATTTTGACCTGAAATATTAGGAAATTGCTGTTTTAAAATTGCAAAAGCTTTTTTATTTGGCATCGTTTTGTAAAACTTGAAATAATCCAGATCACTGTTTTTAAATGCTAAGTAAAATTTGTATAATCCGTTAGATTGTAGTTCATTAACAAAAATATTTCTGGAATTTTCTGTTTTAGCCAGAGTTGGAATTGCAAATAAGGAAACTAAGAACAAAACGATATAAAGTACCGAAATTTTTATTTTTTGGCTGAAGGACGGAATCTCATCAACATAATTTCTTGATTTTTTCAGGATGAAATAAGTAACAATACCGGTTATCAAAAACAACCCCGAAAATATTGGAACAACAGGATAAGACTGCATAATGTTTCCGATAACTTCATTTGTGTAAATTAAATAGTTTACAGCTATAAAATTATATTTTACACCAAACTCGTTCCAAAAGAAATATTCGCTAATTGCATTTTGAAGAATCAATAAAACATATAAAAAGATCACAAAAGCAAACAGCCAAAACCTGATCTTATTTTTCCATTTCGGAACAAATAAAAGTACGGTAAATAAAACAGTTTTGATCCCGATGAAAATAAGTACTATCCTCGGTAGTGCACCTCCATATTCGTCCAAAATACTTTTGCCTGAAGCAACATACAGAAACAAAATGATAAAAGCGCCCAGAATAATATATCCGGACGGTTTGTTATATTTGGAATTTGAGATAAATATTAAATAAAGCCATAAAAAAACACTGGCAATTACGAAGACAAAAAAATCTGAGAATAATCCTAAACCAAAGATTTTAAGGCTTTCAGTAAAATTGAATGAGCTCTGTGTTATGGGATGCAAAATCAAAACAATCCGCAGTATGAAACTGATAATAAAATAGAATAAAGCAAGATTGTAAAATGGGGAAAGTTTCTTGTAAAATATCATGTATTTTTTTTGTAAAATTAATTTCGATTGATTAATTCCAGATTAAGAAAAACTATTTCCTTCCTTAGTGCAGTCTTAAAGTTTACTTAAGATGACTGCATTTTTTTATTGTGATGTTTTTGAACATTTATACCATATAAAATTTTTTATCTTTGATAAAAATCAATTATAAATATATAAATAAAATCCTAATAAAAAAATGAAATGCATATTTTAATAGTTGAAGATGAGCTGGGAATTATTCAGTTTTTGAAACAGGGTCTGGAAGAAGAGGGATATGAGATAACTACTGCCAATGATGGTTTAATAGGTTTTGAATTGACTCAAAACCAACAGTTTGATTTGATTTTGTTAGACTGGATGCTACCCAAAATTAGTGGTTTGGATTTATGTAAAGCTATCAGAATTAAAAATCGTAATACCCCAATTATTTTTTTGACAGCAAAAGATACAGTTCAGGAAACCATAGAAGGTCTAAAAGCCGGAGCTAATGATTATATCAAAAAACCGTTTAGTTTTGAAGAATTAGTAGAACGTATAAAAGTTCATTTCAGAGTTCAAAAAGATTCAGAAATATTGACTTTAGGAACTATTAAAATTGACTTATCGAAGTATACCGTTTTAAAAAACGATGATGAAATTTCACTTACACAAAGAGAATTTGAATTGTTGGTTTATTTGATTAAAAATAAAGGAAAAGTATGTACCCGAAACCAGATTTTAAAAGATGTCTGGGATATAAATTTTGAATATGATACCGGTGTTATTGATGTTTTTATGAACGCCATCAGAAAAAAACTGAAATTAAAAATTGAGGAAGATTACATCAAAACAATCCGCGGTGTTGGATACATAGCAAATGATTAAAGAATGACACAGCTTTCTTTTAAAAACAGAATTGCCCTAAATTACATTATTACAACCGGTTTGTTGATTCTGGTTGTTTTTTTTACGCTATATTATATAGTTAAACATGCTGTTTACAGTCATATTGATACTGATATTAAGGTGGAACTTCAGAATCATTTTAACGAAATCAAAGTTGTAAATAATGCTGTAATTCTGGTTGATGAAGAAGAATGGGAGGAACGTGAACATAATACGGTAGATATTAATCCGGTTTTTGTTCAATTTTTAGACTTAGACAAAAAAATCTCTGAAAAATCACCAAATCTTAAGAATAAAAAACTCGTATTTCATGAAAATATCGAAAATTTTAAAATATTTGACACAAAAATTGGAACCAATACAATTCGCCAGGTTCAGGCACCCCTGATTGTTCGATCTAAGAAAATAGGGTATTTAATAATAGCAATGTCGTTAAATGATTCAATATTAGTGTTGGATAGATTATTCGATATTATGATAATGGCTTTTCCTATAATTTTATTAGTACTGTTTTTTATTGCACGCTTTTTTGCAGGCAGAAGCATAAAACCTATAAATGCAATTACCAGTATATCAGGAATGATTACAAAAGATAATTTAAAGACAAGGATTCCGTTGCCTAAAAAACATGACGAGTTGCACACTTTGTCAGAAACCATAAACAACTTATTAAATCGAATTGAAGATGCGATTGAACGTGAAAAACAGTTTACTTCGGATGCCTCTCACGAACTAAGAACACCGTTAACAGTCATAAAAGGAACTCTCGAAGTCCTGATTAGAAAACCAAGGGATCATAAGGAATATGAAGAAAAAATAAATTACTGTATTAATGAAGTTGATCATTTAAATATATTAGTTGATCAGCTGCTCATGCTGGCCCGTTTCGAGAATCAAAAACAAAATATTTTACGGGAATCTGTTTATTTGAATGCATTGATTTTGGATGTTATAACCTTAAATTCAGAAAAAATAAACAACAAGAAAATCAATATGAAATTTAATGCTGAAGAAGATTTTTATATCAATTCAGACAATTATCTGGTAGTAACCATTCTTAGAAATATTATTTCGAATGCTGTCAAATATACAAACGAGGGCGGCGAGGTATCTGTTTCTCTTTCTAAACGTACCGGGAAAATAATTTGTAAAATTTCAGATAACGGAATAGGAATCGCCAAGGAAGATTTAGAGACCGTTTTTAATCCTTTTTTCAGATCAAATTCATCTTTGCACCCTGAAATTAAAGGAACAGGATTAGGATTGTCTATTGTGAAACGCTTTACGGAATTGCTCCATATTACATTTCAAATGGAAAGTAAAATTAATACCGGAACTGTTGTAGTTTTAGAATTTAACGACGAAATGAAATAGTATTGTACTTATAAAATCTATTAAAATAATGACCAAAGCTTTTTTTTAACAATAAACTATAGTTAAGTTAAAATAAAAATTGCTTTTTTATGAAATTAACCTGTATATTTGCAACCGAATCAAAGAATAACAATCAACAATGTTTATAAATCAATTACATCATCATCATTTTCATAATTGCTCTCAGGCGATGTGTTAATGTATGGATGTAAATCATCATATTTTAAAACCCGTTTGAGTACATCAAACGGGTTTTTTATTACCTATTCTTTGTACTCAAACTATTAATTAAACAAAAAAAGAAAAATGAGTACTTTAAAAATTGCAATTCAGAAATCAGGTCGTTTAAACGAAGACAGCATTCAGATCTTAAAAGACTGTGGTATTTCAATCAACAACGGAATCGATCAGTTAAAAGCCGAAGCTTCCAACTTTCCTCTTGAAGTTTTATATTTAAGAAATTCTGATATTCCTCAATATTTAATTGACGGAGTGGTAGATTTGGCAATTGTTGGTGACAATCTTTTGGTAGAAAAAGGAAAAGGTATCGAAGTAGTTCAGAAATTAGGATTCTCAAAATGCAAAGTTTCTGTAGCAGTTCCTAAAACTTTTGAATATAATTCGGTTCAGGATCTGGCAGGTTTGAGAGTTGCAACTTCTTATCCAAACACAGTTAACGAATATTTTGGTTCATTCGGATTAACAGTTGATATTCACCAAATTTCCGGATCGGTAGAGATTGCACCTAATATTGGTCTTGCTGATGCGATTGTGGATATTGTTTCCAGCGGAAGTACTTTGTTTAAAAACAATTTGAAAGAAGTTGAGGTAATTTTGAAAAGTGAAGCAGTTTTAGCCGTTTCGCCAAAAGTGTCTCCTGAAATTCAAAAACATATAGATACACTTAAATTTAGAATTCAATCTGTTTTAAGAGCCCGTAATTCAAAATACATTTTGATGAACGTGCCAAACGAAAAGATTGATGAAATTGGCAGAATTTTACCGGTTTTACGTAGTCTTACCGTTTTACCATTGGCTCAGGAAGGATGGAGCAGCGTACATTCCGTAATTGATAAAGATACTTTTTGGGACGTAATCGATCAGTTGAAAGAAGCCGGAGCCGAAGGAATTTTGGTTTGTCCAATTGAGAAAATGGTTCTTTAGGACTTCGTCCGCTTTAGGCTTTAGGCAATATGCTTTAAGCCAAAAAAACATAAAGTTAATAAAGCTTATTGCGTATAGCTTAAAGCTTAAAGCATAAAAAAAATGAATAAAATAAATAGCCCAAAACCGGATACATGGTCAGAAATATTAAAAAGACCTACGAAAACCATCGATGATATCGAAGTTACGGTTAAAGAAATATTTAAGGAAGTACAGAAAAAAGGAGATGAAGCTGTTGCAAAATATACTTCTATTTTCGACGGAATTGCTTTAGACAGTTATGAAGTTACTTCAGAAGAAATTCAGGAAGCAATTAATTTAGTTTCTGCCGAATTGAAAGAAGCGATTCAGCTGGCTAAAAACAATATTTATAAATTCCACTCAGCACAAAAAACAGAAAGAATCTCAATTGAAACAATCGAAGGTGTAAACTGCTGGCAGGAAAAAAGACCGATCCAAAAAATTGGTTTGTATATCCCGGGCGGAACAGCTCCTTTGTTTTCAACGGTTTTAATGCTGGCTGTTCCTGCTGAAATTGCAGGTTCTAAAGAAATTGTTTTGTGCTCGCCTCCGGATAAAACCGGAAAAATTAATCCTGCAATTTTGTATGCTGCCAATTTATGCGGGGTAACCAAAATATTAAAAGTAGGAGGAATCCAGGCTATTGCCGGAATGACATTTGGAACACAGTCAATCCCTAAAGTATATAAAATTTTCGGTCCCGGAAATCAGTTTGTAACGGTGGCTAAACAATTGGCTACACAATTTGGTGTGGCGATTGACATGCCTGCAGGGCCATCAGAATTATTGGTGGTAGCTGATGATACAGCCGTTCCTGCTTTTGTAGCTTCGGATTTATTGTCTCAGGCAGAACATGGAGCTGACAGTCAGGTAATTTTAGTTTCAACTTCGAAAAAGCTTATTGCAGCAGTTGAAAAAGAAATTGAGATTCAGTTGGAGGAGCTGCCAAGAAAAGAAATTGCAAAAAAAGCAATTGCGAATTCTAAATTAATTTTCGTTGAAAATGATAAAATTGCTTTAGACTTAATCAATGAATACGGTCCGGAACACTTTATCATCTGCTCAGAATATGATGATTTCTATTGCAACGGAATTGTAAATGCGGGTTCTGTTTTTATTGGAAATTATACTCCCGAAAGTGCCGGCGATTATGCTTCAGGAACGAATCATACGTTGCCTACAAATGGTTACGCAAAAAATTACAGCGGTGTAAATCTGGACAGTTTTATGAAATCAATGACGTTTCAGAAAATTTCAGAAAAAGGAATCCAGAATATAGGACGTGCCATTGAACTTATGGCTGAAGCCGAAGGCTTACAAGCGCATAAAAATGCTGTGACCTTACGTCTTCAGTCCTGTGAGATTTCTAAAACCTCGTAGGTCTTTCATTTACAATTTATAATCTGTGATAACTAATACCTACAAGGTTTTCAAAACCTTGCAGGAATAAAAAAGAAAATTATGAGTACCTTCGATATAAATACAATAACACGTGAAAACGTAAAATCTTTAAAACCATATTCCTCCGCACGAGATGAATTTGAAGATTTTGATACAGCCGAAATGATTTTTCTGGATGCAAATGAAAATCCGTTTCAGAATGGTGTAAACCGTTATCCGGATCCACAGCAGAACTCGGTAAAAGCAATTTTAGCCAAGAATAATAAGGTAAAACAAAGCCAGATTTTATTAGGCAACGGGAGTGATGAGGTTTTGGATTTACTTTTCAGGGCTTTTTGCGAACCGAAAACAGACAATATTATTTCGTTGCCGCCAACATACGGAATGTACAGCGTTCTGGCGAATATCAATGCAGTAGAAAACAGGGAAGTTTTGCTTTCGACAGATTTTCAGCCACAGGTTGAGAAAATTTTAGAAGCAGTTGATAATAATACAAAAATCATCTTTTTATGTTCGCCAAACAATCCAACCGGAAATTCATTTTCAGATGAAAGTGTAGTGAAATTGCTTCAGAATTTTAAAGGTTTGGTGGTAATTGACGAGGCTTACATTGATTTTTCGGATAAAGAGAGCTGGCTGATTGAAATTGACGAATATCCAAATTTGGTAATCACTCAAACACTTTCAAAAGCCTATGGCTTGGCCGGAATCCGTTTGGGAGTTTGTTATGCTTCAGAAGCTGTGATTTCAATTTTAAATAAAATCAAACCTCCGTACAATGTAAACGAACTGACACAGCAAAGAGCGATTGAGCGTTTGAAGGACGGAGAAAAAATAAAAGAGGAAATTGCTTCTATTATCGAACAAAGAGAAGAACTGCTTAAAGTATTGGGAGACGTTGCTTTTGTTGAAAAAGTATATCCTACAGAAGCTAATTTTGTGTTGGTAAAAGTGGACGATGCCAATAAAAGATACGATCAGTTAATTGAAAAAGGAATTGTTATCAGAAACAGAACAACACAGCCTTTATGCGAAAACTGCCTTCGTTTTACGATTGGTATTCCTGAAGAAAATGCTGTTTTGATTAAGGAATTGAAGTTGTTGTAATAGAAAGAAAAAGAATATAGAGCAAAGAAGAAAGAAAAATTGTAGAGCTTTAGAGATTGATAACAAATCTATTCTCTTTACTCTCTTTTCCTTATTCTAAAAAAATAAAATATGAAAAAAGTACTTTTTATCGATCGTGACGGAACGATTGTTTTAGAACCGGAAGGATATCAATTAGACAGTTTAGATAAACTGGAGTTTTACCCAAAAGCATTTCAGTATCTGGCTAAAATTGCTAATGAGCTGGATTATGAACTGGCAATGGTAACCAATCAGGACGGATTAGGAACGGATAGTTTTCCGGAAGATACGTTTTGGCCAACACAGAATTTCATCCTGAGAGCTTTTGAAAATGAAGGCGTTTTGTTTGATGATATTTTTGTTGACAGATCGTTTCCGGAAGATAATGCACCAACACGCAAGCCAAGAACCGGAATGCTGACAAAATATATTGATAATCCGAATTACGATCTGGCAAATTCTTTTGTATTAGGAGATCGTCTGACAGATGTTGAACTCGCGAAAAACTTAGGTGCAAAAGCCATTTTTATGAATTTGACAGACGGAGCGGGAAGTACTGAAATTTCATCGAAACGAGAAGAGTTAGATGAAACGATTATCCTTCAGACAACCGACTGGAGAACGATTTATGAGTTTTTAAAATTAGAGGCACGTTCTGCTTCGATTACGCGTAAAACGCATGAAACTGACATTTTTATAGATTTGAATCTAGACGGAACCGGAAAAAGTAAAATAGATACCGGAATTGCATTTTTTGACCACATGTTAGACCAGATCTCTCGTCACGGTCAAATGGATTTGGAAATACTGGTAAAAGGCGATTTAGAAGTTGATGAACACCACACAATCGAAGATACAGCAATTGCTTTGGGGGAAGTTTTCGCAAAAGCACTAGGAAATAAATTAGGTATTGAGCGTTATGGTTTCTGTTTGCCAATGGACGATTGTTTAGCTCAGGTTGCTATTGATTTTGGAGGAAGAAACTGGCTGATTTGGGAAACCGAATTCAAACGCGAAATGGTAGGTAAAATGCCAACCGAAATGTTTTTCCATTTCTTTAAATCGTTCTCTGACGGTGCAAAAGCGAATATCAACATCAAAGCTGAAGGCGATAATGAACACCATAAAATTGAAGCGATTTTTAAAGCTTTCGCTAAAGCGATAAAAGTAGCCGTAAAAAGAGATACTGAGAAAATGATTTTGCCAAGTACAAAGGGAATGTTGTAATGTTGTAAAAAATGTTTCAAGTTTCATGTTTCACGTTCTGTTGAGTAACTTGAAACGTGGAACCTGAAACAAATCAAGCAAAAAAGAAATGGACGCTAAAAAATTTGCCAAAGAATGGATTGATTCCTGGAATTCACATGATTTAGACGATATCATGCAGCATTATTCGAAAGAAATTGAAATTACAACCCCAATGTTAAAATTAGCTGCCGGAATTGAAAGCGGCTCGCTGCAGGGAAAAGAGCAGGTAAGGGCATATTGGCAGAAAGCTTTGACCAAAATTCCGGATTTGCATTTTGAACTTATAGAAGTTACATCCGGTATTGATTCAGTGGCACTTTACTATAAATCGGTTATGAATAAAATGGCAGTCGAAGTTATGTTTTTTGATGAAAATGGATTGGTAAATAAAATGATCGCTCATTATACTGGTTTGTAAAAGAGTTAAAAATTGTTTCAAGTTTAAAGTTTCACGTTCTGTAAAGCAACCTGAAAACTGAAAACTGAAACTTTCAAACAAAAAGAAATGAAAATAGTAATTATAAATTACGGTGCAGGAAATATTCAGAGCATTATGTTTGCTATTGAAAGACTGGGATTTAAAGCCGTTCTGAGCAATAATCCGGAAGAAATTCAGGCAGCGGATAAAGTGATTTTTCCGGGTGTAGGCGAAGCGAGCTACGCTATGAAAAAACTGAAAGAAAGCGGTTTGGACACCTTAATTCCGACTCTGAAACAGCCTGTTTTTGGAATTTGTCTCGGAATGCAGTTAATGTGCAATTCAACAGAAGAAGGAAATACAAAAGGTTTAGGGATTTTTGATGTCGATGTCATCAAATTTTCAAACAAGGTAAAAGTTCCGCAAATGGGCTGGAACCAGATTTATGATTTAAAATCTGATTTGTTTAAGGGAATTTCCGAAAATGAATTTATGTATTTGGTGCATAGTTTTTATGCCCCAAACTGCGCTGAATCTATCGCCACAACAAATTATGATGTAGAATATGCATCGGCTTTGCAAAAAAACAATTTTTACGGAACACAATTTCACCCTGAAAAGAGTGGTGATGTTGGTGAGAAAATTTTGGGAAACTTCCTGAAAATGTAAAGTTTTAAATTTCAATAGAAATTTCAAAAATCAATCAAAATATCAATTTTAAAAATCTGAAATCAAAAATTGTTAATCGACAATCAAAAATCAACACTTTCAAACTTTAAGACTTAAAAATAAATGAGAATAATACCAGCCATAGATATCATTGACGGAAAATGCGTTCGTTTGTCCAAAGGTGATTATGATACTAAGATAATTTACAATGAAAATCCGCTTGAAGTAGCGAAATCATTTGAAGCGCACGGAATTGAATATCTTCATTTAGTGGATCTTGACGGAGCGAAATCGAGCAAAATTGTCAATTATAAAATATTAGAGCAAATTGCAACGCAAACGGGTTTGAAAATTGATTTTGGAGGAGGTTTAAAATCAGATGATGATTTGAGAATTGCTTTTGAAAGCGGTGCAAACCAAATTACCGGAGGAAGTATTGCAGTAAAAAACAGAGCTATTTTCGAAAAATGGATTGCAGAATACGGATCAGATAAAATTATTTTAGGAGCTGACGCCAAAGACGAGAAAATTGCAGTTTCAGGCTGGCTGGAAGATTCAGATGAAGATTTGATTCCGTTTATTCAGAATTACCAAACCAAAGGAATTCAGTATGTTATTTGTACTGATATAGCCAAAGACGGAATGTTGGAAGGACCAAGTTTTGATTTGTACGGTAAAATTTTAGCCGAAGCTAAAGGAGTAAAACTAATTGCTTCCGGAGGAATTTCAACTTTCGATGAATTGCCAAAATTAGCTGAATTAGGTTGCGAAGGAACAATTATCGGAAAAGCAATTTACGAAGGAAGAATTTCCTTAAAACAACTCGAGGATTTTATAATTAGAAAATGAGATAATTTGATAATTAGATAATTTACACACAATGGAAAAATTATCTAATTGACTAATTATCTAATTAACACATTAGATAAATGTTAGCAAAAAGAATCATACCCTGCTTAGATATAAAAAACGGAAGAACCGTAAAAGGAGTTAACTTTGTTGACTTACGTGATGCGGGTGATCCTGTGGAGCTGGCCGAAATTTATTCGGCAGAAGGCGCGGATGAACTGGTTTTTCTCGATATTTCGGCTACGGAAGAAAGACGTAAAACGCTGGTGAATATGGTGCGAAGTGTTGCGGAGAAAATCAATATTCCGTTTACGGTGGGAGGCGGAATCTCATCTGTTGAAGATGTTGAAATTCTGTTGAATAATGGAGCAGATAAAGTTTCGATTAATTCATCGGCAGTAAAAAATCCACAGCTGATTAATGATTTGGCTCAGAAATTTGGAAGCCAGTGTGTGGTGGTAGCTATTGATGCTAAACAAATTGACGGACAGTGGATCGTACATTTGGTGGGTGGAAAAGTACCAACGGAATTGAATTTATTCGATTGGGCGGTTGAGGTAGCTGAACGCGGTGCTGGTGAAATTTTATTCACTTCAATGGATAATGACGGGACTAAAAATGGTTTTGCAAACGAGGCTTTGGCTAAATTGTCAGGATTAATTAATATTCCGATTATTGCTTCGGGAGGTGCCGGAAATATTCAGCACTTTGTTGATTCATTTAAAGAAGGAAAAGCAGATGCGGCTTTGGCAGCAAGCGTTTTTCACTTTAAGGAAATCGAAATCAAAGCGTTGAAACAAGAGTTAAGAAATAATAATATAGAAGTCCGAATTTAACTTTAAGACTTTCGACTTTACAATTTTAGACTAATATGGAAATAGATATCAAAAGCTCACACGGATTGATTCCGGCGATTATTCAGGATTCAGAAACGAAAAATGTCCTAATGATGGGTTACATGAATGAAGAATCAATTCAAAAAACAATCGAAACCCAAAAAGTGACTTTTTTCAGCCGATCCAAACAAAGGCTTTGGACAAAAGGGGAAGAAAGCGGCAACTTTTTAAATCTGGTAAGTATAAAAAACGACTGTGATGGCGACACACTTTTAATTCAGGCGAAACCTGTCGGACCAACATGTCACACAGGAGCAGATACATGCTGGCAGGAACCAAATGATGCTAATTATGGTTTTATTTCCCATTTAGAAAATACAATTAAAACCCGCAGAGAGAATGCTGATTCTGAGAAAAGTTATGTAGCTTCGCTATTCGAAAAAGGAATCAATAAAATTGCTCAAAAAGTAGGTGAAGAAGCTGTAGAAGTGGTGATTGAGGCAAAAGACGATAACGATGATTTATTCCTTAGTGAAAGTGCTGATTTGCTTTTTCATTACCTGATTTTATTGCAGGCAAAAGGATACCAGTTAAATGATGTAATTGAAGTTTTGAAGAAACGCCAGAAGTAGTTTTTAATAGTAGCTTACAAATAAATCGCATTGTACATTTTCATGTATAATGCGATTTATTGTATTATATTTGAAAATATACTTTACTGTTTAAATGATTACCTATGAAGATTTTAGTCTGTTTATTGTTATTTATAGGTCCAACATTTAATTTGAACTATAAAAAAATGACGATGCCATATTGTATTGTCATTTCAAAAGCGGATTTAATTGTTGACGGGAGTGTTTCCAAAGTTTTTAAAAATAGCTACGAATTCACAATAACTCAATTTGTGAAAGGAAGATCAGGTTCGAAAATTAATGTTACAATTTGGAAGGAATGGTTATGTGATCCAAGAATGGGAGAATTAAAAGCGGGACAGAGATTGATTTTGTTTTTAGAAAAAACACCTGATGATCATTTTAATCCAATTAACGAAAGTACTGGAGAATTATATGTTGATAAGGATAAATTTACTAATATATTTATAGCTAAAGATTTCTCTAATCCTACAGTTTTAAAGAAGGGAGTTACAATGTATCTGGAAACATATACTTATCAACAGAATTTAAATGGGAGTTTTTTTTATTCTCAAAAATCTATATTTGAAATAGGTAAGATGAAAGAAGATAATAAGTTCTTTAAATTTTTAGTTGATAAAGAATTAGCATATTCTAATGTTACATATAATCAAATCAATCAATTTAATAATTAAATGTTTGTACAATTAAAATTAATCAGTTAATTGATTGTTAGTGGTTTAATTTATTTTTCGGTTTGTTTTTTCTGAATCAGTTTAAAGTCAAAGCCCCTAAAATTTCTTCGTACATAAAGGGACCGCCAGGATATTTGGCGGTGTAATCCAGATTCATCCAGACCTGTCCGCGTTCGTCGATATGATAATGAATTATTTTTCCTTTACTTTCTTTTACAAAAAGGACATTCTTAATTAAATAATTGACCTTTTCCAGATCGATTAAAGACCCAATCAAAATTTCAGGATAAATATGTCCTTTCGTATGAATTAACCTTGGTGTTCCGCCAATGGATCTTACAGCTGCAGCCATCAAAATGGAATGATCGTCACAATCTCCTGAGAAATATTCTAATGATTCACTGGCTGTAGCAATATAATCACCTTCTTTTGGATCGTTAACGTAATTCCATCGATCATTGATTTCCTTAAAAACGGCAAAACACTGAATTATTGTTCTGTAATCTGAGTATCCCTTTATACCCTTAAAATGCTTTGTAGTTGCCATAATAGCAAAGTTTCGAACCTTTGGATTCTGATATTCTATGGCATTGATGATTTTTGATTTATTTGGAAAAGGCAGTAGTTTTGCCACAATAATATCCTGCGGAAAAGGATTATCAGACATCGTGTAAATCATTGAATTATAATCTTCGGAAATTTCGTTGAAACCGTAATTTCCAATAACACTACCGTAAACTAACACTAATATATAGAGTGCAATACAGATTATAATGATGGTACGTAACAACATCAAAAGAAAGAAAATTGCAGCAAAAACAAATAAGAAAATAAAGATGCGGTCTAAATTTAATGGCCATTTTAAATCAATCAGGTTTTGGTGCAATATGATAAAAACCGGAATGGTAATCAAAAGACTTAATACCATAATAATAATCCTATCCCAGGGAGATTTCACCTGTAATTTGGATTTTAATTGCGGAAAGTCAATTTTTGGGATTTTTATCATAGTAATTAAAAGCAGTGCTTTACAAGGCTTTTACAATTTCAACAAAAGTAATTTTTTTATCAATAATTCCCAGATCAAATAACTGATTTTGAATCTTAATAAAGGCTTTTTCGGTTAAATTTTTTTGTGACCATTGTGTTAACTTTAACCATTCCTGAATATCTTCGAGTTTTTGATTAAATATTTCGGATAATGTCTTATCGATATCTGGAATTAGAGTAAAATCATGTGTTGTACTATTGATCGTTTCAAGGATTTTCTCTACTATTTTAGGATTTTTTTTCAAAAACTCTTCCCGAACAGCAATTACAAATGATGGCCATGGAGTTGGGCAGTCACCAACACGTCTGAAAATACCCTGATCAACAAGCGGTTTGGTCATAAAACGTTCCCACATAAAATAATCAGCAGTTCCGTTTGTTAGAGCTTCGACAGCACCGTCAATTGTATTGATTATTTCAAATTCTAAATTATCTGTTTCCCAGCCTTGTTCATTTGCATTTACGTACGCCATTAATTGTGATCCCGAGCCCAATCTGGAAATAGCAGCTTTTTTATTTTTAAGGTCTTTTATTGTCTTGAAATCAGATTTAGCGGCTACGTGAATTCCCCAGATTAAAGGTGATTGTACGTAGATCTGTACAATTTTGCTTGGATTTCCTGCAACGATATCTTTTATAATGCCTTCGGTTAAAATAACAGCAATGTCAGCTTCACCATCACGAAGCATCTGACACATTTTGCCGGTACCCTCAGGAATATTTTTCCATTGCAAATCTATATTTTCAGCTTCAAATTCGCCATTTTCAATGCAAAGATGCCATGGCAAATTGAAGTGTTCGGGAACACCTACAATTTTTACAGTTTTCATTCTAGTTTTAAGTTTAAGTTAAGTTGTTTGGGTATGCGTATTCTATGTTTGTTTGTTTGTTTGTTTGTTTGTTTAATTTTTTAATAAATCAGTCCTGTGCTTTTCAGAAAGACAAGGTTCTGCAAATTCTATTATTTCCTGTAACTCGTATTTGCTTAAAAGGTCTTTAACAATCGAATAATCTGTATCTTTTGCAACTTCTACTGCAAATAAGGTTTCGTTTAAACCTTCAGATGCACAATTAATTAGTTTTAATTCTTCTCTGATTATTTCTTTATCAAATCCTTTCTCTAAAATTACTACCTGAAGAATTGAATTGCCAAAGCTTTCAATTGTTTTTCTGTAAACCAGACGTTCTTCATCTTCATCATATTCTGCAAAGAAAATATCCTCTGTGGCAATCAAAGGCCCAAAAAAAGGAATATTATCCAATTTGAAATATCCTTTTTCTAAATCAATAATTTCTGCCCACATAGTCTCTACAACTGTATCTTCTAATAAATCACTATAATATCTGAATAGGATTTTTTTGTGTGTTTCTGCCATTCTGTAATTTAATTTTGTGCTTTTAAAGGCGATATTACAATACGATAACCATCCGGATCCAGGAACATTTGCCCATTTTCATTCCAATATGGGTTCATTGCAGTTATCTTTTTAATATTATTTTTTAAAAGATTTTCAAGTAAACTATTATATTTTGTAATTGTATCCGGATAAAGTACTATTATATCATCTTCATCAAAAATATGATTTGCTTTTGTTTGAGATTGTGTAAATTCAAAATGCCAGTCTAAAGCAGGCTTTCCAATAAAAATACCATCATAATTATTATGTTTTTGAAAACCACCGAGTTTTTCAAAACCTAAAATCTTGACGTAAAAATTTTCAATTTTATTTAGGTTATTGGTATGCCGGGCAACTCTTAAAATCATAATTTTAAATCAATTATCTAATTTTCAAATGGACTAATTATCTAATTATTTCACCGCCAATTTATTCAATGTATACGAAATTAATTCATCGACAGCTTTATATGAATCTTCGCTAAAAGTTCCTGAAGCACGATTGGCAATAATCGCATTCAATGACAAAGCATTATGTCCTAATAATGCCGAAAGCCCATAAATAGCTGCAGTTTCCATTTCTAAATTTGTGATCCGGTTATGATTAAAATCAAAATTATCCATTTTATTGTTTAATTCTTCGTCCTGAATATTCAAACGTAAAATTCTTCCCTGTGGACCGTAAAAGCCTCCGGCTGTAGCTGTTATTCCTTTAAATATCTTATCGGATTCAATGATTTTTTCTAATGTTTCAGAACACGGGATTGCGTATGGTCTTCCTTTTCTAATATCCCAATTAGTATGAATTATGAAAGCATCTTCGAGTGCATTTTCTGAGACTCCGTCAATCAGATAGGAGCGAAGCATATTATCCAATCCTAAACCAAATTTAGACATTACAAAACTATCTACAGGTATATCAGACTGCAGGGAACCTGATGTTCCAATTCGTATAATATTTAAAGATGTCAGTTCTTTTTTTGGCAGACGGGTTTCTAAATCAATATTAACCAAAGCATCTAATTCGTTTAGAACAATATCAATATTGTCAGGCCCAATTCCCGTTGACATTACAGTGATTCTTTTGCCTTTGTAAATCCCGGTTTGGGTTTTAAATTCTCTTTTTTGGGTAGAATATTCAATTGAGTCAAAAAACTGGGTAATTTTTTCAACTCTGTTCTGATCTCCAACAAAAATTATATCGTGGGCTATATGTTCAGGACGGAGGTTTAAGTGATAAACGCTTCCGTCTGGATTTAGTATTAATTCTGATGCTTGTATCATTCTTTTAAGATGCTAAGGTTCTGAGTTTTTTCGTAGAGGCGCACAGCAGTGCGTCTTCTTTTTTTAAAAGGTTTTAAAGTTTAAATATTAAAATTTTACCCTCCAACACGTTTTGTTTTAAATCCTTTTTCTTTTAAAATTGCCATAATTTTATCACGGTAATCACCTTGAATAATGATAGAGGCG
Organism: uncultured Flavobacterium sp.; assembly: GCA_963513545.1. Taxonomy (GTDB): domain Bacteria; phylum Bacteroidota; class Bacteroidia; order Flavobacteriales; family Flavobacteriaceae; genus Flavobacterium. The sequence continues at coordinate 59,402 of CAUPQW010000002.1, forward strand.
TCTTTGAAAGTACCGCCAACGCTTAATTTTGTTTTAATATCTTTAGCCAGAATTTTAAAGTCTTCATCGCTTCCTTCGTAACCTTCAATTATAGTTGTAGCTTTTCCTTTTCGTTTTTCAAATTTGCAAATCATGGGCTCTTTTTGAACATAAAGTACATGTTCCTGTTCCTGAACTTCTTCGGGTTCGTTTGATTCGATGTGATCGGGAAATAAATTTTTAAGTTGATCTTTAAAGTCCATTGTGTCATTTTTTAAAATTAAAAAGACATTAAGCATGAACTCAATGTCTTTTTATTACTTCTCGTAAATTTAAAGATTATTTTTTTATTAAACCTAAATCTACCAAACGTTCGTATAAATAATCTCCTGCAGTGATGTCTTCGAATTTCTTAGGGTTTTCGGCATCAATACAGTTTTCCAGACAATCCAGACGCATGTCGCTTACCGGATGCATAAAAAACGGAATCGAATATCGGGATGTTCCCCATAACTCTCTAGGAGGATTAACTACCTGATGTATAGTTGATTTTAGTTTATTATTGGTGTGTCTTGACAACATATCACCAACATTAATTACTAATTCATCATCTTCTGCTATGGCATCAATCCATTCTCCATCATGATTTTGAACCTGTAATCCTTTTCCTTGTGCACCCATTAATAGGGTAATAAGGTTAATATCGCCGTGAGCAGCTGCACGAATAGCATTCTCTGGCTCAGAAGTAATTGGAGGATAATGTATTGGTCGTAAAATTGAGTTTCCTTCTTTAGCATACTGATCAAAATAAAACTCATCCAGACCTAAGTGTAATGCTAAAGCCCTTAGCACATAAACACCTGTTTTTTCCAACATTTGATAGGCTTCTTTTCCTACAATATTAAAACGGGGTAATTCTTTTACTTCAACATTATCCGGATATTCTTCTGCGTATTTTGAATCTTTGTCAACGTATTGACCAAAATGCCAGAACTCTTTCAAATCTCCCTCTTTACGTCCTTTGGCATGTTCTTTTCCAAAAGAAACATACCCTCTTTGTCCGCCTATTCCGGGAATTTCATAATTGTGTTTGGTTTCTACTGGCAAGGCGAAAAATTTTCGAATTTCGCCATACAGTTCGCCTACCAGTTTGTCATCCAAAAAATGACCTTTTAGGGCTACGAAGCCAATGTTTTCAAATGCACTGCCGATTTCATTTACAAATTTTTGTTTACGTTTCGGATCGTCCGAAAGGAAATCACGTAAGTCTACACTAGGAATGTTTTGCATACTTTACATTTTTTATTTAATTGCAAAAAGCCTATAAAACCTTTTGCCTTACAAATGTAGAGAATATTTTAGTTTTGAATTTTAAAAAAAAGTATAAAATTGGATTTTTCCTGCAATAATTTAACATAAAGAAAGAAAAAACAATTTTGATTAAAATTTAATTTCAGACTTATTTTGCATTAAAAACATGTTAATAATTCTGAAAAATGCGAATTTTTAAATAGGAAACTCTATTTTTATGAAAAAGAACATTATGAAAATAGGACTGATCGGATTTGGAAAAACAGGAAAAGCAGTGGCTTCGGTTTTATTGCAAAACAAAAATTTCTCTCTTAAATGGGTAATGAAAAGAAGCCATACTTTAGAGAATCGTAATACAGCGGAATATCTGGGAATCGATTCTGACGAGACAGGAAGAATATATTCCAGCGAAACAACTCCAATTGCAGAATTATTAGATAGTCAGCCAGTTGATGTAATAATTGATTTTTCATCTGGTACCGGCATTTACACTTATGGTGAAGCAGCAAGTAAGCGAAAAATCAAGATAATTTCTGCAATCTCACATTATACAAAAAAAGAAAAAGATTTTATAGAATCACTTTCTAAAATAACAACCGTATTCTGGAGTCCAAACATAACTTTAGGTGTGAATTATTTACTGTTTGCTTCCAAATTTTTAAAGAAAATTGCCCCATGGGTGGATATTGAAATTATTGAAGAACATTTTAAAGGAAAAGACGGAATCTCCGGAACAGCCTTAAAGATCGCAGAAGCACTGGAGGTAGAAAAAGATGAGATAAATTCTGTTAGAGCTGGCGGAATTGTTGGTAAGCATGAAGTTGTTTTCGGATTTCCGTTTCAGACTGTAAGGCTGGTACACGAAAGTATTTCACGTGAGGCTTTTGGAAGCGGTGTAATCTTCGTTGCCGAAAATCTAAGAGATAAAAAAGAAGGGTTGTTTAATTTTGAAGATATTCTCACTCCGTATTTTGCAGTTTAAAAATCCTGAAGTAATTACGATGAATGAATTTTACCTTAAATATTTAAAGATAGTACGATAAAGTTTCATTTATTAATGATCTTTCAATGATTAATTGTTTAACAAATGCAATTAGGATTGTTGTATTTTTATATATTTGAAATAAAAATAACTACAATGATCTTTTACAGACAAGACCTTACTGACACTCAATTATTAGATTTATATAAAAAAATACTAAAGCCTCGTTTAATCGAAGAGAAAATGCTCATTTTGATCCGACAGGGAAAAGTATCAAAATGGTTTTCCGGAATTGGTCAGGAGGCTATTGCAGTTGGCGTTACAGCTGTTTTGGATGAATCTGAATATGTATTGCCCATGCATAGAAATCTGGGCGTTTTTACTTCAAGAAACATTCCGCTGCATCGACTGTTTTCGCAATGGCAGGGAAAAGCGAATGGTTTTACAAAAGGCAGAGATCGGAGTTTTCACTTTGGAACACAGGAATACAAAATTATCGGAATGATTTCGCATCTTGGTCCACAGTTGGGCATTGCAGACGGAATTGCCTTAGCGAATAAACTTCAAAATAATAAAAAGATAACAGCTGTATTTACCGGTGAAGGCGCAACCAGCGAAGGTGATTTTCATGAAGCTTTAAATATTGCCGCAGTCTGGAGACTACCGGTTATGTTTATTATTGAAAATAACGGTTACGGGCTTTCGACCCCTACGAATGAACAGTATTTGTGTGAAAATCTGGCTGATAAAGGAGTAGGTTATGGTATGGAAAGCCATGTTATTGACGGAAATAACATTCTGGAAGTTTACACTAAATTATCTGAACTAAAAGCTTCAATGCAAGAAAATCCTCGTCCTGTATTATTAGAATTTAAAACTTTTAGAATGCGCGGTCATGAAGAGGCGAGTGGTGTAAAATATGTTCCTCAGGAATTAATGGATGAATGGGCTGCAAAAGATCCCGTTACAAATTATCGAAAGTTTTTGACAGAAACGGGTATTTTGACAGCCGAATTTGATGAACAGCTTCATAACGAAATCAAACAGGAAATCGAGGATAATTTAGCGATAGCAAATGCAGAGCCTGAAATTGTGCCAACTCTTGAAGGAGAATTAGATGATGTTTATAAACCCTATGAATATGTGGAAAGCAGTCATTCATCAGAATCTAAAAATATTCGTTTTCTGGATGCCATTAGAAATAGTTTGGAGCAATCTATGAAACGACATGAAAACCTTGTTATTATGGGGCAGGATATAGCAGAATATGGTGGTGCCTTTAAAATAACAGATGGTTTTGTTGAGTTTTTTGGAAAAGCCCGGGTTCGCAATACGCCTATTTGCGAAAGTGCAGTTGTTTCAACCGGAATGGGATTATCAATTAACGGTTATAAAGCGATTGTTGAAATGCAGTTTGCCGATTTTGTTTCAACAGGTTTTAATCCCATTGTTAATCTACTGGCAAAATCCCATTACCGCTGGAGCGAAAAAGCCGATGTTGTTGTACGAATGCCTTGTGGTGGTGGAACTCAGGCAGGACCATTTCATTCGCAGACAAATGAAGCCTGGTTTACCAAAACTCCAGGGTTAAAAGTAGTTTATCCGGCTTTTCCGTATGATGCCAAGGGACTGTTAAATACTTCAATAAACGACCCGAATCCTGTTTTGTTTTTTGAGCATAAACAGTTGTACAGAAGCATTTATCAGGATGTTCCAAATGATTATTATACGATTCCGTTAGGAAAGGCAGCCTTGATAAAAGAAGGAAAAAAGATAACTATTATTGCTTTTGGCGCAACGGTACACTGGGCATTGGAAACGTTAGAAAAAAATCCTGATATAGAGGCTGATTTAATCGATTTAAGAACTCTGCAGCCTTTGGATACCGAAACTATTTTTGCATCGGTTAAAAAAACAGGGAAAGTTATTATTTATCAGGAAGATACCTTGTTTGGCGGTATAGCAAGCGATATTTCGGCCTTAATAATGGAACAATGTTTTGAATATCTTGATGGACCGGTAAAGAGAGTTGCCAGTTTAGATTCTCCAATTCCGTTTACAAAAGCTTTGGAAGATCAATTTTTACCAAAAGACAAATTCGAAAAAGAACTTATTGATCTATTGGCATATTAAACCATGATCATTTTGCATTTATACTTTATAAACTAATAAACATGAAAAAAATATTTATTTCAATTATTACACTTCCCCTGCTTTTTTCCTGTAATAAAAGCACTAAATCCAATCAGGATGCAGATAAAAAATTTGACAACTATAAAGATGGTTTTGTTACTGCTTTATGGCAAATTAATCCAGAATGGGCATCTGCTGTGGGATATCATAAATTAGACAGTCTTTTGGTAACTCCAAATGCGGAGGCTGATAAAAAACAACTTGATTTTGTAAATGCACAATTAGATTCTTTAAAACAATATAATATTGAAGACTTATCGGATAAGAATAAAACAGATTTCCATATGATAAAAAATCAACTGGAAAGCACAATATTTAATATTAAAGAATTGAAATCATCAGAATGGGATCCATCCGAATATAATGTTTGCGGTTTATTTGCCGAAATTTTAAATGGCAATTATGACAGTTTAGAAATTCGTCTGCGGGCTTTTAATACCAAAATGAATACTATTCCAGCTTATTATGAGGCTGCCAAAAAGAATATTAAAAATCCAACTATTGAACATACTGAACTGGCTATTGCTCAAAATTTAGGTGGTTCTTCTGTTTTTGAAGCCGATTTAAGATCAGCTTTAGAAAAGAGCAAATTAAGTGATACCGAAAAAAAGGAAATGCTTGACAAGGCTAAAGTTGCTGTAAAAGCAATTAAAGATTATGCAGACTGGTTAAAAGCATTGCCTAATAAAACGCCACGTTCTTTTAGATTAGGAGAAGCTTTATATGCTAAAAAATTCAATCTTGATATTCAATCCGGTTATTCAGCTGATGAAATTTATAAAATTGCTATTGATCATAAAAAAGACCTGCATGATAAAATGTTTGCCCTTGCCGATAAGCTTTGGTCAAAATACAAAGGGAACACTCCTAAGCCAACTGATAAACTGGCAGTAATTAAACAGGTAATTGATCAGATTTCGCTAAAACATACAACTCCTGAGAAATTTCAGTCTGAAATAGAAAAGCAAATTCCGGAGTTAACGGCCTATGTTAAAGCCAAAGATTTATTATACATTGATCCGTCAAAACCATTAGTAGTGCGTAAAGAACCAGCATATATGGCCGGAGTTGCAGGAGCATCAATATCAGCACCAGGACCTTATGATAAAAATGCAAATACCTATTATAATGTAGGAAGCATGTCTGGCTGGACAGCCGAAAATGCCGAGAGTTATCTGCGTGAATACAATGATTATATTTTACAGATTTTAAATATTCACGAGGCTGTTCCGGGACATTATACACAATTGGTCTACAGTAATCAGTCGCCAAGTATTATCAAATCTATTTTAGGAAATGGTGCCATGATTGAAGGATGGGCTGTTTATGCAGAGAAAATGATGTTGGAGAGCGGTTATAAAAATTCTGATGAAATGTGGCTGATGTATTATAAATGGAATTTAAGAGCAACCTGCAATACAATTTTGGATATTAGTGTTCATACCAAAAATATGTCTAAAGAAGCGGCTTTGGATTTGCTTATCAACGAAGCTTTTCAGCAGCAAGCGGAAGCAGAAGGGAAATGGAAACGTGTTACTTTATCGCAAGTACAATTATGTTCTTATTTTACAGGCTATACTGAAATTTATAACTTAAGAGAAGAACTTAAAAAAGAGCAAGGTGATAAATTTAATTTGAAACAATTTCACGAAAAATTCCTGAGCTTTGGAAGCGCACCGGTAAAATATATTAAAGAATTGATGTTGCCTAAAGAATAGATAGATCCTTTAATTCAGTAAAAAAAGGTTTGATAAGATAATTTTATCTCGTCAAACCTTTTTTTTTAGATAGTTACAACGAGGCGTTTACCATCAGAGACATCTTTATTCCACATTTTCTCAATATCCATTAAACTAACTTCTTCAATATTTATTTTCAATTTATTTTGAGCTGCAAGAAGAAACATTTCCGGAAGTATTTCTGAAAAAAGTAATTTCACTTCTTCTTTAGTCCAGCTTCCTAATCCGGAACCTGATAAATGAAGATCCACACTTCTTAAAATTCCCGATGATAATTGAATAGTGTCGCCTGAGATGGAACCAATTGAAACAAATCGAACTTTATTTGTAAATGACCCGTTTCCTTTTAAGGCAGATAAAATCAATTCTGCTGAATGTCCCCATAAATAATCCAGAATAATATCAATTGGCGTATTTTGATGGATTTCTTTAAGTTGACTGAGTATCGATTCATCATCCTGTTTAAGAGAAATGATTTCGTCAGCACCTAATTTTAAAAGGTTTTCAAGTGTCTTTTCATTTCTTCCGGTTACGATTATTTTTTTTGCTCCGTAATGTTTTGCAAGCTGAATAGCCATTTGGCCTGTAAAGCCCGTAGCTCCGTTTATTAAAACAGTTTCTCCCTGTTTCATTCCGGCTCGAAATCGTAATGCCATAGCTGATCCTGCAATTGCATTGGGCATTGCCGCTGCTGTTGTATTATTAATTCCTTCCGGTAACACCACCATTCTGTTTTTTTCAACAATTGCCTTTTCAGCAATTGTTCCCGTAATTCCTCTTGCGTAAACCCTTGTACCATCTTCTAATAAACCAACACCGTCACTTCCTATTACGGTTCCGTTTTGATTTTCATTTTCAGATGAATAATGTTTGCCGCTGGCTTTTGCTTTATCCAGATTGGTAATAGCTACTGCTTTGACCGAAATTAAAATTTCGTTTTCATTTTGTGGAATGGGTTCTGCAAATTCTGCATATTTTGGCATTCCGCCTTTTTTGTAAATTACTGCTGCTTTCATATGTTGATATTTATTGATTTTTATCGGTCATATGTAATTCGCATATCTTTATTGGTGCTTACGACCAATTTAAGGTTATGCTCATTTCATAAGTTTAAATTTTATGATACAAAGCTAAATAGCAGTTTAAAGACAGATGATAACATTTGTTATCAAATGACCCGATTATTTTTTCTGAAGTAATTTGCTTTTAATCCGGCTTAAATGAACTGTACTTACACCAAGATAAGAAGCAATATAATGCTGTGGAACACGCTGAATAATTTGAGGATTTTCCTCAGTTAAATTTAAATATCGCTGAGATGGAGAATCTTTTATAAAAGAAACAAAATGGTGTATATAATCGAACGTGCGCTCAAAAATCTTATCAATAAACTGATCTCTTAATTCAGGAATTTCCTTAATTTCTTCCAGGATTATATCAACATCACTTTTATGAATCCACCATAAAACAGAAGGTTCAATGGTTTCAATAAATACAGGGCTTGGGAGTTTTTTAATAAAACTTTCGATGGAAGCAACGCTTTGGTGTTCGAAAAAAAACTGGGTAGTAAGATCCTTGCCGTTATTGTTGAACCAAACCCGGATACATCCTTTTTCGATTATAAAAAGTCTTTTTGAGATTTCGCCTTCTTCTAAAAGTATTGTTTTTGCAGGAACTTCAAGGCGTTTGAAATAGCTTGTATATTCATTCCATTTTGAATCATCAAGAGGGAATTTATTTCGGAATTGGTTGAACATTATTGATTTTTTGTGGTATTTAATCAACGGAAACCCCGGTTTCAATTGAAAGTACATGCATTATTATTAGATATGAAAATTCTAAATTTTCATCGTTTAGTTCAAGTGTCATTTTACAAGAAGTACTAAAAATTTTCTTTTTTAGTTCAGCTATTTTAGTGTCCCGGAAATAATAATTATAATTGAATGAAATAAAGTATTTTGAATCAACTGTTAAATGCTTATCCGTATTAAAAGTTATGGATCTACTATTTATTTCATTTATAAATGGGTTTAGAGATTGATTTTGAAATAAAATTTTATAATTGGATTTCATGAAAAATGATCTGTATTTTAATTCTAAAAGTAAATCATCATTTTCATTGTAAATGTTTATAATTCTATTGATCCAATTAAATCTTACTACTGAATAAAATAATAACTTTCTATCCTGATAAACAAAAAGACTTTGCCGCCTTTTTTGTATTATTTCTAAAATCATCTAAAATTATTTAAAATCCGATTCCTTTTCAAACAACTGTACCTGACTTTTCAGTCTGTCAATCAATAAATTCATCATTCGTTTATTTAAGTCGGAAGAATTCTTAATATAAGTGTCATATTCTTCAATCGTAAAAAGTGCCATAACAATTCCTTTTAAAGAGTTTCTGAATTTGATATCTTTTTGAATGGAATTTTCGATAACCTGCAGTTTCTTCTCTACAGTGTATGAATAAAAATCAGCTTTATTTTTATTGACATAATTAATGAAAACGGCAATAAACAAATCGTTCTGAAGTTTTAAAATGGGTCTAATGGTTTGATTTTGAAATAACTCATCAGCAGATGACTGAGCGCTGATAGTTCCTAAAGTTTCGCCTCTGAATTCTTTTAAAAAAGTGTCTCTGTCTGCCATGGTTTTTCTTTAAAATTATAAAAATATCTTTTATGAAAATACCTTCCCAGGATTTAGTTACTGACAAAATCTACAAAAAATAAGTTCATAAATTAAAATATTTCATTGACTGTAATTTTAATATTTTGGACTTTTAAAAGTGATTTTTGAAATAATTCAGCAGCAAATTTTCGAATTATTGAAATCTTAAGGATTAATAAAAAAACATAATTCGATTATGGGAGTAAAAAACTATTTTTACCCGTATAAAATAAAAATATGAGATTCCATACCAGAAAATGGGTTAAGCCCCAGGATTTAAATCCAAACGGAACTTTATTCGGAGGACAGCTATTAGCCTGGATTGACGAAGAGCTGGCGTTATATTCAATTGTACAATTAGAGAATGCGCGGGTGGTCACTAAACACATGTCGGAAATCAATTTTAAAAGTTCTGCCAGACAAGGTGATATTGTAGAAATTGGAATCGATGTGGTGAAATTTGGTACAACTTCTTTAGTGCTTAAATGTGCCGTAAGGAATATGATGACACGCGAAATTATCATTACAATTGATCATACAACGATGGTTAACTTAGGCGAAGATGGAAAACCTAAACCACACGGTAAAACCAAAATTGAATTCGTAAAGGATCGTTTGTAAAATAAATTTCCCACCATATAAGTTAAGTAAGTAAATATATACTTTGCGTAAAGTTACATGAACTTATATCACTTATATGGTAAAAAAAACTCTTAGAAAATGCTGAAAAATTTTGTAACTGTTTCGCTATTATTTGCCTTTTTAATGTCCTGCAATTCTAAGGAAGAAAAAGACAAATACAATCATATTGTCTATCAGGCTGTAAATAATAAAGACACCGCAATTTTGGCTATTCAAATAAACGAAAAACGTTTTTACGGGCGTTATGAAAGATCATATTACAGAAATGGTAAAGATTCCGGAGATGTAAGGGGAGAAGTTAGAGGAGATACTTTAAGAGGTGATTTTCATTATATATCAAACGGAGGTGGTTGGAAAAGGGAGCCATTGGCTTTATTAAAAAAAGAAAATAAACTATTTTTAGGAAGCGGTGTAATGGGAACTTATATGAGTCTTCCGTGCTTTTTGCCGGGAACTCTTAATTATAAAAACCCGGAGTATGTTTTTAAAGAAGCAAAAAAATAGTTTCAGGTTTCAGATTTTATAAAGATGCTCAGCCTGAAACCTGAAACTTGTTTACCTGTCCAAATGACCAATTGCAGAAGGTAATTCAAAAATTTCCAAATCAAAGTATACTACAGAAGCCATAATGTGGTCAAAAATATCCGCCATAATATATTCATAATTAGCCCAGCGCTTGTCACTCGAAAAGGCATAAATTTCTAACGGAACTCCATGCTCTGTAGATTGTAGCTGACGGCAGATAATATGCATATTTTTATTCAATCCCGGATAATTTACTAAATACTGTATAATATATTTTCTAAACAGTCCCAGATTAGTCATATTTCGACCATTAAGAGCAAGAGATTTATCGATACCGCGCAAGTGATTGTATTTCTCAATTTCTGCTTGTCTGGTTTCAATGTAAGAACTTATCAACTGCACCTTTTTCATCTCATTCAAATCATCATCATTCAAAAAACGAACGCAGCTGCTCTTGATCAAAACGTGTCTTTTGATACGTCTTCCTTCAGATTTTTGCATGCCGCGCCAGTTCTGAAAAGAATCTGAACTTAAAGCATAGGTTGGAATCGTAGTAATGGTATTATCAAAATTCCGGACTTTTACAGTTGTCAGGTTAATTTCGATTACATCTCCATCGGCACCAAATTTATCCATTGTAATCCAGTCACCAATACGAACCATATCGTTAATTGCTACCTGAACGCTCGAAACAAATCCTAAAATGGTATCTCTGAAAATTAAGATAATGATAGCCGAAAGGGTTCCCAGAATTGTTAGTAATTCTCCTTTCTTGATTCCGAATAAAGTCGAAATAATCATGGCAACTCCGAAAATCCAAAGCACAATCATAATTACCTGAACGAAGCTGTCAATAGGTTTATCGCTGTATTCAGGTTTGTTTTTTAAATAATCACGTAATGCATTAAAAATTGTTCTGATAATCCACAAACTGATCAAAACGATATAAATTCCAACTATTTTTCCAAAAAGCAATTCCCAATACTCATATCTGTCCAAAATAATTGGCACTGCCTTGTAGATAAAGAAGAACGGAATTAAATAAGCCGTATATTTTGTGGTCTTATTGTGAATTAAATAATCGTCAAATTTGGTTTTGGTTCGCTGAGCAAAAATGGCTGTCAGTGTTACCAGAACAAACTTCGCTATATAATAAATGGCAAAAGCCAGTACTATCATAATAGCAATATTAAAGACAAGGCTGATGTAAGACGCAAAGCTGCGGCTCATTCCCCAATCTCTGAAAAGCGGATATAAAAAATTGAATATTTTATCCAAAAACTTATGCATTGTTTTCTAAATATTTTCTCTCAACATAAAAAGTTCCAAACGGTATAAGCGAAGCAACAAGAATAATCCCGAAGGTTTTTAAATCCCAGTTCTGAGATTTTTTTAATAAAGCAGCCAATACAATGTAGCCAATAAATAAAACGCCGTGTCCCATCCCAAAAGGACGTACAATTGTATGATAAAGTTCGGGGTTGTTTGATTTAAGAATAAGCATATTAGCTATTAATACTAAATAAGAGATTCCTTCTAAAATGGCTGTAACTTTAAAAATCTTAAGCATGTATATTTTTTTTGAGATTATAGCAGCAAAATTAAGTATTATAGCTGATTATTGAAGTATGTATAATAAAAGTAATTTACTTTTGTAATCTTAAACTTTGAGTATGAGTAAGCGAGATTTAAAAAAATATTTAGGAGAATTAAATAAGGAACAGCTCGAAGAACAAATTATTGAGTTATATGAGAAATTTAGTCCCGTAAAAGTCTTTTATGATTTTGTTTTTAATCCGAAAGAAGATAAACTTTTACAGGAAAGCAAGACGAAGATCTCACACGAATATTTCCCCGTAAAAAAACCTGGGGCAAAATGGCGTCCAAAAGCAAAAATGCGCCGTTCTGTGGCTCAAAAAATTATCAAGCATTTTATTTTATTGGGAGTTGACCCGTTTGTAATTGCAGATATCATGTTCTATAATATTGAAATAGCACAAACATATTCGTCAGGAAATTTTATAAAACAGGAGTTATTTTATAAAAGCATGCTTAATTCTTTTGAACAGGGAGTAAATTTTGTGATTTCCAACGGGATTTTAAATGAATTTAAAGCAAGAATTGTAGCGATTCAACAAGAAACTATTCAACAAAAGTGGAAAATCAGATATGAATTTGAGACAATTTTAGACAAAATCGACATATAAAAACACTTCCCATAAAAAATCTTATTAAAAAGCGTAATTTATTTTACGTTAAAATACAATGAATAACTGTTTTTTAGGTGTACTTTTGCAAAAATCCAAAAATTACAATGCTTCAAAACACTTTAGAAATAGAAAGAGAAGAGAAAAAAGAACTTTATGCGTACCAAAAAGGTGATATTGATGCCATTTTTGAACGTTTAGACAATGCTCCCTCAAAACATCATTTATTATACCAGCTTCCTACAGGTGGTGGAAAAACGGTGATTTTTTCCGAAATAGTTCGTCGTTATTTAGCTAATAACGATAAAAAAGTGGTAGTTCTGACCCATCGTATTGAACTTTGTAAGCAGACTTCGAAAATGCTGAAAGGGTTTGGGGTTTCCAATAAAATTATCAATAGTAAAGTAAAAGAACTACCGGATCAAAATGATTATTCATGTTTTGTGGCGATGGTTGAAACTTTAAAAAACCGTATTAATGACGAGAAATTACATCTTGATAATATTGGTCTGGTGATTATTGATGAAGCCCATTACAATTCATTCAGAAAGTTATTAAACTCATTCAAAAACGCTTTTATTCTTGGAGTAACGGCAACACCTTTGAGTTCGAATATAAAATTACCAATGCACCAGAGTTATGATGAACTTATTGTGGGAGATACTATTAGTTCATTAATCGACAAAGGATTTTTGGCACGTGCGACAACTTACAGCTATGATGTAGGTTTGACCTCTCTAAAAGTGGGTATCAACGGAGATTATACAGTAAAATCATCTGATGATTTGTATACAAATACAATCATGCAGGAAAAATTATTACATGCTTACACTGAGCGTTCTTTGGGTAAAAAAACCCTGATTTTTAATAACGGTATTCATACTTCATTATATGTTTATGAAACCTTTAGAGAAGCCGGTTATGATATCAGGCACCTTGATAATACGAGCAGTGCAGAGGAGCGTAAAGATATTTTGGCCTGGTTCAAAAAAACACCGGATGCTATTTTAACTTCTGTTGGAATCCTGACAACAGGTTTCGATGAGCCAACTGTTGAAACTATTATCCTTAACAGAGCCACAAAATCACTGACATTATATTACCAGATGATTGGTCGCGGGTCTCGTAAATTGCCGGGAAAAGATGAGTTTACAGTTATCGATTTAGGTAATAATGCAGCCCGTTTTGGTTTATGGAGTGAGCCTGTAAACTGGCAGCACATCTTTAAATCTCCCGAATTTTATTTGGAGAATTTGCGTGATGATACCGAAATCGAATTGTATTTTAAATACAATATGCCACCAGAATTGCGTGCAAAATTCAGTAAAACTACTGATGTAACTTTTGATGTTGATGAAGAACATAAATTGGCCATTAAGCAAAATTTACGTTCTAAGATTGTTTTGGATAAATCGCTGGAACAGCACGCCGGAATGTGTGTTGATAATACCGAAACACTTCAGGAAGCAAAAGCATTAGGTAAAGAGCTGGATGATGATATCGAATGCAGAATTAAACGTTATGCGAAATGTTTGAGTCAATGCAGTAAAAATTACCGCGAATGGCTGGTTGAAGATTACAAGAAAAACATGATCTTGCTTATTGGCAAAAAGTATCGTGAAAAAATCATGAACGAACCGGATTGATAAAATTTTTAGTTTCAGGTTTAATGTTCGAAGTTAAAAATGTAAAGCAAAAACGAAGCGTATTGCAGTTTTGTATTGAAATTGATTTTTGTTATTGAATTTGATATTGAAAAAGATGAATTTGAAGAAAATTTTAGTTTTATTTTTAATTAGTTTTTTTTATAATGTTTCCGCTCAAAAAGATGGATATTGGGATAAAGAGCGTGCCACTACAAAAGAAATACTCGTGTCTGCAGGTGACAGAATCAATGTTAAAACTGAAGATTTACCTCTTGGTACAACTGAAATTGTTTACCGGATAACGCTTTTGGATGAGAATCAGCAAATGGCAAATAGTCTGGTTTCTGTACTAAAAGCTATTCCTGACCCATACGGAATAGGGCAGGGTTCTGCAGGAGCAGTATTAATAATGTCAAAAATTTCAGGTGATGATAAATGTACTTATGCAGTTTTTACCTCAGATACAAATGCAAAAAAATATATTGATAACGGAAAAGTAAATGATGCCTGTTATGCTCAGACAGAACCAGTAAGCAAAGATGCCAAACGTTTGTCAATTGACAAATCTTCTTGCTTAAATGCAAACACCACTACAATTTGGTTCGGTTTCGAAAGCAAAAACTGGCTGTTGAAACAAAAAATAGTTTTAGAGGTTGTGCCATGGGTAGACACCAAACTAAACCGTGGATGGAATCAGGATAATAAGAATGAAATTGTCAGTTTGTGCAAAACCTCTACAATGGCACAAAAAATGGCAAATTCAGATGATTTTTGTGTTTGTATTTTAGACAAAATCATGAAACAGTACCGTTATGGTGAATACCAAAAATTGCTTGCCATAGAGAAAAATAAGATTTATAAGGATTTTGGAAATTCCTGTTATAATGATGCGTCTATTTCTAAAAACGTTTATAATGATTTGCGTACTCAGGCAAATACTTTAATTAGACTTCAAAAATACAACGAGGCAATTCCTAAATTAAATACAATAATCACTGCAGGAAAAGCCACAGCACTTGATTACAGTTCTATTGGTTACAGTTATATTCTAACCAAACAATACGCAAAAGCAATCAAGTTTTTAAAAGAAGGCGAAAAGTTAGATGATACCGAATTATTAGTGAAATTAAATCTGGCACATGCTTATTTAGTTAGTGATGATTATAGCCAGGCAAAACCGATTTATAAAAAATACCAGTCTCAAAACGTAACAGACAGTTTAAGCTGGATAGATAAAACCAAACAAGATTTTGCTCTTTTTCAAAAAGCAGGATTGCCTTCATCCGACTTTGAGAGGGTACTGAAATTGTATAATTAAAAATATTTTCACCATATAAGTGATTATAGGTTTGTTTAAATTTGCCGAAAAAGCGAACTTAAATTTTCTTATAATCACTTATATGGTTTAAAAAAGCATCACCTATGAAAGCGACTTACCATAAATATATGCTCGAATTTAAACGCCCTTCCGGAACGTCCAGAGGTATTATGACCGAAAAAGAAACCTGGTTTATTGTGCTCGAAGAAAACGGTAAAAAAGGGATAGGTGAGTGTGGTATTTTAAGAGGACTGAGCGCAGATGACAGAGAAGATTATGAAGAGAAATTAAACTGGGTTTGCCAAAATATTCATTTAGGAGAAACTGTTCTTTGGGATGAATTACTTGAATTTCCTTCCATTCAATTCGGAATCGAAATGGCTTTTTTATCTTTAAAAAGTGAAAATCCATATCTGTTATTTCCTTCAGATTTTACTAATAATTCCAAATCAATTGTCATAAATGGTTTGGTCTGGATGGGAGAAGAAACCTTCATGAAAGAGCAGATCGAAGAAAAACTGCAACAGGGTTTTACCTGTATAAAACTCAAGATCGGAGCCATAGATTTTGAGAAAGAACTTGAATTATTACGCTTTATTCGTAGCCACTTTTCAGCAGAACAAATTGAAATTCGTGTTGATGCTAACGGTGCTTTTTCTTTAAATGAAGCTTTAAATAAATTAAATCAATTATCTGGTTTTGAATTACATAGTATAGAGCAGCCTGTTCAAAAAAACAATACTGACAGTATGGCAGAGCTGTGTAAAACACCTCCTTTTCCTATTGCATTGGATGAAGAGCTGATTGGTGTGTTTTTATTCGAAAAAAAAGAAGCACTTTTACAAAAAATCAAGCCGCAATACATCATTTTGAAGCCAAGTTTTGTCGGTGGTTTCAGAGGGGCTCAGGAGTGGATTACATTGGCAGAAAAATATAATATAGGATGGTGGATTACCTCAGCACTGGAAAGCAACATTGGTTTAAATGCAATTGCACAATGGACATTTTTGCTAAATTCGAATATGCCTCAGGGGTTAGGTACCGGAGCACTTTATACCAATAATATTGATTGCCCGCTGGAAGTTTTGAATGGACAATTGTGGTACAATAATTCTAAAGACTGGGACTCCACATTTTTAGAAAAAGCCTGATAAAATCACTTTTTTATCTTCTTAAAATCCTAACAAACGAATCTGGGTTTAGCGCTAAATTAAGTAACTTGCATAAAATTTAATTTGCAGAACTAATGATTGAGATTGAAAGAAAGTTTCTCGTAAAATCGGACGAATTCAAAGCTCAGGCTTTTACCCAAAATAAAATTGCGCAGGGTTATTTGAGTTCGCTTCCTGAAAGGACTGTCCGCATTCGAATCAAAGGCAAAAAAGGATTCATCACGATAAAAGGAATTGGGCATCACGGCGGAATGTCGCGTTTTGAATGGGAGAATGAAATTCCGTTAGACGAAGCACAGGAATTGCTTAAATTATGTGAGAAAGGAAAGATTGAAAAAACACGTTTTGAAATACAATCAGGCAAACATGTTTTTGAAGTGGATGAATTTTATGGAGAAAACGAAGGTTTGGTAATGGCAGAAATTGAACTGGAATCTGAAACAGAACCTTTTGAAAAACCGGATTGGCTGGGCGATGAGGTTACAAATGATGAGCGCTACTACAATGCTTATTTGAGCAAAAATCCTTTTAAAGACTGGGAAAAATAACAATTTATGACACATTCATACGATCTGATTATCGTGGGAGGCGGTCCAATCGGACTTGCATGCGCAATTGAAGCTCAAAAGAAAAACCTGAATTATCTGATTATCGAGAAAGGGGCAATTGTGAACAGCATTTTTAATTATCCTTTGTATATGACGTTTTTTTCAACGGCGGAAAGACTTGAAATTGGTAACATTCCATTTAACTGTCTTGCTCCAAAACCAGGCCGTCAGGAGGCTTTGGAATATTACCGGAACATCCATCGTTATTTTAACTTCAATATTAATTTGTTCGAAAAAGTTACTGAAGTTCAGAAACTCGAAAATCAGCTTTTTAAAATCATAACAGATAATAGCCTATACGAAGCTAAAAATGTAGTTATCGCAACAGGATTTTATGACATTCCGATCGAAATGAATGTAAAAGGTGAAGAATTACCTAAAGTTCGTCATTACTACAAAGAAGCACATGAATATGCTTTTAGGAATATTCTGGTTGTGGGAGCAAATAATTCCTCTGTGGATGCGGCTTTGGAATGCTGGCGTAAAGGTGCAAATGTAACAATGGTAATTCGTAAAACCGAAATCAATAATCGGGTAAAATACTGGGTAAAACCGGATATTGAAAACCGAATAGCTGAAGGCAGTATAAAAGCGTATTTTGAATCAAATATTACTGAAATTCTGGAGGATGAAGTAGAAATTGAAACTCCAAACGGCAAAATATCTATCAAAAATGATTTTGTCCTGGCACTAACGGGCTATAAACCTGATTTGTCTTTCCTTGAAAAAATGGGTATTGAGTTATCTGATGATGAATTGAAAATACCAACTTACAATGCTGAGACCATGGAAACGAATGTTGAAGGATTGTTTTTAGCAGGTGTAGTTTGTGGCGGCATGCAGACTCACAAATGGTTTATTGAAAACTCGCGTATTCATGCCAGTATGATTGTGGATTATATTACTTCGAAATAATTTTAATCATAATTGTCACATTGAGCGGAGTCGAAATGCTTTAAAGATAAAAGGTTCTCGACTCCGCTCGAACTGACAAAAGTTAATTTATATTTTAAGAACTGCACGAAAGCATAGAACATCCTACTTTTGACCTCGCCCAATCCGGTCTTTTAGCAAACCATTTTTCGTATTCAGGCTGTTCGTCATAAGGTTTTTTGAGTAATTCATATAATTCTGTAATTAGGGAATAATCTTCCTTGTCAGCTTCGTCAATAGCTAATTGCGCCATGTAGTTTCGCAGTACATACTTTGGGTTAACTGAATTTTGAAGTACAATTCGTTCTTTATCTGAAATGTGTTCTAAGTTCAGGCGTTCCAGATAATCGGTAAACCATAATAGCCAGTTGTTTTTAATGGTTTCTTTTATTTCTTCCGGTTTGTAAAAGGCATCTTCAATAGACTGCAGTGCTTTTTCTGCCGAATTGCCTTTTCTGATTTTGTTCAGATTACGATAAAAAATAGTCATATCTGTTTCCGATAATTGCAGATTCGATTCTAAATTAGATATAAATTCAGTATCATTTTCTGATGAAGTAAATAATCCCAGTTTAGATAAAATCATTTTTGTGTAATCTGAATTGAAATCAGTAATGAACGATTCTAGTATTTTCTCTAAAGGCTCAGCTTCATTGATTAACGGATAAAGCGAATTTGCTAATTGAAATAAATTCCATTGTGCAACCTGAGGCTGGTTTCCAAAACGATATCTTCTGTTTTGGCTGTCGGTTGTATTAGGTGTCCAGTTTGGATCGTAATTTTCAAGCCATCCGTAAGGGCCGTAATCAATCGTAATTCCGTGAATTGACATATTATCTGTATTCATCACACCATGAACGAAGCCCACACGTTGCCAATGCAAAATCATTTCACGGGTTGTATCAGCTACGGTTTTAAAAAACTGTAAATATTGTTCTTTTGGTTCTCCTTTAATTTCAGGGAAATAATGTTTGATATTGTATTCAACAAACTGCTTTAGATTTTTTAATTCATTTCGGGCAGTCAGCATTTCAAAACTTCCAAAACGTATGAATGATGGAGCGACACGGCATACAATAGCTCCTTTTTCGTAAGCCGGATTTCCGTTGTACAAAATGTCCCGAAGTACCTGATCGCCTGAAAGTATTAAAGAAAGTGATCGGGTAGTGGGAACGCCCAGATAATGCATCGCTTCGGCACATAAATATTCACGAATGGAAGAACGTAAAACCGCTAATCCGTCTGCAGTTCGGGAATACGGTGTTTTTCCTGCTCCTTTTAATTGTAAAGTAAAATATTGATTGTTGTGTTCAACTTCAGTTAAATTTATAGCTCGTCCATCGCCTAATTGTCCTGCCCAGTTTCCAAATTGATGTCCCGCATAACACATAGCATAAGGTTTCGTTTCCGGCAGAATTTCTTTACCAGAAAAAATAGTTACAAATTCTTCAGACTGAATTTCATCTTTTGAGATTCCAACTAATTTCGCAACTTCTTCTGAAGCATGAATCAGTTTAGGATTCGAGGGTTTTGTTGGGCTTACATAAGAAAAAACGGCTTGTGAAACCTGGCGGATTTCGTTGTTTTCATTAGGGTCAGCCGGTAATTCAGTTGTAAAACGATTATGTATTTTTAAATTTTTCATTTTAATTTTCAATCTTTTAATTTGTCAGCATACATTTTTTTTAATTTATATACTTTAGGATCAATCACCATTCTGCAATAACCTGCTTCGGGGTTGTCATTGTAATAATTCTGATGATCTTCTTCGGCTTCATAAAACACCTGAAAAGGTTTTAGCTGTGTTACGATTGGATCCGGAAAAACAGATTTTAGTTCACTGAAAACCTGTTCAGCAATTGTTTTTTGTGTTTCATCATGATATAAAATAATCGAACGGTATTGTGTTCCGCTGTCTGCTCCCTGGCGATTTAGAGTTGTAGGATCATGGCTTGTCATGAAAATGGTAATTAAGTCATGGTATGAAATTATGTCAGGGTTAAAAACAACCTGAATCACTTCTGCATGTCCGGTTCTTCCGGTGCAGACCTCTCTGTAAGCTGGATTTTTAATTTGTCCGTCAGAATATCCGGATTTCACGGTTTCGATTCCGTTTAAACGCTGAATTACAGCTTCTATGCACCAAAAACAGCCGCCACCAAAGGTTGCTACGGATAAATTTTTCATTTAATATTGTTTTAGTT
Organism: uncultured Flavobacterium sp.; assembly: GCA_963513545.1. Lineage (GTDB taxonomy): Bacteria > Bacteroidota > Bacteroidia > Flavobacteriales > Flavobacteriaceae > Flavobacterium. The sequence continues at coordinate 79,534 of CAUPQW010000002.1, forward strand.
TACCGATTTCTCCTATTAGTTATGTAGGATATTGTGATAAATTGTTTGTAAAAAGACTATTTGATTAAAGATAATAAAAAGTAATTTTAAATTTTAAGTTTCTAATTGATAATTCTGCAATTTTATTTAAAAACAATATATTTGCCGTCAAACAAAAGTACATCCATGAATAGCAAAAATAATACCACGGGTTTAGAAGCTTATTTTAATGATTTTAGGCGGAATATTGTTGGAATTGATCAGGGTTTTGATTCTCCTTATGGTAAAAAGAAAATCATTTATACTGATTGGACAGCAAGTGGAAGATTGTATCGTCCTATTGAAGAGAAGCTTTTAAATGAATTTGGTCCTTTTGTTGCGAATACCCATACCGAAACAACTGTTTCGGGAACGGCTATGACAAAGGCATATCATCATGCGCGTCATATTATCAAGCGTCATACAAACGCCAATACTGATGATGTTTTAATTACGGATGGTACCGGAATGACGGGTGTAATCAATAAGTTTCAGCGGATTTTAGGTTTGAAAGTTCCGGAGAATTTAAAAGCTTTTACCGCAATTCCAGAGGAGAAAAGACCTATTGTTTTTATTTCTCATATGGAGCATCATTCGAATCAGACTTCCTGGCTGGAAACGATTGCAGATGTTGAAATTATTCCGTGCTCTGAAACTGAAAAAGGACTTTTTAGCCTGGATAATTTAAGAGAGTTATTAGAAAAATATAAAGACAGAACAATCAAAATTGCCTCAATTACGGCATGTTCAAACGTAACCGGATTAAAAACACCTTTTCATGATGTAGCAAAATTGATGCATCAGTATAATGGTGTTTGTTTTGTAGATTTTGCCTGTTCAGGGCCTTATGTTCAAATTGATATGCATCCTGAAGACCCACAGGCATATTTGGATGCGATTTTCTTTTCACCGCATAAATTTTTAGGAGGTCCCGGAACTTCAGGGGTTTTGATCTTTAATAAAAAATTATACAACAATATGATTCCGGATTGTCCGGGCGGAGGGACCGTTAGCTGGACTAATCCATGGGGAGAACATAAATATATTGATAATATTGAAGATCGTGAAGACGGTGGAACTCCAGGTTTTCTACAGGTTATTAAAACCGCTCTGGCGATTGAACTGAAGGAAGAAATGGGAATTGAAAACATTTTGAAACGTGAGCATGAGATTGTAGATTTTATTTTTCAAGAACTCAATCCTGTGTCAAATATTAATATTTTGGCGGGGCATCATCAGGAGAGGTTAGGAGTGATTTCGTTTTTTATAGATGATCTGCATTTTAATTTAGGAGTAAAATTACTGAATGACAGATTTGGTATTCAGACCAGAGGCGGGTGCAGTTGTGCCGGAACCTATGGGCATTTTTTACTGCATGTTGATCAGGAGACTTCAAGTAAACTGGTTGACGAAATTACAATTGGCGATTTGATCAAGAAACCAGGCTGGATCAGAATGTCGATTCATCCAACGACAACGAATGAAGAAATTGCTTTTGTGTGTGAAAGTATTAAAGGCCTCGCTGAGAATCACGAAAGCTGGAAACTGGATTATGAGTATGATAAAAATACGAATGAGTTTATTCATAAAAATGCTAATTCGTTTGAGGATGAATTAGTGGCTGGATGGTTTAAGTCTTAAGTCTGAAAAATAAAAAATTATACAAACCCGACAAATCTGAAAATTGTTGGGTTTTTTGTTTTAAACGATATTCGTTTATATTTGATGTCATATGGTGACTGATTAAAAACATAAAGATTCAATGAAATTCGAACTAAATTTTGATAAGAATATTTATAACCAGCAGATGGATTTGCTATTTGATTTGGCATGGGAAAGAAAAATTAAATATTATAAAAATTCACAATATTTAGGTTTTTTACTGATTATTCTTGGTGCTGCTTTAATTTATAATCGACCAAATATATTTGGAATAGGTTATATTTTTATTTTTTTTGGTTTAACGAATCTAATTCCCTTTGTTTATTATTATTTTAAAATAAAATCAACATATAGAAAGTTTAATGCTGCAAAAAAATCAGAAATTGAAACAAATAAAGATGTAAAAGATTTTAGCTGGGAATTTACGGAAGAAGCGTTTATAATAACCGCTGGAAATCAATTGAAAACTTTGCTATGGGAAGAATTTACAATTTATTTAATAAAAGACCATAACATAATATTGATTACGAAAGATTATCAACCCTATATATTGGGAGAAATTGAAGTTGGTCAGGAAAATTTTAAAATGATAATTTCATTTGTACAGAATAAAATTGAAGTGAAATGATTTAATTTAATCTTTAAAATCCTTAATTAGCATTTTAAAGAGTTAGCCTCGTAACCTGAGTTAGATTATTCGATAATTTGTTATTTATAAGATATCCTTCAAGGTTTTTTCAACCTTGTAGGTGTGCATACTTATGATAAGATACCTACAAGGTCTCAAAAAAGACTTTGCAAGAGCATTAACTGATATGATTAATTTGCAAATAAGTTCTGTGCTGTGTTAATCGAACTCAGGTTCATAGGTTTTAAAGCCTTACGATTTGTTTTTAAAGGAGAAAGAATTCTTAAAAACTACAAAACTTCTAACTTAGACCCGATAGAAGTGAAAATCCTTTTGTGCCGGGGTTCGGCATAAAAGATTGCAACGGATAGCGGGACTTTTGGTCTTGAAAACACGAAAAACATCTGCTTCTAAGCAATTAACTGATAATCATGCTGATTTTAGTTTGCTATTACAAATAAATGTATTAATTTTGCAGACCTTTTGGCAAAGAAGAGTTTCCATTAGGTATCAACTATTTATGTAAAACAACTTCTGTTTTTTCTACTGCTTTATGAAACTCGAGGAAAACAGAATACAAATTTTTTATCAGCATGTCTGAACAATTAAAATCACAAGAAGAGTTTTTAGCAAATTTTAACTGGCATAACTTCCAAGAAGGAATCGACGCAGTAGATGAGAAAAACTTATTAGAGTTTGAAGAACTAGTATCAAAAACTTTCATCGCTACAGATCAGGAAGAAGTAGTTGAAGGTGTTGTTGTTAGAATTACAGATAGAGACGTTATCGTTGATATCAATGCTAAATCTGAAGGTGTTATTTCTTTAAACGAATTCCGTTACAACCCAAACTTAAAAGTAGGTGACAAAGTTGAAGTATTAATCGACATCCGTGAGGATAAAACAGGTCAATTAGTATTATCTCACAGAAAAGCACGTACTATCAAATCTTGGGATAGAGTTATTGCAGCTAATGAAACTGGAGAAATCGTTAACGGTTTTGTTAAATGCAGAACTAAAGGAGGTATGATCGTTGACGTATTCGGTATCGAGGCGTTCTTACCAGGATCTCAAATTGACGTTAAGCCAATTAGAGACTACGATGTATATGTAAACAAAATGATGGAATTCAAAGTGGTAAAAATCAACCACGAATTCAAAAACGTTGTTGTATCTCATAAAGCGCTTATCGAGGCTGATATTGAAGTACAGAAAAAAGAAATCATCGGTCAATTACAAAAAGGACAAGTATTAGAAGGTGTTGTTAAAAACATTACTTCTTATGGTGTGTTCATTGACTTAGGTGGTGTTGACGGATTAATTCACATTACTGACCTTTCTTGGAGCAGAATCAATCACCCAAGTGAAGTTCTTGAATTAGACCAAAAATTAAACGTTGTAATCCTTGATTTCGATGATGAGAAAACAAGAATTCAATTAGGATTGAAACAATTAAACGCTCACCCATGGGATGCTTTAGATGCTAATTTAACTATTGGTGATAAAGTAAAAGGTAAAGTAGTTGTAATCGCTGATTACGGTGCATTTATCGAAGTTGCTGAAGGTGTTGAAGGTTTAATCCACGTTTCTGAAATGTCATGGTCAACTCATTTACGTTCTGCTCAGGATTTCGTAAAAGTTGGAGATGTTGTTGAAGCTGTTATCTTAACTTTAGATAGAGATGACCGTAAAATGTCATTAGGTATCAAACAATTGACTCAGGATCCATGGACTGACATTACTTCTAAATACCCAGTAGGTTCTAAACATACAGGTATCGTTAGAAACTTTACAAACTTTGGTATTTTCGTAGAATTAGAAGAAGGAATTGATGGATTAATCTACATTTCTGACCTTTCTTGGACTAAGAAAATCAAACACCCATCTGAATTTGTAAATGTTGGTGAAAAACTTGATGTAGTTGTATTAGAATTAGATGTTGAAGGACGTAAATTATCTTTAGGTCACAAACAAACTACTGCTAATCCTTGGGATCAATACGAAGATTCTTTCGCTGTAGGAACTATCCACAACGGTGAGATTTCTGAAATCGTTGACAAAGGAGCTACTGTAGAATTCGGAGATGATATCGTTGCTTTCATTCCTACTCGTCACCTTGAAAAAGAAGACGGAAAGAAATTGAAAAAAGGTGATACTGCTGATTTCAAAGTAATCGAATTCAACAAAGAATTCAAGAGAGTAGTTGCTTCTCACACTGCTATCTTCCGTGAAGAAGAAGAGAAAAACGTGAAAGCTGCAACTGAAAATACTTCATCTAACTCTACTACTAATGCACCAGCTGCAACTTTAGGAGATAACAATGATGTATTAGCTGCACTGAAAGCTAAAATGGAAAAAACTGAGAAAAAATAATTCTTAGATTTTTTATAAATAGAAAGTCCCACAGTGATGTGGGACTTTTTTTTGTTTTTATAATTTCTTTTTTAACAAATAAAGTTGTGTTATAGTTTTGAAAAGTTACTTTTGCGTGAAAATTTATTTATATGAAGAAAATTTACTTTTTGGTTTTGGTTTTATGTTTTTTTAATGATTTGAGTGCGCAGGTTATTAATTTCCCTGATGCGAAGTTTAAAGAGATGTTGGTTAAAACAAATGAAATGACTTATTCTGCATGGGATGTAAATGGTAAACCAATAAAAATCGATTTAAACAATGATAGTGAAATACAAATTGAAGAAGCTTTAAAAGTTGATAAATTATTTTTTACAGGTACTAAAATTTCTAGTTTAAGTGGAATTGAAAATTTTACTAATTTAACCGCTTTAGAATGTAGTTACAATCAATTGACAGTTTTAGACGTAAGCGCTCTAATAAATCTTGTTTATTTAGATTGTTCTAATAATCTATTAACAACTTTAGATTTAACAGGACTTAACGAATTAACTCAGTTAGTTTGTAGTACAAATCAAATAACAAATTTAAATATAAGTTCTCTAACTAAACTAAAAAGTTTAATGTGCGCAAATAATCTAATAACAGATTTACATGTGAGTGCATTCTCCAACCTTGAGGTATTAGATTTTGGTTCTAATCAAATAACAACTATTGATGTGAATCAATTAACTAATCTTAAGAATTTAATTTGTTCTGAAAATAAATTAACCAATTTAGAATTGTCAAATATAACATCTTTAACAATTCTAAAATGCGAAAATAATAATATTCTAAATTTAGATATAAAATCAAATTTAGATTTAGGAGAATTGACGTGTCAGGATAATCAATTAACTAATCTTGATGTAACGGGTCTGAAAAAACTTTTAATTTTGGAGTTCCAAAATAATAAAATAAATAGCATTGATCTCAGAGGGCTTGCAAAGCTTCAATATTTAGATCTTTCTAATAATGATATAGCTTATGTTGATCTTACAGGAATGTCGGAACTAACATATATTAGTTTTTTTGACAATAAAATTGAAACTATAGATTTTACAGGTTTACCTAAATTAATATTAATATCCGGTGGGAAAAACCCAATTGAATCAATTGATATTTCTCAATTACCAAATTTAGAATATGTATGGTTAGGTTATACTCTGATACATTCTCTTGACTTAAGCAATTCAAAAAAACTTATAGGTTTTAATGTATCAAGTTGTCCAAATTTAGAATCTGTAAATCTTAAAAATGGTAGTGCTGAAGATTTAAGTTATTTTGATTCTGACTTGTCTGAGTATTTTAAAACAGATTGCAGTAATTTTTCTAATTGTCCTAAATTGAAATACATTTGCGGTGATGAAGAGGAACTGGATTCTATTAGCCAAAAAATAGCAGGATACAATTATACAGATTGTATTGTTGGTACATACTGTTCTTTTAATGAAGGAGGAGCAAACTATACTATTCAAGGCAATAATAGGATAGACGATAATAAAAATGGATGTGATGCTTCCGACTTACCAGTAAATATAAAGTTTTCTCTTAATGATGGAATTAAAACGGAAACTATAATCACTAATAATTCAGGTAATTATTCTGTAAAAGTTAAAGAAGGTACATATACTCTTACTCCAATTTTAGAAAATCCTGACTATTTTACGATTTCACCAAGCTTAGTAAATGTTAATTTTCCAACAGATGCAAGTCCGTATATTCAAGATTTTTGTATTACTCCAATTGATACACATAATGATTTAGAAATTACTTTAATTCCTTTAGAAGTGGCTAGACCAGGCTTTGATGCAAAGTATAAATTGATCTATAAAAATAAAGGAAATCAAATACAATCTGGTTCAGTAAATCTAACTTTTAATGATACTCTTTTGGATTTGGTTATTGCTAATCCTGTAAGTTCAACACAAACAGCGAATAGCCTATCTTGGAGTTTCTCCAATTTAAAGCCATTTGATACCCGAGAAATTACCTTTACATTAAATGTAAATTCTCCAATGGAAATTCCCGCAGTAAATAACGGTGATATATTAAAATTAACAGCGACTATAGCATCACAAGAAACGGACGAAACTCCCATTGATAATACATTCACTTTAAACCAAACTGTAGTAGGTTCTTACGATCCAAATGACAAAACCTGTCTAGAAGGTTCTATTATCACTCCAAATTTAATTGGCGAATATGTGCACTACATGATTCGTTTTGAAAATACAGGAACGTATGCAGCTCAAAATATCGTAGTAAAAGACATGATTGATTTGTCAAAATTTGATATTTCAACATTGATTCCAACAAGTTCAAGTCATTCCTTTGTAACTAAAATTTCAGAAGGAAATAAAGTAGAGTTTATATTTGAAAACATTAATCTTCCTTTTGATGACGCCAATAATGACGGTTATGTTGCTTTTAAAATCAAAACTAACCCAACATTAAAAGTTGGGGATTCGTTTACGAACGAGGCTAATATCTATTTTGATTATAATTTCCCAATACTTACCAATAAAGCAACATCAAAATTTCAAAATACTTTAGCGAATCCAGATTTTGAGTTTTCAAATTATTTTACTTTGTATCCAAATCCTGTGAGTGATGTTTTAAATATTAACTCTAAACAGGCTATTGAAATACAATCATTGGCAATTTATGATATTTTAGGGCAATTGGTTATTGCGGTTCCAAATGCAAAATCAGTTTCAAGCATTGATGTTTCAAAGCTTAGAACGGGAACTTACTTTCTAAAGGTTAAATCAGATAAAGGTAGTTCGAGTATGAAATTTATTAAAAACTAAATCCTATTACTTTTGTTTTATGATTGATTATTAGGAGTTCTTCTTGAAGTTTTATTATTTAGAAGCTAATAATTTTGTTTCTTCAGGAGTATAATAATCTACAATTGCATAAGAATTGATTCCTGTAATATTCATTTCATCAAGAATATTAACTAAATTTCCGTAATTAGATTTTTTACTGGGCTTGATAATTACTGTAACACCTATTTCACGTTTCCCCATTCGGGCAGAGTATTGATGAACTTTTTTATCAATAATTAATAATTCTTTGCGTATTCCGTCTTTCCCATATTCTACTTCTTTAGGTTTTTGAACAGGAGAGTATAGCAATCCCATATAAGTAATCATTTTGTCATTATCATCAAGTAACACAGTTAAAATGCGATTTTCATCTGGTTTGTTGCAACCAGGTTCAGGACCGCAACCTCTGTCTCCATGTCCAAAGTCCATAATTTTCGGTTTGGCCAATTCAGTTGTAACCATAAAGAACACAATCAGTAAAAATGAAACGCTGACCATTGCTGTTAAATCAACTCTGGTATTTAATTTTCTGCTTCTGACTTTTTTATTAATTTCCATAGGCTTAGAATTTTAATTGGCTGCTAATAATTTTGTTTCTTCGGGAGTAAAATCATTTACAATAACATAAGTATCAATTTTTGAAATTGCCATTTCATCCAGAATGCCAACCAAGTTTCCGTAGTTAGATTTTTTAGTGGGTTTTATAATTACAATTATGCCTCTATCAGGATCTCCTGTGTATTCTTTAATTTGTTTGGTTTTGGTTACCAACTCTTTTCGAATACCATTTTTACCATATGAAAAGTTTTTTGGGTTTTGTATAGGATCATCTAAGAAACCTAGATAAGTTACTATTTTGTCATCATCATCTAATAATAATGTGTAGAGTCTGTTTCCATCAATGCATCCTGCTGAACCACAACCTCTTTCTCCAGGTAAACTTAAATCCATAATTTTTGGTTTCGACAATTCCCCAACAACCATAAAAAATATAATCAGTAAAAAAGAAATACTAACCATAGCTGTCAGATCAACTCTGGTATTTAATTTTCTGCTTCTGACTTTTTTATTAATTTCCATAGGATTTGATTTTAATTTGCTGCTAATAATTTTGTTTCTTCAGGAGTGAAATCATTTATAATTACATAAGTACCAATTTTCGTTATTGCCATTTCATCTAAAATGTCAACCAAATTTTTGAAGTTGCATTTTTTGCTTGGTTTTATTATTACGATTATACCTTTTCTATAGTCACCTGTATATTCCTGAATTTGCCTACTTCTATTTAATAATTCTTTACGAATGCCGTCTTTTCCGTAGTTCATTTCTCTGGGAGAAACTATTGGTACTTCTAAAATTCCCATATATGAAATTAATTTATTATTATCGTCTAATAAAATGGTTAGTGATCGATTTTCTCCTCCACAACTATAGGATCTGCCACAAGTTATATTGCCATTATCAGGCAATCCTAAATCAATTCCCTTTGGCTTCGATAATTCAATCGTAACCATAAAAAATATAATCAAAAGGAAAGAAATACTGACCATTGCAGTTAAATCAACTCTTGCATTTAATTTTTTGCTTCTCACTTTTTTAGGCAGATTTTCCATAAATGATATGTTTGGATTCTAAAGTTAATAATAAAATGAACATAAAAATGATGCATCTTTAGAAATTTAATAAAAAATAAAATAATTTATTAATGCCTTGTTGATAGGGCTTACTGCTGGTATTTTACATTTTTTGTTATCAGGTATTTTTCTTTTGAAAACCAAAATGGGTTTATCCCCATAAATGACCTTATAACTTAAAACATTCATTATGAAACTAGAAAATTTTTCGCAGCAGCAGTTTTGGCATTAGGATTTGCATTTGCATCAAATGCTCAAAAAAAACGTAATGGTAGGTGGAGCAGCGATGTATCCAAATAAAAAATATTATTGAAAATACGGTGAATTCAAAAGATCACACTACTTTGGTTGCTGCAGTAAAAGCAGCCGGATTAGCAGAAACATTGCAAGGTAAAAGGCTGTTCACTGTTTTTGCTCCAACAAATGCTGCTTTTGATAAATTACCAAAAGGAACTATAGAAACCTTATTGAAACCTGAAAACAAAAAGAAACTTCAAACGATTCTGACTTATCATGTGGTTGCCGGAAAAATGAATGCTTCTGACATTGCAAAAGCAATAAAAGCGGGTAAAGAGAAAGCAACTATTAAAACCGTGAGCGGTGGAACGTTAATTGCTCTGGATGAAGGAAAAAGATTTATATATTTCTGATGAAAGCGCAAATAAATCGAAAGTTACCATTGCAGATGTTAATCAGTCAAATGGTGTTATACATGTTGTTGACACTCTATTGCTGCCAAAAATGTAAATTAAAAAATAAGGTTAATTAATTTGAGTCACAGTTTTGTTAATACAACAAAACTGTGACTTTTTTAAATTTATATCTTTTTGACGTATTGGGTAATAATCACAATTTGCTGACCATCGACTTTTCCTTCGATATATTCTGCATTTTCATGGTCCAGACGGATGTTACGCACAGCAGTTCCCTGTTTGGCTACCATACTTGATCCTTTTACTTTCAAATCTTTGATTAAAACTACAGAGTCTCCATGTTCTAAAATAACACCGTTGCTGTCACGGTGTACCAGTTTGTTTTCGTCATCTTCGCCTTCGCCGGTTGCCTTCGCCCATGCAAGCGTATCTTCGTCTAAGTACATCATATCTAATAATTCCTGAGGCCAGCCGGCACCACGCATACGGCTTAACATTCTCCAGGCAACAACTTGTACAGCAATATTTTCATTCCACATGCTGTCGTTAAGGCATCTCCAGTGATTTAAATCGACTTTGTCTGGATTTTCAATTTGGTCAATACAAGTGCTACAGGCTAATACTGCTTCATCAATACCACCTTTTTGAGTTGGTAAAACGGTATATACTTTTAAGTTTTCTTCGGCCCCGCAAAGTTCACATTTAGATCCGCTGCGTTTATTTAATTCTCTTTCGATGCTCATTGTTTGATTTTTATTTGAAACGCCGAAATTACTTATAATTTGAATGGGTTACAAATTTATATTTTGTTTGTCTTTGCGAGGAACGAAGCAATCACGCTGACAAAAGTAACTTACCGTGTATTAAAATTATTTCTTCACTCTAACCGCATCCGGAACCAGCATTTCATATTTACCGTTATTACGTAATACATCACGAACAATACTTGAACTGATAAAGGAAGTTTGTGCAGCAGTCAGTAAAAAGATGGTTTCAATTTTAGATAAACGTCTGTTGGTGTGGGCAATGGCTTTCTCGAATTCGAAATCGGCCGGGTTTCGCAAGCCTCTTAAAATGAAATTAGCTTTTAGTTTATGACATAAATCTATTGTTAAGCCTTCGTAAGTAATTACAGAAATCTTTGGCTCATCTTTGAAAGTTTCTTCAATGAAACGTTTTCTTTCTTCAAGTGAAAACATGTATTTTTTTTCGGCATTCACACCAATTGCAATTACAATTTCATCAAACAATGGAATTCCTCTTTTGATAATATCTTCATGACCAAGAGTAATAGGATCAAACGATCCCGGAAATATAGCTTTTTTCATTTTTTTATTTTTGAAATTCAGGTCTCAGCAAACAGAGCTCAATTTTTTTATTGAATTTTGAGTTTGAAATTGATTTTTGAAATTGATATTGAATTCAGGTTATTCGCAACGTATTTATTGAAGCGACCCATTCATCCTTTTGACAGATTTTGCATTTTGCAGTTCCGGGTTTTTGTTTTTCAGTATGTCCACAGAAACTGCAGGAGTAAATTCCTTCTGTTGGAATAATTTTACTTTTTTCAGTAAACAAAGCGGGTAATATTGGCAATCCGTGCCCTACTTCTTTGTCGTCATAGTAAAAAACACTTATTTCACCACTGGGTTCTATAAATGCATGTTTTACCTGACCTAAATGTTCGATAGATTTTACCCGAAGTTCTGAGAAAAATTCGTCCTGTGCCAGTGTTTCTTTTTTAAAAGTGGATAAAGAAAATTTACCATCTTTAATGAGGCATTCTGTTTTACCTTCAATAAATTCCTCAAATTTTTTGCTTTTTCCGGTAAGCCATGTCACTGCGCGATATAAAACAATGATTACAGTAAAAACAATGATGGCGGGTACAATTCCCACATCTTCATAAAACATAGGATCACCTGCAGCAGAGCCCAGTGCAATGATTATTACAGTCTCAAAAATCGATAATTGTTTTACGCCTCTTTTTCCCGCTAACTTTAAAGTCAGTAATAAAATCGTGAACATTACGGCTGAACGAAAGATTACTTCCAAAAGAAAAACCTCAGGCAGTTCGTTAAATAAGACTCTGTTCCATTCAAAGATTTCTTTCATGCTTTTTGAGTTGCTAAGGTTCTAAGTTACTATGATTCTGAGTTTTTTTAGTTCTAAAATTAATTACTGAAATTCAAATCGGATTTTTTTCGTACTATTTTTAAAATTCCATCTTCCTGATAAAGTTTTAAAATATCTTTTCTGGAATAATAAACTTTTTGATTTGAAAAATTTTCAGGCTTATCTAAATCGTCGATTTCATAAGGCATATAGGCGTTAAAATCATTATGCGTTGTATAAATACTGTCTTTGGTTACTTTATCAATTCTCATATTCGAATAATAACCGTTTGAAAACTTTAAATTATAGACATCTCCTTCAGCAGGGTTTTTTATTAGAATGCTGGTTTCGTCTTTTTTATCAAAATAATTCTTAATTGTAAAAATAAGGAATAATGCCAGAATAAAAGAACCTGTGAACATCCAAATTGAATTACCAGTTTTTTCAGTTCGTAGTTTTAATTGAATGCTTTTCGGTAAATCTTCGTAATCAAATGTTTCTTTACAATGGCTGCATTCTATAAAAACGAGTTTGCCGACAGGAAATAAAGGAATCAGAGTCAGGTGTGTATATCTTCTGTAAATGCTAAAATGCAATGTGCTTTTTGCGCTACATTTCGGGCATTCTTCGTTTAAAATTTCTCCGTTTTTTACATTTGAATCCCGGGTTCCGACTAAAAAAAGCATATTTTTGAGTTTGTGAAGTGTAAGGATTTGTCTAAAGGACTTCAATTCGGATAGTCTGACAAATTTATAGATTTAATGAATAAGGTGCTAAAATCTTAGAATCTTAGCACCTTATTATCTTAGCATCTTTAGGCAAGTGCCAGTTCAATTGCATTTGTAAATAAATCTTCAAGAGATATTCCGGCTGCTTTGGCTTGCTGAGGAATCAGGCTTTCCGTTGTTAATCCCGGAATGGTGTTCATTTCCAGCATGTGCGGTTCGTTGTTTACGATAATGAATTCGCTTCGTGAGAATCCTTTCATTTTCAACACTTCATAAGCACGTTTGGCTGTTTCGCCAATTTTTTGTGTCAGTTCATCTGAAATTCTCGCAGGTGTGATTTCCTGTGATTTTCCTTCGTATTTGGCTTCGTAATCAAAGAAATCATTGTCTGATACGATTTCAGTGATTGGTAAAACGATAATTTCTCCTTTGTAATTGATAACGCCAACAGAAACCTCGGTTCCGTCAAGGAAACTTTCAATAATGATTTCGTTGTCTTCTTTGTAAGCCACTTCAATAGCGATTGGTAATTCAGCCTCGGTTTTTACTTTTGAGATTCCAAAACTTGAACCTGCTTTGTTTGGTTTTACGAAGCAAGGCAAACCTACTTTTTTTACGATTTCGGCTGTATTGATTTCGTCTCCTTTGTTCAGGTAGTAGGAAATCGCTGTTTTGATTCCGTATGGTTTTAAAACCGATAATAAATCACGTTTATTGAACGTCACAGCTGCCTGATAATAATCGCAGGAAGTTTGTGGAATACCCAGCAATTCGAAATACGCCTGCATCAGTCCATCTTCACCCGGAGAACCGTGAATAGCGTTGAAAACACAGTCAAATTTGATTTTTTCTCCGTTTACAGTAACTGAAAAATCATTTCTGTCAATTGGAAATTCAGCATCGTTTTCGTCTACATAAACCCATTTTTCTTTGAAAATATGAATTCGGAATCCGTTGTATTTTGTTTTGTCAAGGTATTGTTTTACTACGTTTCCGCTGATTAGAGAGATTTTATATTCGCTTGAATATCCGCCCATGATGATGGCTATGTTTTTCATTTTATATTTTTTTGTTTCAGGTTTATTCTTAGTTTTTATTTGTTTCACGTTCAGGTTCTTGCTACAAATTGCATGAATTGCACTATTTTTTTCTCAATCTTGATAAAGAAAGAACGTCCTTTTGAAAACGACTGCCCTAGCCCCGATAGAGCCGGTATCCTTTTTGACGCTTTTTTGCGGACAAAAAGATATAGGCGAAAGCGGGAAACAGCTCCCTATTATCAGCTTTCTTGCTTAAAACAAAATTATCATTTTTTTTGAAACGAAATAGCTTTATCTTTGCGTTCATCTAAAAATAAATTTATGAGTTTACGTAAGTATTTAACGAGCCGTGTGTTTTTTTTACAAGTGTTGGGTGCAGCTGCTATTATTGCGGTTCTGGGTTATTTGTTTATGCATTGGCTAACGTTTACAACAGATCATGGACATGAAATTGCAGTTCCGAATTTAGCTAAACTGACGGAAGAACAAGTAGAAGAAAAACTGGATGAGCTGGATCTGGATTATGTGCTTTTGGATAGTGTTGATTATAGAAGTGAGTTTCCTAAATTTAGCGTAGTAGAGCAGGACCCGTTGCCGGGAACGATGGTAAAAGTAGGAAGAAAAATATATATAAAAATTAATGCATCGGGATTTTCGTCTGTTCGAATTCCGGATTTAATTGATAAAACATATCGCGAGGCAGTTCCGACTCTGAAAGCGTTAGGGCTTCAGGAAGGAACGATTACGTATATCCCGAACCTTGGAAAAGATATGGTTTTGGAGCTCCGATATAAAGGCAGAAACCTGAAAGCAGGTGATCGTGTACTGAAAGCGTCTAAAATTGATTTGGTTTTAGGTGACGGAAAAGCAACTTATGTAGAGGAAAGTGAGGCTGTAGACAGTACTGCTGCGCCAATTGAAGAAACCCCAACTAATGAACAATAATAGTGAAGAAAATTTAGACCTGGAAGACGAGTTATTCGAACATTTCAGGTTTGATGTGCCTAAAGGTCAGGCGTTGTTACGTATTGACAAGTATTTGATGAATATGATTCCGAATGCGACCCGGAATAAAATTCAGAATGCTGCCAGTGAAGGGAGTGTTTTTGTTAATGAGATTCCGGTAAAATCAAATTATAAAGTAAAACCTTTTGATATCATTACGGTGATGTTATCGCATCCTCCGTTTGAAAACAGAGTAGATCCGGAGGATATTCCGTTGGATATCGTTTATGAAGATGAGGCGCTTTTGCTTATCAATAAACCACCCGGATTGGTAGTGCATCCCGGACATGGAAATTATACAGGAACTTTGGTGAATGCTTTGGCATTTCATTTTGAAAATTTACCAATGAACAGCAGTGAACGCCCTGGTCTGGTTCACAGAATTGACAAGGATACATCAGGACTTTTGATTATAGCCAAAACGGAAGCAGCTATGACACATTTGGCCAAACAGTTTGAAGCTAAAACGACGGAACGTGAATATGTCGCTCTTGTTTGGGGAAATGTTGCTGAAGAAAGCGGAACCATTGAAGGAAATTTGGCCAGACATTTAAAAGATCGTATGCAAATGGCGGTTTTTGCTGATCCTGAAATAGGAAAGCCTGCGATTACACATTATAAAGTTCTGGAACGCTTTGGTTATGTGACTTTGATTTCGTGTAAACTGGAAACCGGAAGAACACACCAGATTCGTGCGCATATGAAACACATTGGGCATCCGTTGTTTAATGACGAACGTTACGGAGGTCATTTGATTTTAAAAGGAACTACTTTTACAAAATACAAACAATTTATAGAGAATTGTTTTAAAGCTTTGCCACGTCAGGCACTACATGCTAAAACACTTGGTTTTGTACATCCAAATACAAAAGAATTGATGCGTTTTGATACCGAATTGCCTCAGGATTTTCAGGATTGCCTTGAAAAATGGCGTAATTATTCGAGATCACATCATGTTGAGGAGGATGAGCAATAATTAGATAATGAGGTAATTAGTCAATTAGATTACATACTTAAATATTGAAAGCTCCTGATGGAGCTTTTATTATTTTGTGAATTGTGGGAATTTTGAAATAAGAAGTATAAAGTTCTAATCTCTTAAATGAGTAAGTTTGTAGTAAAGTACTGCATATGAAATATATTTTACCTATATGAAAAACAACTTCGATCTTAGAACGGTAGATGTTACACGTTATATCACGCCATTGCGAGAGGGAGGTTCTTTGCCTGCTTTGGCAGAAGCCGATGACGATTTTAAATATGTACTGAAATTTAAAGGTGCCGGACACGGTGTAAAAGCTTTGATTGCCGAATTGATAGGCGGGCAAGTAGCCAAAGCTTTAAAACTCCAGCTGCCGGAATTGGTTTTTGCAAATCTGGATGAAGCTTTTGGACGTACAGAAGCCGATGAAGAGATTCAGGATTTACTGCAGGGAAGTCAGGGATTAAACCTGGCGCTTCACTTTTTGTCAGGCGCCATTACTTTTGATCCGGTCGTAACAACTGTTGACGATAAGCTAGCCTCACAAATTGTCTGGCTGGACGCTTATATTACCAATGTCGACCGTACTTTTAAAAATACCAATATGTTAATCTGGCATAAAGAATTATGGCTAATCGATCATGGTGCGTGTTTGTATTTTCATCATTCCTGGAATAACTGGGAACAGCATGCCAAAAGTCCTTTTGCGTTGATCAAAGATCATGTATTATTGCCTCAGGCTTCACTTTTAAAAGAAGTTGATGCCGAATTTAAAGCACTTTTAACTCCGCAAATAGTAGAAGAAATAGTCAATACGATTCCGCTTGAATGGCTGCAATGGGAAGACACAGATGAAACACCTGAAACCTTGCGAAATGTGTATTTACAATTTTTGCAGACCCGATTAAATCATTCAGAAATCTTTGTAAATCAGGCTCAAAATGCAAGATAATCACTTATATGAGTATGTCGTAATTCGCGTAGTACCAAGAGTTGAACGCGAAGAATTCCTGAATATCGGAATCATTTTGTTTTGCAAAAAAGCCAAATTTATAAAAGTATTGTCACATATTGATGATGCCAAAATACAAGCCCTTTCAAATGATTTTGATATTGAACAATTGCATTGCAACGTAACTGCACTTAAGAAAATTGCAACCGGAGACAAAGATGGCGGACCCATTGGAGAAATGGATATTCCGTCGCGTTTTAGATGGCTGACAGCGATTCGAAGTTCTGCAATTCAAACCTCAAGGCCACATCCTGGAATGTGTGAGGATCTGGAAAAAACAATTCAGCGTTTGTTTGAGGATTTGGTTCTTTAGCTTTTGATGTTTGATTCAAAGGTTTTCTAAAGATTTACTGTTGTATGTCTGACACAATGTTTGAAAATCGTAAAGTTTTTATCTAAGATAAAATGTATAAAAATGGCTTTTATTTCATCAGATTAAATCTTTTTAAAATCCTGCGTTAAACAAAAAAGCACTTAAAAGACTATAAACTGTAAAATAAACATAGAGATTTATCTTTGCTTCAAACTAAACTAAAAAAAAACCACGAACTGCACAACTGCAATCCGTGGTTAAAAACGAAACTAATTTTTTTTATTTTGGTTTCATTAGAATGAACCGCAAATGTTACCGCCTAAAGTAGCTCCCGCATTAGAAGAAATATCTGCTTTGACAGCTGTTTTATTAAGTTTTACAATAGTATAAGGAGGTGTAAAAGCTGTTTTGTTACCTGCTTTATTTCCTGTTGTATTCGTGAAAACATTGTCGGTTTCAGTAACAGCAGTATAACCACTCATTAAATCGATTGGTGTTTTTACACCTTCAAAAACGTTGCTTTCTATACGAATATCAGCTTCAACACCAGCAGCAATACATTTGTTGCTTACAGTACTATTGAAGAAATTGTTAACCAAATGTACTTTTCCAAAACGAACTCTAGGCATTCTTTCTTTACAGCCCTGAGCCCACCAGCATCTTGCAAAAGTGATTCTTAATTTTCCACGATCGGCTGTTGCACCATCGCTTGAACCAATTAAATTTGAATATCTGTGATCATCAGAACCTCCTGATCCACCAGCTTTTGGCGCTTTTAAGTAATGAAATTTAGAATACGTAACCGAAATATAATCGGATTTGTTTTTGATGTCGAAGTTTCCGTCAACGCCATCTCTAAACTCGCAGTGGTCTACCCATACATTTTGGCAGTCGTCTAAGATAGCATTGTCCCAGCCATCTGTGTCGTAAGCACCCGGGCCTTCAAAAATTAAGTTTCTGATGATTAGATTTTTACATCTTTTAATGTTAATGATACCGGAACCGTCTTTAGTTTGGTTAGTAGAAACTAATTTTGCACCATTTGCACCGTAAATTGTTTTACCGGTTTGATCCTGGAATGACAATCTTGTTGTAACAGTAATCGTTCCTGAAACTTTAATCACTTTTACAGAACTGCTTTCAATTGCCGATTTTAACTGTGCGTAGGTAGTTACAGTTGTTTCAGCTGCAGAACCTCCTCCGGTTGTGTTTCCGTTTTGTGAAGCCCAGCCAGGTACTTCTGAGCAATTTCCGATTTTTGCTGTCGAAATATTACTCGTTTCAATGTTTCCTTCAATAGCTGTTGCTTCATTTGATGAAGCAACTTCTTCAGAATTACACGCAGTAAAACAGAAAGTTACTGCTACTAAAAAAATGGATAATGTTGATTTAAATTTCATAATGTAAGTTTGGGGGTTTATAAATATTTAACAGTACAAATCTCTATATATCGTTTTGTAAAAAAAATGAATAAGTTCAAACTTTGTAAAAAAAATAGGCTAAATAGTTTTTTTAACAGTTGTTGATTTACAAAAAAGAACAAATAATATACTTTTGCGTAATCGATTACACTGTTTTTTCCCCCGAATCTGACAGTTATCGAAAACTATATTTACTTAAAAAAAATATAAACATGTACAACCTACTAAGAAAAAGCATTGAGCGAAAAATTCCGCTCACTGATCAGGAATGGGACATTATTGTCTCAAAAACACAACTTATTAAACTAAAAAAGAATCAATTTCTTCAAATTCAGAATTCCTACAACAGTTATCAGGGATTTATTTTAAAAGGACTGTTTAAAACTTACGCATTAAACGAAAATGGAACCGAAAGCGTTATTTTCTTTTCGTTTGAAAACGAATGGATGTGTGACCTGCAGAGTTTTTATCATCAAAAGCCCACCACGTATAATGTTAAAGCTATTGAAGACAGCGAAATAGTAGTCATCAATAAAGAAGAAAAAGCACAGCTATTTGCAAAAGTACCTAAGCTCTTTCAGTTTCATGTACTGATGATCGAAAGTGCCAATGTAGCTATCCAGGAGCGCCTTCTTGATGTTTTAAATAAAACTTCCAAACAGCGTTATCTCGATTTTAAGGAGCGTTATCCTCACAAGGTGCAGAAAATAAATAATAAAAATTTGTCTTCGTATCTTGGAGTGTCTCATGAATTTTTATCAAAGATTAAGAAAAGATGCTAAGTTTTTGATATACAGATTAATCTAAGTTTTTTTATATAAAAAAAAATCCCGCGAGGTCACAAAGTTTTATTTCACGCAGATTCTGCAGATTTGAGCAGATTTTAAAAAGATAATCTACTTAAATCTTTTTTAAATCTGCGTGAAAACTTTGCGCCTTTGCGAGATTAAAAAAAACTTTGCGAACCTCTGCGTAACCCTTTGCGAATCTCTGCGGTAAAACTCTAAAGTTTCTTCTCTAAAAATATAAACTCCAATGGTTCATCAGAAACCGTAACATGAATACCACTTTCCGGAAAAGCTTCACGCGCACCCGTATCCACATAACCATGGCGTTTGTACCACGCAATAAGCTCTTCGCGAACCGAAATAACGGTCATGATAATACTCGATAATCCCAAAGATTGAGCATAATTTTCAGCTTCAGCCAGAAGTTTTTTCCCGATGCCGCTGTTTTGAAGTTCCGGCGAAACGGTTAGCATTCCAAGATACAATTGATGTCCTTTTTCTACTAATAAAACCGAACCGATAATGGTATTGTTTTCAGTAAATTTCAGAATCGTATTTTTTGGATCCAGAAAGATTTCGGTCATTTCGGGTTCGTCTGTTCTTTTTCCTTCGAGTAAATGCGCTTCGGTTGTCCAGCCTTTTTTGGAGGTTTCGCCTCTGTAAGCGGAGTTGATTAGGGTTACTAATGCCGGAATATCGTCGCGTAATGCTTTTGTAATCATTTTTTTGTGAAATGTAAATTGTAAAATGTCAGATGTCGAGTTGGATTTTATACAAAAGTTGGGGACGATGAAGTAAAATTGAAACTACTGTTTCTTTAGTCTGTTCTCAAATTTTGATTTTTTCCAGGCATCAATCATTGTTTTCTTATCTTCCTCATTATTATAATTAATATTCACACCAAAATCATAACCATTTATCAGTTTGCTGTATAAAATTTGATTAAGAATTACTTTCCCGTCCGGAGCATAAATTGTAGTGTAAAAAGTATTGAATTTAATTCCTTGGATTATTTCTTTTCCTGATGAAGAATCTACTTTTATACCCTGATCAACATAGGTTTGATAAATTAATGCATTTAAATCTTTATTAGTTTGTTCATATTGTCCGGAAAAATCCTCTTTGAATGGCTCTGATGTTGAAGCGAACAAATTAAATTGATTTTTTTGGAAACTAATTAAGTGTTTTAAAGACTTCAAATCCATCTTTTGTCCTGATGATTTTTCTATTGCTTTTTGCCCTTTTTCTTCCTGTTGCTCTGTGATATCTTTTGAAACAATTGACCAGCCAGTTGGAACTCGAATCTCCCAGCCAATTTCTCTACTTTTATATATTTCTCCTTTTAAAGTTCCTTCGTCAACTTGTTTATTTGGGTCTTTTCTATCGCATGAAAACAATAATAATGAAATAGTATATATCAATAATGTTATTCGGGATAATCTCATATTATATTTTTTTAAAATTATTTATTTAGGTTTTTATATAGTGTGTTATTCAAATATCCCCCAAATATACCTATCATCTACAATTGCATTTGGATTCTCTTTTACTTTTTCTAAAAAGAGGTTCAGATTCCGATACGTTCTAAATTTATAAACCATTTGCTTGTCATTATCTTTTACAAATATTTTCCAAACTCTTCTTTTGTTTATCATTACAGCAGTTCTTTCAACCTCAGTAATAGATAATAATGAATGTTGAACTACGGGTAAATTTAATGTAATGCAATACAGATTATTTGCATCAAAATAAAGAATCGGCTTTGGAAATAAATGTTTTTCCAGGCCAAATAAAAAAAGTGCAGGAGGAGCAGAGAGTTTGTAAAGTTCATCTAAATTAAGATTGGTTCTTTTCTTAAACTCGATTGCTCTTTGTTCTTTAATATATTCAATGTACGATAGGATTTTTTTATAATTAAAAAGCAGAATTGCTAGTATTACTAAAAGAATAATTATTTTTATGTTCATGCAAGTATTTGATTTGAAATAATAAGCCAAACATAAGAAACTATCTATAAAAGAAAACCACTGGCAGCAAAAATCTTCAAAAAAATTTCAAAATTTATGATGGAGAGTAGGAGGTAACTTTTAGATCTATTAAATGTTTAAGCTTTATAAACACTAATTGACATAAAATACGAAAATAGTATCTTACAAAAACAGCTTTGTTTTTTACCGAAATTTATTTTCGTTTAAGAATTTTAAATATCTTTGAATTATGAGTACAGCAACAAAACCAAAACATATCGGCAGAAATATAAGCCGTATCAGAGAGCTTAAAGATATGAAACAGGAAGCACTGGCACAGGCTTTAGGAGCAAGTCAGCAGGCTGTTTCGGCTATCGAGAACAGCGAAACTGTAGACGAACAAAAACTAATTGAAATAGCAAAAGCTCTTGGCGTTTCTGTTGAAGCAATTAAAAACTTTTCGGAAGAAGCGGTTTTTAATTATTTTAATACTTTTAATGATGCTGTTTCAAATAGTAGTTTTGGACAAGGAACATATAATAATGAATGTACTTTTAATCCTTTAGATAAAGTAGTTGAACTTTACGAACGTTTGGTGCAAGCTGAAAAAGATAAAGTTGAGTATTTGGAGAAATTACTAAGCGGGAAGTAAACGTTTTGAAGATATATTTAATTCTATAAAGAGGTCTTGATAAGATCTCTTTTTTTGTTCTTATTCTGTCACTGGAACCAGTGGAGAATTATGTTTATGTTTTAGTCTAGTTTTTTTAATTTTACATTGGTAGAGTCATTTAAGTCAATCTCAACAAATTTTAAATCCTTAAAAAAGATGTTTTTAAATTCGCCTTTGGTTTCCCACCAGACATAACTGTTTTTAAATAAAACACTTTGAACTTCTTGAGGAGTTTTGATTTGATTTCCTAAAATATAATTTATTTGACTTTCATATTTCTTTGTTTGTTCATTTTGCTTTTTTGGAAAAGCAAAACTTAATTCAAATTTTCCTTTTCGAAATTCTAAATTTTTGAAAAAATAGTTAGTTTCTTGCGGACAAAAACATTTTATATTCATAGTGTCTTTTTTACTATTTATGAAATTGTAGTACTTCTCACCATACCCATAACCTATATTTTGCCATCTTTGTTTAAATATTACAAATTTATTTTTACTGTAAATTTCTGTATTAAATTTAGGATTAGTTTCCCAATATCTTTTTGTATCTGGTAAATAATGTTTTTCAGGTAAATTAATTAAACTAACATCATAGTTTGACAAATTAAATATTATAACATCATTATCTTTTTCGGAGTCGACAATAATACTTTGTCCTTTACAAGATTGTAAAAACAAACATAAAAACAAACATAAAAATAAATTTCTCATAGGTTATAGTCCTTTTACTCCTTCTTTTATTCCTTCTTTTACGGTATTTAGTACATCTAAGATTTCATTAGGGTTTAAATCTTCTTTTGCTGCTGGGTTTTGTATTTTACTAATGTGAAAATGTCCTGTTGGCAACATTGGGTTATTATCTTTTCGAAGTTTTGCTACCCTGTAAAATATTTCGTTTGATAAGTAATCTCCACCAGAACCACTTGACAATTTTTGCGTTTGGATAGGTTTGATATGTGTAGGATTTGGAATATTATCAAATTCCCAATTATAAACAACTTTCGAAGCATTCGTAAATTCTATTGGGAGGGTTGTCTCGATCCACTCATCTTTGGTAATTAATGCTTGAGAACCTGTAGCTCTTATATAATCTTGATTGTCATTAAAACCACCTCTTGTTGCCGTTCCAAATTTATCAATATTGTAATCATTTTCCCCTGCTTGGCTTATTGTAATAATCATATCAACTTGATTGATAAATGGTTTAATATACTTTTCTATTATTCCCACTCCCTGTCCATTATTATAATCTTGACTTCTGTCAAAATCTGTATATCGTACAGGTACAATCATTGTTTGAATGTAAACTCCTAATCTATCATCATTAGCCAAAGCTAAAGCCATAACTCCTGAAGGATTGGATTGTAGAATATTAGGATTTGTTACACTATTTAAGTAGTTATTATCAAACTGATTCAATATAAACGGGTCAAATCCAGTAATTAAAACTTTTTTCTTGCCACCTGCTTTGCTGAAATCTATTCCGGTATAGTTTCTGCTTTTTTCTTCAAAAATCTGAATTATTTTCTCTAGTTCCGTTTCTTTTTTGACTATGCTTTTTTCAAAATCAATATCTTTCTCAAAAAGAAAATGGCGTTTTAGCCTAACTTGCATTTTGTTTCTCGTCCAGTATAATGGTCTGTCGTCAAGTTTACCTGACTGAACTTGTTTTATAGATGCATCCCAAATACATTTTGCATCTTCTTCAACTCTAGTTTTTATTTGCTTAATCGTGAGTTCTTTTGTATTGTTTATAAATTCCGAAAAATCTCTTGCTATTTCCAGCATTTCTAAATTTGAACTTATAAACTTGTTTTCATAATTGCTTTGTAAATCTTTGCTTCCTGAATTATCCGTATTGAACAATCCAATTAATTCTTCATAATTCCTTAAATAGGCAATAGGCTTTAGCCTATCTTCTTTTTCAGGAAGATTGAAAAATTCCCTATTAAAAAATCCACTTACATAAAAACTATTTAAATCTTCAGATTTTATTTCTGTTTTATGTGTGTCATAATTGTAGTTTTCTAAATCTTCGCTATACCATAATGGGTTCAATTCAAAAAAATCCGTTTCACAACTGTTACTTTTTATTTCTATATTCCATTTTAGTTTATCAAGTCCAAAAAATTCTTGCTTTGTGCTTTTTGTTTCTGCTTTTAGGTTGAAGTTTATTTTTGTTCCGTCTTCAACTTCTTTGGTTATAATTTTTATTTTCAATTTTTTTCCGTAGAAAAAATCAGTAGCTTTTATTCCCTCAAAGTTTTGAATCGATGATTGTTTTAAAACAGTATTTTTGTCGTCAATAAATTGTATTTCAATAATTTCAGGGTGTTTTTTTTCAGGAGGAGCAACATAATCTCCAAAAGTCACACCTTCTTTTCCTGTAATTATTATTTTTTTGTTTGAAATTAGATTGAGATTTCCTTTTGTAGCAGTTATTGTAATTTTATTGGCTGTTTCAATAAAAGTTCCAGCACTTATTGTGTAAGCACCGTTTACTTTTATATAAATATTTTTAGCCGTTTTATTTATTGCCATAATTCGTAATGTTAATTTATTTTCGAATTCGTTTATGCACAATCTTATGGGGTGTTTTAGTCTAAACTTCCCAATCGCTAGCGGGGATATTTAACTCAATCTTTGAATTATGTGCTTGTTGTAATCATTTGTCGGTGCAATTTTAATTCCTTTTATTGTTGATATTATACTTAATAAATTGAATTTTTTAATTCTTCTTCGTGATTCATTACTAAATCGTTTCGAAGCTACTGCAGACCAGATAATTAATCGTTCATGTGTAGTTAGATTATCTGTAAAATATTCTAAATAAAATTCATTATTATCAATACTGTCTATGTGCTTCAATATCATCGATATACATCTAAAGTAACTATCAAAGAAAACAACATGTTTATTAAAAAAAGGCTTTGTAATATGATTATAATATTGTGAATAATATTCATCTGATTGGTTATAAAAATATTTCATAAAGATTTCTGATAATATATTATTAAGATCATCACTATGTGAATATTCATAATATTCATGATCAAAATCTCGGTTATATATCATTTTTCGGTTTTCTTCATCTGCGTTCAAGAAAACATCTTTTAATATAGTATGGTCATGATATTTCTGTTTTTTAACTTCTTTATATAATTTGATCCAAGTTCCATCATCTAAACATTCTGGATTTAATAATAAAATTTGTTTACCAAAAAAAATACTTGACTTTTCTGATTTACTAATCATTTCTGCAACTATATACTCAAGAATAGCAAAACCTTTTTCAATTTTTTTACTATTGGGACGTTGAATTTCTGAATTTGAAATTCGACTTTGAATATTGTCTATAAGTCTATAAAAGTTCTGATCGTAATTTTGCTTTATGAATTGATCTTGTATCTGTGAATTTGCCTTGATTTGTGCTTTGAAGGCAATATAAACAAGTAAGCTTCCAATAAAACTCAATAGAGGGGCTAACGTATTTGCAAAATGGTCTCCATCTTCGTAATTATTTGTTTTTGTTGCAAATACTGGTATTCCTAAAAGCGCTGTAAGTGCTACAATAATAAATAAGATTTCAATTAGAGTTATTTTTTTTAATTTTCCCATTATTTAATTATCTGAGATAGTTTTTTTAGATTGTTTAGTGCCTCACCTTGGGCGAGCATCTCGCTCGTAACCTGATGATCCAATTGGTTATTGAATTTCTTAGTATTATTCACGGCTGGACGCTCAAGCTAACGAGGGTGCTAGTAGTTTTTTATATTTACATAATTTACAAATCCAGAGTTGGATTCTTAATTTCATTTATTTTACAAAGAAAAGAATCGTGTTTTCCTGTAATTTCAATTGAGTAGAATTTCTTCTTGTATTCTATCTCAATATACGGTTCTTCATTTATATCAATTACATAATTGTTATCTGACGTTTCTCTATTTATTTCCAGTTTATTTCCATTTTTCCCACGAGTATTAATCTTAATTCCGTCAATATTAGCTCCGCCAACTATAAGAGAATTAAAATAATATTTTACGAATAAACCTTTATCTAATATTGGATAATTTTCTAAGTATGGCAAATTAAAAGTTTTAGCAACAATATCTTTATTACTTTCTTTTAAAAGTTGTTTCTGGCTGTTAGAATCATCTGAAAATCTTGATAGCAGATTGTTACCGAATAATAAAACAGTAAATGCAATAACTAGACCTATCAAACTGATAATTGTTCCTTTCTCCCATTTTTTCTTTTTATCAGGATTTGTAATTGATTGATTATGAATGTTGCTATTGTTATTAATTATTAAATTACCAGAGTTTTTAATTGTAACATCTTCTTCATTGTCAATTTTTACTCCTTTGGTTTTTAAATAATCTATAAATTCAGTTTTTTCATTTTCAAACCAATTTATGAATCCAACAATATCAGCTTTATTAAAATCTGGGACAAATTTTAAATCTCCATCTTCGATCGCTAAATCTCCATCTTTAATCTGTAGATCGAAATCTTTGTTTTCTAGAAACCATTTTGTAAAATAGTCTTTTACTTTTTCTTTGTTTAGTCTAATTATTCCTTGTTCGATGAGAATGTCGAGAAAAAAATCAGCATCTTCTGTTCGTTTTTTAACTTTTTCCTTGGTGTATTCCTCAATTTTTTTTTCAAAATCTTTTCCAAGGAAAGAATTTCCCCACCAATTATTATTTTCCATTTATATGCTAGGTTGTTGAATTCTTGTGTTTTCAAACATAATAATTTTCCTTATAAAAAACTAATACGAATTACAAATAAAAAACCACAAATTACACTAATATAAAGTTGGTATAATTTGTGGTTTTAATTTTTATAAAAGAAAAACTCTTATCCCAAGAACTCCTTCAATTCCTCATAAGTCCCAATCTTAACACTAACTTTCTCCTCATTAATAACACTCTCAATCTGAGCAGGAATAGGAAGCGTAATTCCTAAAGCAGGTTCAACAACATCTAAGAATTTAATAGGATGTGCCGTTTCTAAGAAAATACCAATTGCGTTAGGGTGTTTTTCCAGTTCTTTTTTCAAACCTAAATAACCAACAGCGCCGTGAGGTTCTGCTATGTAACCATCTGTGTTATAAATATTTTTTAGAGCAACTAAAGTTTCTTCATCAGTATAACTATAAGAAGAAAAATCTTTTTCGAAAGCTTTCAGGTCATTATTGTACAATTCCTGAATCCTGATAAAGTTGCTTGGGTTTCCAACGTCCATTGCGTTAGAGATGGTTGCTTTAGAAGGTTTTGGGTCGTATTTTCCATTTTCTAAGAATCTTGGCACCGTGTCGTTTACGTTTGTAGACGCTACAAAATGCTCAATTGGCAGCCCTAATTTCTTTGCCATAATTCCGGCGCAGATATTTCCGAAGTTTCCGCTTGGACAAGAGAAAACTAAAGATTTGTTTTGGTTTTTCAACGCTTTGTAAGCAAAGAAGAAATAAAACATTTGCGGTAACCAGCGAGCAATATTAATCGAATTCGCCGAAGTCAGGTTTTTATGCGCTAAAGTTTCATCTAAAAACGCTTTTTTTACCATATCCTGGCAATCGTCAAAAACACCGTCAACTTCAAGTGCTTTAATGTTTTGCCCTAAAGTAGTCAATTGTTTTTCCTGAATATCACTCACTTTTCCAGACGGATATAAAATGACAACATCAACTCCGTCAACTCCTAAAAATCCGCTGGCAACGGCTCCGCCTGTATCTCCTGAAGTTGCTACTAAAACCGTGTTTTTAGCATCTTTTTTGTCTTTGTTGAAATAGCCCAGACAACGTGACATAAATCGCGCACCAACGTCTTTAAAAGCCATTGTCGGACCGTGAAATAATTCTAACGAATAGATTCCGTTTTCGACTTTCACCACCGGAAAATCAAAGACCAAAGTATCAGCAATGATTTCTTTTAGTTTTGCTGCCGGTATTTCGTCGCCAACGAATTGTTTGATCGCTTCAAAAGCAATTTCCTCGTGGCTCAAACTTTCGATTGTATCAAAAAATGAAGGATCTAAAGGTGTAATGTTTTCCGGGAAATATAATCCTTTGTCACTCGCTAATCCTTGTATAACAGCTTCCTGAAAAGAAACTTTTGGGGCATTATGGTTTAAACTGTAGTATTTCATTGTTATTTTAGATTTTTAGACTTTAGATTTTTAGATTTTTAGAAAGTAAATTCCAATACTAAAATTCTAAATTCCAATAATTTATGTTTTACTATTTTAATCGCTTTTTGTCATTTCGACGGAGGAGAAATCTTCGCAAGTAACTCAGCAACGAAAGTCCAATCTTTGTCGAGCTTCTTGCGGAGATTTCTCGTTCCTCGAAATGACAAACTGTATGGTTATGCTTTGCGTCTGTACTTTGTCGAGCTTCTAGCGGAGATTTGCTTCGCCTATTCGCTATCGCTCGGGTCTCCTCAGTCGAAATGACAAACTGAACGGTTATGTTTTGTGTCTGTACTTCGCGTGGGCTTCGACTCCGCTCAGCCTGACAAACGTTTCGTATAAATCTTAATACTTAATTCTTTGTACTTAATACTTTTTACAATTCACATCTCACATTTTACAAAATGCGTACACCATCCGGATTAATCTTCGAAACGTGAATTTCATAAGGTAAATTCATTTTTTCGTAAACCTCGCTCATGGCTTTTGCTATTTGGTCGGCAGTTTCTTTTCCTCTGCTTAAAGCAAAAATCGACGGACCTGAACCTGAAATTCCGGAACCTAAAGCGCCGTTTTCGTAAGCCGTTTGTTTGATTTGGTCAAATCCCGGGATTAAAACGCTTCTTAAAGGTTCTACGATTTCGTCATGAAGCGATCTTCCGATCAACTCGTAATCTTTAGTGTAAAGACCCGCTACAAGTCCGCCCACATTTCCCCATTGCATGATGGCACTTTTTAGGGAAACATTTTGTTTTAAAACCGAACGTGCATCAGATGTTTTTAATTCAATCTGAGGATGAACTACGGTTGCATATAATTCCTCAGGGCTGTCAATTCTGATAATATCCAGAGGAGCGTAGCTTCTTACCAAAGTAAATCCGCCTAAAAGGGCAGGAGCAACGTTGTCAGCATGAGCATTTCCGCTGGCTAATTTCTCGCCCTGCATCGCAAACTGAACCAAATCTTTACGAGAATATGGTCTGCCTAACAATTCATTAATTCCGAAAACTGCTCCGGCAGAACTGGCAGCACTGCTTCCGATTCCGCTTCCGGCTTTGATACTTTTATAAATTTCAATTTCAAATCCAAAATCCAGTTCGTCTAAAGTTGCCAACATTGCCAAAGCCGCCACACCCGAAACATTTTTCTCGGTTTCAAGAGGCAAATCGGCACCCACAATTTTAGTAATTCGAACGCCTTTCTGATCTGATTTTCGAACAATCATTTCGTCACCCGCATTGTCTAAGCAAAGTCCAAGCACGTCAAATCCGCAGGAGAGGTTTGCGATAGTGGCCGGGCAAAATAGTTTTATTTCCATCTTTTTAAAGGTTCAGAGTGGCAAAGGTTCAAAGGAACAAAGGCTTTGCTGCTCGCAATTTTTATATTTAGATTCAAAGTTTCAGAGAGGCAAAGCGACAAAGTGAAAACCTTTGAACCTTTGTGCCTCTGCACCTTTGTACCTTACTAAACGTTTCCTATTCTAATCACATCCGCAAAAATTCCTGATGCCGTAACAGCTGCTCCGGCACCTGCTCCTTTGATCAATAAAGGCTGGTCTACGTATCGATCTGTGTAGAAAAGCACGATATTGTCTTTTCCTTCCAAATTATAGAAAGGATGATCTTTTGGAATGAACTGAAGACCTACGCTTGCTTTTCCGTTTTCGAATTGTGCTACGTATTTCAGTCTTGAATCTTTTGCTAAAGCTTCTTTGTAAATGTTTTCAAAATGAGCCGCATGTTTGATCAATGATGCAAAAAAGGCTTCGTTATTTGTTGTTGCTAAGCATTCGGCAGGCAAAAACGATTCGTTTGCAATAGCGTCAATATCCATTTCATAACCGCTTTCACGAATCAGGATCAGGATTTTACGCGCTACGTCGATTCCGCTTAAGTCGATTTTAGGATCCGGTTCTGTGAATCCCTGCACTCCAGCTTCTTTCACAACATCATGAAAAGAATTATTCTCATCAAAATTGTTGAAAATAAAGTTCAGACTTCCCGATAAAACGGCCTGAATTTTATGCACTTTATCACCTGAAGCGATTAAGTTTTTAACAGTATCGATAATTGGCAATCCCGCACCAACATTCGTTTCGAATAAAAACGGAGCGTTATACTGGCGAGATAAGCTTTTTAGTTTTTTATAGTTGTCGTAAGCAGATGAACAGGCAATTTTGTTACAGGTTACAACCGCAATGCTTTCTTTTAAGAATTTCTCATACATCTCAGAAACGCTTGCATTTGCCGTAATATCTACGAAAATGCTGTTTCTTAAATTCAGTTCTTTGGCACGTGCGATGAATTCTGTCGGAATTGCCGCTTCTCCTTTGTCCAAAGTAGACTGCCAGTCTTTTAAAGAAATTCCGTCTTCGTCAAAAAACATTTTTCTGGAGTTCGACAAAGCAATAACACGAACATTGATTTTAAGTACATCTTTTAAGAATTTCTTTTGACTGTGAATCTGCTCGATGAATTTCTCCCCCACATTTCCAACACCCATTACGAATAAATTCAACTGCTTGGTGTTCTCTTCAAAGAAGTTTTCGTGTAAAGTATTTAAAGCTTTCTTAACATCTCTTTCGTTGATTACGGCAGAGATATTTCTTTCAGAAGCTCCCTGAGCAATCGCACGGATGTTTACGTTATTTTTTCCTAAAGTACTGAACATTCTTCCGCTCAGACCCTGATGATTTTTCATGTTTTCACCCACCAAAGCAATTATGCAAAGATCTTTTTCTACAAGGCAAGGATCGATTTTATTTTGTAAAATCTCAACATCAAACGCTTTGTTGATCGCTTCTTCGGCATTTTCAGCATCCGAATTCAGGATTCCGATACAAATTGAATGCTCAGAAGAGGCCTGAGTAATAAATATAACGTTGATTTTTTCGTGTGACAATACTTCAAACAAACGTTTTGATGAACCTGAAACTCCAATCATTCCCGGACCTTCAAGCGTCAGTAACGAAATATGGTCAATATGGCTGATTCCTTTTACAGGAGTAGTTTGTTCTGAAATCTGATTCGAAATTAGAGTACCTTCTGCTTCCGGTTCAAATGTATTTTTGATTAAAATTGGAATATTTTTTCTTAAAACCGGCTGAATCGTTGGCGGATATAACACTTTCGCACCAAAATGAGACAATTCCATCGCTTCCTGATATGAAATCGTGGCAATTGGCTGAGCCTGTTTTACAATTTTTGGGTTTGCAGTAAACATTCCGTTTACATCTGTCCAGATTTCAAGCTGTTCTGCATCAAGTGCTCCTGCAATAATTGCCGCAGTGTAATCAGAACCGCCACGACCTAAAGTTGTAGTGATTCCGTCAAGTGTCAAGGCGATAAATCCCGGTAAAATAGTAATTTGTGATTGGTTTTCAGTGAAATATTCCTGAATCAGGTTGTTTGAAATTTCAAAATTTACAACCGCCTTACCAAAATCATTATTAGTCTTAATTAATTCACGGCTGTCTTTATAAACAGCATTTTTATTGATTTGCTGATAGGCCTGTGCAATAATATAAGAAGAAAGTAATTCGCCGAAACTCAAAATAGTATCTGCAGTCCTTGGGGACAATTCGCCCAAAAGGAAACAACCGTCTAATAACGTTTCTAGATGATTGATGATTCTTTTTACGTGGCTCAGTAAACTGCTCTGTTCGCTAACCGGAATAAGTTCCTTTAAGGTATCAAGATGTTTTTTCTCGATTTCGGCAACGATATCCCTGAAGCTTTCGTCATTTTCTGCTGCTTTTGCTGCAGCCAACTGTAACATATCTGTTACTTTGCTTAATGCGGAAACCACTACAACCAGTTTGTCCTTTTCAGCTTTTTGTTTAACAATTTCGAGAACGAGTTTTATATTTTGTGCATTGGCAACCGAAGTTCCGCCAAATTTTAATACTTTCATTTTGATGTTTTTTTCTTTTATGCAAATATTTTTATGTATCCAAAGTCTTTCTTCTTTCGGGAAAAAAGTATAGATAAACAGGATTATATGTAAAAATGTATACCCCTAAGGGGTTGTAGTTGTTGTAGTAGAAATTGTGGTAGCAGCAATTGCAACTTCTGATTGAGTTGTCATTGTAGATTGATATTTTGTGCTGTTACTTTTCATTTTTGATTTTTCAAAAGTACAGTTTTTTATAAAAGTTAAAAAGCTAAATTGGTTTTTTGCGAATATTTTAATAAAACAAATGATAAAAAATCAATATTGAGTATTTGTTAAAATTACACGCTCTAAGTTGGTTTTTTGATATATTTAAGATTAAAATTCATCTGATCAAAGAATTTGTTTTTAACTGGATTTGCACTAAAAGCAGTATTTGTATTTCTAAGTTAGGATTGTGAAATAAATAATTTTAAAAATCACTTGATTAGAAATTTTAATTATTGTGATAAATTGTTGCTTTTTAATGTTGATTTGTTGAATTTTGACGTTTTAATTTGAAATCACCATGAGGGAAATCCATTATATTAGTACTGAAACCATAACTTTAGAGACATTGCAGGAAATTTTAAGTCATGATAAGGCATTAGAATTATCTGAAGAAGCTAAAGTAAATGTGCAGAAATGCCGTGATTACCTCGATAAAAAAATGGCTTCCCATTCTGAACCTATTTATGGTATCAATACCGGATTTGGATCACTTTACAGTGTGAAAATCTCAAATGAAAACTTGTCTAAACTTCAGGAAAACCTTGTAAAATCGCACGCCTGCGGAACCGGAGAAGAAGTTCCTGCTGAAATTGTAAAAATAATGCTGCTTCTTAAAATTCAGTCCTTAAGTTACGGACATTCAGGAATTCAGCTGCAGACATTAAATCGTCTGGTTGATTTTTATAATAAAGATATTCTTCCGGTTATATATACACAGGGTTCACTTGGTGCATCCGGAGATTTAGCTCCTTTGGCGCATTTATCTTTGCCTTTGATAGGAGAGGGCGAAGTTTATTTTGAAGGAAAAAGAATGGTTTCTGCCGAAGTTTTAAAGCATTTTAACTGGGAACCGATTATTTTACAATCCAAAGAAGGGTTGGCTTTATTGAACGGAACACAGTTTATGGGGGCTTATGGAGTTCATATTTTGATTAAAGCGTATAAGTATTCCTATTTGGCAGATTTAATTGGAACGATTTCTCTGGAAGCTTTTGATGGCAGAATTGAACCTTTTAACGAATTGATACATTTTATACGTCCTCATAAAGGTCAGATTATCACGGCACAGCGAATTAATGAATTTTTGGAAGGAAGCGAAATTATTGTACAGCAAAAAAAGCATGTTCAGGATCCGTATTCTTTCCGTTGTATGCCTCAGGTTCATGGAGCTTCAAAAGATGCGATTGATTATGTTCGAAAAGTATTCAAGACCGAAATTAATTCGGTTACCGATAATCCTAATATCTTTATTGAGTCAGATCAGATTATTTCAGGTGGTAACTTTCACGGACAGCCATTGGCTTTAGCATTGGATTTTATAGCAATTGCTTTGGCTGAATTAGGAAGTATTTCAGAAAGAAGGACTTATCAGCTAATTTCGGGTTTACGCAATCTTCCGGCATTTTTGGTTGATAATCCGGGGCTGAATTCAGGATTTATGATTCCACAATACACAGCGGCAAGTATTGCAAGTCAGAACAAACAGCTGGCAACACCATCAAGTGTTGATAGTATTGTTTCAAGCAACGGACAGGAAGATCATGTAAGTATGGGAGCAAACGGAGCAACAAAGGCGTTAAAAGTTATGGACAACTTAGAGCGTATCCTGGCAATTGAATTATTAAATGCTTCGCAGGCAATTGCATACAGAGAGCCTTTAAAATCAAGTGATTTTATCGAAATGTTCTTAAGTAGTTACAGAGAAATTGTGCCTTTGGTTAAGGAAGACAGAATCTTACATTATGATATTGAGAAGACTATTTTGTTTCTGAATAGTTTCCAAATTGAAAACGATTTGTTAACAATGGCTTAACATTGTAAAACAATATTGAAGTAATTTTGCACTATCAAAAATATAAAAATGTCAATAAACAGTATTTTCCAATTTTTAGTGCCGAAAGACAAAAAATTCTTTCCACTTTTTGAAGAAGCTTCAAGCAATTTAATTGAATTAGCTTCTAACTTACACGAAGCTGTAAATCTTCCATTGAAAGAAAGAGAAGTTCTTTTTCAGAAAATTGATGAATTAGAGCAAAAAGGAGAAGACATTACACGTCAGACAAACTTGGAGCTGAGCAGAAACTTCATCACTCCGTTTGACAGAGAAGATATTCATACCTTAATCACTTCAATTGATAACGTTGCGGATTACCTGCACGGTGCATCAAGCCGAATGAAATTGTATCAGGTTGATAAGATTACCAAATCGATCAGAAAAATGACAGAAATTAACCTTGAAGCTTGTCAGAATATTGACAGTGCTGTAAAAGAGTTAAGAAATTTAAAGAATTTTAAAGTCATTAAAGATGCTTGTGCCAGAATCAATAAACTGGAAAACAAGTCTGATAATGTATATAACAAAGCAGTTTTTGAAATTTTTGAAAACGAAACAGACGCTAAAAATATCATTAAATATAAAGAGGTGTTATCTGTTTTAGAATCAGCAACAGACAAATGTAAGAGTGTTGCCAACATACTGGAATCTATTTCTGTAAAACATTCTTAATTCAATTTTTCATTCTGAAGTTATAATTTATGACGCTACTTATAATTATTATAGTATTAGCTTTAATTTTTGATTACATCAACGGTTTTCATGATGCAGCCAATGCTATAGCGACTGTTGTTGCAACAAAGGTTTTGACGCCTTTTCAGGCCGTTCTTTGGGCAGCATTTTTTAACTTTCTGGCGTACTGGGTTTTCGGATTTGGAGTTGCGGATACTGTTGCCAAAACAGCGCACACGATGGAAATTAACCTGGTAGTTATTTTAGCAGGAGTTATTGCGGCAATCTGTTGGAACTTATTGACCTGGTGGTTAGGAATTCCTTCCAGTTCTTCTCATACTTTGATTGGAGGTTTTGCAGGAGCTGCTATAGCGCATGCAATTGCAGTTCACGGTTTTTCAGGTTATGCAGGAGAAGACGGAACAACACATTACTGGTACGAAATCGTAAGCTGGTATAAGGCAGGAAAGGATGGCGGAATGCCTTCGGGTGTTATCATTATTATTGCTTTTATTGTATTAGCACCTTTATTAGGAGCGTTAGCCTCTTATTTAATATCAATTTGGTTGTTAAATGCTTCCCGTAAAAATATTGGTCCTAAAATATTTACTATAGCTTTAATGATTGCAACAGTTTGGCTTGTCAGTAATCTGATGGTTCCTTATTCAGAAATTGAAAAACCTCGTTTCGATTCACATTTTTGGAGTGTAGCTTTTGATCCGCATAATATTAAATGGTTTTTAGTTGCTTTTATTATCTTAACGGTAAGTGCTTTTTGTTTGATATTTAGCAGTTTAAATCTTCATCAGGCTGATGCAGCTTTGAAAAAGATGCAATTACTTTCTTCAGCGGCATTCAGTTTAGGTCACGGAGGAAACGATTCTCAAAAAGTTATGGGTATTATTGCAGCTGCGGTTGCAGTTTATATCAATACAAATCCGGGAGTTCACATGGATTCATGGTTAGATGTTGTTTTGCCAAATGATGACAAGGGAATAAAAGGAGTAATGCCAGGCTGGATTCCGCTGGCGTGTTATTCTGCAATTGCTGCGGGAACTTTGAGCGGAGGTTGGAAAATTGTAAAAACAATGGGTTCTAAAATTACAAAAGTAAGTTCGTTTGAAGGTGTTGCTGCTGAAACTGCAGGTGCTTTGACGCTTTACTTTACAGAACACTTAAAAATTCCGGTAAGTACTACGCATACGATTACAGGTTCTATCATCGGGGTTGGATTAACAAAACGTGTATCTGCTGTAAGATGGGGGGTAACCGTAAGTTTGATCTGGGCATGGGTATTAACGATTCCTATTTCGGCTATTTTAGCAGGATTGGTTTACTTTGTGTTGAGTGTTTTTATCTAAATGAGTAAAATGATTTTTGTAAAATGTGAGATGTAAATCGCATTTTTAAGATATATAAAAAAGCTGGTTTCTTAATTGAAACCAGCTTTTTGTTTTTTTGTATGGAGTTAATAAAAAGATTATTTTTTCCAGTTTAGCTGTAAGGCATAACAGGTTTTTTCTCCTTTTGTAATACTAAAAGTAGT
Organism: uncultured Flavobacterium sp.; assembly: GCA_963513545.1. Lineage (GTDB taxonomy): Bacteria > Bacteroidota > Bacteroidia > Flavobacteriales > Flavobacteriaceae > Flavobacterium. The sequence continues at coordinate 115,804 of CAUPQW010000002.1, forward strand.
AGCTGAGTTATCTTCGGTATCGCTTTCATGAATTATTACGGTGTCTTTTAACGAAAGTTCTTTCATAAAATTCATTTCGAAACTTTGTACTTGTTGTTTCAGAATTCGTTTTGGTTCAACATGATCCAGACACCATTCCAGATATTTTACGTTATTAACGTGGTTTACAATATCCAGATCCGATAAATAAACTGTTTTTTCGAATACAGCCTCTTTTTCGTGATTGATATTGATTTTTGAAAAGCCTTCCGTTGTGGCTCTTTTATCGGGAAATAATTCAAAATGCTCATAGGGTAATGCCAAAGCTTCGGGACGGCGTAATTGAGTATTAAAAACCGCCCAATACGTTTCGCAGCCAACAATCTTTTTTCCGTTGACATGCATTTCGAGCGCACGTACAGATCGTGAATTTTCAAGGCTGTTAATCCAGGTGATTACAGTTACAATATCTCCGGATTTTGGCAAATCTGAAATCTCAACGCGCATTCGGCTTAAAACCCAGGCCTGGTGAAACGCCTGCATATCGTAAAAGCTGATACCGCCAACTTCAGAATGTGCAGCCGCTGTTAATTGTAAAATATTACAGAGATCTGTATATTTTAAAGAGCCGTTTGGGGTACATTGTGTGAAATTGATTTCCCAGTCTTTGCTTAGAATGGATGTGAAGTTTGGTGATATTGGCATTAATTTAGACTCTTAGATTGTTGGACTTCTTAGATTTTAGATTTTTCGAAAATAGAATAAAGAGTAAAGAAAAGAGATTTTATTTTGCAATTTCGTTAATATAATCTATAATTTTTTTTCTCTCTGTAGCGTAATCAAACCATTTGGTGTTTTCGTTTCGTTTGAACCACGTTAATTGTCTTTTGGAAAATCTTCGGGTATTTTTTTTGATTTCCTCTATAGCGAAAGGCAAAGTAAATTCACCGTCAAAATAACTGAATAATTCTCTATAACCGACCGTTTGAAGCGCATTTAACGCTTTATTGGGATATAATGCTCTGGCTTCTTCAAGTAAACCTTCGTTTATCATAATGTCGACACGTTGGTTGATTCGGCTATAAATTACTTCTCTGTCCGCTTCTAAACCAATTAGAATGGGAGTGAAGTTTCTGTTGTTTTTCTTCTGGTTTAAAAAGGATGAATATGGTTTTTGAGTTCCGATGCAGACTTCTACGAAACGCATCATTCGTTGTGGATTTTGTAATGTCTGTGGATTTTCTAAAGTAATTTTTTGAAAATAATCAGGATCCAGGTTTTTCAATTGTTCCTGAAGATATTCGATTCCGAGTTTTTCATAGTTTGAATTTACTTCTGAGCGTACTTCGGGGTTGATTTCAGGGAATTCGTCAAAACCTTTCAATATGGCATCAACATACAATCCGGAACCACCAATCAGAATCGCGAAATCATTATTTTGAAACAATTCTTCGATTTTTGCTAAAGCTTCTTTTTCGTAATCGCCAACAGTATAGTTTTCGAAAATGGATTTATTCTGAATAAAATGATGTGTTGCTGATTGTAATTCTTCCTGATTTGGAACGGCTGTACCGATGCTCATTTCTTTAAAAAACTGACGACTGTCGCAGGATATTATTTCGCAATTAAAATGTTTTGCCAATGCAATGCTTAAGGCTGTTTTGCCTATGGCTGTTGGTCCGACAATGGTAATTAGGTATTTCATATGTTTTTTAGCCCGGATGGAAATGGAAACCCCGGACTTATGTTTGTTAGTTTTTGTGGCGTAAAAGAAGCGACTTTAGAAGCTGCTTTTATGAATTAAAAAAACAACAAAGATAAGGAGGAGTTGCAATGTACAGCCGGAATAGCTTCATAAATTAATGATGTAATTCAGATCCGCACTCATGACAGAATTTAGCGTTATCAAAATGGAGTTGTGAACCGCAGATTTGGCAGGAATTTTTTGTGCTGACAGTATTATCCCGAAGACTTTTCTTGGCAAATTCAGCTGTAACTATTCCGGTTGGAACAGCTATGATTCCGTAACCTAAAATCATAACCAGTGCGGCAATAAATTGGCCTAAAGGGGTTTGTGGAGAAATATCCCCGTAACCAACCGTTGTCAATGTTACAATTGTCCAATAAATTCCCATTGGAATACTTGTAAATCCGGATTCTTTGCCTTCGACCAGATACATTATCGAACCAATGATTACAGTACTGATGAGTACGAAATAGATGAAAACCAGAATTTTTTCCTTACTGGCTTCAATTGCTTCTTTGAGTTGAAAGGACTGATGCGAGATTTGCGGAATATGCAGTATTTTGAATAACCTGAAGAAACGCAATGCCCGTACGATGGACAATATGCTGGCGCCAGGAAAAAATATGGATAAGTACATGGGTAAAACGGCCAGTAAGTCGATGATTCCGTAGAAGCTGAAAATATATTTAACAGGCTTTTGAATCGAAATAATCCTTAAAACATATTCAATGGTAAAAAACAGAGTAATTATCCACTCACAGATCCATAATTGGTAATGATATTTGGAACTGATGCCTTGTACAGTGTCGAGCATTATTAGTAAAACGCTCAATAAAATCAAGCCTAAGAGAACTAAATCGAACATTCGTCCTAAAATGGTATTGGTACCATAAAGAACTATTTTTACTTTTTCCCTGAAGATTTCGTATTGTGATTTTTTGTTTTTCATATCCTTAAAGATAATGAAAGTTTGCGTAGGTTAAAAATGATGAATTTTCAACGATTTGCTTTTTCGGATATATTGCTGAATGATGTTTTTGACATCACGGTTATGCTGCATTGGAATCAGAATTTTGTTCAGGATTTCGATATTGGTAATCTGATAATTCAAATCGTAATAAGCGTAGCCTTTATAGATGCCGTTTTCGATTAAAATAGCGCTTCTTTCGTTTACATTTCGGCCTCTGTCCAGTAAAATCATGCTTTTGTTTTCAAAACTATTTTCAGAAATAAACTGCTGAACCCTTAAATTGTAAATTTCAGGAGTGATTTCGCCAATACAGGCACCATCACATTCTTTGATTTTGTATTGAAAACATTCTTTCTTGGTCTGATATAAACCGGTTAATTTTTGGCACAAATGATACTTTGCGGTGAATTTGAAAAGCGCATTTTTGCCTTCCTGTAACGAAGCAAATGATGTGATTTCTTTTTTGCGTCCGTCGGCTTTTCCGAGGTTTATATTCAGATAGCCGTTTGAATCTTTTTCAACATAAATGGCGAATGGAAAAAAACTCTTTTTTTGTGAACGATTGTGTCTTGGGCGGTTTATTTTTACTTCTTCGCTTTCTTTCAGCAAAGCAATTAATTCGCTTCCTGTTTCCTCATAAGTTATAGTAAAAACTTCTGCTTGTATACGTTTGCTTTTGGTTGTAATTCCGGTAAAATGCTGATTGACTCTTTTTCGGATATTGAGACTCTTACCGATATAAATTAAATGTCCACCTTCGTTATGAATGTAATAAACGCCTGTTTTTGAAGGCATCTGGTTTACCAAATCCTGAAGTTTTGGTGAAATTCCTTTTTCGATTTCAAATTTTACAAAATCTTTGAGGATAGTTTTTTCCAGATCTTTTTCCAGTAATATTTTGAATAACTTGGTCGTGGCAATAGCATCTCCGCTTGCACGATGTCTGTCGGCTATTGGAATTCCGAGAGAACGGACTAATTTTCCTAAACTGTAAGAAGGCTGTTCCGGAATTAATTTTTTAGCAAGTTCAACGGTACAAAGTGTTTTTGATTCGAAATTATAGCCTAAACGTCTGAATTCTGTACGAAGGATTCGATAGTCGAAAGAGGCGTTATGTGCTACAATAATACAATCAGAAGTAATTTCGATGATTCGTTTCGCAACTTCAAAAAATTTAGGTGCAGAACTCAGCATAGCATTATTTATTCCGGTTAATTTAGCCACAAAAGGCTGAATCGGAATTTCGGGATTGACAAGGCTAATGAATTGGTCAACGACTTCATGACCATCAAATTTATAAATGGCGATTTCGGTAATTCCCTCTTCATTGAATTGGCCTCCGGTGGTTTCTATGTCTAGTATTGCGTACATTTTCAAATGTCAAAAATCAATGGCAATATCAAAAATCAATATCAATTGCAATGTCAAAAATCAATGTTTTAAAATTGAAATTCTTTATTGAAATTGTCATTGCCATTGTTATTGTTATTGAAAAAATTACTTTTTATTTATTATCATTTTTGATGAAATTGCAATAAGTTGTTCTACTTCTGTTAGAAGTTTATTTCTTTTGTCGTTATCACCTTCTTTTATATAGTCTAATATTTTTAAAGAATTTCTGGATTCTTTCAACCTTTTACAACTAATGGAACTTTAAAAATAAAATCTTTATCTGTTATGGTTCCCTGGGCTTCTCCAAAATTTAAAGAAGCACTTCCGGATGATCTGATTAACTGGTTTTTATAATATTCATTTTCAAATAGCTTTTCCAATTGTCGTGTAAAGAAAATACATTCTCCTGCAAAACGAACCAATCTATCTTCAAAATTGAATATTTTTTCCATTTAAAATTTAAAATTGGCATTGCAATTAATTTTTGTCATGCCATTGACTTTTGATATTGCAATTGATATTGAAAAATCATCTTCCTCCAAAAATACTGCTCCCAATTCTAACCATTGTGCTTCCGCATTCAATAGCAAGTTGGTAATCGCCTGACATTCCCATCGAAATCGTTGAAAAATGTGCTGCTGTTGAAATACATTGCTGTGTGTCCCGGCATTGTGCATCTTTGTTTTGAAGCGAATCAAAAATCGATTTTAAATGAAGGAATTCTTTTTTGATTTGGTTTTGATTTTCTGTAAAAGTAGCCATTCCCATTAATCCGAGAATTCGAATGTTTTTCATCTCTTTAAATTCAGAAGAAGACAATAAGGTGGTCAGTTCTTTTTTGTCAAGACCAAATTTTGTTTCTTCTTCGGCAATATATATCTGAAGCAGGCAATCAATAACCCGATTGTTTTTTAGAGCCTGTTTGTTGATTTCCTGTAATAATTTCAAACTGTCAACTCCATGAATCAAACTTACAAAAGGCGCCATAAATTTCACCTTATTTGACTGAACATGACCAATCATATGCCATTGAATGTCTTTTGGCATTTGCTCGTATTTATCGGCCATTTCCTGAATTTTATTTTCTCCAAAAATACGCTGGCCTGCTTCATAAGCCTGAATCAAATCTGAAACAGGTTTTGTTTTTGAAACGGCAACCAGAGTTACGTGCTCAGGTAAACTTTCTTTAATTGTATTTAAATTTGATGCTATTGACATGATAATTCTTTTTTATGAAAGAATAAACTGCTTCGAAATCTTCTCAGCCTTTTTACTTTCGCTGTAATCATAAAAACCTTCTCCGGATTTTACTCCCAGTTTCCCGGCTCTAACCATATTCACTAATAACGGGCAAGGAGCATATTTTGGGTTTTTGAAGCCGTCATACATTACGTTTAAAATGGCAAGACAAACGTCAAGACCAATGAAATCGGCTAATTGAAGCGGTCCCATTGGATGTCCCATTCCTAATTTCATTACCGTATCAATTTCATAGACTCCGGCTACTTTGTTATATAACGTTTCAATTGCCTCGTTTAGCATAGGCATCAAAATTCTGTTGGCAACAAAACCCGGATAATCGTTTACTTCAACAGGTGTTTTACCTAATTTCTCAGATAAATTCATAATGATTTTGGTGACTTCATCGCTGGTATTGTACCCGCGAATGATTTCTACTAATTTCATAATTGGCACCGGATTCATAAAATGCATTCCGATAACACGTTCAGGATGTGCAACAACAGCACCAATTTGCGTAATTGAAATAGAGGATGTATTCGTTGCTAAAATCGTATTATGTGAACAGTATTCGTTTAATTGTTTAAAGATGTTCAGTTTCAATTCTATATTTTCAGTTGCTGCTTCGACTACCAAATCAACTCCCACAACACCGTCTTTAATATCAGTATACGTAATGATATTCGTAATGGTTCTGGCAACATCTTCCTGAGTGATTGTTCCTTTAGATAACATACGCTCAAGGTTTGTAGCAATTGTAGCCATTCCTTTGTCTAATGATTTCTCAGAAACATCAATTAGTTTTACGATAAAACCGCTTTGCGCAAAAGTATGAGCAATTCCGTTACCCATTGTTCCGGCACCAATTACAGCTATAGTTTTCATTTATCTGGTATTTGAATTTTAAAAGTTAAGGTTTAAAGCGGCTTTGAAGCCTGCTTTAAACCTTAAAGATAATAAGTTTTATTTTTTTATTATTTATCGAAACAATCAATAATCTGATAGGCAACCCTTAATGCATCTGTAGCCTGTTCTAATGTTACAACCGGAGTTGTATCAGTATTGATGGCATCGGCAAACGAATTTAATTCGTCTAAAATGGCGTTGTTTTGTTCTACGTCCGGATTTGTAAAATAAATTTGTTTTTTTACCCCTTCGGCATTTTGAAGAATCATATCAAAATCTCCCGGAACTTCCGGAGCATCTTTCATACGGACAACTTCACATTTTTTCTCCAGAAAATCAACTGAAATATAGGCATCTTTTTGAAAAAAACGTGTTTTACGCATGTTTTTCATCGAAATTCTGCTGGCAGTTAAATTGGCAACACAGCCATTTTCGAATTCAATTCGGGCATTGGCAATGTCCGGAGTTTCACTGATTACCGAAACACCACTGGCATTGATGTTTTTAACTTTTGAATTTACAACGCTTAAAATCGCATCAATATCATGAATCATTAAATCCAGAACAACTGGAACATCTGTACCGCGAGGATTAAATTCGGCCAAACGATGTGTTTCTATAAACATCGGATTTTCGATCATGTTTTTGGTAGCAATAAACGCAGGGTTAAAGCGCTCCACATGCCCAACCTGACCTTTTACATTGTATTCGTTTGCCAAAGCGATAATTTCTTCGGCCTCATCAACAGTGTTGGCAATTGGTTTTTCTATGAAGATGTGTTTTCCTGATTTGATGGCTACTTTGGCACATTTATAGTGCGAAAGGGTTGGAGTTACAATATCGATTACATCCACGGCGTGGATTAATTTTGCAATTGTGTTGAAGTTTTTATAGCCGAATTCTTTTGAAATTCTTTCGGCATTTTCCTGATTTTCGTCGTAAAATCCAACTAATTCGTATTTGTCAGATTGTTGTAATAAGCGTAAATGTATTTTACCTAAGTGACCCGCACCTAAAACTCCTACTTTTAACATGAGAATGTATTTTAAACAAAAATAGAATTTATTTGTCGAAAGTGAAAATGAATTTAGCTAATTGTGAATTGTGAATTGTAAATTATGAGTAACGGCTTTCGACTTTCGACCATCAACTTTATTAATTTAATAATTAAAAATCAATATTTGATTTCCTTTTTAGTTTCTTATTTTTGCAAAAATAAAACCTACCCATTTTGAAAGATACTGCCAAACATCAAGGACTTCGCAATCAATTAGTAAGCACTTTAGAACAAAAAGGTATTACTGACAGAGCGGTTTTAGATGCGATAAAAAAAATCCCGAGACACCTTTTTTTAAATTCGAGTTTTGAAGATTATGCTTATCAGGATAAGGCTTTTCCTATAGGAGCAGGGCAGACTATTTCGCAGCCCTACACGGTTGCTTTTCAATCGCAGCTGCTGGAAGTAAAAAAAGACCATAAAATTCTCGAAATTGGTACAGGGTCGGGCTATCAGACTGCTGTTTTGTTTATGTTGGGTGCAAAAGTATATAGCGTTGAAAGACAGAAAGAGCTGTTTAAAACAACTTCCAATTTATTTCCGAAATTAAATATCAGGCCTAAACACCTTTCTTTTGGAGATGGTTATAAAGGTCTTCCGAATCATGCTCCGTTTGACAGCATTATTGTTACGGCGGGTGCTCCGTTTATTCCACAGCCGTTGATGGCGCAGTTGAAAATAGGAGGAAGACTGGTGATTCCGCTTGGCGAAGATGTTCAGATTATGACTTTATTAATCCGAAAAAACGAAACACAATTTGAAAAACATGAGTTTGGAGAGTTTCGTTTTGTTCCTTTATTAGAAGATAAAAATTAGAAATGAAATGCCCCAAAATATTTAATATTAATGGGGCTTTTTTATTAGGGATCAATAAACAAAAATGTTTTAAAGCCTTAGAGAATTAGTTTTCATAATAGTTATATGGTAGCTGAAAATTACCGAGTTGCACATAGAAAATTACTTAACCTTAATTACAACTTTTCCTCTGGATCTCCCTGTTTCAACATAAGACAATGCTTCGTTAGTCTGTTCGAATGAAAAGACTTTATCAATAACAGGTTTTATAATCCCGGCTTCAATCAGTTTTGTTATTTCGCTTAATTGTCTGCCTTCTGCTCTCATAAACAGAAATACAAAATTGGTTTTTAATTTTTTTGCTTTTTTCTTTACTCCCAGACTAATCAATTTCGTTACTAATTTTAAATACCAGGGCAAACCAATTGTTGTAGCAAATTCAGGCGTTGGTGGACCTACTAATGAAACAAGCTGTCCGCCAGACTTTAAAATTCGTAATGATTTTTCTAAAATTTTTGAATCTCTGTTACTGTGCAAAACAAGATCATAATCTTTCAGTTTTGTTTCAAAATCTTCCGTTTTGTAATCAATAATAAGATCGGCACCAAGAGATTTTACTAATTCAATATTTTTTGCGCTTGTAGTTGTGGCAACAAAAGCCCCTAAATGTTTTGCTAACTGAATAGCAAATGTACCAACACCACCCGAACCAGCCTGAATGAAAACTTTTTGCCCTTTTTGTATTTTTCCTATTTCAACTAGAGCCTGCCAGGCAGTTAAACCAACTAAAGGAATAGAACCAGCCTCTTCCATTGAAAGGTTCTTTGGTTTTAAGGCAACATCATTTTCATCAATAGAAATGTATTCAGCAAAAGTACCAACCCTATAATCTGACGGACGTGAATATACTTCGTCGCCAACCTTGAACTTGCTGACTTTAGAACCTATTTTGGTTACAACACCAGCTACATCGTGACCATTGATAAAGGATGGTTTGTAGGGTAAAAACAGTTTAAAATCACCATTTCTAATAAGTGAATCTAATAAATTAACACCTGCTGAATGAACTTGTACCAATACATCATTTTCATTTACAATTGGTTCTGCCCAATCTGTCAAATGTAATTTTTCTTTTTTGCCGTATTTTTTTACTATGAATGCTTTCATTTTTTTTCTTTTTAGGCTTTGTTTAATTGTTTGAGAACATTTTTTTCTAAAACTCCATAAGCAAAATGTTGCAGGTTTATTAAGGCAGAAGTCCCTTTGCCTACAATATTTCTAAATTTTGGCTTATCTGTTTGAACTACTTTAAGCACTTTTTTTGCAACCATCGCAGGATCTTCGGCCTGATCTACCAAATTTTCTGTAAATTTTTCAATCTTATTTCTTAACGTATTGTAATCTTCAATTTTATTTAATGTTGTTGTGGAATTATCTAAAATGCTTGTTTTAAAAGCAGCCGGTTCAATCATGGCAACACTAATATTAAACTCGTTCAATTCGTATCTTAATGATTTGAAATAACCTTCTAAAGCGTGTTTTGAAGCCGCATAGTAAGCTGCATTAGGAAATGACACAAGGCCTATAATTGAACCAACAGTAATTATTTTACCGAATTTTTGTTTTCTAAAATGGGGTAATACAGCATTAGTTACTTTAATAGTTCCCCAAAAGTTAGTTTCCAATTGCTGCCTGCCCAACTCAACAGGTGTTTCTTCTGCAATACCTGAGACTAAAAAGCCGGCATTATTGATAAGAATATCCAATTGCCCTATTTTCTTAAAAATTCTTTCCGAAAAACTATTTATCGATTGTTCTGAATCAAGGTCTAATGCTATCATTTGAAAAGGAACCTTACCTATATACTTTTCAGGATTTCGACTTGTACCAATTACATTATAACCGTTTTTGTGTAACTCGTTTGCGATAAGTAAACCAAAGCCTGAACTTGCACCCGTTACTAAAATATTTTTTTTCATTTTTATTTGTTTTAATTTATCTGTAAATTTGCTTGCTAAATGCAAGTACAAATATATAAACAACTTTCAAAATGCAAGTTAAAATTTAAAAATATTTTATGGAATTGAATAAAAAAAGATCAGACTGCCCACTGAGTTGCTCTCTTGACGTGTTTGGAGATAAGTGGTCTTTGCTCATTATCAGAGATTTGATGTTCGGAAATAAGTGTACTTATAATGATTTTTTAAAATCGGCTGAGGGTATTGCTACCAATATTTTAGCATCAAGACTGAAAGGGCTTGAAGAAAATGATATTATTGAAAAATCAGCTCACCCGGACAGTAAAGCAAAATTTTTGTACAAACTGACCCCAAAAGGAATTGACTTATTGCCCATAATTATGGAAGTCTATATTTGGTCGGAGAAGTATTATGAAATGCCAGGTGATCTAAAAGCAACAATCAAGGAAGCGAAGAAAGACAAGGAAAAATTTGTAAAACAGATTACAAAAGACTTGAAAATAAAAATAAAAGAGAAAAAAAGCGACAGCTAAAAGAAGTAGCACCATAACTATTTAAGAATAAAACAACCTTTTTAAAGCGATTTAAAAAAGGTTGTTTTTGTTTTTTCGAACTTCCAAAAGGAGCTATTAGGTTGTAAAAAAGTAAAGCCTTGTAACCATATAAAAGTTAAGATTCTATGTTTTTAAAATGCTATTTAATTCTTCCAACTGATCCTGTTTCAGAAGGAATAAGTTCAAAAACTGAAGTAGGAGCAAGTCCTGATTCGATTCTGTGTGAAACGTATAAAATAGCTACATTGGTTTGCTGTTTGATCGTATTGATTAACTGAATCACCAAATCTACGTTTTCGTCGTCCAGACCTTCCACAGGTTCGTCCAGAATTAATAAAGGCGGATGTTTTAAAACTGCACGAACAATTAGTGCTACTCTTTGCTGTCCGATTGAAAGATCTATAAAACGTTTCTTTTTTAGATGACTCATTTCAATTGCTTCCAGCCATTGTGCTACAATTTGTTTTTGCAAAGTGGTCGGTTCAATATATAATCCGATAGAATCAAAGAAACCCGATAGAATCATTTCTTCCAATGTGTGGCTTTTCTGGAATAAATCCATCATAGAAGTGGTATAAATTCCGATTTGCTTTTTGATTTCCCAAACGCTTTCGCCGCTTCCTTTTTTTCTTCCGAATAAAAATAAATCCTGACCATATCCTTTCGGGTTATCACCTGTAATTAAGGATAAAATGGTGCTTTTTCCGGAACCGTTCGGGCCAATTAACTGCCAGAATTCGCCTTGTTTGATGGTCCATGAAATGTTGTCCAGAATTTTTCGGTCTTCATAACTTACTGAAACATGATCCATTTTTATTAATTCACTTTCGTGAAAAGTAGCCACTGGTTCATGAGCCTTTGGAATTGTAGCTGTATTTAAGGTTTTAAAATGGTTTTCGGTTTTTGAAATAGGGTATAAAGTAAACGAATTGTCTTTGATTTGGACTTTATTCACCACAAAATCCATTAGATCAACCGTACGATTTACAAGCTGAATAATAGATATTGTATCAGTAAGTTTTTCTAAAGAAAGAGCCAAAGCCAGACGCGAAGCCTGATCTAAGTGATCGAAAGGGTTATCGAAAATGATAAAATCGGGATTTTGACTGATACAGTATTTTAAGAACTCTTTTTTGCGTTCTCCGGAAGAAAATGTCCGCAATTGCCTGTGTGATTCAGGAGATGCTTCAACAGATTCGTATTGATATTCTCTTTCGATGAATTTTTCAATTGAAATGTCTGAGAATAAAATTCCTTTTTGGTTGTTAAAAACGGCTAATTCTTCTTTGGCTTCGCCGGATAGGAGGGAGTCTATGAACTTTTTTTTATTGACCTGATTGGTTAAAAGAATGTCCCAATGTTGTTTTTGATGCATTATGTATTTCTTGAAAGGATATTATTGTTTGGTTGCCATTGGCAGATTATTTCGTGACCATTCGCTCCAGGAACCTACGTAAAGCTGTGGAATTGGAATTCCGGCATAATCCATTGCTAGCATAGTGTGGCAGGCTGTAACCCCTGAACCGCAATGAACGATTACATTCTCCGGTTTTATGGTTCCTAAAATTTCAGTGTATTTTTTTGCCAGTTTTTCAGCAGAAAGATAAAAGCCGTTTTCGTCTAAATTTTCGCTAAACGGAACATTAACCGCACCCGGAATATGACCTGCAATCAAATCCAATGGTTCTGTAAGGCCTTCAAAACGGTTTTTGTCTCTTACATCAATAACGATATTTTCAGGATTGTTGCGGGCTTTATCTACCTCTTTGATGTTGCTTAAAGAGAGCTCCCAGTTTGTAACCGGATATTTTTCAGCTTTCTCAAAACTTTCTGTTTCTGAACTTACAGGAAAACCTGTTTGCATTGCAGCCAGTAAACTTCCGTTTAAAACCTGTACTTTTTCATGACCAACCGCTTTTAGCATCCACCAAAATCTGGCAGCAGCATTTGAGCCGTTTTTGTCATCATAAATAATAACGTGACTTTGCGGTGTAATGCCAAGTTTTGAAAGTACTTCTGCAAATTTATCCAATGAAGGTAAAGGATGTCTCCCACCATTTGCAGGATTGCAGTCGGCAGTAGCTAAATCTTTGTTTAAATCGACGTAACGGGCACCTTTTAGATGTTCGTTTTTATAATTTTCTTCAGCATTGAGTCCTGCTCTCGCATCAACCAAAATAATTCCAGATGAATTTTTTAACAGAAGTAATGTTTCGGGACTGATTATAGGAGACCAATTTTGTGGCATCTGAATTTGTTTTAGATTAGCCCGGAATTTTTTCAATCAAAATTTCAGCACCTGATTTGTCAAAATACGTACAGGTCATTTCCATAATATCAACACGCCATTTTGCGATTCCGCATTGTCCGGAGTGATTGCAAAACGTAATGTAATCAGTCTGACCATCCTGATGGGCTACCAGAAATTCTATAAAACGCTCTTTGTTGGCTGTATCTTCAACTTTTATTTCAGGGTATTTTTCTTCTGAAATCACTGAATAATTATTTACCCCATAATATTCCACATGGCCGTCGTTTACAAAGGTATCATATCCTTTTACGCCCAAAATAATTAAATCCTGTATATAATTTGGAAAATCGGCACCGCTTTTTACTTTGGCATGCGCCTCTTTTATTTGTTCTATTGTAAACATAAAATTTGATTTAAGGTTTTACTTTATTGTTTCAAAAATACGATTAAAGGTTTTATAAATGAATCAAAAGATTCAATATGTGGCAGATGTCCTGTGTTTGCAATTTCTACAAGTTTGGCATCCGGAATGGCTTTTTGTGTTTTTTTTCCCAGTTCAGCATAATTTCCCATTGTTTTTCTTACTTCTTCAGAAACAAGCGGTTTTCCTAAGGCTGTTTTATCCCTTGTTCCAATGATTAATAGTGTTGGACTTTTGATATTTTTAAATTCGTATAAAACAGGCTGGGTAAAAATCATATCGTACATCAATGCTGAATTCCATGCTACAATATTGTAGTTTGGAGATGTTGTCCAGCCAGCGCCCAGTTCAGCCCACTTTTGAAAATTAGCATTCCATTTTCCGTCATAATAATTTGCCATTTGGTATTTTTTGATGGCTTCGTAATTTTGTTTTAATTCGCTTTCGTACCACCAATCGACAGGTTTGTACGGAACACCTAATTTCCAGTCTTCTAAACCAATCGGATTTTCCAAAACTAATTTTTCTGCAGTTTCAGGATACATCAGTATAAATCTTGTAGCTAGCATTCCGCCCATTGAATGCCCTAAAACAGCTGTTTTTTCAATTCCTAAATGATCTAGCAGCTTTTTCGTATTCTCAGCAAACTGCTGAAATGTGTACTGAAAACTTTCCGGTTTTGATGATTTTCCAAAACCAATCTGATCGGGAACAATAACCCTGAAACCTTCTTTTGTAAGGGCTTTGATAGTGGTTTCCCAATACGCTCCGTTGAAATTTTTTCCGTGCAGTAAAACAATATTTTTATGGTTGTAGTTGGAAGGAGTTATGTCCATATAAGCCATTTTTAAAAGCTGACGCTGACTGTTCAGTTCGAAAAACTTTACCGGAAATGGATACTCGTAATTACTTAAATTAATATCAAGGGCTTTTATTTTTTCCTGCTGTGAGAAGCAAAGAAAAGGAAGGATGAGTAATATAAATTTTAATTTTTTCATTTCAGAGTAGTATTAATCTGCAGTACTTATAAAAGTAAAACTTACCATTTTAAAAGCAAAAATTAAAATCTTAAAGTTATCAGAAAATTAATTCTGTAAGAAAGATTTTTCTTTTTGAAAGAAAGCATAATAATTAACAGGTAGTTAAGCATGATACAGGATGGAACAGGACAGACTCTCAAGGGGTTCTAACTATATTAGGTATAACTATTTAACCAATTTAACCAATTATGAAAAAAATTACCTTAACATTTAAGCGTATGCTTAAAGTTTTTATGGTCTGGGGATTAATTACCACCCTCAGTGATTTGAATGCGCAGACTCTGGCATTTCCGGAAGCCACAGGTTTTGGAAGATTTACGACAGGAGCAAGAGGTGCTGCAAATCCTCAGATTTATTTAGTAACCAATTTAAATGACAGCGGGCCAGGCTCATTTCGTGATGCAGTTAGTCAGGAAGGCAGATTTGTAATTTTTAAAGTAGGAGGTATTATTAACGTAGCCTCTTCGATTGCAATTGCAAAAAATACAACCATCGCTGGGCAGACTGCAACAGGTGAAGGAATTGTACTGTTGGGAGCGAAGGTGTCATTTACCGGAGCAAGTAATACGATTGCACGTTATGTTCGTATTCGTTTTGGGGCGACCACTCAAAATCAGGATGCATCGGGTATCTCCAATGGAGCAAATATAATTTTGGACCATATGAGCTTTACGTGGGGTACAGACGAAGTGTTTTCTGTTAACTGGGATAATAAAGGTGTAAGCCCGGATAATATAACGATTCAAAATTCTATTATTGGGCAGGGAATGCACCGCCACAACCACTCAGCCGGAGGATTGATGCAGCCTCCTGCAGGCGGTAAGATAAGTTTGATTGGAAATTTATACATCTGTAACAAAACCCGTAACAATAAAATAAAAGGAATTAACGAGTTTGTAAACAATGTTGTTTATAACTGGGGGAACTACGGAAATACATATGGACATACTGAATCTGGTGATGCTTACATTATGGGAGGAGATTCTGCCGGAGGTTCAGATGTTAATATTATAAATAATTATTTTATAGGCGGACCAAACACAAGTAATACGGTTTCATCACCTTTTAACCGCGGTAATGATAATTTCTCTTTATATGGTGCAGGTAATTATTTTGACAATAATAAAGATGGTATATTAAACGGGACCTTAGTTCCATATGACTTAACAGGATATCCTACCGGAGACATGGCAACTCTTTTGTCAGCGCCGTATGATTATCCAGCGAAAAACACAACATTGTCTGCTGAGGATGCTTATAATAAAATTGTAGCGAGTGTTGGGGCTTCTTACCCAAGACGTGATCAGGTAGAAAATTTAATGATTTCTGATTTGATGTCTAAAGGGACAACGGCTACATATGTTTATGTACAAAGTGATTTGACCAGTAAATTTGGTTTTATCAACGGTGGAGCAGGACATGTTTATGGTGCTCCGTCCTCTTTGGATACAGATAATGACGGAATGCCGGATGCATGGGAAGATGCCAATGGTTTAGATAAAAATGCTCCGGATGCTTTGGCAGTTAGCACAACAAACGCTCCTTACCTGAATATTGAGGTATATATTAATGGACTGACTAACACAACACCTTCAGATTTTGTTATTCCACCATCCAATGTGAATTTTACAAATGTGGTTTCTACTGAAGTTCCGCCATCGAGTTCTTTAAAAATTAACTGGATTGACGGCGCGACTAACGAGGATAATTATATTGTAGAGCGTTCAGAAAATGGTACTGATTTTAATGTAATTGCGACCCTTGGGGCAAATGCGGCAAGTTATAATGACACTGGTTTGGTTCCAAATACTAAATATTATTATCGTGTTAAAGCAAAAAACAGTTCAGAATCATCTGTATATGAAACAGCAACGATTACTACACCACCAATTCCGTCAGCCCCAACAAAAGCATCGGCACCTAATCCGGGTACAGGACTTACTAACATTCAGTTGTCAGGCGGTAATTTAACGTTAAAATGGACCGGCAGTACAAACACAACAACTTATGCTGTTTATTTTGGCACAGATCCTTTAAACTTAACAAAATTGGGTGATGTAGCTTATGTTGCTGCTCCAGTATACCAACTTTCCGGGTTAAGTCCGGCAATAACGTACTATTGGAGAATTGATGCTTCTAATGCTAAAGGAACAATAACTGGAGACGTATGGAATTTCCGTGCACTGACACCGGAACTTGTTGGTCATTGGCCGTTTAAGGAAACAGCCGGAGAAGGTCAGCAAATTGAAGATATTTCAGGCTATGCAAATGATGGACAATTAGATGCGGCTTTTGATAATAGTACTGTTCGTGTAGCAGGAAAAGAGAATAAAGCGATAGATTTTGCAACATTATTGCCAAATAAACTTATGGTAAGTATCCCAAATCAGGATCAGATATTATTTGATAAAAATTCTTTTACTGTTTCATTTTGGATGAAGGCTGATGCCAGCTTAATTCCTGCCGGTTCAACCTTGAGTTCATATATATTATGCAAAGGCTCAATGACGAAAAATGCAACGACAGGAGCTACAGGCAGAAGGTTTAATGTAGAAATTAAAAGCAATCAATTGCGTTTTGCCATAGATGATGATAAAACAAAAACAGAACTTGCGTCATCATTGGCGGCCACGAGTTATTTTACCGGAAATTGGGTTAATGTGATAATTATGAGGGATGTTAATACATCCAAATTAAGAATATACACTAATGGGGTTTTTACTAATGAAAAGACTGATGCAACCGGGACAGCAGTAGGTATTGGTGAAGCGACAGATTTAGTCATTGGTAATATTGGGGCACTTGAGCTGTTTGCCAATACTACTCCCGCACCGTACAAAGGATTGTTTGACGAGCTTAAAATGTTTAATTATGCCTTAACAGCTTCAGAAGTTACGGCTCTTTATAACCAAACTTTTTTGAATAATGATAAATTCAGTCAAAGCAAAAGCAATGTTGTTGTATATCCTAATCCTGTAAAAGAGAAAATTTTTATCAATATTCCTAACAGTAATTTGTCTTTTGTAAACGCAACTTTAAGTGATACAACCGGGAGAATTATTCTTAAAGAAAAGATTATATCTGATGGAAATGGAACTTTCACTTTGAATATAGCGAATAAAAAAGTATCAGGGCTGTATATTTTAAATGTTTCGGGAGAAAATTTAAACAACAGTTTCAAAATAATAACAGAATAGTACAACCTATTTATAGAAAACCCGTTTCATTGATTTGTAACGGGTTTTTGTGTTTTATAATAATAGGATCTTATTAAAGTCCTACAAAGTCATCACTTTTTGGGAAAATGCTCAACGCTTCGATAGCAATCTCTGGCGTTGGCGAAGCTAATTTTCGAAGTTTTGTATCCATCCAGGCACCGTCAACAGTAATAGTCGCACAAAGTGTATCATCTTCTCTTCGGAATTCGTGGATGATAGACCAGCGTGAAGCATCAGCTTTCATTTTGGACGTTTTGGTATGAATGAAAATTTTATCCGAAAGTTTTAATTCTTTTCTAAAAACACATTCTTCCCTAAATAAAACAGGCCCAAAGTTTTGTTCCTGCATTACTCTTAAAGTCAAACCAAGTTCTGACAGGATTTCAATACGATGCTGTGCGCCAAAATCGTAATAAGCACTGTGACGAACATGAAAATTGGGGTCAAGATCTGACCAGCGAAAAGATATTTCTTTTGTAAATGAAGCCATTTTATTTGTATTAATTGTAATGTAAAATCGAAATTACGAATAAAAACCGAATAGTGTTTTCTGAAAGCTTAAAGTACATAAACATCAGGTTAATAAAAATGTCTTAAAAAGTAAAACCCTGATAATTGATAAAGATTTTATAAGTGTTTATTTTTGAGTACTGAACAGACTTTTGTTAATTTAGTTCAGACTCTTCTATAACAGAGATCTGAATGTCATCTTCATTTAAGGATTGTAAAAAATCAGCTGCATCAAACACCTCGCCCATTGTAGTTACCCCCGTATTATTTACTTTTTCGGATAAAATTCTATTTACGGCTTCTACGACCAATGGTGCAGTAACTGCATAAATATCCTGACCCTGAGCAGAAATTGCTCTTTTGTTTTTACCTTTTGTTGCTATGACTTCTATACAAAATTGCTGAGAAGACCTGTTTTTCTCATCGACAGGTTTTGGCTCTGGCGTATCTTTACTTCTAAGATCTGTTAAAGAGTTTTGACTTAGATAAGTATTAACCGTATTTACATTTAAATGACTTGAAATAGTAATGATTTCAGAAAGAGGTAAAGCTACAACTTCTTTAATTCCAATCGGATTTTTGAAATTCCATTCTTTTGAAGGGCCTGATTCAAGCTCTTGTAAACGGTTGTTTTTGAAGGTTAGCCTTTTATAATGATTTCGATCTCCGGTTAACCTTGTCCCTTTTGTAGGATGCCAGGAATCCAGGCCAATATAAACATTTATTTCATCAGTCTGATTCCAGTCATGGGTTAGGGCGGTACTTAATAAATCGGCTAATCCTCCATAAAATGCTGATGCCGGGATTATCAGGATTTTATCATTTTCTGCTTGTTCAGAAAACAGTTCAAACACATCTTGTACCGCTTTTTGCTCGGCGCTTAAATCAATATAATGACTGCCTGATCGCAAAGCAGATTTAATAACAGGTTCTGCGGTGTCTAAATAAGGACCTGCACAGTTTATAATAATTTTTGATCCCAAAAAAGCATTGTCTAAGGCTTTGGAATCATCAATGTCTGCTGTTTTTATTTTCAAATCAGGATATTCCAGGTTTAAAGCTGTTAATTTCTCCTGATCTCTTCCGGAAAGAATCAGATTTTTATATCCTTGTCTGTAAAGTTCAGAGATGATAAATTTTCCAGTGTGTCCATAGGCACCATAAATTGCAATGCTGTTTTCCATATGTAGATATATGAGTTTGTTATAAAAGACAGATTTTTTAAACGATTATTCAGAATAATTATTATCTTTTAGAGTCAAAATAATACTACAATTTGTCTGCAGGTCCAAAGACCGACATGGTAATATAATTTCTCTACTATTGGGCTTTTGGTTCTTAATTAAAATCAAACTTTATAAACTCTCCAAATTATCCCATTCGTATTCTATTTTATTTAGTTTTAGATAATAAGGAATTAATAATGCAAGTTCCAGCCTAATACTAAAATGAGAAGATTCAGATATAAATGGGATTATAAACATAGAAATTATACAAATTACAACTCCCAAAATGGCGTCTATTTTAGTTATTGACATGGCATTGTCTTTTTCAAACCAAAGTGAGTATGCTGCAAATCCTTTGAAAATTAAAATTGCAATAATAAATAATCCAATTCCGGAAAGGGGAGTGTTTGTTTCAAAACCATAAATTGATAATTGGAAGGTTGTAATAAAAGGACTTGCAATTAATACTCCAATTGCACATACACCCATCACCATAAAAATCCAGCAAAAAGTTTTTATCCACCATGGCAATAGTTTTCTGCGAATGATTAATGGTTTTTCAAATTCTTCAAAGTGGCTTTCGGATTCCGTATTCATTATTTTATTTTTAATTGTTTTTGTAATAGTTATGGATTTAATATTTTATTAGACTTTTATCATTACCGTTCCACTAAGAATGTCGTGTATGGCTCTTTTTTTTGAATTGGAAAAAATAGTAATAAAAGAAAGCCAGCCAAATAACAATTTAAAAAAATAACGAATTAATGCCTGAAATATATTGATTTGTTTTGTGTCATCTGAATCTTTTCTAACCCTGATTCCTTTTATGTTATTACCTATTGTACCTCCGAAGGTTGTTGCTATCGGCTCGTACAGAAATAAAGATATCAGTAAAACGGCTCTTAACCAATCGGGTACATTTTTGAATCCGGATAGCATATCTGAGAAGATTATCATACAGGCTATAATTAAAACAGAGTCAATTAGAATCGATTGTATTCTTTCAAGCATAAAAGGGTATTTTTCTTTCATTGATTTTATTTTTTAACGAATGTAATTAATTTTAGATTATTTGCAGGAATAATTTTCTTGTTATCGTGAAGTATTAGTCCTGATAGAAGCGGCATCCTTTTGTTGTCTCGTAGAATAAACGAGACCACAAAAGATATAGCGCAGAGCAGGAAATAGCTCCTGATAATGACACATAAAGTATGGATATGCCATGATTGTCAGGTTTTAAAAATGTCATGTTGTCAGATGATTTTTGGTAAACTGACAATTTACTTTGGTTTTTTATATTGGCACAAAGATTGACTTATGCCACCTGAGTTATTAAAATGTATATCAAAATTAAATATATAAAAAATGGGTAAAATAATCGGAATTGACTTAGGTACGACGAACTCTTGTGTTTCTGTAATGGAAGGTAACGAAGCAGTTGTTATCCCTAACGCAGAAGGAAAAAGAACTACTCCTTCTATTATCGCTTTTGTTGAAGGTGGAGAAATTAAAGTGGGTGATCCTGCAAAAAGACAAGCAGTAACGAATCCTACAAAAACGATTGCTTCTATTAAACGTTTTATGGGACACACTTTTGCTGAAACTCAGGAAGAAGCAAAAAGAGTTCCTTACAGTGTTGTAAAAGGTGACAACAATACACCACGTGTGGATATTGATGGTCGTTTATACACTTCTCAGGAATTGTCTGCAATGACACTTCAAAAAATGAAAAAAACTGCTGAAGACTATTTAGGTCAAACTGTAACTGAAGCGGTTATTACTGTTCCTGCTTACTTTAACGATGCACAACGTCAGGCTACTAAAGAAGCTGGTGAAATCGCTGGTCTTAAAGTTATGCGTATCATCAATGAGCCAACTGCTGCTGCACTTGCTTACGGATTAGATAAAAAAGGAACTGATCAAAAAATTGCTGTTTACGATTTAGGTGGAGGTACTTTTGATATCTCTGTTCTTGAATTAGGAGACGGTGTATTTGAAGTATTATCTACAAATGGTGATACTCACTTAGGTGGTGATGATTTTGACCAGGTTATTATTGACTGGTTAGCTGACGAATTCAAATCTGAAGAAGGTATTGATTTACGTTTAGATCCAATGTCATTACAGCGTTTGAAAGAAGCTGCTGAGAAAGCTAAGATTGAATTATCATCTTCTGCTGAAACAGAAATCAACTTACCTTACGTAACTGCTACTGCTTCAGGACCAAAACACTTAGTAAAAAAATTATCAAGAGCTAAATTTGAGCAATTATCTGATACTTTAGTAAAACGTTCTATGGAGCCAGTTGCTAAAGCATTAAAAGATGCAGGTTTATCTACATCTGATATCGACGAAGTAATCCTTGTAGGAGGTTCTACCCGTATGCCAAGAATCGCTGACGAAGTAGAAAAATTCTTCGGTAAAAAAGCATCTAAAGGTGTTAACCCTGATGAGGTTGTTGCTATTGGAGCTGCTATTCAAGGTGGAGTTTTATCTGGAGATGTAAAAGATGTATTGTTACTTGACGTAACACCTCTTTCTTTAGGTATCGAAACTATGGGTGGTGTATTGACTAAATTAATCGAGTCTAACACAACTATTCCAACTAAAAAATCTCAAGTATTCTCTACTGCTGCTGATTCTCAACCATCTGTTGAAATCCATGTATTACAAGGAGAAAGAGCAATGGCTGCTGATAACAAAACTATCGGTCGTTTCCACTTAGACGGTATTCCACCAGCACCAAGAGGAGTTCCTCAAATCGAGGTTACTTTTGATATTGATGCAAATGGTATCATCAAAGTTTCTGCAACTGACAAAGGAACAGGAAAATCTCATGATATCCGTATCGAAGCTTCTTCTGGATTAACAGCTGAAGAAATCGAAAAAATGAAAAAAGATGCTGAAGCTAACGCTGATGCTGACAAAATTGCAAAAGAAAGAGCTGAGAAATTAAACGAAGCTGACAGTACTATTTTCCAAACTGAATCTCAATTGAAAGAGTTAGGAGATAAATTGACAGATGAGCAAAAAACAGCTATCGAATATGCTTTAACTGAATTGAGAATGGCTCACCAGTCTCAAGATCTTGACGCAATCCAAAAAGGATTAGACAATGTAAATGCAGCTTGGAAAACAGCTACAGAAGCAATGTACGCTCAAGGTGGTGAAGGTCAACAAGCAGCTCCACAACAAGAGCAGTCTGGAGACAATGTTGAAGACGTTGAATTCGAAGAAGTAAAATAATTTACTCGTAGAGAAGCACAGTAGTGCGTCTTTACAATTGAATATGAAAACCGGGTCAGAAATGATCCGGTTTTTTGTTATATTTACATTGTAATTACAAAATAAGAAATGGAAAAGTTAATAGTTAAAAATTTTGGACCGATAAAAGAAGCTGAAATAGATTTAACTAAATATGTTGTGTTTATTGGAGATACTTCTACAGGGAAAAGTGTTTTGGCGAAGTTGATTTCTATTTTTCGAGACTTTTTTAGCTTATTAAAGAATAAGACTCCCGAATTTAATTCTGAAAATGCGCTTGATTTTTTGACTCAATTAAAAAACTATAACATTGATTTTAATTTTGAAGATTCTTTTTTTGAGTATTATAATGTTGGACTTTTTTTCAAGATTAAAAATGGTAAAATTTTTGAAATTAAGGAAGATTATAAAGGAGCCAAAAGATTTGTGAATATAACTAATTTGCCTGAAAATCTACTAAATGAAGAACTTAATACAATATATTCAATAATTAGAAATAGAGGAAAGTCTATTTATTTTCCTCCTGAGAGAATGTTAACATCTTTAATTGGATCTTCGATTTCAGGATTATGGGCAAACAATGTTGCACTTCCTGTTTGTTTTAAAAATTTTGCTGCCAAATATGAGGTTGCAAGAAAAGAAAATCAAAACATTTTATTTGAAGATTTTGGTTTCAGCTACGCTTTTGTTAATAACGAAGAGTTAATATATAATCCTAGCGGCGAATTTCAATTGCATAAAGCTTCAAGTGGAATTCAGTCATTATTACCTCTTCTTTTGGTTCTAAAGTATGAGTTAAGATTAGAAGTTTTAAAACCGGAATTAAATTTTTTAGTTGAAGAACCTGAATTAAATTTGTTCCCAATAAAACAAAAAAAGTTGATCGATTATTTGATACAAAACGTAAATAATACAAATCATAAACTAATAGTAACGACTCATAGTCCATATGTGCTTTCTGCATTAGATACATTAATATTAGCAAAAAATACTTTTAATGAGAATACAGATTTAAAAGATAAAATAAACAAAATAGTTTTTGAAGGAAGATGGATCGATTACGATGATATTTCTGTTTACGAAGTACGAAATGATGGAAGAGTATATTCAATCAAAAATGAAGAATTCCGTAGTATAGATACAAATGCAATTGATGGGGTTTCAGATATTATTTCTGATGAATTTGATAAATTAACAGAGCTACGATATGCACAATAATTTTGATGAATTAGTTAAAGCGCATCAAGATTGTTGTTCAAAAAGTAAAGTAGTTTCTGAAAATGGAAAACGGTTTGAAATTGACTCAAATGAAGATTTTACAAGAATTAAAATCGACGATTGTTTGATTGCTTCTCAACAAGTTGAAAAATGTGATTTTGGATTTATTAGACATTCAAATGACGAATTTTATTTCGTTGAACTAAAGGGAAAAGAAATAAAAAAGGCATTAAGTCAAATCATTAGTACGATCGCACATTTTGAGAATCATTTTGTTGGAATACCTAAAGACAAACGATATGGATTTATTGTGAGTTCTAAAAATCCGTTAGCTGGTCAGGCAACAAATATTTTGAAATTAGAATTTGCTAAAAAGTATGGCAAAATTTTAGAGATAAAAAATATACATTGTAAATATTTACCAAAATAAACCGGGTCAGAGACGATCCGGTTTTTTTATGGTTTAATTTTTATGAAAAAGGCGATACCAAAAACTTCTTTTTACAGCAACAGCTCCGCCTACGGCATGAGAGATTGTAGGTGTGTCTAATTCTATAACACCCAAGTTTATGGGCTTTAATGCTGTAATATAGTAATCAATGTATCCGGCTTTACTAATTGATATTCTATCGTTTTTATTTGCTTTTATGCAAAACCTGCCATCTGCATCGGGATGAAATATTTTGTCATAAAGAACAATATTTACTTCTTCAAAATTTGGATTTGTTTCGCCAAGAAAAATTTTCCCTTCAATTTCTATTTCTTCTTTTTTATTATCCATAGAAATATTAGTTTCTGTTGGCTTTTTATCAGTTTGTTCTACTCTTATATTACCTTGGGCTTTTGCAGTTTGAGTTCCAAGTCCTAAAAAAGCAATTATTGATGCAGCTGCAATTACCCAAATTGATTTTTTTTCTTTTTGGATTACTAAATTTCGATTGATCTGAGATTCTTTAAAGCGTCCGCATAATTTATCATTTTCATTAAAAGCCATTATAATTTCCTTATCCGAAGATTTTGTAAAGTCAATTACATTTTTTTGGCAGCT
This sequence comes from uncultured Flavobacterium sp., assembly GCA_963513545.1. Classification (GTDB taxonomy): domain Bacteria; phylum Bacteroidota; class Bacteroidia; order Flavobacteriales; family Flavobacteriaceae; genus Flavobacterium. The sequence continues at coordinate 140,618 of CAUPQW010000002.1, forward strand.
GGCACAAAATCTTCCTTTTTCAACTGGAGACATTTCCATCCAATTTTCATGACATGGTTCAGGAATTGAGATTTTTATTTTATGAATCATTTAGGTGATTTGTTTTTATGGTAATAATTAAGAAATTGATTCTTATAAAAGTAATTATTATTTTGAATTACGAACAATATCTTCATATCAAAATGATAATTGTCATTTCCTTTTCGAATTCTTTTTTGTAATATTACTATAATAAATAATTTTTGATGCGTAAGATAAAATACAAAGAAGGCCGCAAGCTACAGCATACCACTTTAGAGTATACAGGGGCTCATAAAGATCACGAATCAGAAATGCAGCTTTTTGTGTATGACGATGCTGATGTTGTTGAATATGAAAAGTTTACTGTTTTAGCCTTAAATTCCTGTTTTGATTATACCAAAAACAATTGGCTCAATATTCACGGATTAAACAATATTGATCTCATTAAAACAATCGGGGATCATTTTAAGCTCGACGACTTTTTACTTGCCGATATTTTAAACACAACAAAAAGAACAAAGCTGGAAGAACAGCAGGATGTTTTATTTTTCAATATTAAATCGCTGCTGCCTTCTGAATACTCTGATGGTCTTAAAGTAGAACAGCTCAGTTTTATTTTAAAAGACGGAATCCTGATTTCGTTTCAGGAAAAGCGAAGTGACTTCTTTACACATATCCGGGAACGCATTCGCACACATGCCGGAATTGTAAGGACTAAAAAAGTAGATTACCTGCTTTATTTATTGTTGGATGCGGTAATGGAAAACTTTTATATTACAATTGAAGATGAAGAAGATAATATTGAGGAATTAATTGATTTGACCAAAAAAGGAGCTGATCCGATTATTCTGGAGAAGATTGAAAATCACCGTGATAATTTTAACTTTTTAAAGCGTGCAATTGTGCCGCTTCGGGATTCCTTGTATTATTTGAAAACAATCAAAGACGATGATACGAACTCCCTTATTCAAAAAGAGACATTTAATTTCTTTGTGAGACTGCATCAAAAAAGTCTGGAACTTTTAGAGCAGATTGATTCAGATATGAGTTCTTTGGAAAGCGCTTCAAATTTTTATTTTTCAGAACAAAGCAGGAAAATGAATGAAATAATGAAAACGCTGACTATCATTTCGGCCATATTTATTCCGCTTACTTTTATTGTTGGAGTTTACGGAATGAATTTTGAAAACATGCCGGAACTGAAAACAGAAAACGGTTATTTTATTGTTATGGGAACCATGCTTTTATTGGTTATAGCCTTGATTATTTATTTCAAAAAGAGACGTTGGTTTTAAAATGTTCAGCATTAGAATTCGAATACATTTATTAGTTTCAAAATATAAATTATGAGTAAAGCAATCTATATTGCCACAAGCGACCAAAATAGCGGAAAATCAATTATTACACTCGGTTTGATGAGTATTCTGATCGGCAAAACGGCAAAAGTTGGCTATTTCAGGCCTATTATTGAAGATTTTGTCGACGGAGAACAGGACAATCATATTGAGACGGTACTCTCTCATTTTAATCTTGATATCCAATTTGAAGATGCATATGCCATCACCAAGAGCAAATTAATCAAGAAGAAAAATAAAGGAAAAATAGGGGAGGTTTTAGATTTAATTATTGAAAAGTATAAAAAACTTGAAGAACGTTTTGATTTTGTTTTGGTAGAAGGAACGAGTTTCACGGGCGAAGGAACTTCAATTGAATTGGATCTGAATGTTTTGATAGCTAAAAACCTCGGAATTCCAACTATAATTATTGGTTCAGGAGTTGGTAAAACATTAGAGGAACTATTGGATAGTCTGTATCTGGTTTATGATTCTTTCAAAGTAAAAGAAGTCGAAGTCTTATCTGTTTTTGCCAACAAAGTCCAGCCGGAAAATATTGAACTGGTAACTAAAAGTCTTAAGAAAACTTTGCCAGACAATGTTCTGATCAATACGATTCCGCTAATTTCGAGTTTAAATAATCCGACCATGCAGGAAATCGTTAATGAACTTGATGCAAAGGTTTTATTTGGAGAAAATTACCTCAATAATGAAATTGGACATTTTAGTGTTGGAGCCATGCAGCTGCACAATTATCTTGTTCACCTTCATGATAATGCATTGGTAATTACTCCGGGAGATCGTTCGGATATTATTTTAGGAGCTTTGCAGGCAAATGAATCGGCAAATTATCCAACCATTTCAGGAATTATCCTTACCGGAAATATCCTTCCGGAAGAAAGTATTTTGAAATTGATTGAAGGACTCTCTGCCATTGTTCCTATTATTGCTGTTGATGGCGGAACGTATCATATTACCAATAAAATTGGTGCAATTCGATCTGAAATCTATGCCAATAACACTCACAAAATTGAAACCTCAATTACAACATTCGAAAAGTATGTTGATAATGATGCGTTATCCGAAAGATTAATCACTTTTGTACCTGAAGGAATGACGCCGAAAATGTTTCAGTACAATATGGTTAAAAGAGCAAAACAGCATCGTAAACATGTTGTTTTACCTGAGGGGAATGATGATAGGATTATCATCGCTGCTTCAAGATTATTAGATATGGATGTAGTCGATATTTCGATTATTGGAGATAAAAAACAAATTGAAAATAAAGTAACAGAGCTCGGAATCTCGTTTGATTTTTCTAAAGTTAATATTATCAATCCAATAGAATTTGAGTTTTATGAAGAGTATGCCAATACTTATTATGAGCTTCGAAAAGCGAAAAATGTAAGCATCACAATGGCAAGGGATTTAATGGAAGATGTTTCGTATTTCGGAACAATGATGGTCTATAAAGGTCACGCTGACGGAATGGTTTCGGGAGCCGCACATACGACACAGCATACGATTTTACCGGCATTACAATTCATTAAAACCAAACCGAACTCATCTGTAGTTTCCTCTGTATTTTTTATGTGCTTAGAAGATCGTGTTTCTGTTTTTGGAGATTGTGCGATTAACCCAAATCCAACTGCGGAACAATTGGCGGAAATTGCTATTTCATCAGCAGATTCAAGTTCAGCTTTCGGGATTGAACCAAAAATAGCGATGCTTTCCTATTCTTCCGGATCATCAGGAAAAGGGGATGAGGTAGAAAAGGTAAGAACTGCGACCGAAATCGTAAAGCAAAAACGTCCTGATTTAAAAATAGAAGGGCCAATTCAGTACGATGCTGCTGTTGATCGTGCCGTGGGAAAAAGTAAAATGCCGGATTCTGAAGTGGCAGGGCAGGCGAGTGTGCTTATTTTTCCTGATTTAAATACAGGTAATAATACTTACAAAGCCGTTCAGCGTGAAACCGGAGCTTTGGCAATTGGACCAATGTTACAAGGTTTAAACAAACCTGTAAACGATTTGAGCCGTGGCTGTACCGTTGATGATATTATAAATACGGTTGTTATTACGGCGATTCAGGCACAGGGATTGTAATTGAAGTTAAAAGTTAGAAGTAAAATGTTATTCGGTTTTTTCGTTTAGCAACAAATAGAAATAGAATTAAAAAAATGAAAATATTAATAATAAACTCAGGAAGTTCATCAATAAAGTATCAATTAATGGTTATGCCGGAAAACGAAGTAATTTGTACCGGAATGATTGACAGAATTGGTTTAGAAAGTTCGAATGTTACTTTTAAGGCTTCATCAAATTCATATGAAGAAACCGTATCAATTGCGACTCACAAAATAGGTCTGCAAAAAGTAGCCAATATGCTGTTGGATGATCAAAAAGGAGTTATCAAATCGACTTCGGAAATCGATGCTGTAGGACATCGTGTGGTTCATGGCGGAAATACTTTTACAGAAACCGTAAAAATCGACGAAAAAGTAAAAGCAAAAATCAAACAGCTTTTTGATCTGGCTCCATTGCACAATCCTGCAAATTTAGAAGGAATTAATGTAGCTGAAGAAATTTTTAATTCTGCTGTTCAAATTGCTGTTTTCGATACTGCTTTTCATCAAACCATACCCGAAGTAGCGTATAAATTTGCAATTCCGAATAAATTGTTAACAGAAAGCAGGATTCGCGTTTATGGTTTTCACGGTACAAGTCATAAATATGTATCTGAAAAAGCAATTGAATTTTTAAGAGAACATAATAAACCATTTCAAAATATAATTACTATTCATTTAGGAAACGGCTGTAGTATGACGGCTGTTAAAGATGGTAAAAGTATTGACCATTCTTTTGGATTTGGTCCTACAAATGGTCTGATAATGGGTACCAGAGCAGGTGATGTCGATCAGTCGGTTATTTTTTATATGCAAAATTCATTAGGATATTCTTTGGAAGAAATAAATAACATTCTGCAAAAACAAAGCGGAATGCTTGGGCTTACCGGTTATAGCGATCTGCGTGATATTGAAGGACAGGCTGAAAAAGGAAATAAAGAATGCCAGCTGGCTTTGTTTATGAATGCCTATCGCATTAAAAAATTTATTGGATCCTATACGGCTGCTCTAAATGGCTTAGATGCGATTGTTTTCACTGCAGGAATTGGTGAAAATTCATCCTACATGCGAAAACTGGTTTGTACTGATATGAGCTATTTTGGAATAAAGCTGGATGAAGATAAAAATCAAATGCGTTCTAAAGAAAACAGGGCTATAAACAGTCCGGATTCTAAAGTGAAAATTTTGGTAGTTCCAACTGATGAGGAATTTGAAATTGCCAATCAGGTTTATCATTTGCTTCAAAATTAAATTTTAGCATACCAATTATCACAAAAGCTTCTCTAATGAGGAGCTTTTTTACTTCTGTAAATTAAATATTTGTCAGTATATTTGAGTTTAAATCCGAATACTTTGAAATCGATACTCTTAAAATTATTTTTCTTCTTTTTCATTACCTCTCAAATTCAATCGCAAGAATTACTTCCCTTTGTAGAAAATTATAGTAAGTCCAATTATCAGGGTGACAATCAGATCTGGAATGTCGTTCAGGGAAAAGATAACGCCATGTATTTTGCCAACAATCATTACTTACTACGATATGATGGCGTAATATGGGAAAAATATACTTTGCCAAACAAAACAATCATCCGTTCCATTATGATTGAAGGCGATAAAATCTATTCAGGTTCTTATAAGGAATTTGGTTATTGGTACAGAAAAGAAGGTAAAATGCATTATGTTTCAATTACCAAAAAACTACGCTTATTTGCTGAAAAAGACAATGAGGAAATTTGGAAAATATTCAGATATAACGGTTCGTTATATTTTCAATCCTTTAATGATGTTTTTATTTATGATGGAAAACATATTAAAAAAATCAAATTTCCATTTTTAATATCGTACTGTTTTGTGGTGGATAAAGAGCTTTTTGTTGCTTCTGTAGATAAAGGACTTTTTAGAATGGATGGTTCCCGAATTGCAAATCCAAAAGGCTGGAATATTTTAAAGAACACAGTCGTTCATGCAATCGAAAAACACAAAGGCAAAACTTATGTTTTTACCCAAAAGAAAGGAATTTTTATTGTAGAAAAATCAGGTTTGATTGCCTGGAATAATCCTTTAAACGAAACATTAAAAGTAAACGGAATCAATGTCGCGAGGTTTATTAAAAATAACAAATTAGTTATCGGAACCGGAAATAAAGGAGTTTATATTTATGATTTTAATTCAGAGACATACAAAAATATAGACCGAAATAATGTGTTGATGAACAACTCAGTTCTGTGTATTGGTTTTGATAAAGAAAATGATTTATGGCTTGGGCTGGATAACGGTATAGCACACGTTGAAGTGAATTCACCCATATCAATTTTTTATGATAATTCAGGAATTTTAGGTTCGGTTTATTCCGTTGCAACCACCAATAAAGGATATTTAATTGCTTCAAATCATGGTGTTTTTGAATTTGATTCGGGTAAATTCAAAATGATGCCCAATACACAAGGACAGGCATGGAATATTACTAAAATTGAAAATAAATACATCATTGGACATAATGACGGAACTTTTTGCTATGAAAATGGTTCTTTAGTTAAAACAAATAATATTAGCGGTGGCTGGAATTTATCAAAAAGCAGTATCAACAATACTTGTTTTCAATCTACTTATAGTGGGATTTTGGCGTATGATGATATTTCAAAATTAAGTGATTATAAAACAATTAAGGATATTTCAAAGCCTATAAAATATGTAGCTCAAAATAAAAAAAATGAAATTTTTGCTGCCGATAATTACCGGGGTTTATATCGTGTTGTATATAGTGATGATTATCAGACTAAAAAGGTTGAAAATATAACACAGCAGAGTAAAATACAAAATGATTTTGGGGTTAAGATTTTTGAATTTAGAAATGAAATTTTGTTTCTAATTGATAATTCATGGTTTACCTATAATTCAATTACCAATAAATTGGAAGAAAATGAATTGTTTAATACTAATTTTAAAAATATAACAGATGTAGTAGCAATTGATGAAAATCATTTTATGGTACTTCAGGAAGGTATTTTGTACCATATTTATGCTGTCGAAAATAAATTTGTCTGGAATATTATTCAGGAAAAATATTACAAAGGAAAACTCATAAATGACAACTTAAGGATTTTTAAAACTCAGAATCACTATTTATTGAATCTGGATGACGGATTTATTTCTCTTCAGCTTAAATATGAAAATAAGCAAAATACAGATGTTAAAATTGAAGCATTTAATAATGGAATACTGCTTCCCGATGATTCTAAAATTAAATACAATACCGAATTAAGAATTAATGTAATATCAGGAATTTACGGAGCCAGTAAGCCTAATTTATTTTATAAAATCAATAAAAGTAATGATTTCGTACCCATTTCTGATGGCTTAATTGTACTGAATAATCTAAGTAGTGGTAATCATACCATTGTCGTTTATAAACACGACGGAGCCAATTATGATAAGGTCTGTAGTTTCGATTTTAAAGTAGCCCAGCCCTGGTATTTTTCTGTTTGGATGATTTTATTATATCTCTTATTAGTAGGGGCAGTTTTGTTTTTTTATTATAAGTGGAATAAATTTCGCTATATGCAAAAACTGGAATTGCAGGCAGAAGAAGAAAGACATCAAAGGAAAATTCTGGAAATGGAATTAAAAGCCGAAAACGAACTCAATATTCAGGAATACGAAAAACACATTCTTGAACTCGAACTGCAAACTAAATCATCTGAAGTTGCCGGAAAATCATTATCCATTGCCAAACAAAGTGAAATGATTGAAAATATTCAGAGTATTCTGGATTCTGAAAAAGATTTTAATAAGCTGAAAAGTGAAATTAAAAAAGCAATTAAGATCAATGAAGTCAATAAACATGAATGGGAAATCTTTGAAACCAATTTGAATCAGATCCATAATGAATTTATCATTAACCTTTCGAAGAAATTCCCAAACCTGACTCCTAAGGATATTAAGTTATGTGTTTATCTAAAAATGAATCTTTCCTCAAAAGAAATTGCACCGCTGATGAATATATCATTCAGAGGTGTTGAACTACACAGATATCGCCTAAGAAAGAAGTTAAATCTAACTCAGGAGGATAACCTTTCTAAATTTTTATTAAGTCTGTAAGATTTTGGTTTGTTTTTTATACAAATACTATTTTTTCAAACCTTTTTTTGCATTATTACAATACATCATTACTACATCATAACTTAACGTTAATAAAACTTATTTAATAATTAAGTTGTTGTTTTAAAAGGTTTTAACTGTATTTTAAGAATGTCTGATGTGGTTGTGTAGTAGTACTATTTGATGTACTTAAACGTTGTAATTGTTTAATTTGGCTCTACTAACTTAAACGATTAAAACTGTATGAAAAATTTTATTTTTAGCTTTCTGGCTCTCTTGCTTTTACCGGCTTATATGTCTGGTCAGGCAATAAAAGGAAAAGTAATAGATAATAATGGAATGGGAATTCCCGGAGCAATTATTAGTGCCCCCCAATCTCAAACTACTGCCGATGCTGATTTCGACGGAAATTTTACGATTAATGCCAAACCAGGTGAAATTCTAAAGATTTCTATGCTGGGCTTTGATGCTGTTTCTGTAGCAGCAACTTCCGGATTAATGACAATTACTTTAAAAGAATCAGGCGATACTGCCTTAAAAGAAGTAGTAGTAATTGGATATGGTACCAGAAAGAAAATTGACAATACGTCTGCCATTACTTCATTAAAAGCAGAAGATGTTACAAGAACAAAGGTATTAAATGCTTCTCAGGCTATTCAGGGGAAAGCAGCAGGGGTTCAGGTAACTTCTTCAGATGCACCAGGGAGTACACCTTCTGTAGTTATTAGAGGTTTGGGTACTGCATTAGGAGGCAGAAATCCTTTATATATTGTTGATGGTATGCCAACGGAAAACATCAATAATATCAATACAAATGATATTACTTCTTATGAAATCCTAAAAGATGCTTCGTCCCTTGCTATTTATGGTACAAGAGCTGCAAATGGAGTTATCATTATTACAACTAAAAAAGGTAAAGGAGATAAAGTTTCTGTAGAAATTGAAAGTTTTGGCGGTATCAGAACACCGCTTAAGAAAGTAAAGATGGCAGATTCTAATCAATATGCAAGCTATTCTAACGCCTCTTTAGGCACAAACAGATTCTCTACAAATCAGCCTGTTAATACAGATTGGTTTGATGAAATTACCAGAACGGGTACTTATACTCAAAATAATATTTCTATTTCCGGAGGTTCAGAAAGTGTTAAATACTTTTTTAGCGCAGGTAACTATCAGGAAAAGGCGATTCTTAACGGCTTAGATTACAGCCGTACAAATTTTAGAAATAACAATGAATTTAAACTTTCTAAAAAAATCACTTTAAATCAGAACTTTAGCTTTACATCGGCTAATTCTACACCAAAACCATTAAGCGCATTTACAAATGCTTACAAACAGTCATCAATTGTGCCGGTGCGTTTTGCAAATGGTCAATATGGTGCTCCTTTTGCAGATGCAAGCGGAGTGGCAAGCCCAACAGGTACTTCATTTAATAATGTTGGAAATCCTGTATCACAATTAGATTTTTATAATGAAGAACAAAGAAGTATTACGCTTCAGGGTGGTTTGAAACTGGATTATGAAATCTTAAAAGGCTTAAAGTTTACTTCACAATTTAATGGTGAATACTATACCTGGAAAAATTATAATTTCGAGGATACTAAAAATGTTTGGTTAGCGGCTAATCCAACCCGTAAAGATGCTGATTATTCAAGTACTGATCCTATTAATTTATTAACGAGAGGCAGAGAACAGTATTTTAACTGGAACCTGTCTAACTATTTTACTTATAATAAAGTATTTGCTAATGTTCACGATGTAGAATTAACAGCTGGTATTGAAACTTCTGTAAAAGGTGCAAGAGAAAAATTAGTAATCACCAGAAAAAATGTGAGTCCTGATTCTAACTATTGGTCTTTATATAATGCGACAGATGCAGAAGGTGTAGATTACTCTGGTACTGTTACAAATTTACAGGATATTGTTTTCAATGAAAGTAAATTAGCATCTTATTTTGGACGTTTCCAATACAAATTAATGGACAGATACTTAGTAACCGGAACTATTAGACGTGACGGATCTTCAAATTTTGCAAAAGATTACCGTTGGGGAACTTTCCCATCTGTAGGTCTTGGATGGATTATGACTAAAGAAAGTTTTCTGACAGATGTTAAAGGAGTTGACTTAATCAAATTAAGAGGTAGCTGGGGTAAATTGGGTAACCAAAATGTACCATTAAACAGTCAAAGTTATAATTCGGGTTTAAACAGTTATTTAGGAGGTTCAATTTTATATGAAGGATCAAGTATAACTTCTCAAATTGACCCGTCTTTAACATGGGAAATTACTGAAGAGGCTTCTGCAGGTGTAGATTTCGAATTTTTAGGCAACAGATTAAAAGGATCTTTCGATGTTTATGACAAAAATACAGATAACGTAATTTTATATGTAAAACCTTATCCAACTTCTGGAATTACAACGGCTTCTCCTTCTCATGTTGGTGAAGTTTCAAATAAAGGTTTTGAAATTGCTTTACGTTGGGATGATAAAATTAATGATAATTTAAGTTACTGGGTTGGTGGTAACTTCTCTCACAACAAAAATGAGCTTACAAGCTTAAAAGATGTTTCATTATCTCAGGTTATTGGAGGTAATTTAGGAAATGGTCAGGATACCAAATTATTATACAACAACTCAATTGGTCAGCCATTAGGTAGTTTTTATCTTTATGAATATGCAGGTGTAGATCCGGCAAATGGAAACATGCTTTATTACAATGCTGCTGGTGCTAAAGTAACTCAGGATGCTTTATCTGCAACAGCTGATAAAAAGTACGTAGGTTCAATTTTACCAAAAGCCAACTACGGAGTTTCTTTAGGGCTTGTTTACAAAAACATTGATTTCTCTGTTGACGGATATGGAACTGGCGGAGCAAAAGTATACAATGGTAAAAAAGCACAGCGTTTTGGAGGCGAAAACATCGAAGCTTCTATGACAAATGATTATTGGACGGCAACAAATACAACATCTCAGAATCCAGCACCATTTAATATTGTTCCGGTTGCTTCAACTTATTATATGGAATCTGCAGATTTTTTTAGAATCAACAATATTACTGTAGGGTACAAACTTCCTCTTAAAGAAGATCAATTTATTAGTTCTTGCAGAATTTATTTTAATGCAATTAACCCGTTTATTACACAAAAATATTCTGGTTTTTCTCCTGAGTTAAATGGAGATGGTAATCCTTATGGAACACAAGGTGTTGAACTGGATGCTTACCCAACATTAAGATCATTTGTAATTGGTGCTAATTTAAAATTTTAATATTATGAAAAAAATATATATATCAATCTTCGTGTTTTCGGCATTAACTTTTACAGGATGTGCAGATGATTACCTGGATGTTAAACAAACTGAGACTATTTCTACAGATGATATTGAGTTATTTAACAATGACAGCGGAGCAAAAACCTTTGTTACTTCAATCTACAGTAAATTTTTAGATTGGGACATGAGTTCATTCGGATGGATTGGCCTGGCAAGTATTACATCTGATGATGCTGATAAAGGTTCAACTCCAAGTGATACAGGTACTGATAAAGATGTTTTGGATGCCTTAACTTATAATGCATCAAATCCATCTGCTGAAAGTACTTTTAATGCAAACTATGATGGAATCAATAGATGTAATCAGGCATTAGCGATTCTTCCTAAATTAGACAAAGCTGATCCTGTATTAAGAGAAAGATTAATGGCTGAGGCAAAATTTTTAAGAGCTTTCATGTACTTTACTTTAGTGAAATGTTACGGAGGAGTGCCAATTGTAGATCACGTTTCCAGTATTCCATTATCAGCAGAAGATAAAGCAATGCAGTTAACTCGTAAAACAGCTGCTGAAGTGTATGCTTTTATTGAAAAAGATTTAACTGAGGCTGCAGCAGTTTTACCAAATAAATCTGAATATGCTGATGCTGAAAAAGCCCGAGCCTCAAAAGGAGCAGCTTATGCTTTATTGGCAAAAGTAAGTCTATATCAGAAAAAATGGCAAGACGTCGTAGATAACTGTAATCTGGTTACCGGATATAGCATATCTCCCGATTATGCTAAAATGTTCAGATTAGAAGGAGAAAATGATGGGGAATCTATTTTTGAAATAAACGGTAATGGTGCAGTACCAACTCGTGGAATTCAGGGATATTCTAATACTCAAGGCGTTCGTGATGCATGGGGATGGGGATTTAATCAGCCTTCTCAAAGTTTAGTAAATGCTTATGAAGCCGGAGATGTTAGAAAAGAGGCGACGATAATTTTTAGAGGTACAACCTTATATGATGGAAGAGTAATTCCGGTAGTTAGTGCTGACGATCCTAATCCGAGATATAATTATAAAGCTTATTCTTCTGCCTATACAAGTGCATGGGAAACAGATGCTAATATTAAATATTTAAGATATGCTGAAGTTTTATTAATGAAAGCAGAAGCTTTAAATGAATTAGGGCAAACTTCAGAAGCTATTCCTTTGTTGAATCAAATCAGACACAGAGCCGGATTAGGCGACACTCCTGCGACTTCGCAGTCAGCGGTTAGAACTGCAATCTGGAAAGAAAGAAGAGTTGAATTAGCTTTTGAATTTGACAGATTCTTTGATCTTGTCAGAACAGGACAGGCCAAAGCAGCTTTTGAAGCAGATAAGAGCGATATTTTTCCTAATGGAAGAGTCTTTACAGAAGGAAAAAATGAATTGTTCCCAATACCTGCATCATTCTTATTACAAGCCAACGGCTTATCGCAACAAAATCCGGGATATCCGAATTAACAGCATTAAATCACTTCCTTCAGATTTTCTGGAGGAAGTGTATTTACCATAATCTTAAATTTTTATAATGATTAGAATTTCAGTTTTATTATTAGTTTTTAGCTTTTTTGGCTATGGATCTAATTCCGAAAAATCAAAAGAAAATAAAGACCAAAATACTGCAACTGTAACATTAACAGATGAACAGCTTTTAGATGCTGTTCAAAAACAAACATTCAAATATTTCTGGGATTATGCAGAACCCAATTCAGGATTAGCACGGGAGCGTTACCATCCAGACGGAAATTATCCTGAAAACGATTCAAATATCGTGACCACAGGCGGTTCAGGTTTTGGATTAATGGCTTTGGTTTCGGGTATGGCTCAAGGTTATATTACCAAAGAGCAAGGAGTCGAAAGACTGAACAAAATTGCAGATTTTTTAGACAAAGCAGATCGTTTTCATGGGGCATGGCCACATTGGATTGACGGAAATACAGGAAAAGTAAAACCTTTTGGAACCAAGGATAATGGTGGCGATTTAGTCGAAACTTCATTTTTGGTTGCAGGGATGATTACAGTTCGTGAATATCTTAAAGATGGTTCTGAAACTGAAAAAGAGGTTGCAAAAAAATACGATGATCTTTGGAAAGGAGTTGACTGGCAATGGTACACCAATAATAAAAATGTATTGTATTGGCACTGGTCTCCAAACTACGCATGGCAAATGAATTTTCCATTACAAGGATACAATGAGTGTTTAATTACGTATGTAATGGCTGCATCTTCACCAACGCATTCAATTGATGCAAAAACATACCATGAAGGATGGGCGAGAAGAGGCGAAATCGTTTCTGCTAATACAAAATATAACATTCCTCTAATTTTAAAACATAACGGAGCCGAAGAATTTGGAGGGCCTTTATTCTGGGCACATTATTCTTACTTAGGTCTGGATCCGAATCAATTAAGCGATAAATATGCTAATTATTGGGATTTAAATGTAAATCAGACCAAAATCAACTATGAGTATTGTGTCGAAAACCCTAACAAAATCAAGGATTATGGACCAAATTATTGGGGATTAACAGCATCATATTCCAGAAATCCGGACGGTTCTGTTGGTTACAATGCGCACATGCCAAGTAACGATCAGGGGGTTATTTCGCCTACAGCAGCCATAAGTTCTATTGTTTATACTCCAAAAGAATCATTGGCTTTGATACGTAATTTATATGAAAATCATAAAAATGAAACATGGGGAGATGCAGGCTTTTATGATGCAATTAGTTTGGGCAATAAGTGGGTGGCTAAACGTTATTTAGCAATCGATCAGGGACCAGAAGTTATAATGATTGAAAATTACAGAACAGGTTTGTTGTGGAAATTGTTTATGAATGCACCGGAAGTAAAACAAGGTTTGACAAAACTTGCATTCAAATCTGGAAAATACGGAATTTAAATAGTTTTTTCATGAGTTATAAGGCAACATTTTTATTCCTGTTATTTTCAATAGTTGGATTTTCCCAAAGTGAAACAACCGGAAAAATCAATACAGTCATACTATCAAAATATGAATTGGGTTATGCTTTGCATCGTCCAGCCAATCTGAAAGAGAAAAAGCCATTAATCGTTTTTATTTCAGGAGATGGAGAAAAAGGAACTGACATTGAAAAAGTAAAAATTAATGGCCCTTTTAAGTATTTAAAAACACATCAGTTAGATGCTTATGTTTTGGCTCCTCAATGCAAAGAAGATGAAAATTGGGATATTGAATCTATTTATCAGCTCATTGTAAAAATTCAGAAAGAAAACAAAATCGATTCAGAAAGAATATATGTTACTGGTTTGAGCTCAGGAGGATGGGCTTCCTGGAATTTGGCTTTTGCACATCCGGATCTATTTGCCGCAAATGTACCTGTCGCTGGTTTTGTAGATTTAATTCAGTTAGAACACGCTTGCGCAATAGCCAATATTCCAACCAGAATTTTTCACGGATTATTGGATGATGTAGTGAATGTGAATTATGCGATTACAATCTACAAAGAATTGAAAAAATGTAACGCCAAAGATGTAAAACTGACCATTTTTGATGATGCAAATCACGATAGCTGGACAAGAGTTTATGACAATCCCGAAATTTATGACTGGATGTTTAAACAGATTAAAATCAATAAATAAAAATAAATACCACAAAATGAAAAATCGCCATTGTTCCGAACCAAAATAGGAATACACAATGGCGATTATATAAAAATCAATAAATATTTACATATGAAAAATAAATTAGTCTTACTTTTTTTAGGATGCGCTGTTTTGGGTTACGCTCAAAAAAAGAATACTAAAAATGCTGTAAAAATTAAACCAAAGTCGGAGTTTGTGGCAGAGTTAATGTCAAAAATGACTTTAGATGAGAAATTAGGTCAGCTAAATTTACCAACATCTGGAGATATTACGACAGGTCAGGCAAACAGTTCGAACGTTGCAAAAAATATCGCTGAAGGTAAAGTAGGCGGTTTGTTCAATATTAAATCGGTTCAAAAAATAAAAGAAGTGCAGAAAATTGCGGTTGAAAAAAGCCGATTAAAAATTCCGTTGCTTTTTGGTATGGACGTGATTCACGGTTATGAAACCACATTTCCAATTCCGCTTGGATTATCCTGTACCTGGGATATGAAGCTAATTGAGAGAAGCGCGCAGATTGCTGCGCAGGAAGCAAGTGCTGATGGTATCAACTGGACATTTTCTCCTATGGTAGACATTTCTCGGGATCCTCGTTGGGGAAGGATTTCCGAAGGTTCAGGAGAAGATCCGTATTTAGGAAGCCAGATTGCAAAAGCAATGGTGAACGGATACCAGCAGCACGATCTTTCTAAAAACAATTCCATTTTAGCCTGTGTTAAACATTTTGCCTTATATGGAGCTCCGGAAGCAGGCCGTGATTACAATACAGTAGACATGAGTCACATCCGAATGTTTAACGATTATTTTCCGCCTTACAAAGCAGCAGTTGATGCGGGTGTAGGTTCGGTTATGGCTTCTTTCAACGAAATTGACGGAATCCCTGCAACCGGAAACAAATGGCTAATGACCGATGTTCTAAGAAAACAATGGGGTTTTAAAGGTTTTGTAGTTACTGATTTTACAGGAATTCCCGAAATGATTGAACACGGAATGGGAGATTTACAAACAGTTTCGGCTTTATCATTAAACGCCGGAGTTGAAATGGATATGGTTGGAGAAGGTTTCTTAGGAACTTTGAAAAAATCTTTAGATGAGAAAAAAGTCACTATCGAAACTATTGACAATGCCGTTAAATTGATTTTAGAGACAAAATATGATTTAGGATTATTCCACGATCCATACAAATATTGCGATCCAAAAAGAGCCAAGACAGAAATCTTTACAACAGCTAGCCGAAAAGAAGCCCGTGAGATTTCAGCGCAGTCATTGGTTTTATTAAAAAATCAGCATCAGGTATTGCCTCTTAAGAGATCGGGAACTATTGGCCTGATTGGGCCTTTGGCAGATGCAAGAAATAATATGTCAGGAACCTGGAGTGTAGCCACTGTTGGCGAAAAATGTATTTCGTTGTTGCAGGGAATTCAGGATGTAGGCGGAAAATCTGTAAAAGTACTTTACGCAAAAGGAAGCAATTTAGATTACGATGAAACGTTTGAAACCAATGCAACAATGTTTGGTAAAACCTTAAATCGTGATTCTCGTCCTAAAGAAGAATTAATCGCAGAAGCTTTAAAAGTCGCTGAACAATCTGATGTAATTGTGGCTGCCTTAGGAGAATCTGCTGAGATGAGCGGAGAATCCAGCAGCCGAACTAATTTAGAAATCCCACAGGCTCAAAAAGATTTACTGAATGCTTTGCTAAAAACTGGAAAACCTGTCGTATTGGTTTTATTTGATGGCCGTCCTTTAGTTTTAAATGATGAAAGCGCAACAGTTCCTGCTATTTTAAACGTTTGGTTTGCCGGAAGTGAAGCAGGTCACGCTATTGCAGATGTTTTATTTGGAGATGTAAACCCTTCCGGAAAATTAACTACTACTTTCCCAAGAAGTGTTGGCCAGGTGCCAATTTATTACGCGCACAAAAATACAGGGAGACCACTTTCTAACACAGAAGGAAAGTTTGAAAAGTTCAGATCAAATTATATTGACGAAAGAAATGAGCCGTTATTTCCATTCGGATTTGGTTTAAGTTACACCACTTTCGATTATTCAAATCTGAAAATTTCTGCTGATAAAATGAATTCAACCGGAAAATTAAAAGTAACAGTTGATGTAACAAATACAGGGAATTTTGACGGAAAAGAAACCGTTCAGTTGTACATCAGGGATTTGGTAGGTTCAGTAACAAGACCGGTTAGAGAACTAAAAGGTTTCCAAAAAATAGAACTTAAAAAAGGAGAGAAACAAGCAGTAAGTTTTGACATTACTGTTGAAGATTTAAAATTTTATAACTCTGATTTACAATTTGTAGCAGAGCCCGGACAGTTTGAAATTTTCGTAGGAGGAAATTCAGCTGCCGATAAGAAAGTTAGTTTTGAGTTAACTAAATAATTGGTTTGTTATTAGTAATTGCCCTTCGTACTGGTTATACGAAGGGCTTTTTTTCTGAAATAAAAACCAATTTTAAATTCTTAAACAGATGAATACTTTTAAAAAAATTTCTTTTTTGTTCGTGCTGATTGTTCTTTCTTCGTGCAGTATCAAAAAGAATGAAATTGTAGCACATAGAGGAGCCTGGAAAAAAAAGAATCTTCCTGAAAATTCAATTGCAGCTTTACGCCATGCAATCGATTTGAAATTTGCAGGTTCAGAATTTGACGTTTGGAGAACCGCTGATGATTCACTTGTAATCAATCACGACTCTCATTTCAATAAATTATTGATTGAAGAAACCAACTACGCTGATTTGATAAAATTTAAACTTTCAAATGGAGAAAAATTGCCAACCTTGCATGAATATATTTCTGAAGGAATGCGAAATAATAAAAAAACACTTTTGGTCTGCGAAATAAAACCTTCGGAAATTAGCCAAGAAAGAGGAAAAAAGACTGCTGTATTAGCTGTTGAAATGATCAGGAAGCTGAAAGCAGATAAAAATACCTGCTACATCAGTTTTGACTATGAAATTCTAAAACAGATTCGGCAAATAGATCCTAAAACTTCTTTGCAATATCTGGAAGGAAATAAATCTCCGAAACAGGTAAAAGCAGATAATATCAACGGTATCGATTATCATTATTCGGTCTTCAAAAAACATCCGGAATGGATTCAGGAAGCCAAAGACAACAAAATGATTCTGAATGCATGGACCGTAAACGAACCTGGAGATATGGATTGGATTATAGCTCATAAATTCAATTACATCACCACAAATGAACCGGAGCTGTTAATTCAGAGGGTAAAAAGTAAAACTGCTAATAACGAATAACAAGATTTTAAAAAATAAAATAAAGAAATGTATAAACTGTCTTCAATATTGCTTTTGTTGTTTTTGATAGCATTTAATATCAATCTCAGGTCACAAAAAACAGAATGGTTTGATCCTGCCAGAGCTGCAACAACGTATTGTAATCCAATAAATATTGGTTACAATTATACAACACACAATCACAACGGAATTCCGGAGTCCCGCCGTTCCAGTGCTGATCCGGTAATCATTACTTATAAAGGCGATTATTATTTATTTGCCACAAATCAGGCAGGTTTCTTTTGGAGTAAAGACATGTCCGACTGGAATTTTGTTTACGGAAGTTTCCAAAGACAGCCGGGCGATGATGATCAGTGCGCTCCGGCAGCCTGGGTGGTAAATGACACTTTATTTTATGTAGGCTCGACCTGGAAAAGGGATCATCCCATCTGGAAAACAGCAGATCCAAAATCTGGCAGATGGACACGTCACGTAGACAAAGCTATGCTTCCTACCTGGGATCCTGCCATTTTTCAGGATGACGACAAAAAAGTGTATATGTATTATGGTTCAAGTGGAAAACTGCCTCTTGTAGGTGTCGAGGTTGATTATAAAACCTGGCTTCCAAAAGGCAATCAGGCCGATTATGCTACATTATACAAAGCGACTGAGGTAGAGGATATTCAGCGCCCGTATGGTCAGATTAAAGAAGTGACTATTTTGAATCCTTCAGCTCACGGTTGGGAACGTTTTGGACCCAACAACGATATGGAACCTGCGCCTTGGGGGAATTTTATCGAAGGTGCCTGGATGACCAAACACAACGGAAAATATTATATGCAATACGGCGCACCGGCAACCGAATTTAAAGGCTATGCCAATGGGGTTCATGTAGGTGATAATCCGTTAGGCCCATTCGTATATCAAAAACACAATCCAATGTCGTATAAACCGGGCGGATTTGTGATTGGAGCCGGACACGGAAATACTTTTGCAGACAATTACGGAAATTACTGGAATACCGGAACCTGCAAAATCTCTATTAAAGACCGTTTTGAGCGCCGTATCGATATGTTTCCTGCGGGATTTGATAAGGATGATGTTATGTATTCTATTACTTCTTACGGTGATTTCCCGATTATACTTCCAACAAGTCAGCGTGATCAGACAAAAGGAGCTTCATCAGGATGGATGTTACTATCGTCTAAAAAGCCTGTAACTGTTTCTTCTTCGGAAGAATGTATGGAAGTAGAAACACACCGAATGGATAACGGCGGAAAAAAAGTGTATGAGAAATTCTGCTATGGAGCTGAAAATTTGACGGATGAAAATATTCAGACGTATTGGTCTGCCAAAACCAATAATGCGGGTGAATGGCTTCAAATGGATTTGGGAAGACCTATGGAAATAAAGGCGTTGCAGATTAATTACGCAGATCATAAAGCAACACAGTTCAATAAAGCAATGGATATTTATTACCAGTACAAAATTTTCATGTCTGATGATGCTGTAAACTGGACATTGGTTGTAGACAGATCCAAAAATGATAAAGATGTGCCTCACGATTACGTAGAACTCACAAAATCCATTAAAGTGCGTTATATTAAAATGGAAAACATTCATAACGCTTCCGGATTATTTGCAATTTCAGATTTCAGGGTTTTTGGTAATGGATTAGCAGCAAAACCAAAAGCAGTTGCCTCTTTTAAAGTAAACAGAAATAAAACCGATTCAAGAAATGCCATAATTTCATGGAAAAAACAAAATGATGCAGTCGGATACAACATCTATTACGGAATTACTCCGGATAAATTATACAACAGCATTATGGTTTACGGAGACAACACGTATGATTTTAGAGGCCTAGATAAAGGCACAAAATATTACTTTACAATCGAAGCCTTTAATGAAAATGGAATCGGTATAAAAAATAAGATTATCGAAGTAAAATAATTTTTATTTAAAGAATTTATAAAAGCTCTGACTGCAAATTGAAGAATTTGTAAATCAGAGCTTTTTTGTGAAAAGGCTGAAGAAAAAATCTGACAGATTTAGAGATTTTTTGTTTCTTTGTGAAAGAACTAACAAACAAAAAACACCCAAAACACATATAAAACGATGAAAAAAATAACTCTTCTGCCTGTTTTGATTTTAAGCGGTTTGATGGCTTTTGCACAATCAAATGATGAAAAAAACATTAAATTATTTTATAAAAAAGCCTTAACCGATTCCAAATGTTATACTTGGTTAGAGTATTTGTCCAACGATATTGGGGCTCGTTTATCAGGTTCTCAAAATGCACAACTGGCGGTTAATTATACCAAGTCCCAATTAGAGAGTTTAGGACTTGACAAAGTCTATCTGCAGGAAGTAATGGTGCCGCATTGGGTACGTGGCGAAAAAGAAACAGCATTTATCTTAGACGGAAAAGTAAAAACCGTAGTGCCAATTTGTGCTTTGGGAGGCTCTGTTGCCACACCAAAAACAGGATTAACTGCTGAAGTAATAGAAGTACAGGGTATCGAAGAATTAAAAACCTTAGGAGATAAAGTAAAAGGAAAAATTGTGTTTTTTAACAGACCAATGAATCCTGAAAATATTGAAACCTTCAAATCATACGGAGCTTGTGTAGACCAGAGATTTGCAGGCGCAAAAGAGGCGGCTAAACTTGGCGCAGCAGGAACCATTGTTCGTTCAATGAATTTGCGTTTAGATGATTTTCCACACACAGGAGCTCAGAGTTATGGCGACTTGCCAAAAGAGCAATATATTCCGACTGCAGCGATCAGTACGAATGGCGCTGAATTATTAAGTGCTGCTTTAAAAAATAATCCTACGTTAAAATTTTATTTCAAACAGTCCTGCGAAACTTTGCCGGATGTATTATCTTATAACGTTATAGGTGAATTGACAGGAACGGTAACGCCTGAAAATATTATGGTTGTTGGGGGTCATTTGGATTCATGGGATTTGGCAGACGGATCTCATGACGATGGTGCAGGAGTAGTGCAAAGCATGGAAGTGGTTCGAATTCTTAAAAGTTTTAATTATAAACCTAAAAATACGATTCGTGTCGTATTATTTATGAACGAAGAAAACGGCGGAAAAGGCGGGGCCAAATACGAAGAAGTTTCAAAGCAAAAGAACGAAAACCATATTTTTGCTTTAGAAAGTGACTCAGGTGGATTTACACCAAGAGGATTCTCAATTGAAGCAGACGATGCTAATTTGAAGAAAATTCAGGGATTCAAAGACTTTTTCGAACCTTATCTGGTACATAGTTTTACCATTGGTCATGCTGGTTCAGATATTGGGCATTTAACCTCTAAAGCGATAGTTAAAGCAGGTTTAAAACCGGATTCGCAGCGTTATTTTGATTACCATCATGCTGCAAATGATAAGTTTGACGCCATCAACAAAAGAGAATTAGAACTTGGTGCGGCTACTATGACAACTTTACTTTATTTGATAGATCAGGGAGGGATTGTTTTGCCGGGGGCTAATTGATTTTAAAGGAATAACTACAAGTTATGATTTATTAATTACCTTGAAGAACTTTACTATAAAAAATGGGAAGACAAATTTTAGACAAACAAACGTGGTCTAAGCATAGAACAGAATTAAATGGCTCGTATGTTTATTCGAAAGATTGGAAAACAATAATAAAACTTTTTGAAAACAGGATTAAGGATTTTTATTTTGTACCAATAAAGGATATTTTAAGACCAAACACTAGAAAAGGTGAAGGATTTTCAGTTTTAACATTGCAATGTGCACTGATCGAAATGTTTGCGGCATTTAAACAAGGAAAGGTTCATGTACACAAACGTCCAAAGAAAAAAGAGAAAAGACCAAACTATGAGTATTATGAAAGTGACAAATGCTTCATAGATTTTTTAGAAAGCGAAGAAGTCTTTGAAAATCAATTTTTTATAAAAGATCCAGCTACAGGTGCTATCACATCTCATCCTATCTTTAATGCAAAAGAGTTCTATGGAAAAGTTCGTTGTGGACTTATGCATGAAGCTAGAACAAAAGAGGATTGGTTAATTTCTGCCGCAGAACCTGACAAAAATGAAGTTACAAAATTTTTGTTTTACAATGAATCTGATAAGACAAAAAAAATCAATAGAACAATTCTGCAGAAACAACTTGAAACATATTTTGATTCCTATATCAAAAAATTAGCAATTGAAAATAAAGATGGTCAAGACTTAAGAAGACTCTTAGCTCGGAAACTTGATCATCTTTATGATTTTCAAGCAGAATTATCTTTTGACTGGTGGAAGGAAGAATGAAGAATCTTACAGCAGATTTAGGCAATTGATTTAATGGAAAGTTGGTTTTGTATTTTGGATGACTTGGCATCCGAATAATTGTTGAATTCAATCTTCAAACTTCAATAATAGTAAAGCATTACAATAATAATTTTATGAAACAAGAATTCAATCTTTTATACAGGGACAAATTAATTGGTACTTTTTTAATCGAGAGTATGGATTTCCCAAGTACATCTGGACGGATAAAACTGAATACAGATACAATTGAAAAAGAAAAAGAATTGAGAGAGTACATAAATTTTTCAATCGAATCTTCCGAGAAAGTATTGTGTGACGATATAGCATATGGAGAATTCATAGATAAAGAAGAATTTAAACATCGATCTATTATTAACAGTTTGGATTGGACATTGCTCTCGAAAGATGGAGAAGTAACAAAGATTTTAGTCCCGCTTTTCTTCCCCAATAATGAGATGAGTTTTAGATTTCAATAATCACAATTTCATCGCAATAACATAATACAAAACCGCAATAGGAATATTACTGAGCAGCAGTAAAATCTTAACTGCTATATCTCTCCGGTCGTTATATAATTTTATAAAACGACCTGTTAGATGGAAGAGCATGATTACGTTTAAAAATAAAACTGAAACAGCAAAAGGAAAAGCAAATAACAGAACATTAGCGTTTTGGCTGGTAAACATATAAAAGGCAAATAAGACAGTACTGATTATAAAAGTTCCAATTACTAATTCAATAGTTTGGGTTTCCTCTGAAAGTTTTTGATGTGTAATTTGCATAAGATTAAATATTAAAAATATGTTGAATAGTTTTGACTGGTACAAAAAGCATGTTTGAAAAATTCAGGTAATAAAAAGAATGGGCTTTTTTGCCTCTTTTGTACTGTTCAATAAAATACTTAATTTGTTTAGGGTAGAAGGGAGTACCTGAAAATATTACCAAAAACAAATACATGCTTCTCTTTCCATTTCCTAAAAGATAATACTGCATCGCGATTTCATCAATAACTGAAATTCCGGTATTGGTTAAAACATGAATGATGTCATGATCTTCTAATTTGGGCTGTATATCAAAATGATGTTTTGAAAGAAAGCTTCCTAAACCATTTCCTAAAGTGCCTTCGGGATAATTTAATAGTGTTGTTTTGTCAATTTCCCAAGGGGTATTTCTTTTAAAATATTTTTGATAAGGCTTTTTTGTGTATTCATACAATTTTTCAATAATGTGGTCTTTCATAAATGTGTTTTTATAAAGTTCTTTGAAATTCAAAGTTAAATAGTAAATAAAAAAGTAATCTAATTTTTAAATAATAACTAATATGTATTTTGTCTTATATTATTTTTTTAAAGTACTTTGAATTGCAAAGTAAATAATAAAATAAATAGCTGCCAAATAAAATTGCAGTTATTTTTTTTAATAGAATAATGCTCAATTTTTATTTAAAAGTTAAGTGTTGTTATTTATATTTGTCTGAAATATAAATTAAGATTAGTAAGTTAACTGAGAATTAAAATATGAAGAAATTATTTGTTGCAGTATTGTTGGTTTTTTCTGTAATTGGGGTTAAAGCACAGGTTGTAGGCCTTGAAGTAGGGGATATAGCTCCAGAAATTGATCTTCCGGATACAAAAGGGGAAAAAGTAGCACTTTCATCTTTAAGAGGAGGAATTGTATTAGTTGACTTTTGGGCATCATGGTGTGGTCCATGCATTAAAGAACAGCCTGAATTATTGAAACTATATAACACATATCCCGGGAAATTAGATATTTATGGGGTTTCATTAGATACTAAAAAACCTTCCTGGACAGGAGTAATAACAAAACTCAAACTTCCATGGACACAAGTAAGTGATTTAAAATACTGGAGTTCTGCAGCAGCAACTGATTATATGGTACAAGCGTTGCCATTTAATGTTTTACTAGACAAAAACGGAATTATTCTGGCAAAAAACATTCATGGCAACAAGTTAAATGAACTGGTAAAAGAACTATTGACGAAATAATTACTTTTTTATGATTACCCCAAGTAACTCTGAAAAAATATAATTAATGAAAATAGTAAAGGTGATATTCGTTATTTTTTTAATGTTTATATTATGGTTCTCAAAAGATGTATTTTGGTATACAAATTTTAAAAATCTTTATAATTCAAATTTGCATGACAAAATAATTGATGTTAGACAAGGTCGTGGAGGAAAAGAAATTAAAATTAAAACTGATGATAAATATATTTCATTGTATTCTGAAAATGATGAATACTTAAAAATAGGTGATTCTATTAATAAAAAATGTAAATCAACAGTAATTGAAATTTTTAGAAGAAAAAATAATAAATGGAATTACTTTAAAAGTACTTTTATTCGTAAAGATTTAGATTATTATTCTTTTATTGTAGATGAAAAATAAATTTTACAGGAAAATCAATTAAACTCTCTATTTAAACTCTAACAAATAGAGAGTTTGTATTTATGATAGTAAATAACTCAATTGCTTAAAGCCGTGGAATGCTATTAACAAATTTAATTTCCTCTAATATATTTCGCCACATCAACCATTGTCGCCACCCAAATATCTTTTTTTCTTTTCTTTAAATATTCCAGTAATTTTCGGTGTTCTTCCAAATCGATATTCAGAGAATGTTCACCGCCTACACCGTGAAACAGAAAAACAATAAATGAGCCCTTTTTTTCAGCCTCTTCAACCTGAGCTATCATTTGTTCGGCTGTGCTTCCGTTTTGAACAAAGGAATTTACATTAGAAAGATCAACTTCTTTCTTGTTTAAATAACCGGGTGTAACTCCTCTCGCAGCAACAAAATCATTTTTTAAAAAATTATAATACAATGTATCTTTAATGGTCAAATCTCCGCAAGGATAGGCAAAAGTACGTTCGTTTTTGCCGTCAATAGCTTTTAGTAAAGTATTTGTAATTCTGGTTTCATTAACTGCCCTGGCAACCGTATATTTGGATAAATCAGCTTCAGCTGTTACAAATTCTCTTCCGGGTAAATTTCCGTCACACGGATGGTTTAAAGTATGATTACCAAGTTCATGTCCTTGTTTTGCTGCGGTTCTCCATGCTTCAATTCTCTGGGAAACAACAGGAGAAGAGCCTATCAGATAAAAAGTTCCTTTAAACTGATACGAATTTAGCATTGGGATGACTTTGTCAAGATGAATATTTAAGGCGTCATCATATGTCAGTACAACGGCACATTTTTTACCATTCCAGTTTGTGTTTTGTGTCTGGGCAGAAACGGCAGCAGAAAACAGATAAACAATCACTGCAGTTATTATGTTTTTGAGATTCTGGTTTAATAGTTTATAAGGAAAAGTGGTCATGTTAGTTAGTTTTTATTTAGAAATTTTCAATTATTTTGACCAGAAATATATGAAAAAATATTCAGGCAAAATGACAAATGGTATTGTTTTATTTCTTCGGTTTTTAGAAGATTGCATCAGATAGAAAATAGCTATATTTACACTTATTTATTATTTATTTTATGGAAGAAAATAAACATGTAACGATATACGATATTGCTGAAAAGTTAAATTTAGCAACATCAACTATTTCCAGGGCTTTAAAAGACCATCACACGATTAGTGATAAAACAATAAAAAAGGTTAAAAAAACTGCCGAAGAAATGGGTTTTGTGCCTAATACTTTAGCAGCAAGTCTAAGAGGAAATAAAACCAAAACCATAGGCGTTTTGATTCCCACAGTTACCCAGCCCTTTCTGTCATCATTAATCAGCGGAATCGAAATTGCCGCCCAAAAATCCGGTTACACGGTTATCATTATGCAGTCGCATGACTCTTCTGAAGAGGAGGTAAATATGGCTAAATCTTTATACAGCAATCGTGTTAGTGGTGTTATTTGTTCGCTAGCTATGGAAACCAGGGATACTTCACACTTTTTGCAATTTTCAAACAATAATATTCCTCTTGTTTTTGTCGACAGGGTTCCTAAAGATTTTAATACATTCAGGGTCATAATTGATAATTATTCAGCAGGTTATAAAGCAACGAAACATCTTATCGATCAGGGCTGTACACGCATTGCACATTTGACAGCAGGATCAGAATTTGGTAATTTATATAATGAAAGGAGAAGAGGATATATCGAAGCTTTAAGAGATCATAATTTACCTATGGACGAGGAACTGATAGTCAATTTAAAGTCAGTTACATATGAAGACGGAGTAAAGGCAAGCAATAAATTATTTGATTTAAATCCAATTCCGGATGGTATTTTTGCAGCTGGAGATATTATTGCTGTAAGTGCTGTTCAGACAGCTAAAAAAAGAGGAATTAAAGTTCCGGAGGATGTTGCTGTTATTGGCTTTAATAATGACCCAATTTCGCAAATTATTGATCCAAATTTATCAACTATAACCCATCCTGCAGAAAAAATGGGTAAGGCGGCTGCCGAAATTATTATTAAAAACCTAAAATCTTCTAAAAGTGATGAGGTTAAAGAAATTACTTTTTTAAATACTGAGGTTTTAGCACGTGAGTCTTCGAATAGAAAATAAGTTGTAAGGGCTTCGACTCCGCTCAGCCTGACAGTAGAATTATAGCTTAGGATTAAATTTAGAAACTTTAAAGTTTTTAGATTTAATTACTTTTCCATTATCCGCAATCATTACACAACTGTAATCCGGGAATTTTTGAAGTAAAAGCAACCCATAATCTTTGCCTAAAACCATTATCGAAGTGCTTAATCCGTTTGCGGTTTCGGCATTGGGACCAAAAATACTAACACTGCACAAACCAGTTGCCGGATAACCGGTTGCTGGGTTTATAATATGTGAATATCGTTTTCCGTTAAAAACAACATATTTTTCATAATTGCCTGATGTGGTTACAGCACCCTCATTCAAAGGAACAACCGCCAAAAGTTTTTCAGGTTTAAACGGGTTCGTAATTCCGATTTTCCAGTCTTCTCCGTTGGGCTGTGTTCCCCAGGTACTCATATCACCGGATCCGTTTATAATTCCGGCTTTTATTCCTTTTGCAATCATCATGGTTCGGCATTTATCTGTCGCATATCCTTCGCCCAGAGCACCAAATCCAATTTTCATTCCTTTTAATTTCAGGAAAATGGTTGAGTTTACACTATCTAAAATAATATTTTTGTATCCAACTTTGGCTACCGATTTTTTTATGGCTTCCGCCGAAGGCATTTCGGTCATGGAACCGTCAAACTTCCAGATTCTGTCCATGGCAGCAAAACTGATGTCAAAACCTCCGTTGGTGATTTCAGAAAATCGAATAGCTCTTTGTGTCAATTCAAAAACTTCACGATCCACTTTCACGGGTTTGATCCCCGCATTCTGATTCACTTCAGAAACCTGCGAATCCGGTTTCCAGTCTGAAATCAGGTTTTCAATCCGGCTAATTTCTGCAATTACTTCATTTATATTTTGTTCTGCTGTAAGAGAATCATTGGCAACAATACTAATATCAAAACGTCCGCCCATTAGCAAAGTAGTTCTTTTGCGCAATAGTTGAGAATACCCGGAGATGTTCCATAAAATTACAAAAGCAAATACAATTTTATAATGAGATAACTTCATTGGTATAAAAATATTAATAACAGTCAGTTAATAATTGTCCGTTTTTCTTATAATCATAAAGGTTTTTGATGTTTCTTTCCAGGCATAATTCGTTTAAAATTGCTTCTACATCATTTTGCATTGCCAGCGAACCACAAATCATGATAACGCCGCCTTGTTGTAATAAATTAACAAAAAAGGAAGCATCACGTTTTATCAAATCCATCACGTAAATATGTTCTGCTTCCCGGGAAAGAGCCAGATGAAAACCTGCAAGTTTTTGTTTCTGAATCATTTCAGCTGAAAAATTTTTATAACCCGAAACAGTTTCGGTTTCCATTCTGAAACCGCAATACAAATGAGTTTCTGTTTTTTTCCTGTTTTGCTCAATCATTCCAAGAAAAGGAGCAATCCCGGTTCCGTTGGAAATCAGAGCCACTTTTGGAGCTTTTGTCGGAAAGTGAAAAGCATTATTATTTATGATTCGGGCTTTAATGGTATTTCCTGCTTCAAGGTTATTTAAGAATTCGGAACCCAGTCCGTTTGGATGTAGTTTTACAACTAATTGTATGTTTCCGGAATGATTTCCAATAGAGTAGAGGCGTTCACGGGAATCGTTCGCGGGATAAATAGCGAGTAAATCTCCCGAACTGAATTTTGTCCGCATATTGGCCCGTAAGGTTAATATGAAAGTGTGTTCGGTTTCAGTAACTTTTGTTTTGTCTAAAACCATTAGTTTTTGAAGTCCTTTTGGAACATGGTTATATAAAGAAGGAGTGGTAGTTAAAGGAATTCCGGTTTTTTCGCTCCATAATTTCACCCAGTTTACAAACTCAACAGCCGATTTGTCATTAACGGTCTGCAATTCAAGAAAACGTTCTGTCCAGTTTTGGATTTCCAGAAGCTGATCGGCTTCTACTGCAAACTTGCAAAAATCAGGATATGATTTTGAGCCAAAACCGATTACGGAAAAATTGATTTTCTGTTTTTGGTGCTGCTTGTGCAAAAGAGATTTAAATTGAGTTCCGTTTGAAGGCGCATCTCCTAAACCATGCGTCGAAGAAAAGATAATGATATGTTCTGCCTTTGGATAAACAGAAAAACGGTTTAATTCGGTTATAAAAGCTTTGTGTCCCTGATCTGTAAGTTGCTTCAAAATAGCATTGGCAAACCTGAAAGAGCTCCCGTTTTCAGAACCTACTAATAGAATGAAGCTGCTCTCATTAGCTTTAAATTTATTTTTTATTAAGCCAGATCTTCGTTTTAAAGTAATCGCAAATCCTGAATAAACAAAGAAAAGAATATTGATGCAGGCAATAGCCAGAATGATAGCCCATACTGCATTGATTCTTCCGGTATGAAGATCAAGGCTGAACGAGGCTAACTGAACTGTTACAGGAATCCGTTTTTCAGAAACAACTGCACCGCTAACCTGATTTACTTCAATTTCACGATCTTTTAATTCGATAATGTAATATTCTTCAGGGTCATCCGTAAAAGGAAATTCTATTTTTTTTACGTCTGATAAAAGTGTATTTTTAAAGATTGAAGTTTTTTGGGCTTCCGAAGAAAGTTCGGTATTTACAGGTTTGACTTTTTCATTACCCATAAAAAAGTTGAATCTTTCCAGCGAAAGATACATTCCGGTAAGTGCAATAATAAAAATCGGAATCAAAGCCAGCCTCCCGAAAACAACATGGTAATACTGGGCAAAATATTCTTTGATTACTTTAGAAAAGAAATTTCGGATACCGCGCTGTCTTTTTAAAACAAGCACGAAACCCGAAATTGATATTAGTAATAGACAAAAAGAGATTATACCAACAAAAAATCTCCCGGTTTCATGAAGAAATAAAGAGCGATGAAAACCTGTAACCCATTGAATAAATTCGCTTTTTTTTAAAGGCGTGCCTAATGTCTTACCGGTTTTGGGATTGATATATGCGTTGATGTCATTTCCATCCTCATCGATTGCCTGCAATGTTACAAACTGGTTGTAATCAATACTCAATTCTGTAATTTCAGGATATGCTTTTTTTAATATTGGCAGTGTTTCGCCTAAAGTTAACTGGTCAAAATTCGCTGCTTTGTACGGGAATGTTTTTTCCTGCGCCGCATCGATCGCCAGAATGATTCCGGTTACCGAAGCCAAAATTAGAAAAACAGAGGAAAACAGGGCCAAAGCCAGGTGTGCGTAACGCCAGAAAGAAAGAGTCATTGCGTGTATTCTAGAAATGTAATCGTATTAAATTTTGTTCAGTCTTACGTATCTGATATATCCTTTCCCTTCTGTTTTTTCAGCGAGACCTTCAGTTGTAAGTGGAATTTCAAGATCGTTTACATAATATTTCTGGTCTTCAACTGCCGATTCAAAACGTAATTTGTACCCTTTGTTTATTTTAGAATTTTCAATTTCAATAGTAGTAATACTGCGGTCTCCGCCAGTTACAGAAGCCCCGGTTTTAGCACTGATATCGTCTGATTTTTGAGCTGTATGAAACTTGTTCCATTCTTTCAATGATTTGTACCATTTTTTGTCATCTCCCATCACATAAAGCGTTTTTTCGTAATCTCCTTTAGCATTAATTAGTGATACGACTATATAGGCGCCTTCTCCCATATAATTTGACATTTGAAGCATGCATTTGTATTTGCCCGACTGTGCATTTATATTGAAAGAAACAAGACATATAAGAACGGCTGTAAGAGCAATTTTAATAGATTTCATTTGAAATTGATTTAATTATTGGAATTTGGAATTTAAAAAATTGAAATTTAATGATTGTTTACTTTAAAAATTCAACAGAAACATTGCTTTTAGTAAGTGATTCATTTTCTTTTGCCAAAGCGTAAGCACTTTCGTCAAATTCAGTTGTTAGGTCTTTTTTTGCACCAACAGAAATAAGATATTTTAAGATAGTATCATCTTTGGCAACCATTGCTGCTTTATGCAAAGCCGTTAAACCGTCTTTATTTTTAGCATTAATGTCGATATTTAAATCTGCAATTTTTTTCAGTAATGTTAAATCGTTTTTTATGACAGCTAAATGGTATAGTGTGTTTCCGTCTTTTTGCGGAGTTGTCAGGTTTAGTCCTTTATCCTGTAATAATTTTATTTTAGCAGCTAACGGATCTTGTTTTGCGGAAGCTCCATCACCACCACGTCCCATCATTTGAGGACGGTAAGATTGTATTAGATAAAAACCAAGGTTGTTTCCGTCTTTGTCTAAAACTTTGGTATCAGCTCCTTTATTTAAAAGAATCTCAACAGCACCCGGAGTTCCTGTTTTAACCGCTAATGTTAAGGCAGATTCTCCCTTTAGATTTTGTGTATTGATGTTTTTTGTATTTGGCAATAATTGTTCCAGTGCAGTTGTTTCTCTGGCAGAAGCAGCAATCATTAAAGGAGTATTTCCTTCATTGTCAGCTTTGTTACTATTTACTCCTTTTGCTATAAAGTAATTGATAATTTCTGTCTGGCTGGATTTATTTGCCAGAAAATGAAGTACGGTTTGTCCCTCTTTATTTGTAGCAGTTGGTTTTATTTTTAAATCTTCGATAAGATATTTATAGGTATCAATTGTGTTGGTTTCCCTGCGTGAACCCTGTGCTGCAATTAGCAGTGCATTGTCTGTATATTTTACACCTTTTTCTAATAGTGTTTTTAAAAGTACAATATTTCCGGTTCTGGCGGCATAATCAAAAGCAGTATTACCATCATTATCAACATCTTTAAGTGATAATCCTTTTGTAATAAAGTAATTCGAGATGGAAAGATTTTTGTCATACGGTATCGCCATAAGTAACAGGTTTATACCATCTTTGTATTTTTTCTTTGGATCTATTCCTGCTTTAAAAAAAGCTTCGTATACTTCTGTATTGTTTTGGCCACTGCTTGCGGCTGCTGTAACAGGAAAGCTGCCATGGCTGTCTTCTAAATTAATATCAGAACCTTTTGCAATGAGGTATTTTACAATTTCAGCATTACCTTTTCCGGCAGCCCAGTGAAGATAAATTCGGTTATCGTGTGTGGGTTTGTTTACTTCATTACCTGGTTGTTCCAATAAGAACTTTAACGTTTCTGTTGGAGCATCATTATTAATCGCCATAACAACCACATCAAAAGCATTTGAAGTAGAAGCGGAGGGGCTATTACCTTTTGCAATTTCTGCCTTAACAGTTTCGATATTGGGAGCTGTTTTCCAGAAAGATTGTTCTAATAAAGTATTTTTTTGCTGGGCATTAGCAAACAACGAAGCCACTAAAGCAAAAGAAACAAAAAGGGAATTTTTCATAAATTTTTAGATAAATTTTTGGGTAAAAGCATTAAGCGATATTTAGATACTTTTGAACTCAAAAGGTTTAAATTTGACTGAACTTTTATTTATTTTAACTTAATTATTTAGAATAAATAAAAATAACGCAAATATAAAAATAAATGTTAGATTCCCCAATGTTTATTTGGTTTTTAAGGAAGTTTTATGTGTCAAATATTTTTTAGTAATGTAATTTTCCCATATCATTGGAATCATAACCATCCTGAACATCTTCTACTATTTCCAGAAATACAACATCCATAGTTTTATAATCATATCCATTTCCTCCCGATTTCAGGCGGTGAAGTTCCTTGTGAAGTTCAGATAAAGTACCCGTTCCGCCCGTATGTTTTTCACCCACACCAGCGTCCAATAGATTTTTATGAGCAGTCTGTAAGCCACCCGGTCCTTTATTTATCATGTGCTCTTTGTTTAAATCGCATGTTAGTATCTGGTCTTCAATAGGTTCTAAAGATGGATAAGCACCGGCAATTTCATTTAATACTTCTCCAAATTTTTTATTGAATTTTCCTCCAACTTTACTGTATACTGATTTCGCAGCAGCAGATCTGGTTGATTCGATGCATCTTGACCATACCGCAGTTTGTAGAATGGTAAAGATTTTCGGCATCTACAAACTCAAGAGCTTTACGCAGGGTATCAGCTACTTCTTCTGGTGTTTCGATAGTATTGGTTGCCACATCAATGGTACCGACCATTACTTTTTTACCGCGAACAAGTTCCATTAAATTTAATGGTTTTTAATCGGTTAATTCTTCAGTCTGATCTTCAGTCTGATCTTCTGAAACAGTCGCTTTGTTAAGCCAGTCTAATTTTTCTTGTACATCCTTAACATTGCCATGATTAGCAGCCAATTTTCGGGCTGCCCGTGTAGATTTTCTTTCCTCTTTTTTTATCCTTATATGTTCGGTCATACTTTCTTTTTCGGCAGTCAGTTTTTCTATGTCTTTTTTTACTTTTTCAATTACAGCAGGTAAGTTTTCTTTACGATGAAGAGGTGCTTCTGTATGTTGTAAAATAACATGTAGCTCGCCTGCTGATTTTTCCATAGCCAGAAGTTGAACTTCAGACGCTTTTAATTCTTCCTTTTTAGTATTTATATTGTTATAACTGGTTGAATATCCATGTTTTTCATCCAGTTTAGTAAGAGCGTCCTCGCTAATCTTACCAGCTTCACCAGTTCGCCAGCCTACTTTTCCTAATTTTCCACTTCGAAATTCTACAGCTAACCCTGGTTTAGGTTTTTTACCTGTTTTTCCTTTAACAACGGGATCTGCTTTTATTTTTTCTTCGACTGCTTTTAATTCGTCTATTGCTTTTTGAACTTCGGCCTTTTTAGTCTCTACTAATTGTTGTATTTCTGCACTTTTTACCTGAGCTTCTATAAACCTTTCTTTTTCGTCTTTAATTTTTTTGAGATAAGCAGGTTCTTTCACTTCTAAAGTTAATTTTGCAAGTTCAGGTAATAATAAATCATGTTCTTTTGTTGCCGCTTTTATTTGTGATTCAATTTCATCTAATTTTTTCTTGCTGGCCTTTAAATTTTTCTGAATACCAATAAGTTTGTTTCGCTGGATCGCATAAGCAGATAAAGCATCAACATCATCTGCTTCAGATTCAGAATCTTCATTGAAGGAACTTTTGGGTTCTTTGCCAATAGAGTTTACTTTGGGGATATTTCCATCTTCAACATGTTCACCTGTTAATGTTTCAAATTGATCTTTGTTTTTGGTTGCAACCGGGCTAACACGATATCCTTTAAATAAACCACCATGTGTGCCGCCGGAATAAAAGCTCCAATCATTGTGAGTAAGCTGTTTTTTAATTTCTTCATTCATGATTTTATGAGAAGCATTGCAGGCAAAACAGTCGGCGAGTGTGCCGCCTATGTAAACATCTTTTTCTGTATAATTATTTTTTTCTCTACGATCTTTAATGGCTTTGGAGACCTTTAGTTCACCATGCATATTGTAGCTGTTATCTGCTTTACTGGTAGAAGTTGGGACGACATATATGCCAGCTTCTCCTTTATGATATTTATCATGAGGAATTACACCTTTATTAATAGCAACGATCAACCTTTTTAATTGAGAGGAAACTTCTTCATTGGTTTCAACTCCGGTATCTTCATGTGTGTATTTTTCTTCAAGTAATTTTTTTGTTTTTGCAATATCTTTGGTACGTCGAGCACCAGAAACTCTTTTTTCTATTGATGTGCCTAATGGATCCTGACTCGTAATTACATTTTTCAGTTTTGCAGCTACAGTCTCTAATTTCTTTTCCTGTTCCGGACTTTCTTTATTTACACTTACTACCAACGTTTTATCATCTAATGCCACAGCCACATGAACATTAGTATCAGTTGCAAGAATTCTCCCTATACGGTCAATCATTCTTTCAAAACGCGTTAATCCTTTTCTTGATACTGCGTGGTGATGTCCCTTTGTGGTAGAAGCCGGAGTAATTGGAGAAGTATATTCTTTAGATCTGCCATGGGTTTTAGGCGGTACTAAACCATGTTCTTCACCATTAAGCTGAGCAACATTTCCTATTGAAATTTTGTTTTTAAAAGCCGGAGGCAATATTGAATTTTCCTTTCTTTGTAAAGCCTTCTTCCCCATAACATCAGCCTCTTTTTCCAGACCCTTATCATCATTCACATTCACTTTTCCCTTCATTTGCAAAGTAGGTTTTACCCGTCCTTGTTTTTGCTGGATCACATGCCAGGCTTCATGGGGCAAATGTTTTTCCTGTCCGGATGCAATGTGAATATCTGATCCCTGTGCATATGCATGTGCATTTAACTGTGCCGGTTTATCAGAGTTGTAATGCACTTTTACCTCATCCATAGAATGTCCTGAGAGGTTTTCTATTCCTGATTTTAGATTATCTGGCAAACCGGTAGTATTTTTTTTTCTTTGTACGATGGAAGCAGGGCGATTGTCTTGCAGTTCTATTGCTTTGTTTTGAATGGTTTTATTTACCAAACTCTGAGAGACAGAATGCGTTTTAGTTTTGTTGGTTTTATCGTTTGTGTGTTCCATAATATTTCTAAGGTTATTGTATTTCTTTATGAGAAGAATTTATAGTTGGTGGCTGTTGAAAATCCTCAGCAGAAGTAACAGCTATTTGGTTTCCATTTTCAAAATGAAACCCAAATCCTATTACCTGAAATGAAAGCGGTACCGTAAGAAGTTGAGTGTCATGTCCTGCTAAGGTTAAATTGTCTTGTGGAGCTGTTGTTGCCCCAACAGGAACAATCTGATGCTCAGAAACTGAACTATGAGAAATTTGATTTCTTTTTTTCCATACAAGCGCATTTTTTTTCTTTTGACGATATTGTTGTAGTTTAATTGCTCTTAAGTAATATGCTCTTAGAGAACCAGAATTCAGTTGATCAATGCGAACTGTACCAATAGTTCCGTCAATTAATTTAATTTTTATACCAAACTCTTTTATTGCATGTTCAGGCATAGATTTTTTCATTCGTGAAAAAAGTGAACGAAGCTGAAAGAAGTTCAGATCAATATTTTTTCCCAGATAAGATTTATATCTGGTCGCTAAGCTTACTATTTTCACAGAACCTCTGGTCTGGATTTGCGTTGATTCATCAGATAAGGCCGGATTATAATGAAAGGCCGGATTAAATCCACTTTTTCCTGAATTTGAATCGGCTATAATTTTTTGCATACTTTCCATATTTGCACTCTCAGTGATACTTTGCATTACCTGAGGTGAAAAGTTTTCAACTCCGGGTAATTCCCGATCGTGTTCCTGTAAAATACTTTCTCCTTTTGCTCTGCTTAATCCTCTAACATCATAGCCATGTTTATTAGTGCCTTGCCCCATAGCGCGTAGTACACTTCCTAATGTCTGTGGTGGTAAATCGTAATAACTTAAACCAAGATATTCTGCCAGTCTGGTACGAATATATTGTCTTTTTTTGTCTTTGTTATTACTGTCTAATGGAGCTCCGAAATATTTTTCTCCAATATTTTTCCAATGAAGTCTTCTTAACGCCTGAATATATTTAAAGTAATTTACTCTATGAAGAATTGTTTTATGATCCGTGTGATCATCGTATTGTATCTTATTCGCAACATTATGCTTTATAATTCCCGGATCAAGAGAAGGATATGAAACCTCCCCTTTATTAATATCCTTAGTCAGCCAGCCAGCTTTTTTCCATACATGTTCTTCACTTCCAGAAGCAGTAATATCCAGCCATCCTACATCTGCATCTCCGTCTTTTAATATTATATCAGGGCGTGTTCCTGTGCGTATGCCTTGTAGTTCAACTGATAATCCTCCTCCGGGAGCCGGAAGATAGATAACAGTAGCTAATGTTTCGACAGCATAGCCAAAAGCTGCATTTATTAAACCCTGACCTTTTTCTTTGCCTGCAATAAAGTTATTCCACGCTTCGACCCAATGTTCCGTATGACCATCAAGTTGTGCATATGATTTTAAATCCGGATAATGGATTACAAAAAAATATGCCTTTTCAACAGCTGTATTCAAAGCATCAAGATAACTGTTAAAATCTCCTTTGTATCGATCCTCTTTATTAACTCTTACTGATACTCTGCGTTGAATAATAGTAGATGGATTTTTATGGGTAAAATGATTAGGTATATTTTTTGATTTCATTTGGATAGCTCTCGCACCCATAACATCAGCTTCTTTTTCCAGACCCTTATCATCATTTATATTCACTTTTCCTTTCATCTGTAAAGTAGGTTTTACCCGTCCTTGTTTTTGCTGAACCACGTGCCAGGCTTCATGCGCCAAATGTTTTTCCTGTCCGGATGCAATATGAATATCGGTTCCCTGCGCATAGGCATGAGCGTTAAGTTGAGCAGGCTTATCAGAGTTATAGTGCACTTTTACATCATCCATAGTATGACCTGAAAGATTTTCTATTCCTGTTTTTAAATCATTAGGCAGACCAGTATTATTTGCTTTCTTTTGTAAAAGAGGAGCTGACCGATTATCTTGAAGTACTCTTACTTTATTCTGAACGGTTTTCTCATTCAGACTGGCCGAAATTGATTGTATTTTATTTTGGCTTGCTTTGTCGTGAATGTGATCCATGCTACTATTTTTGATTAATTGTTTATTTATTAAAAATTTAAGCTAATAGTGGTGTATTTGCATCAGGTTGTGGTGGTGTGCCAATAGTTTTTATCGCTCCCGCTGTTTGATTGGA
This sequence comes from uncultured Flavobacterium sp., assembly GCA_963513545.1. Taxonomy (GTDB): domain Bacteria; phylum Bacteroidota; class Bacteroidia; order Flavobacteriales; family Flavobacteriaceae; genus Flavobacterium. The sequence continues at coordinate 177,770 of CAUPQW010000002.1, forward strand.
TGATCTTATAATTTTAGAAGCCGAAACCCCTATACTATTAGTTGCTGTAATAGCTTTTATTGCTTTAGAGGTACCTTCACTGCCAACTGCGGCGTGCGAATCAATACCGCCTGAAACAAAACCTGCAGTAACTTCAATCCAATGAAGGGCTGCTGCAATACCACTGAAAACCTTATATGCAAGAGAAGGGTTTTCTTTATTCATACAACTCATTAATAGATGTAGTAATGAACGTAATGTTTTTGCAACGCCAAATATCATTCCCGGTATATTACCACCAATTGCAGCACCAGCCAAAGCTACAGAAGCTTCAAAGAATCGAAGTGCATCCATTACAGCTTTTTGTCCAGAAGTAGGTTTATCTCCTGCATGTATTGTAACAGCGCCACGCACAATTTTTGCAACACCTACTGAGATTGCAGTAAGACCAGGAGCAAAAGCCACTCCATGCGATACGACAAGTAATGCGACACCAGCTGCCAGAGCTAATATTCCTTCCAGAATTACAAGGCCTCCTATAAATTTATTTGATAATAAATATTGCTGTACTTCGTTTTGGTTTTGAAACTGTGTTACCACCACCTGATCGCCGTTATGATGGGCACTGCTCATAAATTTTGCCTGAGCAGTTTTTTGCCATTGGCTGTAGCCTGCCTGGTTCATAACTGCATAATTAACTCCCGTAATACCTAAGTGATCCATTGATTGAAACTGAACAGTATGATCTTCATCTGTCTTTTTTGTCTGAACAGGATCAGCATTTTTATAAGTATCTGCAAAGCTCGCGCGCTGAATAGCACGCTGCCCCATATGTGTAGCTTCTTGTTCCAGTGAAGGATCATTATTTATTGCTGTACCACCAATTTTCATCGTAGGTTTTACCCGTCCTTCCATTTGCTGTACAACATGACCTAATTCATGTGGCAAATGTTTTTCCTGACCAGGTCCTAAGTGGATATTAGAGCCTTGTGCATAAGCATGTGCCTGTACTGCAGCCGGCTTTGATGAATTGTAATGAACTTTTACGTGATCCAGATTTTTATTGCTAAGACTTTCCATTCCTGTTTTTAGATGATCTGGCAGACCTGTATTGTTTTTTCTTTGAACAGGAATAAAAGATGATTCATGAGTTGTATTTTTTTTAGAAAGTTTTTGCTGTATAACAGAGTGTTCACGGTTATCTTTTAATTGGGTAGTAGTTTTACCATCAACTGTATTTGCAGCAATTATTTTTGATTTATTTTCGGATGATTTTTCGTGATGTTCTGACATTTTCTGTTTTTTAAATTAGCGGAATATTTTACTGAAAATTCAATTGCACTAATGAATTTTTTAAAATCATTACTAATTATTTAAGTACTTTCATAGTTAGTTTTTCTTTGTTCATTAACTATTAAGGCTTAATTTAATCATTCAATAATGTTACAATTACCGGACCTAGAGCACCCGAATAATCAATAGCAGAACAAAAAGGATTATTTTGAATTATCATTTTTAAGTATTCGAGTTTCCTGTCAAAGTAGGGGAGTGTTACTTTTTTTCCCGTAATGAGCGGTACTAAATATTCATTGTTCAATGGATAAAACTTGAAAAATGGTTTTCTGATATGATAATAAGCACTTTCATTATCTGTTTCAAAATCATTGTTGTCAATATTTTGTGATTCTTTTTTATGAATTTCAAGCAAGAAATGAATATGGTTTTCTAATTTTTTTAGAATTGAGTCAAATTTTTTTTCATTGCTTTTTACCACCAGATAAAGAATTTTATCTGTAATTAAATAACCATTGATTATTAGTTCATCATTTTTTATACATTGATTCAAAGCCATTGCAATCAGGGTATTCACATATTTGAGATTGAAATATTTTTCCCAGTCTCCCAGTTTAAGTCCGGCCTGATGTGAATAAAGTTGTGGGTTAATAATTATGGATACTGATTTGTCTTCAATTTTTTTCATATCAATTCATTTGAGTCATATTAACAAATCGTTTATTTGGCATTAATTCATTTTTGTATATTCCTAAATTTAATTCAGCCGGCAAAGTGATAACAAAAAAGGAGTGTGGTTGAGATATGCTGCAACCACACAAACTATAAAATTAAACGGATACTGTTTTTCCAAGATTTACCATAGCTTCAAACAATGCTTTAGCATGTGGTCGGGCTGTTAGTGTATCAGGTTCATAAGGTGTATTGGTTACCGGATTCCATGGTCCTACACAACCATTTTTTTTTACTGGTACTCTCGTGTTGGGGCTTATTGGAGTAATAGAAAACAATCCGAAACCTTCTTCATCCCAATAATTACCTGGAAAATTGGGCTGTTGATTCATGTTGGGTCCCGGATTCCATACACCAGAGTTACAAGCAGGCGCAGCATTTGGTGTGTCACATTCTGTACCGGCAGGATCAGCTTTCCACCATTCGTCGCTCCATTCAAAATAAGTTCCGCCACAACAAACACCTGAACCAATATCAGAACGATTAGCGACAATATTGTTATAGTGTCCTGTAACATAAGTTGCCAGATTCTCCATCTGAACAGCATTCATTTCCTGCATGTTGCCTGCAGCATTGTGAGTAGATGCTGGTGCTCCCCATTCTGTAAGCATCAATGGATTTGGATTGGAAGCTGTTGCTGTTTGAAATGTTGAGAATAAGTTGTCAAATCCATTTGAATTTGTCCAGTTTCCACGATAGGTGTTGTAACCCCAGAAGAAATTGTCAGATGTCATATATTGATTTCCTGCATTGACCGTATTCATAGTATCATCTACGTTTGCCAGTGAAGCTAATTTACCCGGCGCTGCAACTGCTATTGCATTAGCAACATCATTCCAATATTGAAAAAATAATGGATTGTTTATTATATCAATGGCATTCACTTCATTCGCCATCACAAATCCCATTACTGCCGGAAAGTGGCTCCATGAAGATGCTAAATTGACAAGATCAGTTTTGATTGCAGAACGTAAATTTACATTAGCAGAATCTGACCATTTAACAGTAAGATAAGCTGCCTGCAGTTTTTTTGGAGGAGCATATCCCATTAATACATAAATAGGATTATTGCCATTATTCCAGCACGCATTCAGAAATTCAGTATGATCGTGATCCCATGTTCCGGGATTTCCTCCAGCTATAAGCTGAGCCGAATCAAGTGTGTTGTAGGTTTTTAGAAGATTTACTCCGTTTGCTCTCATAACTTCTAAATCTCTTCGCCATACAGAGTTCCAGGTATTAATTGTAAAATCTCCATAAGGAATAACGGCCGCACAGACTCCCCACGGAACAGGAGAATAACTTACTCCGTTGCCAAAAAATGCGTTGCCATTTACAGTAATTCGATACTGATCAATAGCCCAATTTGTAGTTGATTCCATAATAAAAAAAATAATTGATTAAGTTGATAATTAATTTAGGTTTGTTAAAGTTAGCGTTCGGTTTTCCTTTTTAAATTCACGTCGAATTCCTTCAAGCAAATCCTGATTGCTAACAACGGTTTCGTTTTTCTGAATCACTTTTAAGGCACAATACCTTAAAACATTTATTATGGCTCCTCCAGCCAGCTCATATTGTTCTGCAATGTTTTCGAGATCAATATCAGGATCTAACTGACATTTTCCTGTAAAAGCTTTTTTCCATAACAACATACGTTCTTCAGGACTTGGCATCGTAAAATGTATCATCGACTGAAACCTTCTCGAAAAAGCTTCATCCATATTTTCTTTAAGGTTTGATGCTAATATTACAACTCCCGGAAAATCTTCAATTCTTTGTAACAAATAGCCTGTTTGCTGGTTAGCGTGCCGGTCATTTGATGAGGAGGTCTGCGTTCTTTTTCCAAAAAGAGAATCTGCCTCATCAAAAAATAAAATCCAGTCTTTGTGCTGTGCAACATCAAATATCTTAGAAAGGTTTTTTTCTGTTTCCCCGATATATTTTGACACTATCATCGAAAGATCAACCCGGTAAACTTCCCGATTCGTACTTTTTCCTAATAAAGTTGCAGTCAGGGTTTTCCCCGTTCCCGGAGGTCCGTAAAAAAGCGTTCGATAACCGGGTTTAATTTTGCTTTCAAGCCCCCATTCGTTCATAAGTGTTGATCCATGTTTTAGCCATGCATCAATTTCCAGGACTTGTTCCATGACGTGATCTTCTAAAACTAAGTCTGACCAATCCATTTTAGTAAAAATTTGTTGAGCAGGAAATGAAACACTATGCTCTAATTTAGGTAATGTACCCGTTATAAAATACTGCAGCCAGCGTTCGTTAATCGAGATTACCTGATTTAAAAGTGGCGTATTAGATTCTGTGGCTTCTAAAATTAAAACCTGTTCTTTCAAAAGAATATTTGATGGATTAAGAACATTCAGCATTTCAATTCTTAATTCAGGATTAACAGCTGTAATTAAAAAGGAAAAGGTTTGACCGGTTGGTAAAAACCCGCTGTGGATTTTGTTTACAACTCCTCCAAATTCAGTAAAACCACGATCGTACATAGCATTTTTGCTAAAGAAAATATCTAATGCTTCGGGCTTTATCTGAGGTGCAATTATTAAAGCAAGACAAAGCCTTTCATATTGGTTAAGACCCCATTCCTTGAGTTTTTGATAATAGGTACTGTTTTCTGTGTCCTGATCAGTTTCGGGAAACGGAATATCCATCCAATGATTTTCATGGCCTTCCTGAAGCAAATAACTGCAGATAACCTGATCGATTACTTTTTGCAGCCATTCCATTTCTTTGTACAAAACGATACTGTTTTCTTTAGTTTCCATAACTTTCAAATAGTTTTTCTACATCATCTAAAGTCGTATCTGCCCATTTAAAATACAATAATGCTGTATTCGGATTTAATTCACCGGATTGTAGCATATCTAAAAAATAACCCTGAGCATTCTGCATCATCATTTGTGAACTGTAGTCAATATCATTATGAAAATTTGAATCAAAAAAAGTATCAGTCCACTCACTTGAATTATAAGTTTTATTTAAAAAATCACTAATAAAATAAGCTAGTTTATCATCTTGTACAACCAATTTTTTTGCCTTAAAATAGGCCGGTTTCCTTTTGACTTCACGATGATAATAATCAATATCCTTAGATTGTATTGTTTTGGTGTTATCATGACCGAAAATATCAACTAATCCAAAGTTTTCAGAATCACTTGCCAATTCCAATTCAGCATTTGCTGCACCTGCAACAGCCAGAGTGGTAGTAGTAGCAGTAGCGCTTTCTGTCACAATATACATTTCCCTGAAAGAGAATAAAGTTTGAGTAAGTTTTATAATTAATTGCTGTTGAATATCATTCCAATTCTCAATTTTCATAGATTCAGGCTCTTGAGCCCTAAAGATGAAACTTCCTTTATTTGCAAAAGCGAGTACTTGTTTGCTGAATTCAAATTGTCCTTCAATAGCACTATTACCAAAACCTCTTCCTGAATAGGGTTTTGAGATGCCATCACTAAAACTCCAGCTTGATGGATTTAGTTTAATTACAGGGCTTAAATTAACTTCATCCGGAGATAGGATACCGTTGCGGTATAAATTTCCCAAAAGAGTAATTGTACCATTTTTAATTTGGAAGTAATCGCCAGGAAACAGGTTTTTATTTAATGGTTTAGTAGGTAGAAATCCACCTGTTTTTAAGTAAAAGTGCCTGTAATAATTTTTATAAATTAAATCCATAAAACTAAAATTAGGTGGTTAAATGCCCACTGAATCTTTTATTGAAACAGTGGACTTTTTTATTAAGAAGCCAAAGCAGCAGCGTTTGCAGCAGCTAATGCAGCCTGTAACGATTTAAGTTCAACCTGAGCTTTATTTAAGTTGATATTCGCTACATTCAATTGTCTTGTCGTTTCATCATTTGCTTTATTTGCTTCAAGATAATTGGCTTTTGCTTCATCATTTGCTTTGTATATCAAGGCTTGTACTGAATTATTACCCTCTAAAATAAAGGTCTCTTGCGGATCTTTTTTTCCGGTTAGGGTCAAATAAAGGTTTAGAGCCTGTTTTTGTTCAAGAGCTGTAGAAGCCTCAGATTCAAGAGACAATGATTGTGCAGCAAATATTGATTTTAAAGCAACCAGTGTAAGTGCGATTGCATTATTAGAATCTGTACCGGCAGCATTTATTTTGGTTATCAAATCATCAGATATAAGCGGGTTTAATGATTTTTTGCGAATAACAAGATTGGATAGTTTATTAATAATCTCTACAGAATAGATAAGCTTATTAATTAAAACAGTTACTTCTTTTGCAACTTCTTCTGTAGCCTCGTTGGCCACAGTCATTTTTGAAAAGGCAATTTCAGAATTCTGAAATAAATCTAATCCGTTCTGAACGACCTGGTCTACAAGTTCTTTGTTACTTTTTGCCTGAGTTCTGGAGCTTTCAGCATCCAGTAAATACCCTTGATATTTTATTGACTTTTGATTTAAGGAAGCAACAACTGTTGATTGCTGATCTACAACTCCCTGGGCATCTGTTACCTGAGAGGTTAATAAATCGATATCAGATTTTTTCTTTTCGGTAACTCCATATCTCTGTGGATTTGAATTTAATATATTGTCCATATTTTAGGATTTAATTGATTAGTATTTGTTGATTATTAACAATTGAAAAAGTGAAATTCTCCTGGTTTTCCCAATCTGATAAATTGTTATTGTACTGTTTTCTATTCGTTTCACTTCCATTGTAATAAGACAGAATTACTGGAATATACAGCTTGCTGTCTATTAGTGAATTACCAAAATTGTCTGTCGTAGCAGGGTCAATTTTTACCTCATAAGTCAGCGGATTATTTGAAACAGCAGCAGCAACAGTGTAATTGCCTGAAGGAACGTTTTCGGCTAATTTTTGATTAAAGAAAAAAGCTTTTGTGTTTTTAATTTGGGCAGTTTTTTGGGAATACATTTTTTCAAGACCAATATATAAATGGTTCAGTCTTGTCTGTGCGATTTCAAGTTTTGAATTAGTTTCTATCTCAACCAGGCTATAGCTATTTACCTGACTTTTAGTTTTTCCTATTTCATCATTCAATTTTTCTTTATCAGATAAGTCAAGAGATTCCTGATCCTTATTCAGTTGTTTATCCAGCTCGTCTTTGAGGTCCTTATTTTTATCTTTAACAGATTTTAATTCGGTCTCCAACTGTGTAATTTCATTTTCAACTGTTTCTATTTCTTTTTTTAGAATAGTTTCCTGAATGGATTCTTCAAAGTTGTCAAGATCATTTTTTGTAAAGTCGTTTTCTTTATAAGGTAAAAACATACATCTGTATTCTGTAATTAGCTTATCCTCTTTATTTACGGTAAAATTTACAGCATAAGGCGAAAGGGCTGGTAAACCTGTACTGGTATTGTCTTTTCTTTCAGACTTTTGCACAATGCTAATGTTTTTTACCGCTTTTAGTGTTTTCTTTAAACTGAAGGTTTCAGATGGAGCTGATAGATAATCATCGTAAGTATTTATTCCTTTTTTGTATTCGTCTGTAAATACAATAAGAAGAAAGATGACATATTTTTCTCCTAAAACGATCACTTCGTTATCTGTATCCACTAAATCTAAAATCTGAATGGTTTTAAAAACGTCTTTTTTTTCTTTAAAAGCAGTTTCTGCAGTTTCCAGATCTTTTTCATCATTAGCAACTAATGTTTCTGCTTCTGATAATTCATTTTTAGCGTTTGCTGCATTTGTATTTGCAATTTTTAAATTATCTGCAGCTACTTTTACAAAGTCAGTTGCTTTTGTTTCGGTGAGTTTGGCAATATTTAGAGATTTCTCAATTGTATCCTGATCTCTGGCAGCCTGTGCTGAAGTTTTGGCAAGATCCTTATCATCAGGATTTTTTTTGGCTGCTTCTGCTGCTTTTGCTGTATTTTGTTTAGCAGTATCTAATTCTTTAGTCAGTCTGGTAATGTTGTTTTTCGTATTGTTAACAGCAGTATCAGCATCACTTTTTTCTTTGGTTGCTAATGCCAAAGCAACATTGGCTTTACTTAAATTATCTTTTGCTTCAATAGCTTTTTGTTGGGATGCTCTTAGATTATTGATCGCCTGAAAGCGGGTTTTATAATTCGAAAGAATTGTTTTACTGGTTGATAAATCTGTTTTGGCAGCGGTACCCTCAGGAGGAAGTATCTGAATATGCTGAAGCGGATTAATCAATAATTCTTCAGCAGCTGATGCAGAAAAAACAGATTTTTTACTGTCCTTAACCAAAAACAAATTGTAGCTTTTGACAGGGTTATCCAATCCAAGCTGTGGCGTATTTGTTCCTTTTTCATCTGTTTTAAAAGGTGCTTTAAAATAGTTAAAAGAAACTTCATAAGAATTATTATAAATCTTAGGAACATTAACCCTTAAATTGTAATTAAGACTTTTGTTATTAAGCAGATAAGCCACTTTTGCTGCCTCTAATTCTACTTTGTTAGATTCAATGATTCCCTGAGCCGCTTTTGTATTTACGCTGGCAGCTGCTTTTGCATCATTGTCGGCGGCAACAATTGCTGCTGTAGTTGTAAAATTTGTACTGGATACCTGTAAAAGGTTGCTAATTGAAGTATCCGTAGCTTTTGCCTTATCCTGTACTGTAGATGATGAGACTTCTGCAATAGCTGCAGAAGCTTCCATAGCATGCTGAGAAGCGACTTCTGCAAGATAAGCAGTTCTGTTCATCAAATTGTAAGCTTCAATACTTTGCTGATAAATTTGAGTACCGTAATCTGCTGCATTAATGATACTAAAAATGCTTCCCATATCACTTGCCAGTCGTACAATTGCATTAGTAGCAATTTGAATGTTGGCCGCACTAACAGCCCCATTGCTTACGGATTGCAAAGTATTTGTGTTTTGCTGGGTAGCCGACATTACAATATTTGTAGAAATATTTTTGGTTTTAACCGCCTGCTCCTTAACCGTCTGGGCCTGATTGTATTTTTTTGTGGCCAATTCGAGTTTGTTATCGGTAACGATTTCTGCACCTTCTGCATAATAAAGTGTAAACATGGATGAATTTAATTGTGAATCCAATTTTTTCTGATTCATCTCCTGGCTTTCTAATGATGCCAATACACTGGAATGTAAATTTTCACTGTAGCTGTTCATAATTGATTTTTTAATTGATTAATTTTTTATTTTAAGAGATTGTATTTATAGTTTTATATGTCTAATAAGGCCAGTTAACATGCAATGGTTTGTCCATCCAGGCATATTTTATAATTGAAAAAGCAAAAGGTGATTTGTTGATTAGTACATCATAGGCTTTCTTGTCTACTGTAAGTTCCCATCTGTCTTCAAGTTCTGTCAGGATTCCGTCGCGTACAAGCCAGTTTCCTCTAAAACCCTCTACTGAACAATCGCCAATTGCATCCCAGTAAGAAATAGCAGCCGAGATTAAACCGTTGATTAATATTTTATTTTCTTCCGGAATTTCAATTTCGTCCGGTATGGCATGCATCATCGATAATCCGCACAATACTTTGTTTAGGGGTAAATATGCTTCTTCTGTTTTTGTTAATCCTGTAACTACATATTGCAGGTATTGCGAAGCGCGAATCTGATTTTCTATACTGGTAAATTCTTTATCGACTACCAATTTAAGCCTCTCAAACAGCATAATTATGTAGCTGTTTAAGATTACGATTCCGGCGTTTCTGACAGCAATACCCTCCCGAATAGGGGCTTTTGTTTTTTTACTAATGCTTATTGTTTCCATTTTTTCAAGTATTTCAATATTTTTTGAGACCTGGGCAGTTTGTTTTTCGGCATTGCTTACTGCTCTAAAACTAAGTTGTAAAGACAGTGGAAATAGGTGAATGTGTTTTTCAATGTCGATCAGGAAGCTTTTTTTTGCAATTCCTTTTTGGGTTACCACTTCCCAGATTAGTTCATTCCAGATTTTATCGATCGAAATCAGTTTCCAGTTATCATTTGCTGCGGCTTTAAGCAGTTTTCTTAATAACAGTATTTGTATTTCTTTTGAGGCTATTCCTTTAATCGCAACGGTTCCTAAAACGGAGTGGAATTTTTTTAGAATTCTCAGATAAGACTCTCTGTTTTTATCTAATTGACCAATTGAATTACATAAATCATCAAAATTAATAGTACGGCTAAGCCAGTCTAATTGCGCTTCGGCAACGAATTCATTTTTGATTATCCCGAAAAATATTTTAGGATGGTTTACTACAATTTCATCGAGTAATTCCTTAATGTCAAATGTTCCGGAAATACTTAAGGCAACAGGAATTTGTTTTTGACAGATGATAAGTGAGAACCACTCCTGTTTTTCTTTTTCTGAAAGGTTTTTACCTGCAAACAAAATTTTGCTTTTAGTTTTAGTCTCTAAAGGCAATGTATCCTCAGGCAGATTTCTCATGGTAGGATTTTCTATAAAAGAGGGGAGAGCCTTATTTTTTAAATCTATTTTATGAAGACGTTTTATCTCCTCTATAAGCTGATTTTGATTATTGTTACTATTGGTTTCCAGGTAAACGTTGAGCGCATTTTGCAGCATTTTTTGAAACAGGATTTCATTTCCTTTATAGGCAGAATATTTTAAAATCGTTATCCAGAACAATTCATTTAATCCAGAACAGATTTCTGTTTTTGAAAGTGTTGTGATTTTTTTAGTCAATAGGGCAGATTGTTCTGCTATCCAGTGGTTTTTTAAAGATGTACTGTTCTTTAAAAAATAATGCATAAGGATTTTACTTTCTTTTTCGTCCTTTTTTCGTAATAAAATAAATTTAGCATCATCAAAATTCAGAATCAGCAAATGAGATAATTCAGAGTGGGATTGTTGAGATGTGCTCTGTATCAAAAGCGCTAGTTCTATAACATCTATGGCGCTGTTGTTTCTCAATTGATTAAAAAAAGTATTTTTTACTGCAACTCCAAAAGACTTTATTTTTTTAGAAAGCAATAGTTTGGTTATAAACTGAAAGTAATTTTTACGATGTGTATTGGTTACTTTTTGGGATAACTGAAGAATAATGGTTTCCAGAAACAGCGATGAATTATGTTCCGGATGAAGAAATATTTCCTGTATACCAAACAACAGCAAATCATCAGTAAGAAGCTCTTCAGGAAAATCGTATTTTTCTTTTGCATTTAAGATTTCGTATACCATCTGAATCGTTTCTACCAGTTTTGTTTTTTTATAGTTGGCAGTTTTAACCAATAATTTCAATAATTCACGGTTAAGGACCAATGGAAGTATTTTTTTTAGTAAATCTTTATTGCTATACGAAAGCATTACTTCGAAAGCCATTTTGGGATGCAGCGTAATGTTTTTGATAAGTGACCTTTGCAGGTCTGTAAAAAGCTCTTTTTTGGCTGATTTTTTTTGTAATTGGATTTCGAGTTTTGATAGTAAATTTTTGAAATGAATGGCAGGATAACTCGAATTATTACGGTTTATTTCACTGCAATAAATAGCATTGAGGCTGTTGTAAATTATTTCAGAATTATGATTTTTTACAGCAGAAGGAATTTTGGCACTGGTAAACGATTCTAATAAATGTTCCGGATCAAGATTATTCTTCTTACTTAATTCTTTAATGCAGTGGAGTAGAAATGTACTATGATTTGCATTTTTATTTTTTATCAGAAAAATAATTGAGATTTGCCATAAGGTCTTGCTGTTTGTTTTTAACTTAAGCGTGCTGCTTAATTTGTTCAGACAAATTATAGTATCCAGATTCAATGATGATGAAGCTGCATCGAAGGTAGAAAACAATAATCTGAGGGATGTTTCATTTAGATCCTCAATCAGTAAAATAAGAGCATTTTCGTTATGTAAAAATCTATTTATAAGAGTGTTGAATTTTGTTGAATTCTCATTGCTCAGCGCAACAATCAATTCATTCAAATCGTTTTTATTGGTATTTGTTTTTCCCTTAATAGTATTGTTTAGCAATTGTTCGAAAATATCCCAGTAATCTTCGTTTTTTTCAGGCTGATAATGGTCTTTTTTTTGTGATTCAAATTCCTGTGTAAGTGTTTTTAGCGAAGCAATAAAATCATTGTCCTGACTGGTTTTATCAGAAAGTTTTATAATCGTGTTTTCAATCAGCAAAATAAGTTCTGCATACGAAATATTGTAATGGTTCGCCATTTGAAGAATACTGCTTTTCATAAACGCCAGTTTATTAAAAAGCGTTCCTCGTTCCAGCAGCAGAAAATTGAATATAAAAAACCAAAGATTCTTTTTGAAATTGATTGCACTGGTCTGAATAATAGTTTCTTTTACCTGAAGTTTCGTCATAACAGATGTGAATTCAACTATGGTATTGCTATTATTGGGTTCAAGTGCAGCGATTATTTTAGTTATATTACTTTCGTTAAATTGCCAGGCAATTCTTTTTCTTACCTGTTCATGGGTAATTCCTGCTTTTTTGATGATAATAGTAACTTCGGCTAAATTATTCTGAAGCAATTCGGCCAATATTTCGTTAATAGATCCTTCTTTATTTTGGTAATTCCATGGCAGATAGCCTTCCATCAAAAAAACAATAAGATTCTCCAGAATCGATTTTTCTTTATTGTAAACCGAAATCAGGTTTTTCTTCTGATGATTTTGGTAGATAATCATTTCAGCAATTTTTTCTTTCAGCTGATTGCGTATTTTGGTGCTTAAATCAAACTCAAGATCATCATAATCGCACGGGCCAAGGTTTAATTCCAGCGATTCAATCCTCCAGCTTTGTTCAGGCGGACAAAGCTCATTAAATATATTGGCGACTTCTCTGGGTAAAGCGATTTTGCTCCACGAACTCAAACGGTCCTGAAGTCTGTATCCTTCTTCTTTACGGTCAAAAGTAGTATCCCACTTTAGACTTGATACAATATGGCGGTTAATTTCTTCCATTTTTTGCTTCTAAAATTGAGGTTAAACTACTTATAAGATTCATTGCAGACTGAACAGCATTTACATTTACAGTTTTATCTGCATTATTTGTAACCGGATTCTCCTGATCGGTTTTCAGTGGCAGCAATTCATCTTTGTATCGCAAACTTTCATACCAGTAGAGATAATCAGGAATAAATTCTTCTAATTCCTGACAGCTTAGAAAAAGACATTCGTAATTGACATTTACAGGAAGATTGATTTTAAGAAACTGCTTTAATCGTTTTTTAAATTCAGCAGTTTGAAAAGGTGGAATAAAATCCGGGAATATCAAAAAGACACTTTTTTTAAAGATTTTAGAATCAATAGTTATTTTTTCATTTCCGGACGGAATTGTAATTCGGAAAGAATAATTAGACAGTGTTGCTTTTACGTAATCATTTTGATTTTCAATTGTTTCATTGCTGGGAATGAAAAAATATTTTACATCAGAAAACAATAAGAAATTTTGCTTTAACTGTATATCAAGTGTAGTTTCATCTGTAACGTTTAAAACATAATTCAGATTAGTTACAGTTTGAAAATCGACATTTTCAATACAGTAAGAAGCAGTGTTTACCTGATTCTCTTTTATAATTTCGAGATCAAATTTTAATTGATTCAGCAGAAGTACCGATTCCAAAAGAATACTTCCGCTTCTTTTTTCTGTAAACCATAATGCTCCCTGTACTGTTTTGAACGCATCACTATCAGATTGTTTTTCAGAACTGTTTTTTAAAATATCCAGTTGACTTGTAATGAAATTTGAATATATATTTTTTAACCCGAAGAGCAAATTCAGTTTTAATTCAATTCCTGAAAAATTATTAAAATCATTCAAATGTAATTTCTCCTTTTTATTGATTTGTTCAGATCTGAATATGAAATCAGAAGTATTTTCATTTATAAGCCTGAAATGTTTTTCTTTGATTTTAGGTAAACTCGTATCAAGTTTTCCGTGAGCCTGACTGGCTATCTTTGAGGCGCTTAAAAAATCATATCCTTTTTGTCTGTTATACGACAGCAGTCCAAGGTTTTGTAAATACAGGCTTTTTAAGATTATTTGATCTTTTCGTTTGTCTCCTGTGTAAATCGTGTCATCAATAATAGAATCAATCACTTTTGGAGATTCACCGTGTCGTGCAAGCAGATGGTCCAGTAATTTGTTTCTTCGGTCGAGGCTGATATTTTCCTGTTCCATAAGTTTCATCAATCCAAAAATGTATGGATTATAAGGATCCTGCTGATATTCAATCCAGCTTTTTTCTTTCAATTCAGCCTGAGATTCATTACCGTAGCTGTAATTAAACGTATTGCTGTCTTTTAATAAAGGCTGGATGTGAGGAACCGTATATAGTGACTGATAATAATAGCTTGGCGAAAACATTTTATAGGGCACGGGATATTCTAAATGCTTTTGCTCGTATTTATCTTTTACGGCATAAAAAGCTTCTTCATCTGAAGGGGTTCCACAAACAGAATTTTTAAAAGAAAAAAGTTTAGAAATATTAGCCAATTGCGAAAACTGATTAGCCAGTATTTGATCAAATAATGTCAAATATCCTTTTAACTGGCGTGATTGTGCCACCTGAACCGGTTTTGTCTCATCTTCGATCGTATCATCGCCAATATTGTATTGCGCCGGAAATGTATTTTGAATAGAATAGTAGGTGTTAATATCCCTGAAGTAACTTTTAGGTAATTTTAAACCTGTACTATTGCTTATAATACTGGTTGTTTCTTCAAAATTATCAATGCTGGCCAATAAAGGTCTAAAAGAATCAAAAGGCAAATCTTTTCCGTTACAGCTCAATATCAGGTTTTTATTTTGATAAGAGCCCAAAATATCAATTGACAAAATTTGATTTACTGTAGACTGAAGCAGAGCAACAGTTTTTTGTTCCTGATAAAGCTGTAAACCGGAAATGGAATCAACTCCCGCCACAGATTCTATTACAGAAACTAAATCTACTGCCTGAATAGTATCTTTTTTATCAACTAAAGATTCTGTTATAATCCAGCCGTTTTCTAAATAAGGGCCATCATAAATTTCAGATGAAGTATATCCCGCAAGTTTTAAATTATCAGTACTTGTTTGCGTAATTTTAGAAAAAACATAAGATCGGAGTGCAGCTTGCAGTTCCAGTAATACGGTATAGGGATCAGCTTCTTTTTTGAGTTCTAATTTCCCTCCAATCCAGCAATTTACAGGCTGGAGTGCAATAGGGTCATTAAAAAGCTCTCCTAAATTTCGGCTTTTGTTGAGTAAATAAAATGCCGATTTACAAATATTTTTAATTTTATTGGTATTCGTAATCTCAGGATTTACATAAAGATAAACCTGATATACTTTATTAAAAGGAAAAATATTATTGTTATAAGAAAGTATGCCGGCATTATAGACCTCTTCGATGCCATCAATCAAATATTTTTTATAATCGTTAATTGTATACGGAGCAGTTGTAAGTATCTGATAGGGTAAATAAAACTGGTTATTAATTTCGAGATCACCGTTGGCATCTGTTAAAATATCCGGAATACTAAAATCAGTACAATAGCCCAATTCAGTGAGTGCATAACAAAACTGATCTAAAATAGTCATTCCCGGATCACTTGGGTTAAAGTTTGTCCATTCACTTCCAATATGTTTTTGGATATAATCAAGTGCTTCATTTTTCAGAAAAGTGAAATCCTGATGCGGAGGAAGCTGTGTCTTTGTTATGTGATTGATTGTATCCATTTCTCAGATTAAAAAGTAATATTGTGATCAGGTGCTGAAACTAAAAGTGTCGTTGGACCATAAGCTTTAAGCGTAGCTTTATTTTTTTTGCAAACCGTTTGTATTCCTGTTTTTGAATTAATGTAATAACTGGAGAATGAAACATTTTCAGCTAAAGCTACCCCTTCGATATTTTGAATAAAAGTGGTCACTTTGGCATTAATCAGCGGTTTTTCAATTTCTGTCTGAGCTGCAGAACTGTTAATCCAGGGCGACAGATATAGTTTTAAAGCATCATTTACATTTTTATGAATGAGGATTGGCTGATAACCGCTTTCAACAACTATTTTAGCAGTAACAGAAACATATTCCATATTAAAATTCGAAACTGTAATGTTTGCAAACGGAGAAGCATTTTCTTTTAAAAAATCTTCTACATCGCTTTCCAGACTGTTTGACGCCAAAGGGATAAAAGCATTACTGTCGTTCCCACTATCCATTTTTTTTACCAGATAAACAGTACAGCTGTTTTGATATTTTTTATTTACAATTTTTGAATAATAAACACTATCGTATTGTTGAGCGATTAAAGTATAATAATCAGAAGACGTAATGACTCTGTTTTTTGTTTTGATAGTAGTACTAACTCTTTGATTTTTATTGGTTTCGTTTTCTGCTGCTTTTCCTCCAAAAGAAGCAAATGGCTGAATCAGTGTTGCAATTTGTGGAATTGCATTTTGCGGTTTGGTGATTGTACCGCTATTTATCTGTGGAGTTTCCGTATCCGATAAAAATTCTGTTCCTGTTCGCTGAACGCTAAATCCGTTTGTTTGTAAAAAAGTAGTGTTAGAGTAGGAGTCAGGTTTACCGGAAACCACAACAGAAATCCAGTTGTTTTTCCCCGACATATAAATTTCATTGTTCCCGCAATCTGCCGGAATAGGAAGTTCAATAATTCCTGAACATTTAAACTGATTTGTTTCGTCTGCCAGCGGTTTTATTTCTTCCCAGCCTGAATTACTTAAATAGAAATAGGTAACGCTCTCACCAGGTGTTATTGCTGTTGAATTTCGGGCTAATTCAAAATATAAATTTAAAGTACTGTTGCAGATTAAATTTTCAAGCTCTATAAATAAACCTCCGGTATAATCAAAAGAAGGGTAAATAGGTAAACCGTTTGTAGTTGAACCAGACCCTGAAATAGCTGTATTTACATTTGTATTGGTTTGATCAGTATTATCAAATATCTGATAATTCTTAAAAGGGGTATAAATAAAATACTGCAGTGGATATTCTCCCGCGGTACTATCCAGTTTATACGTTACGCTTGCTGAATAATTAGCAAAAAAGGATTTGATTTTTGGAGCAAATGGTAAATTTGCCGATGGAATGAATGTAGCATCTGTTTTGCCTTGGGCTTTAGCAAGGCTATTCGCATTCTCTAAGGCAATATGGGTCACAACGTTCGGATATATCTCTGATCCAAAACCATATTCGGGTCCTGATAAAACCAGTTTTATGAATCCGGATGAACTGGTGTCAGTAAATTTTAAAGGCTCGTTCTGGATTTTAGGATCAACAGCAAAAGTATTGTCAATTACAACCTGAGAATCAGATGTAATTGTTTTAGAATACATATAATAACTTTTTGAGTCGGTAACAAAAGGTACTGTCGGATCTCCATTTTCAGGATCGAATAAAAAAACCGGATCCGGATTAAAGATAACGGGTGCAAATACATCAACGCCATTTGGGCTGTCTACTTTATTTATTTTAAGTTCCTGCCACGATTTCCCCTCCAATATATTAAAGTCAACAGTAAAGCTGGCATTGCAAAAAGTACCGTCGTTAACTACAGGAACAGGTTTTGGAGAGAGTCCAATTATGTTTCTTAATTTTTCCCCCAGAGTTACATTGGAAACAACAGGCTTTATGAAATCATTGTATTGTTTATAATATGTTCCAAAGTCAGAAGGCCGTTTGTCCCAATTGATTCCTATGATAAACTTGTCAATAGGTTTGCTCAATATTTCATTATTTCCAATTATAAAATTGGCATTTTCTACCGGAATTGGGCCAAATGGAGGAAAGGGATTTTTAGTATTTAATTCCCCAAAATCGTTATACAACTGAAATGTTTTAACCTCATATACTTTTACACCGATAGTAATAGAAAGTACTTTTGGAGGCGTACCCGGATTTGGAACTGATTCAAATAATATTTTAAGCATTGGCCATTCAGTCTTTAATCCGTCAGGATTAATCAGGAAAGGCTCTATTGCAGCTTCTGTAGCAGCAAGGCTTATTTCTATTGTCACGGTAGTTAAGGAAGTATTTATCTTAAAAACTGTCGGGTCTAATTCAAGCTTTAACCAATCGTTTTGGGTACTTAAAAAATAGGAAGCTTTCTGTAAAAAACTTAAATAAATTGCCGAATCAAATTCCAGTGTAAGAGTGATGATCCTTTTTCCTTCCCGTAATAATAGCATAGGCGATGCAAAAGCAATTCCGATTGGTACTGGAGCAGCGTTTGGGTTTGATTCCCCAAAAGTTGGCCAGCTTATTATTTTTTCATCAGGATCTTTTTGTACGCTGGTGGCTTTAATCGACTGTAAATTATAGGATGAAGTATCGGGCTGATAACAAAGTGTATTTGCACTTACAATACTGGCCGGATTTAAGGCAGTGTTTTTTTGTAAAGCAAATAATATTGGATTTTTTTGTGCATCAACTCCGGCATTAAATAAAGTACCAACCGGTAAATTATAAACTGAATCCGTTTTGGCTAGTGTGGCACACAAAAAGGTACTGTCGGGCAGAGCAGGTAATTTGGTTTGTTTTAAAATATCACGATAATAAAAATCAAGATGTTTTTGTGAAATGCCGTTTAATTGATCTTGTTGTATTTTTAAAATATTGATAAAAGATCTTAAAAGTGTTGTATCGGGAAATTTACTTTTTTTATGACTTAATTTTTTAAATTCATCAGATGAATGATGAATTACAGTTTGTAAAAAACTAAATAACTGATCAGCTTTTTTGGTCAAAATATTCATACTGAAAGCAATCATTGTTTCTGATGTATTCAGAATATTTTGTTCTGATTCAAATCCAAAAACTTCCCAAAAAGGAGATTTGTCTTTATTGATACTCCACAAATGACTTTCAAAAGAAACAAATTTACTTACAGGTGCAGGCTCAATAAAAACCTTATTGACAGATGAGCTATATAAGTATTGTCTAAAAGATTGGATAGCCCAAAAATCTACGCTCAGTTTTGTCTGTACTTCGTGAAGAATATAATTTTTAAGATCATATTTTTCATTTGTTTTTTGCATATAATGGGTCCAGCTTTCGATAATTTTATAAATAGTATTCAGGTGGTCGAATAATTTACTTAAGGCTTTTGAATTTAAATTACCTGTGTTAGTATTTAGTGTCTGTTTTTGAATTTCTGTACAAATAGTCTTGTAGACAGCATAAAGGTTTTTATAATTTGTTTTGGATATAGAAGCCATTAAAAACACCGGATCTTTTAATAAAAAAGGATTCCAGTTTCCTTCAATGGTATTGGTGTCATTATAAAAATTGATTAGCTTGCTAAATTCGGCAGCAAAGTACAGCCAGTCCTGCTCAGTCCTTCCATCAATCAAAACTGAATTAGGAATGAGTGACTCATTAAGTGAATTTATGGCGCTATTTTGATCAATTACAAGCATTATTTTACGGCTAAATTGGTTCCTTCGTTTAAATGAAAAGGAAAAACATAATTATGTCTGGTATTCGTTTGCGCGTAGATGTAAATAATTAATATTTCGACAACACCATTAATTAAATCTGTAGCGGCTACCCGTACTTCCTGAACTATTATTCTTGGTTCGTAACGTAACAAGGAAAACTGAATAGTTTCTACAATTTCTCCTTTCAAAGTATTGTCGATTTTTCTAAACATAAATTGCTGCAATCCGGATCCAAAATTCGATTCCAGGGTACGCTCTCCTTTACGCGTATTCAAAATGATATTGATAGATTCGTTTATATTGGTTTCGTTTGCCGAGATATTCACCTGATGATTACCTGCAGAAAAAGACACAGGAAATGCCCATCCTGAACCCAAAAAAACATTTTCTTTTTTATCGGTTATTTTATCCACCTATTATCACATTAAAGGCTCCAAGGACAATTGATCCCCCATGAGCGGTTTTATCTCCTATTCTTGCGGCGGGCATTCCACCAATTTTAACAGTTGCCGATCCTTGTACTATAGAATCAGGCGGTCCTACGCAAACCAGCATATCGCCAACTCTCGCTGCCGGTAATCCTGCTATCAAAACAGTTGGTTGTCCGGGACCCACAACTGGTCCGCCAACATGCGGAATAGGAGGTACTGCCGGAGTTTGCATCGGGCATTCATGAAAATCTGTAAGTCTTGCTGCTGGGGGCATTTTTTAATTGTTAGTTGTTAGTTGTTGGTTTTTATGTTGTTAATAACCTGAATTCGTTTATTCTCCAACTATTAAAAGCGCTTGGTGTAATTAGTTTTTGATGATAATTTTTCTTAGTTCGAGGTATAATTTTGATAGAAAATTAATTACCCTCAACAGATTAGCAACTGCCAGTCAACAACTAAAAACCATCAACCACGAACTAATTAATCATTACCATCGCGCCTTTCAGCGTTAATTCCATCCCTCCGGAAACCTGAGCTGTTTGTCCGCCCTGAGCAGTATACTGCATATCTGCAGAATCCTTAATATTCATTCCTTTAGTGGCAACATCACCGCCATTAGACTGGATTGATACGCCCTGCGTTCCTTTGATGGTCACATTTTCCTGAGCCGAAATGGAAATGCTTTTTTGGCTTGACAAATCGATACCACTGCCAGACATGACAACACTATTCTGATTTTCATCCTGAATTGTGATTTTTTTGTCTTTATCGCTGATAATAATGGTGTTTTTATTAGGCGTAGCAACAGTCCAGATTTTATTTTCATCATCAAATTCTACTGAAATTCCGGATTTGGAAACAATAGCTTTTATTGAATTTTTTTCATTAGGGGCTAAGCCCGTAAAAGGTTTATTTTTGGTTCCGCTGTACAAACTTCCCAAAATCACAGGATAACGGGGATCTTCGTTTAAAAAACCAAGGATAACTTCATCACCAACTTCGGGTAAAAAAAACGCTCCTGCTCCACTGGTAGAATAAAAGTTGGAAAGTCTGGCCCAAATTCCTGCACCATTTGTGTCAAATAATGGAACATCTACTAAAATTCGATATTGAGAATCGGGATCATCAAACATTTTTTTTACAGTAGCGTTAAATAAACCTCTTGCTCCTGGCAAAAGACCGGATGCGGGAGGAGACATAACATCTGGTTCTTCGGTAAACCAAAACGGCGAAAGTCCCAGTGAAGCATGAGAAACCCAATTTCCTAGTGACAGATCATGAACAACACCTGAAATAATATAATCACCATTAAACCGATCGCCAACACCCTCAAAAGTCATATATTTTCCCGGATCAATTAAGTTTGTTCCCTGAAATTTAGCCTCACCAATTATTTTAGAATATTCACTTTTAACAATTTGTGCTTTTGACCAATTCGTTAAATCAGCAGTTTCTAAAGGTGCTGAAGTTTGCAATTGAAAAGCAGAGAGTCCAATAACTTCGGATAATTTTTTTGATGATAAATTTCCGGATCCTTCTACATTTGGAGTTGCTTCACCTTTTACGATTACCTGATTTTTGTAATCCCAGCTATTAGAAGTAACATTTCCTAATTGTGTCGTGGCATTTAATTTAGCATTAAATTCCAAAAGACTGTTTCCGTAAGTTACAGTCAGTACAGATGTTGTATTGCTATCGGGAGTATTGACAGAAACTTTTCCGTTTATTGTCGTTACAATTAATCCGTTGGCTTCGGCAAGAGCCAAAATATAATCCCAGTCGGTTACATAATATTGTACCTGTTCTGGCCACTGAGTAGTGGTAGCCGTTACATCCGATGATAATCCATAAGTTCCAATAATGGATGAAATGATATCACTGTCTTTTTGATTAGAATACGTCAGGCTTTTTCTGCCTACAATCATTTTTATTGCAGCATCCCTGCACTCAATTTCTAAGGCTGATCCAACCAAATCATTAATACGAATGGATTGCCCCATAATTAAACCTGAAAAAATAACGGTGTTTTTATTATCATATCCGGCCTCTATACTTACACTTGCACCCGGAACAAAAGTAGAAGATGAACTTGCGTCAAAAGTTCCGGTATTGGCTTCTCCGTCCAGAATCATAATTTTTGCAATAGCGATCCGATTTACTTTTTTTTCGATGTGAACAGAAAGCACACTAAGTTCATCCGGAATTGTACTGCCGTTGACTTTGACTGAGAATGTTGCGATTCCCCCACTTGCTATTTCGGTTGAAGCACTCATGATTAAGATGGATTTACAGGAGGAAATATTAATTTATTGATCCCTTTGAGGTTTCTGAATTTGTTCAGGTTGTTGAATTGTGCCACTTGTATGTAAAGTGAGTCATCATCCCACGTCTGCAAACACAACTGAGGTAATGACATTCCCTCTGTTACATTGACAATATGCGTTAAATCCGGTGACTGAGGAGCATCAATCATTGTTACTGATTTGGGAGAAATATATTGACTGAATGCCAAAGATATTTTTGCTCTCAAAGGGCTTCCGTCTGGTTTAAACAGAGTGTATGAAATATCTATAGAATCCAGAACCCCATTAAAAGTAATATTCTGACCCCATTGTACTTTTACGAAATTAGGACGGTGAATTTTACCGTTATACGTATAGATAATAGTTTCCAACGCTTCTATTTCCTGTGCCATATCAATGCGTTTTGCATCTACAATACCGGTACAGTCTATTATGATTTCAAAACTTAGTTTATCGCTGGGAGTACTTTTATATTTTTGAGATGCAGAGCTCGTTGCAGGAGCCTGCTGTTCATTATATTCAATGCTCTTTTGTATTTTAATGGTATCAGGATTAATCATAAAGGCATACGGGCTTGCTGAGAATTTATTTTGAAATTCTTCATCAGTATATCCTGTTATTTTCATTAATTCCAGACTTGCCATTTTTTTTATTTTTAACGTTTATAGCTATTCTCCTGATTTTTTTCTGCAATCAGCCTTTTGCATTCTTCCAATACCTGTTTTCTTAAAACGGATAATTCTTTTTCTTTCACTACAGAAGAATTTCTCGTATTGCTGCTTACGATTTCTGTCTTGATAATGAGTTCTCTTATTTCTATTGGCATAATTATTAAGTAAAAAGGTTATCAAATTTTGTGTCTGAAGAAATATCAAAATAGGTATAGGCGAGTTCAATAGATTCTATTGCAATACCGCTTTCCTGTGAGTTTAAGTCAGAAATAGCATATTTTACAGGATAAGCATTATTAAAAGTCCATTGCATGCATACAATACCGGTAGCATTAAGCAAACTCAAAATCACATTGTGGGGCTGAATCGTATTTGATAATCCCTGATCAATAGAGTTTGCACACCAGTTTACCAATTGAGATCCCACGGGTACTACGGCTCTTTTAAGAACTAAGTTTGGGCTGTTAGAAACAGTTGGGAGGCGGTATTTAAAACGATTCTCGCCTCCGCAAACAATTTCTTCAACACTTAATTCTTTCGAAATTCCTGATACCTCTTTGAAAGCTGCATCTACACCTGAAAATGAAAGTGTAAAATAGAAGCTAACCGGATAATCCATTATTTGCCACCATTTTTGATGATGAGCTGCTCGTGTGCAATTTCTATAGTGTCTACTGCAACCTCATTTCCATCAGATTTTAAATCGGTGCTGGTAATTTTGGTTGGCCAGGCATTATTTAATGTCCATTGCATGGTTACATCGCCTTTTTCGTCTAATAATTTGATCAAAACGGTTCTTCTTTTAATCGTATTCATCACGATTTGCTGATGCCAGTCCCAAAAAGTATTATCGTTTACAAAGATGCCACGCTTCATGGTAACATTTCCGTATTTGGTAATGCCCGGCATTTTTTCTACAGAAAAAAGAGGGCTGTTACTTTTACGATATTCTATAATTTGATTTTCGACATCCATTCCTGTAACTTCCTGAAAAGCTACTTTTGTCAATTCGGTTCCAAGGTCTACTTCGAACCTAAACTTTGGCATTGGCCATGTTGCGCCTTGTACGCTTCCGTCATCTGGTGGTGGCATAATATTTTATTTTAAATTAAAAATTTCTTTGATTTACTAGAGTATTTCTTTGATTAACTAGAAGTAGCCATTTGCTGTTGAAATGTCAATACGATAAATTCTGCAGGATGAACTATTGCTACTTTTACAGTGACATTCATAAAACCATTCAAAAGATCATCTGCTGTCATTGTAGAACCCAATCCACAGGCAACAGAATAAGCATCTGATGCACTCGCACCTTGCAGACCGCCTTGTTTCCAGATCGAATTAAGAAAACTGCTGATCATCGAAATTACGGCTTCCCAGGTATTTTTGTCATTTGGCTGGAACACATAAGCCTGAGCTGCAAGTTTACAAGACTGTTCAAGAAAAATCATGGTTCTTCTTACCGGAATATATTTCCAGTCCTGACTATTTCCGTCTAAGGTTCTTGAACCCCAAATTAAAATACCCAATCCATTAAACATTCTGATTGCATTGATAGATTTTCCTGAAACGGCATCAACATTTAAATTTGCCTGCTGACTTTCAGAAATACTGATTGGTAATGAAGCTGCCCCAACAATAGAAGTATTTGCAGGTGCTTGCCAGGGACCAACAGCATTGTCAGTTGTGGTAATAACTCCAGCCATTGCGCCACTTGGAGGCAGAATATTAGCATCAGTCAGTACGTGTTTTATAATTAACGAGTAAATTGGGCTCGCAATCAAAAGTGCATTGTTGTTTTGAGTAACACTTAAACCGCTATCAGGATTTTGAATGTTGGCAATGATCGTGGCAACGGCCGGGTTAGGCGCACTTGGCGGATTAAGAATTGAGGCAAGCTGTTTTGTATCGCCACCAAATAAATTGGTATAATCAATATCCGAATTCTGCATTATGGTAGTTCCAATAAAAGGATAATACGCCATACCATAATTTAGACCCTGTGCACCCGTGTTATTCCTGAAATTGGTAATGTCCTGAGTATACAAAATAGGATCAGGATCATCACCTCCAATAATATCAAATAAGCACATGGCCGTTTGCATTTTTGTAGCCTGAAGAAGCATTGATTGCATAAGGGTACCATTGTCTGCAAGATTTAACAAAGTAGCTTCAGGACAAATGTACATCGTTGGTTCCGGTTCGTTCAGTAATAGAGCGAGACCGTTAGATAAGTCATTTAATTGTACATTCGGATTTACAATCGGAGTACCCGGAGTCATTGGCTTTTGTGATCCGGGTCCATAAGTACCCACAGATACAATATAAGCATCGCCACCGCCATTTTCATAAAAAAGCTTCACGCTGTTATACAAATAATAGACAGTATTAGGATCCGGAACTATAGAATAGTAAGATCCGTTGATCAACATATAGTCTCCCTTTGCAGGCTGACTTTTTTGTTGTACTAAATAATATTCAGGGCTATATTGTTTAGCAGGACTTGCTGGACTAGCAGGATCCGGTAAACAAAAAAACGCCTGAAAATCAGAGAACGATGTGATTCTTACTGGTACATTCGTGTACGATTTACCCTCGTAAGAAGCTTGTGGTGTGTATCCAATAAATGCCGGTACAGCTGTAGCAACTGCTACTACTGAATTTGGAAAGGCATTTAATTCCTGAATATACACACCAGGGGTTTGGATGGTAGATAAATTCATTGATTTTTAATTTTTAATGTTCATTTTAATTTGTTTTTTATAGATAGATATACATTGGTGATGCTATTTGATTTGTCTTACTGTTTTTAACTATTTCAATTTGTGAAACATCAGGAACAGGTAGTCCCTTAATAATTACTTTGCCGTTTAAATTACTTTGACCGGATCCATTTGATATATTTTTATTAATTAAATCAAATTTGTACTTCGGTTTTTCGCTAAGCAGGATATTAGTAGTATCTGATGTAAAAAGGATCGCTTTTTCTCCTGTTTGAAGGGTAACCTGCTCCGGGCCTTTAAATTGAATGTTTTCTTTTTCAGTAATTGCCGGATTGTTTAACGGAACGGCATTTTTATTAATAAAATAGTATTGCCATTGTGTCGCTCTGGCTTTAAATTTTATTTCAAACTGCAAAGGAGTAGTGGTTTGATTTTTTAGAATATCAGCAAAATAAATTTTTAAACTGCCAAAAAACGGAGCGATTGATTTTGTTTCTAATGTTGGGTTGAGCGTTGTAATACTGTTGTTATTCTGATTTTTATCATCCTGACTGTCAAATATAATTTCGCCGAGCCAGTTGATAGGTAATGCTGTAAAAAGAATGAAATTTGGATTACTGCATTTAATGTCAAATTCAAAGTAATTCTGTGTAGTAGTTTTCGAAATATAATCGAATAAATTTGATAGTGATGATGTAGTACTGAACAAATCAAAACCGTTGTAAATAGTATTGATTCTAAAACCAAATTTTTTCAGTATTTTTTCGGTTTTATGATTAGCAACAAAATACAGGCAATTGCACTTGGTGTTATCAAAATAAGTATGATACACAGCTGTAGTAAATATTTTTATGTAATTGCTTTGTATCATGTTGTCAGAGCATTATTTGTATTGGTTACAGCTGGTATAATCGAAATCGTTTCATTGGCCTGAACTTTTATAAGTTTCATTTTATAAATTATTGAAGGCTGGTATTTTGCTCCCATTGCGGTCCACAAACTATGCATCTGATGGTACGAAATCTTTTCGTATTCAAATTCCAGTTTTGACAAACCTTCCGGAATGGAGGAAGAGCTGGAAGCATCCAGATAATTATTAATTTGAAAAAAATAAATAATAGCATCCAGAAATTTTAGAGACTCATTATAATCGTCAAAATTACTGCTGATCAGGATGTCCAGATTGTATCTTTCGACAGGGTTAAAACTGGAATAATTTCCGTTTTCGAGCTGTTTGTTTTTTATATAAAATGGCTGATTGGTTTCTTTCTCCACATTAATTAAGGATAAAACCACTTTATTCTGATTCACTTTAGGAAATGTACCATTCACATCTACAATATAATTCAGGACGATTTTATCTTCATCCAGTCCAAAACGGTTTTTTAAAAACTGTCCCAGTAATTTATTCGTAAATTGAAGTGATTGATTGATCATTTTAATATGATTTAAATTATTCAAAAAAGAGATTGTCAATGGCAGTGGTAAAATTACTTTAGAATTGAATTTCTGTAAGATTTTCAGAATGTACTTTTCGTATACATTATCTAAAATTTCTGACGTTGTATAGACAAAATGTAGACATGAATATTTTTTAGTAAAAAGAAAGTATTTATTCATTATGTAGGGTCAGTTTTAATATGATTTATGAATGATGATTTTAGTGGTTTTTAGCTTTATTTATGGTATGTTTTTAGTTCATTATAAAATAAAAATTGATTCAGTTACAGATTGTAAATGAATCAATTAAGTTGTTTTTATATCGAAATATGAAGTAATTTTAAGAAACGCTTCTTAAATACGAAATGATATCCTGTTCTTTTTCAAGTGTCAGTTTCTTTTTTAAGCGGTATTTATGAGTTCGTACACTTTCCTGATTAATACCAAGCAAATTGGTAATGTCATTATTACTCATGTTCATTTTAATGTAACAGCAATATTTTAAATCTTTAGGACTAAGGGAAGGATGTTTTTTAGCAAGGGCCAATAAAAATTCAGGATCTGACTGTTCAAAATAAATTTTAAAATCCTCCCAGAGTTTATTGTCATTGGCAGCCGTTTTAATAGAATTTGCGATAGACATTAATTCTCTTCTGATAGTATCATCAACATTTGGGTACAGGAACGAAATACGTTTTTTAATATTTTGAAGTACTTCTACTTTTTGATCAAGTTCCATCACATAATGACTTAATTCTCTGGTATGGTTAAAATCATTTTTTTGTAAGGCTGCTTCTGCAAATGTAGAACTTGCTTTATTTGTAGATTCTGTTTTTTTTAAGACAAATATAGATTTGATTCTGTAGATTAAAAAATCAGCATTATTAATATGCTTATACGGATGTGTAAAAATAATACAGTTTTTTGACCAGCATAACGACTCGCATTCATAGCTTTGAGTTAAACATAAAATTGGAATGTCTATTTTGCTGGAATTGAAAGTACTGTCGTTTATAACCGGCTGATTTCTTTTGAAGCCTAAAATAATCAAATCCGGACTTAATGATTTTGCAGTATTGTATAAATCTATTGCTCTTGAAACGGAAACTGTAGAAAAGGCAAAATCAGACATTGAAGACAATATATTTAATACCTGGGTTAAAACGAAGGTATCATCGCATCCTATCAATATTGATTTTTTTTCAGGCATTTTGGTAATCTTTTTTTGGGGTTGGTTTATTATAGCAGTTTAAAATTAAAAATCTAATAATCGAGATAAGAATAATATGTTATGAAAGGCTGTTTTTTTGTCATGAAAATTATTTTTTGGTGTTGTGATTTATAGCGTTTGTGATTTAATATTAATTTTTCAGGCATTTAAAAGAAAATATAGAGAAACTTAAAACAATGAAAGCCATTCCGTTTGGAATGACTTTCATTGTTTTTTACTATAACTGTAAAGGCTGTTTTCTAATTTAGGGAGGTATTCACCGGAGGATTTATCTTAAAAAACTACAGAGGTAACTTATTATAAAGTACAACAAAAAATGTAAAATTGTAAATATCAATATAAATATTAAAAAATTATATTTTGGACTTAGATTTATTTTGGCAAAAAAATAAAATAGTATTGCTGCAACGTATGGCAAACCAAACATAACCGCTAGTTCCAGATAAAATTTTTCGGCTATCTCTTGCTGATATGTAGTTATGTTAATTATGTTGTTATGAAAATTATTTTTGGTACTTTTTATGCTTTCCCAAATAAGATTTATACTAATATATCGTATTACAGCTGCCGTTGTTATTGAAAACAATAATAATTTTAAAATTTCTTTATGTTTCATTTTAATATAATTTTTCTAGGTTTTTTAACAGGTCTATGGGTGAACTCTTGTATTGATTATTCTTTCATAATTAATGGTTTCCACAATTTAGATGTCAAATATTTTTTCCCGTTAGAATCTTTTAAAATCATAAAAACTTCTTCTTTAGTATAGATCCAACTAAAATCACCATTCGATTTTATGTTTTTTATAAAAACTTTTGAATCCTTCTCGTTGCTAAGAAAGAAAAAATCATAAACCCGCGTATTTTTTTTTACATCATAAGGCTGTATGTAATTAAAATCTTCTTTTAGTCTAATTCTCTTTTTTAGATATTTATTAGTATCAGCAATTTGAATTTGCGGATCATTATAAAACTTATCTCTTCCATTACTTGTATTAAATAGTATAAACCCTGATAATTTTATTGAATCAGTCATAGTCATTGGTAAATTTAAAGTATAACCTGATTTGTTAGAGGTCGTGCAAGATGTTATTGCGAAAAAAAGTAATGCGTGAATAAATTTATTTCTCTTCAATTATCCGGATAATTTAATGATTAAATCTTAAAACTTTTATTTTAATAGCGTAAAGTTCTGTGTTATATGAAAGAAAATATAAAACAATAGAATCTATTTATAATTCAAACTTACTCTAAATTATATAAATTATAAGATAAATTCTATAATTTTATTTCATTATAATTTTACATTTTTGAGACTCATAATTAATGTAAATTTTAATTCCCAAATACAAATGAAAAATATAAACTACATTTTAAGTCTTTCGGCTGCGATATTGTTATTATTAAGCTGCTCGAACGATGATAAAAACACAAACGATCCGGGAACACCGACAAATCCTGTTGAAAATAATTCAGCCAATACAACTTATACTCCTGCATTTGAGGGACAAACCCGAATTGGCGGACTGCAGACCAATACAAGTTATGAAGCAAAAATTATAACCTCAGCATTGACTAGTCCCTGGGGTGTCAAAAGCCTTCCGAATGGCAGACTTTTAGTTACCGAGAAAACAACAGGAAACTTACGTGTTGTTAAAGTAACTGGTGAAGTAAGTGCTGCAATTACTGGTTTACCAGCGGTAAACCCTACAAATCAGGGAGGTTTATTGGGCTTGTGTCTTGATCCTGAATTTGCATCTAACCGAATGATTTATTGGGTGTTTGCTGAAGCAGGAGCAGGTGGAAACCTAACAGCAGTTGCGAAAGGAAAGTTATCAAATGACGAAAAAACAATCGAGGGAGCAACTGTAATTTATCGTGCAAATCCTGCAAATCCAAGTACGCTTCATTATGGAGGCCGTATTCTTTTTGATAAAACCGGAAATCTTATCGTTAGTACAGGAGAACGTTCTGTTTTAGAAACCAGACCGTTAGCGCAATCACTTGTGGGAAGTTTAGGAAAAGTGATCAGAATAACCAAAGACGGACTGCCTGCAACAGGAAATCCTGTTTTTAGTCAGGTAGGGGCATTACCGGAACTATTAAGTTATGGACATAGAAATCCGCAGGGTTTGGCACTTCATCCTGTTACAGGTGATATTTGGCTGAGCGAGCATGGACCACGCGGTGGAGATGAAATTAATCGTATTAAGGCAGGAGCAAATTATGGCTGGCCAATTATCACTTATGGAATAGAATATGATGGAAAGCCTATTGGTGATGCAATCCAAAAAAAGGAAGGCATGGAACAGCCCGTTTATTACTGGGATCCGGTAATATCACCTAGTGGCATGACTTTTTATAAGGGAGATCGTGTACCGGAATGGAAAAATAATTTATTTATAGGGGCATTAAGTGGTCAACATATAGCACGTCTTGCAATAGAAAATAACCGTGTTGTGGGAGAAGAAAGGCTTTTAGCGGGCGAGGGTCAGCGATTTAGAGATATTACCCAGGGTAATGATGGTGCTTTATATGCCGTTACTGATGGAGGAAGGCTCTATAGAATTGATAAAAAATAACAATTTCAATAAAAAAATGGCGCTATTCTGGCGCCTTTTTTTATAAAGAACTTCGTTCAATATACCCAAACGGATTTTTGAAAAATTCTTTTTTATTGCTCAGCACCAATTCAGCAGCTTTTTGTCCCATGGCTTTAAAATCACTGCTTAGAACACTAATATCAAGAAGCGCTTTTAGTGGGGTTTCATTATAAGAAATGACACCTACATCAGTACCAATTTGGAGTTTTTTTTCTTTTATCTGCTGTACCAGCTGTACCAGATCATTATCATCAATAACGATATAAGCTTCTTTTGATTCAAATTTCAGATCATTATTTATTTCTTCAATAATTTCAAAGGCAAGGGAATTATTTTGACAGAATTCTTTAAAACCATGTAATAAACCAACCGGAATTGGAAATAAGGTTTGGGTTGAAAATACCAAAATGATCTTTTTGTATTTCTCTAATTTTATGAAAGCTTTTGTCAGCGCATACATTATATCCTCTTTAAAATCCTGATAAACTGCTGCAAAATTCCCTGAAATTTCAGAATAAGAATTGTCGAGTATCAAAAGTTTATCTTTCGGAATGGTTTCAATAGCTTTTAGAACTCTGTTTGTATAATTAATATGAGTTTTTTTGCTGGTTCTGAAATGAGGCATAATTACAAAATAGTTATAATTATTAATGTTTTTTTTCAAAGCATTAATAAAAAGCTGCTCATCACAATAATAGATATACATATTGACATGTCCCTTATTTCCAACTTTATCAACAAAAGCATTGTAAGCCTCCATTTTATAGGTACATGGTTTATTGATAAGAAAAAAAACATCAAATTTTGCTTTTGAGCCGGCATAAGACACAAAATTTCCGGACCCCATCACGGAAACTATTAATTTCTGATCCCTTAATATTTTATACGCTTTTTCTGCAGTGTCCCGCGAAATCGAATTTTGGGTACTCAACTCATTTATGGATGGCATTTGCTGACCGGTCTTCATTTTACCATTCACAATTTCTGTGGCGAGAAAATCGGCTACCTGTATAAATTTAGGAGAGCCGGAATCCATTTTCAGGTTTATAGTTACATTATTTCTTTTTGATGCCATTGAGGGTTTCGGATATATTTTATAAAACTTTCGTTAATTTTTAACCTCCTTCATTTTTGAAAACTATAGGTATGAGTATAATTGTATGAATACTGAGTGAGGAATTAAAATTTTAACAAATATTTTATTTTATTTTTATGATTAATGTGTTTGAGTTGCTAAATGTTAATTTGATTGTTCTCAAAAATATAGAAATTGAATCCTGCATCTGTCCTGTGCTGTGCTGAAAATGTTTAGGGAGTTATTTTTTTAACAAATACTGCATATCCAATTGCTAAATGATAAGTTGTAAAACTCAAAAGAATGAGTTTTTTAATCTTTCAGTAATTATATTTTTTACTATTTTTACCTTTAGCAGCTATCATACGTCAGCATTGTTTTGTATGAAATACTGATTTGTTTTACTAAATTTAAATATTAAAAAATGAGAAAAAACAATGATTTAGGTTTGTTAATACTTCGTATTACAATTGGATTTTTAATGCTTTTGCACGGTTTTGCAAAATTTAGCGGAGGGTTGGAATTTATAAGCGGTATGCTTGTAGAAAAAGGGCTTCCGGGATTCTTTGCCTATGGTGTTTTAGTTGGTGAAATTTTGGCTCCAATTGCCATTTTAATTGGTTTTAGAACCAGGCTTGCAGCACTTATTTATGCATTCAATTGTTTAGTTGCCGTATTAATGGCGCATAGTGCAGATATATTTAAATTAGGAGAACACGGAGGTTGGGCGCTTGAGCTTTTAGGATTGTATTTCTTTGGTGCTCTTGCTTTATTTTTTACCGGTGGAGGAAAACTGGCAGTTTCAAAAAACAACAACTGGGACTAAAATATTCATTTTAAATCAGTAGTGAACTAGAGATAAGGGTCAGGCTGAGCAGAGTCGAAGTGGCTTTCAAATTATAAAGCTTTTATCATCCTGTCAATTTCATCCAACGGATTTGGATACACTATTTTATCATATACAAAGAGGCTTTCGGGTCTCTTTTTTTTGTTTTCTATTAAGAAAAAAATAACAGAATGAAATCCAATTCTAATGTTATTTTAATGTTGACCATAAAATTTCGTCCTAACTTGCGCCACTTTAAGGACAGAAAAATGTTGAGCAGAATTAAAAATAGTATCTTATGTAAATGCCTTCAGGTGTTGCTAATCGGCTACTTTTTGATCAGCAGTATCAACATATCAAATAGTTTTGGCCGTATCATCGCTGATAATGCAGAAACAAATACGGTTAGAGGTATTACCTGTAATTTCCTGAAAAAAATATTCAATTGCGACAGTATTTCGGAAGAATTGGATGACTACGAAACTAAGGAAACAAAAAACACTAAACTTGCAAAAGGAATTCCGTCATTAGATTATCTGGTGCCTTTAAACACTTCATTAACTGTTTTGTACTTTCAAATTAGTGCAAAAACAAAAAACTATGTTGATAATCAAATATTCTCATTTGGTTTTCATGGTAAAATTCATTTACCACCACCTCGATTCTAGTGTAAATACTTAATTTTGTTTGTTGTTAGAAGTAATTCTGACATCCTTATCTATGGTTTTTACCGTATGTAACATTTATTAATATTGTATTTATATAAATTCATGACACCATTAAAACGTTTTTACAATTTGCTTCATCTTGACAAACGCGATGTATATCAAATTATTTTTTATGCTGCTTTTGCCGGCCTTGTAAACCTTTCACTTCCTTTAGGGATTCAGGCAATTATTAATTTTATCCAGAGCGGACAACTGAGTGTTTCCTGGATTGTACTTGTAATTTTGGTTACAATAGGAGTTGGTTTCGGCGGAATTCTGACCATTTTACAGCTTCGAATCGTAGAAAATCTGCAGCAGCGAATTTTTGTGCGCTCTTCATTTGAATTTGCCTACAGATTGCCTTTAATCAAATTTAAGGAAATGTACTCAGAATATGCCCCGGAAAAAGCCAATCGTTTTTTTGATACTTTAATGGTACAAAAAGGAACGGCAAAACTTTTACTCGATTTTTGTACTGCTTTTTTACAAGTTGGTCTGGGGATTATATTATTAGTCTTGTACCATTCTTTCTTTACGGTAATTGGTCTTTTGTTTATCGTCATTTTATATATCATTTTTAAATTTTCGTATAAAGACGGACTGGAAACGAGTCTTAACGAATCAAAATTTAAGTATAAAGTGGCAGCCTGGCTTCAGGAAATTGCCCGTAATAGGGATAGTTTTCGTAAAAAAGGAGGTTTTGAATATGCTTTGGAAAGAAATGACGGCTATGTAAGTCAATATGTGAATTATCGTGAAAAGCATTTTCAGGTAATGAAAAAACAATATATTCAGCTTACTGTTTTTAAAGTTATTGTTACGGCTGCCTTATTGTCTATTGGTGGTTTTCTGGTAATTCACCATCAAATGAACATCGGGCAGTTTGTAGCAGCTGAAATTGTGATTGTTTTGCTAATCAATTCGGTTGAAAAAATTATTTTCGGCCTCGAATCTTTTTATGATGTACTGACTTCATTGGAAAAGATTGGACAAGTAACAGACATGGAAATCTCATGTATTCCTGAAACATCAGCAGTCTCTGAAACAGGAATCAATATTGAAACAGAAAGCGTGGTTTACAATTATCCGGATCACAATAAAAAATCACTTAAAAATATTAACCTGAAAATAAATCAGGGCGAAAAGATCATTTTAAGAGGAACAAACGGAGCCGGAAAAAGTACTTTATTGCGTTTATTGTCCGGCTTACTTGAACCGGAAAGCGGTGCGATGTATGTGACAGATAATTATATGAACCGTTTAAACGAAGATGCTTACAGAGCACAGGCCGGAACTTTTTTACAGGGGGATACGCTTTTTGCGGGAACCATTCGCGAAAATATCCTTTTTGGAAACGATGCATTGAATAATGATGATCTAAAATGGGCTCTTGATAATGTTGGACTGACACCTGACATCAAAACATTCCCGAACGGACTGGAACATCAGGTACATCCCGGCGGTAATGAACTTTCGGCTTCAGATATTCAGAAGATTCTTTTAGCTCGTAGTATTGTTCATAAACCTAATATATTATTTCTTGAAGATCCTGTTGACAAAATGGACGAACTGACTTCTGGTAAAATTGTAGATTTTTTACTTTCTGAAGAAAATGACTGGACGGTAATTGTAACTTCTAAAAACGATATCTGGAAGAACAAATGTGACCGTATGATAACGATCGATAACGGAAAAATTATTAACGACATAAAGCTTTAATCATGCTCAATATATCTAAAGACAATAATGTACTGATAACTCCGGGCAAATACAAATCTATTACCAGCGTAGCCCGCAGGCCACATTATAAAATTTTAAACAGGGTTATAATCGGATTTTTGATCTTTTGTGTAGCCTGCCTTTTTTTGCCATGGACACAAAACATTTCAGGAAGCGGTTCTGTAACGACCTTAAAACCTGATCAGAGACCACAAACAGTACATAACGCTATTGCCGGAAGAATCGAAAAATGGTACGTGCAGGAAGGTGATTATGTAAAAAAAGGAGATACAATTGTTTTTATTTCGGAGGTAAAAGAAGATTATCTGGATCCAAATCTTGTTGGCAACACCAAACAGCAGGTTGATGCCAAGAAAATGGCTGTAGAATCGTATGGGGACAAAGTAAATTCGCTTGAAGTTCAGGCACAATCGCTTAATGCAGAAAGAGAATTAAAACTGCAGCAGGCCCAGAATAAAATTAAACAGGCCCAGCTGAAAATCAAGAGTGACAGTATGGATCTTGAAGCGATAAAAACACAGTTAAGAATCGCTAAAACTCAATTTGACCGTTCGACAGCATTAAATAAGGAAGGTTTGAAGCCGCTTACCGATGTGGAGCAAAAAAGACTGAAACTTCAGGAGTCTGAAGCATATATAGTGACTCAGCAAAACAAGCTTTTGAGCAGTAAAAACGAATTGATAAATGCAAGAGTTGAAATTAACCGAATTACAGCTGAGTACTCTGAGAAAATTTCAAAATCAAAAAGTGATAAATACACGGCTTTGAGTACGCAATACGATACCGAAGCTCAGGTAAACAAATTGCAGAATCAATATGTAAATTACAGTCTTAGAAATGGCCTATATTACATTACAGCACCTCAGAGCGGTTATGTGAACCGTGCTTTACTGGCAGGTTTGGGAGAAACAATCAAAGAGGGGACTCCAATTGTGAGTATTATGCCGGCAAGTTATGATATTGCGGTTGAAACCTATGTTGATCCTATCGATCTTCCGTTGGTACATCGCGGTGCAAAAGTCCGTGTGTGGTTTGACGGCTGGCCTAGAATTGTATTTTCAGGATGGCCTGGACTATCTTACGGAACCTATGGTGGAAGAATCGTGGCAATCGAGAATTTTATAAGTTCTAATGGAAAATACAGAGTGCTTGTTTCACCTGATGGTCCGGATAATAAATGGCCAAAAGAATTAAGTATAGGAGCTGGGGCACAAAGTATCGCTTTACTTGAAACCGTTTCAGTATGGTACGAAATATGGCGTAACCTGAATGGCTTCCCTCCAAATTATTATAAATCAGACGAAAAAGAGGCGAAGGATGGTAAGGACAAAAAATAAATTGAAGTATGCTGTAACAGTCTTTTCTCTTTTATTTTTATTCGGCTTTTCTAATTTATACAGTCAGGATTTTAATAAAGAAGAATTGAGCTACAGCGAGTTTTTGGGATACGTAAAAAAGTATCATCCGCTGGTAAAGCAGGCTAATCTTGAAATTAGTACGGCTCAGGCTGCATTGATGCTT
Source organism: uncultured Flavobacterium sp. (assembly GCA_963513545.1). Lineage (GTDB taxonomy): Bacteria > Bacteroidota > Bacteroidia > Flavobacteriales > Flavobacteriaceae > Flavobacterium. The sequence goes on from CAUPQW010000002.1 coordinate 214,400, forward strand.
GCCCGAGGAGGATTTGATCCTAAAATCGAAGTCGATTACAATAAAAAAGAATTTAAAGGAACAGAATATTATTCGCTTTTAAACAGCAGTTTCAAAATTCCGACCTGGTACGGAATCGAAATTAAAGCAGGTTTTGACCAGACAGACGGGCAATACTACAACCCGCAAAATCGTACTCCTGAAGCGGGTCTGACTTCTTTGGGAATTAATGTTGCCTTAGGTCAGGGAATGTTCATCAATCAGCGAATGGCTGATGTAAGGGAAGGGAAACTGCAGGTAAAACTGAGTGATGCACAGCGAAAACTTAAAGCTATTGAGGTTTTGTACAAAGCCAGCGAAGCGTATTTTGAATGGAGAAAAAGCTACAATGAAGCTGAACTTTATAAAAGATATCTTGGTTTTGCCAGCACTCGTTTTCGGGGTGTAAAAAAGCTGATTGAACTGGGGGACGCTCCGGCCATAGACAGTGTAGAGGCCGGAATTACTGTTCGAAACCGTGAATTAAACGTAGAAAACGGAAATCTGAAATTGGCTAAAGCTAAATTATATCTTTCGAATTATTTATGGATCGAAAATGTTCCTGTTGAGTTAGGAGATGCTGTTAAACCGGAAGAAAATCTGATAAAAACGCTGGAAGAAACCCTAAGAACGGATGCAATGATGGTGGATGTTCAGGGGCTGGATTCTCATCCAAAGATTCAGGCTCTGGAAACTAAAATGGGGATGCTCGAAATCAGCAGGGAACTGAAAGCAAATTCATTGCTTCCAAAGCTGAATGTGGGGTACAATTATATTTCGGAGCCTTCTTATTTTAATTCTTTCAATACTGACGATTATAAGTTTAATGTCGATTTCAGCATTCCGATTTTTTTGAGAAAAGAGCGCGGAAGCTTAAAACTGGCAAAACTTAAAATTCAGGATTTAAAATATGACATTGACCAGCAGCGACTGGAACTTAAAAATAAAATCAAAGCACAGCAAACAGAAATTGCTTCTTTAAAAAGGCAAAAAGGCGTCATTGATAATCTCGTAAAAGACTATCTGACAATGCTAAATTCTGAAGAAAAGCTGTTCTCTTTTGGTGAAAGTTCTATCTTCCTTATCAATTCAAGGGAAAATAATCTGGTGAGTGCCAAACTATCACAAATTAGCATCGAAAATCAGTTTTACATTTCAAATGCCGAATTGTTTAAAATACTGGCAAATCCTGATTGATATTTTTTTTCTTTTCCAAACCACTTATTTATTCAGGTAAAATAAGTGGTTTTTTATTTAAAAGATATTAGTTCAACCGTTCAGAAGTGGCTGTTCTCATGCAATGTTCGGTTCCCAGATAGAGCGGGTTTCCGTGTTTTTCAGACCAAAATCCTTCGAGTATATCTTTAGTAATGCATCTGTAAACCGCCACTCCTTTGTATGTTTTTTTGTCTTCTCCTTTATAACTAAAATTGATTACCAGAATATTATCCTTAAAAAATCCTGACCCTTTTTGTTCCTGAATAGTATTGATGATCCACCTGGCTTTAATCCTGTTGTTTTCATCAAGAGAGAGTGTCAGAACACCTTTATAAGTCATTTCATCAGAACCGTCCTGATTACTTCCCAAAATAGAATAGCTGCCAGTTAAATCTTGTATTGTCATTATTTTATTTGTGTTTTAAAAGAAAGTCGGCAAATATAATTGAACTTTTAATAATATATGTAAATTGTGATTTTATTTATTTTTTATTCTTTTTTCTTGTGATTTTTTAAATTATTGATAAATTTATTGCTTAATTCTGCTTTCTAATTTAAAATAAACAAATCTTGAAGAAATTTTTTATAAACCTGATTTTATTAGTGGGATTTTACGCACTTGTTTCGGCGCAGGAGAATCCGGTAAAATTTCTTGACATCTCTGATGGGTTATCCAATAATTCGGTGACTACAATATTTCAGGATAGTGATGGTTATATGTGGTTTGGAACTTATGATGGACTGAACCGATATGACGGATACAATTTTAAAGTATTCCGAAACCGTATTAACGATAAAAAATCCTTGCCATTCAATACTATTTATAACATCGAAGGAGACTCGAAAAAAAATATCTGGGTTGGTGGTTCGAATGGGGTTTGTATTTACAATAAAAATACAGCCACATTTCATCCTGTTCGTTATACAGCTACTAATAAAAAAGTAAAAATTTTAAAAGACATTATTCATCAGATGAGCTCAGTTTCTGATGATTTGGTACTGATAGCTTCTCAGAGTTTAGGACTGATTAGTTTTGAGAATGGCTCTTTCGTAGGTAAACAAATTCCGCTTAAAATTCAGGGCAAAAAAAATAGTATTGATAATTATGATGCTGTAGCGATTCAGGATGATAAAAAAAACAGCTATTCCTGGGTATATGTCCGTAATATTGGAATTTGCAGGTATTCCTATCAGTCTAAAAGCCTACAAGTAGTTTTTCCACTTTCGAAAGAAGTAAAAGCAATGAAACCGGCTTCTGATAGTAACCTTTGGTTAGGCACAGATGAAGGGCTTTTTCTTTTTAATACAAAATCAGGCGCTCTTTCTGAGAATTATTTTTCAAATAAATGCAGTGTTACCGATATTCTTTTGGATAAGAAAAAAGAAATCTGGATTACGACTGACGGCTGTGGGATTTACAAAATTATAGGTAAACAGGCTATTTGGCAGAATGAAGTTAATGGAAACCAGCTGGCCAGAAGTAATTCGGTTTGGAGTTTGTATGAAGATAAAACCGGAAATAAATGGTTTGGCTCATTGCGTGGCGGAGTCAGTATGCTCAGCAATATTCCTAAATATTTTAAAAGCATTAGATATAACGCAAAAGATCCCGCTGAAAATTTTATTTTGTCTTTTTGCGAAGATGAGAAAAATAATATTTGGGTAGGAACAGACGGTGCAGGTTTAAAATACTGGAACCGAAAAAATAATACTTATGTAAACTACGGAAATACCCTTTCGAGCAAATTTATTACCGGAATAACACGTGATAATAATAACGATATCTGGATCTCTACCTGGGCAGGAGGCGTAAACCGAATTAATAAAAAAAATAACAGCGTAACCCAGTTTTCATGTTACAACCCGTATACCAAGCAGATAGAAAAAAACATATGGTTTGTTTATATGGATTCAAAAGCCAATATCTGGGCAAGTGCTACAAATGAAGGTTCATTGTATCTTTTTGATCGTAATAAAAACAGTTTTGTACTTTTTGACCGCAACATCAATAATCTGCAATGTCTAATAGAAACCAGAGATGGTAAGCTTTGGGGAGCAAATTACAGTACTTTGTTTTGTATAGAAAAAACACCAAAAAAAGTCAAAAAAACGGTAATTGGCAATCCGATTCGATGTATTCATGAAGATAAGGACAAAAATCTATGGCTGGGAACACAGGAAGGCGGATTGGTTATGTTTGACAGAAAAACCAATCGTATTAAAAGATTTACTACAGATGAAGGCCTTCCGTCTAATACGGTTTTGAGATTACTGGAAGATAAGGAAGGGAATCTCTGGATGAGTACTTACAGCGGTATTTGCAGATTTGATAAAAAACGAAAAACATTCCGTAATTTTTCTGTAAATGACGGACTTCAAAGCAATCAGTTTAGTTTTAATGCCGGGCTTCAATTGTCTACCGGTGAATTTCTTTTTGGTGGTATAAACGGTTTTAATATCTTTTTTCCGGAAGCGATTAAGGGTTTCAATCAAAAAAATAACGTATTGCTGACTGATTTTTATGTCAACAATCAGCCAATTGAAGTAAGCGGAGTGGAAGTAACAACTTTAGACTCCGAAAAAATGAAAGAAGTAAGTCTGGATTACGATCAGACTACTTTATCGGTAGAATTTGTTGCTTTGGATTATAATAATGCCGACAAAATAAATTATGCTTACCTGCTCGACGGCTGGGATGACCAATGGAATTATGTGGGTCAGGCCCGAAAGGCAAACTATTCAAGACTGCCGGAAGGAAAATATACTTTTAAAGTAAAAACCACCAATTTTGAGGGGGGCTGGAACAATGAAATCAATCTGATTTCAATTGAAGTTTTACCACCCTGGTACAGAACGTGGTGGGCTTATAGTTTATATGTTCTGGCTGTGGCAGGAATTCTTTTTGTGTATCTTGATTATCAAAAGAATAAGGAAAAATTAAAATATAAGGTCAAAATCGCTGAACTTGAAAGCAAAAAAGAAAAAGAAATCGCTGAGAAACAATCCTCAATGTTTACCTATATCTCACACGAATTCAGAACACCGCTTTCGCTCATTATAAATCCGCTTAAAAAAGCAGTTCAGAAAGAAAGTGTTCAAAATGGATCTTCAGGAAGTGATTTGGCTATTGCACACCGAAATGCCAGAAGACTTTTGAGTCTGGTAGATCAGCTTCTGCTTTTTAGAAAAGCCGAAAATGATGCAGATTCCCTTCGATTATCTCCTATAAATGTCAATAATCTTTGTAATGAAGTGTATCAGTGTTTTGTAAATCAGGCAAAAGAGAAGAATATTCAGTACAATTTTGATATTCCGGATCATGAAATTGTGATTATCGGGGATTATGAAAAAATTGAAATCTCACTGTTTAATCTCATGTCAAATGCTTTTAAATATACCTCAATTGGTGGGCAGATTGATCTTAAACTTACAGAAACTGATGACGATGTTCAGCTAGAGATTACTGATAACGGTGATGGAATCGAGAAAAAAGATATTGAGGTAATCTTCGAAAAATTCAAACAAATCAATTCAAAAGTTTCAATTGGAACCGGTTTTGGAATCGGGCTTTATATTGTCAAATATTTTACAGACAAACATAAAGGAACTGTAAGTTGTAGCAGTGAACCTGGTAAAGGGAGTACGTTTAAATTAACTTTTCTGAAAGGGGACAGCCATTTTGAAAATGCAGAAATTACCAATGACGTTCAAAAAAGAAGTCAGCTTTTTGATGAATTGATTATTGATGATGGCGAAGAAAGCAATGCATCAGTTAATACAGTAGTTTCCGAAAGTGATTTACAAAAATTGATGCTTACTGAAAAAAGAACGGTTTTAATTGTTGACGACAATGCTGAAATCAGAGGATATCTAATCAAATTATTTTCTGAAAATCATATAGTGTATAGTGCCGAAAATGGTGAAGAAGGTTTAAAACTAACTAAAAAACACATGCCCGATTTGGTAATCAGCGATATTACGATGGAGGAAATGGATGGTCTTGAATTATGCCGAAAAATAAAAGAAAGTAACGATTTATCTCATATTCCTGTGATTCTGTTAACCGCATCAAAAAATCCGGAAACCCATTTGCAGGGAATAAATGATGGTGCGGATGATTATATCACGAAACCATTTGATGATGAGATACTCGTGGCCCGTGTCGAATCGTTATTGCGAAACCGAAGTAATTTACGAACCTATTTCTTAAATAGCATAACTTTAAAAGAGAATACACAGAAAGTCCCTGTAGAATATCAGGAAATGCTGAAAAAATGTATTGATATTGTAGAAGCTAATATTCACAAAAGAGATTTTACAATCAAAAATTTTGCACTCGAAATGGGAATGAGCCACAGAACGCTTTATACCAAAATTAAGATTATTTCAGGGGAGACTTTGAATGCATTTATTAGGTCAGTCAGAATTAGAAGAGCGGCAATGTTAATGCTAACAGAAGAAATGAATATTGCTCAGGCAAGTGCTGAGGTTGGTTTTGAAGATCCAAAATATTTCAGACAGCAGTTTGTGAAATTATTTGGAATGACACCTTCAGAATACATAAAAAAGTATAAGAGTTCTTTTAATTCTGATTTAAATGTCATTAAATAGTACTTGCCGGGTGTAATTAAAAACAGTTGTCAGGCTGAGCGGAGTCGAAGCCCTTTTTGATGATCGATTAAACAGTAGTTTTGTATCTAAGACGGTATTCTCTTGGAGATATTTCCATGACCAGCCTAAATGATTTTGAAAAGTGAAATGGATCATAATAACCCAAAAAATAAGCAATTTCCTTTATTTTCATGGTACTGAACTGCAAAAGAGAGCAAGACTTCTGAATTTTTAACTGATTGTAATATTCCATAGGAGTAAAGGAGGTTTTCTCTAAAAACAGAGACCCAAAATGCGAACTCGAATAACCGGCATGCTGGGCAATATCATACAGCGTGATTTTAGCAGTTAGGTTATTTTTCATATAAATAATACTTAGCGGTATAACATCTAAAACTTCTGTATCGGCTGTTTTTATTTTTAAAAACTGATCGGTGTATTTTATGCTGGCCAAAAAATGCTGTAAACAAATGCTGGAATATTCAAGATTATCAGGATTAAAACCCATTTCCAGATTTTGATATATTTCTTCGAATAAATTTAACCTGTCAGTTGATCTGCTGTCGTTGAGATTTAGGATCTTTCCTGAAACAGCAGTATGTAAAGAGTTCGAATTTCCTTTAAAATGGAGCCAGTAAATGCTCCAGGGTTTAGAGATTTCTGCTTCATAGCTATGTGCTTTGTGAGCCGGAATTATAAAAGCCTGATCCTTCGTAAGCGAAAATTGTTCGTTTTCAAGGGTTATAAAACCTTTTCCGGTTTCACAATAAATAAGAATGTTTTCAAGTGCGCCTTTTGACCGTTTTCTAAAATGATATTTTGCATTAGGATAATAACCAATATGTGTAATAAATGCATTTTTTGTCAATTCATTACCTGATTGAAAATTACGTACGCTATATGGAACAACGATTGCTCTTTCGCCCTTAAAACCATCTGCTATTTGATTCATATTAAATTATTATTTATTGTAGAAACTAACCATTTGAGATGTATTTAAAAATCAAATTTAAGAAAATATATGTATACCTTAACCGTGATAATTTACATATTATATCATTAGGTTACTTAAAAAGGTATTGAAATGTACAGTAAATAATACTTTAGTCAGATATTTTTTATATTCAAGTTGTTTGTTATGTTACTTTTTAACTCTAAAAATGTATTTGCAATAAAAAAAGGGTTTCTTTATTTTTAGTATGGCAATGGTTTGTTTAAAATCGTTGTTTTATACATGTTTTGCATAAATATTACATTTTTGCAAGCCTGACAACTAACGATATTTGTAAATAATAAATTAATTTAAAATTATACATATGAATAAGTTTAATTCTTCATACCTGCTTTTTATCGCATTGGTTTCAGCCATGGGCGGATTACTGTTCGGATATGACTGGGTTGTAATTGGCGGAGCAAAGCCATTTTATGAAGTTTTTTTTAATATTACCAATTCACCTTCTATGCAGGGATGGGTAATGGGAAGCGCTATTTTAGGATGCCTCCTGGGTGTAATGATTTCGGGAAGTTTATCTGATAAATACGGAAGAAAACCACTGATGATTGTAGCTTCAGTCTTTTTTACGCTCGCAGCTGTTGGTACCGGAATAGTCGATACTATTGAATGGTTCATCATCTGGAGAGTTGTTGGAGGAATAGGGATTGGAATCGCTTCGAATCTTTCACCGATGTATATAGCCGAAATCGCTCCAAGTGAATCCAGAGGGAAATTTGTTTCGATAAACCAGTTAACCGTTGTGATTGGAATATTGGCAGCGCAGATTGTGAACTGGTTAATTGCAGACCCAATTGTAGAAGGACAGGATATTTTGAGTTCCTGGAACGGTCAATGGGGCTGGAGATATATGTTTTGGGCTGGAGCCATTCCATCAGTAGCCTTTTTTGCTTTGATATTAATTATACCAGAAAGTCCAAGATGGCTGGCGAGTCAGCGTAAATATGATAAAGCCGAATCTATTTTTACTAAAATTGGCGGGCTTGCCTTTGCAAAAGAACAAATTGAAGAATTAAAATCAAGTGCCGGAGATGTCAAAGAAGAAGCCAATTATAAAATGCTTTTTGAAGGTAAAATGCCAAAGATTCTTTTGTTAGGAATCGTGATTGCGGCTTTTCAGCAATGGTGCGGTATCAACGTGATTTTTAATTATGCTCAGGAAATATTTTCGGCAGCAGGATATGGCGTTTCGGATATCTTGTTCAATATCGTAATTACAGGTGTAACGAATGTAATTTTCACTTTCGCAGGAATGTATTTTGTCGACAGATGGGGAAGAAGAACATTGATGCTTATCGGTTCAATAGGATTGTTTTTTATCTACGCAGCACTTGGCGCCTGCTATTATTTTGAAATAACAGGACTTGCAGTTTTAGGACTTGTTATTGCTGCGATTTCCTGCTATGCCATGACATTGGCACCGATCACTTGGGTTGTTTTATCTGAAATATTCCCCACAAAAATACGTGCCATGGCAATGGCGGTTTCCACTTTCGCCCTTTGGACAGCCTGTTTTGTACTGACTTACACTTTTCCAATACTAAACAGCAGTCTTGGCTCTTACGGAACATTCTGGCTTTACGGTCTGATTTGTTTATTAGGGTATTTTTTCCTTCGTATTTCGCTGCCGGAAACTAAAGGAAAGTCTTTAGAAGAAATAGAAAATGAATTGACAAAATAATAGCATACAATAAAATGGAAAATATAATTGCAGATAATCTGAATGCAAAGCAATCGGTAAACGAAACAGCTCAGGACGAAAAAATAACAGCTTATTTAATTCAGTCTACTGTTAATGAAGATGGTGTGGTACGCGTTTGGGAAGAAGCTGTCTTACTGCCTACGTACCAAATTGGCGAAGAGGAAAAGAATCCTATTTTTCTTGAAAAACGAGTATATCAGGGAAGTTCAGGAGCTGTTTATCCTTATCCTGTTGTAGAAAAATTATCAGATGAAAAATTCGATAAGTCGTATAACGCAGTATTTTTAGAAAACAAATACATCAAAATAATGATTCTTCCTGAGCTGGGAGGACGTGTTCACATGGCGTATGATAAAGTAAAAAAGCGTCATTTTGTGTATTACAATCAGGTTATAAAACCAGCTCTTGTGGGGCTTACCGGACCTTGGATTTCCGGCGGAATTGAGTTTAACTGGCCGCAGCACCACCGTCCAAGCACTTTTTTGCCTACGGATTATAATATTGAAGAAAATGAAGACGGAAGCAAAACAATCTGGTGTAATGAAGTGGAAAGAATGTTCAGAACCAAAGGAATGCAGGGATTCACACTGCATCCTGACAAAGCTTATATTGAGATTAAAGTTAAAATCTATAATCGTACCGCTTTTCCGCAGACTTTCCTTTGGTGGGCAAATCCGGCTGTGGTGGTGAATGACGGTTATAAATCGGTTTTTCCTCCGGATGTGAATGCCGTATTTGACCACGGAAAAAGAGATGTTTCTAAATTCCCGATTGCGACTGGAGAATATTATAAACAGGACTATTCTGCCGGGGTCGATATTTCAAAATATAAAAACATACCTGTTCCGACATCCTATATGGCGGTTCAGTCGAAGTATAATTTTGTTGGAGGTTATGAAGATAATGTACAGGCAGGATTGCTTCACGTTGCCAATCATCATGTTTCTCCGGGGAAAAAACAATGGACGTGGGGTAACGGAGATTTCGGTTTGGCATGGGACAGAAATTTAACTGATAAAGACGGTCCGTATATCGAATTAATGACGGGTGTTTTTACAGATAATCAGCCTGATTTTTCCTGGCTTCAGGCTTATGAAGAAAAATCGTGGGTGCAGTATTTTATGCCGTATGCAGAAGTGGGTTATGTAAAAAATGCAACAAAAGATGCCATCATAAACATCGAAGTTGAAGGAAACGAAGCGGATCTGATTTTGTACACAACAGGTCTTTATGAAAATTTAAAAATTGAATTAAAAGACAATCAAAATAAGGTGTTGTTTCAGGATGAAATTACGATTTCTCCTGTAAATCCATATAAAAAAAGGGTTTCAATTGGAGAAACAGTATCTGAGGATTTGATATTTACGGTTTATACTTCGAATGGTAAAATTCTGGTTCAGTATCAGGAAGAAAAAGCTGAGATAAAACCAGTTCCGGATCCTGCAAAAGCAGCCTTAGATCCAAAAGATATTGCCTCGATGGAACAGTTGTATTTAACTGGACTACATTTAGAGCAGTACAGACACGCGACTTACAATCCCCTTGATTATTATTATGAAGCTTTAAGCAGAGATTCAAGAGATGTGAGATGTAATAATGCTGTTGGACTTTTAATGTTACGTAGAGGACAGTTTGAAAAAGCCGAAACGTATTTCAGAACAGCAGTTGAAGTTTTAACAGAACGTAATCCAAATCCGATTGATGGCGAACCTCTATACAATTTAGGTTATTGCTTAAAATTACAAGGAAAATTTGATGACGCTTATAATTCGCTTTTCAAATCGACATGGAATGCAGCGTGGCAGGACGCCGGTTTTTATGCATTGGCACAAATTGACAGTATAAAAGGCGAATGGTCAGAAGCGCTGGAAAGAGTTGAATCGTCATTGATCCGCAACTGGCACAATCACAAAGCGCGCCAACTGAAAGCTTCTATTTTGAGAAAGTTAAACAGAAATCAAGAAGCTTTAGCATGGATTGAAGATTCTCTTAAAATTGACCGTTTCAATATGGGTTGCCGTTTTGAGAAATATTTGATTACAAAAGATCAGGCTGTTCTTGATGAAATGAATACCATTATGCGTCAATGGTCACACGGATATATCGAATATGCACTGGATTTTGCCGGAGCGGGATTGTATCAGGAAGCGGGACAATTATTGCAGCAATCGATACAGGATATTGATGAGGTTTACCCGATGGTGTATTACGCTTTGGGTTATTTTGCTTCGATGAATGGAGATAAAGAAAAAGCTTTAGAATGGTACAAAAAAGCTGCTGCGGAGTCACCAGAAAAATGTTTTCCTAATAGAATTGAAGAAGTAAATATTCTGCAGGACGCTATCAGATTGAACCCAGAAGATGCTAAAGCGCCGTATTATTTAGGGAATTTCTGGTATGCTTTCCGCCAATATGAGGATGCTGTAAAATGCTGGGAGCTGTCATGCAGTATCGATGATAAGTTTCCAACTTTACTAAGAAACCTTGCGCTTGCTTATTTCAATAAAACAAATGACAAAGTCAAAGCACAGAAAATGCTGGAAAAAGCATTTGCATTGGATACTACAGATTCAAGGATTTTTATGGAGCTGGATCAGCTTTATAAAAAAATAGGTAAATCGCCGGAATACAGATTAGAAGTTTTAAATCAATACCCAAATTTAGTCGAAGAGCGTGATGATTTGTGTATCGAACGCATTACACTTTATAATCAGACAGGTAAATATGCTGTCGCAAAAGAACTAATCTCAAAACGAAAATTCCATCCATGGGAAGGCGGTGAAGGAAAAGTAATAGGTCAGTATACCTTATGCAGAGTAGAACTGGCAAAAATTGCAATTTCAGAAAACCGATTTGCAGATGCTGTACAATTACTGAAAGAAACCGAAGTTTATCCTCATGATTTAGGCGAAGGAAAACTGAAAAATGCTGAAGAAAATGAAGTTTTTTATTATAAAGGTTTGGCATATAAAGGTCTTGGAGATTTAGAAAACGCGACAGCAAATTTTGTAGAGGCAACACTTGGATCCCCAGAACCCGTGCAGGCATTTTTCTATAATGATCAGCAGCCGGATAAGATTTTTTATCAGGGATTGGCGTGGCGCGAATTAGGCGATGAAGATAAAGCCCGAAGCCGTTTCAACAAACTGCTGGCACATGGTGAGAAATATTTATTCGAAAAATCAAGAATCGATTATTTTGCGGTGTCACTTCCGGATCTTGCTATTTGGGACGATGATTTGAATGTTAGAAATCAGGTGCATTGCTACTATGTGATGGCTTTAGGTCACAGCGGATTAGGAAATGAAAATGAGTCTGAGAAATATTATCAGAAAGTAAAACAATTAGATATAAATAAACAGACCTTCCGCAAATAGACAGGTATTGTTTCCGATATCATAATTATAAAATTTAATAAAATGAAAATCAAACCTATCATAACAGCTGTTTTGCTTTTACTTTTTCTCTCTTCCTGGGATTCAAAAGATAAGCTGATAATGAATATAGCCGGAGACTGGACCGTTCAGTTAGACAGCACCGATATTGGACTGAAAAACGGCTGGCAGAACATGAGTTTTAAACAGCTGATGAAACTTCCGGGAATTACAGATGATGCGGGTCTTGGAGTTCCAAACAAACTAAAACCGAGTTTAGAGAAACTTCAAATGAGCCATCTAACCCGAAAAAACAGTTATCTGGGTGCGGCTTGGTACACCAGAGAGATTACAGTGCCAAATAATTGGAAAGGCAAAGAATTTATTCTAAAACTGGAACGTGTTATCTGGAAAACCAATGTCTGGATTGACGGTAAAGAAGTTTTAGGAGAACAAAACAGTCTGATAGCACCGCATTATTTTGACCTTACAAAATATCTTACTGCCGGAAAAACACACCGCATAACCATTCGTGTAGACAATCGCAAACTGTTTGATATCAGTGTTGATAATATGGCGCATGCATATACCAATCAAACGCAGATTATGTGGAACGGTATTATCGGTAAAATGGAAATCGAAGCGTTTGACGCTGTTCGAATTGCGAATCTTCAGGTAAAACCGGAAATAAGTACTGGAAGTGCAAAAGTAAAAGTAACGCTTAACAACAGCGCAAAAAACACAAAAGGAATCCTGAGTATTACTGCTGTAAATAAAAAGACTAAGATTTCTGTTGCAACGTTTCAAAAGGAAATCCAGATAAAAACAGGAGAATCAATCGTGGAAGCGGATTACAATATGGGGAAAGACATAAAACTTTGGAGTGAATTTTCTCCTGAGTTATATGAATTAAAAGCAGAATTAAAAGCCGGGAAAAATAATTCAAACGCTTCTGTTGATTTTGGAATGCGAAGTTTTTCCAGAAAAGGTTCTGTGCTTACCAATAACAATGAGCCTGTTTTTTTGAGAGGAACATTAGAATGCAATATTTTTCCGCTTACCGGGCATCCGCCAATGGACAAAGAAGGCTGGAGAAAAGTTTTTGGAACTGCAAAAGACTGGGGATTGAATCACCTGCGTTTTCACTCCTGGTGTCCGCCTCAGGCAGCGTTTGAAGTGGCAGATGAAATGGGTTTCTATCTGCAGGTTGAATTACCGGTTTGGGTTTTAAAAATTGGTCAGGATCAAAAAACAACCGATTTTTTATACGCCGAAGCACAACGCATGATTGATGAATATGGAAATCATCCCTCTTTCTGTATGTGGTCGATGGGGAATGAACTGCAAGGAGACATGACTGTTTTGACAAAATTGATGAACAGTTTAAGAGCCAAAGATGACAGACATCTTTACACGACAACTTCGTTTACTTTCGAAAAAGGGCATGGCGACTGGCCAGAACCTGAAGATGATTTCTTTATTACGCAATGGACAAAAAAAGGATGGGTTCGCGGACAAGGTGTTTTTAACAGTGAATCGCCAACTTTCAACAAAGATTATGTAACCTCTGTTGAAGGAATGACGGTGCCATTGGTTACGCACGAAATTGGTCAGTATGCAGTTTATCCTAAAATTGATGAAATTTCTAAATACACAGGAGTTTTGGAACCCATCAACTTTAAATCGGTTAAGGAAGATTTGGAACGCAAAGGTTTAATAAACAAAGCTGCTGATTATACAAAAGCATCGGGTAAATTGGCTGTGATTCTGTACAAAGAAGAAATCGAAAGAGCTTTAAAAACAGCAGGAATCAGCGGTTTTCAATTATTGGATCTGCATGATTTTCCTGGACAAGGAACAGCATTGGTTGGACTTTTGGATGCTTTCTGGGATAGCAAAGGATTGATTTCAGCCGAAGAATTTAGAAAGTTTTCAGCTCCTGTTGTACCGTTGCTGCGTTTTGCTAAAGCTACTTATACAAACGATGAATTTTTTACGGCTTCTTTGGATATCAGTAATTATTCAGATACAGTTTTAAAAGATCAGGAAATCGAATGGAGCATTAACGATGGCAATACTGTAGTTGCTTCTGGAAATACAAAATCTGCAGTTTCTATTGGTTACAATCATAAAATATTGGATATAAATGAAAGCCTTCAGAAAATAACGAAAGCCGCCAAATTAACAGTTACTGTAAATCTGAAAGGAACAAATTATAAAAATCAATGGAATATCTGGGTATATCCTCAGAAGCAGGTTGTGGATTACGGAAAAGTAGTGTACACCAGAAGTCTTGATGAGGCCTACAAACTTCTAAAAGCCGGTAAAAAAGTATTACTAAATCCAGATTGGAAAAAAATCAAAGGGATCGAAGGAAAATTTGTTCCTGTTTTTTGGAGTCCGGTGCATTTCCCTAAACAGGCTGGAACGATGGGAGTGCTTTGTAATCCTTCGCACAAAGCTTTGTCCGATTTTCCGACAGACATGAATACCGACTGGCAGTGGTGGGATTTGAATGTAAATTCGACAACACTCATTACAGATGGGATAGAAGGAGGAAGCCCGATTGTAGAAATGGTAGACAACTTTGCTAATAACCGTAAACTGGCTTCGCTTTTTGAAGGAAGCGTAGGATCGGGAAAACTGGTAATTGCATCTTTTGATCTGACTACAGATTTAGATAAACGTCCCGTTGCAAAACAAATGCTTATTTCGATTTTAAAATATATGAATAGTGAAACCTTTAAGCCTGAGCTTATAAAAAATCCAGAAGTTTTAAAGTCAATTTTGGCAGAACAAAAAGAAAAAGGCAAAGAAGCAGCCACCAGTATTTATTAAAAAATAAGAGGATAAAGGCATAGACTACTATAAATAAAAATCTAATTAGACTTATTTATTTCAAACAGAATTGATGGGAGTGGAGGTTTGATTAAACTGAATCCAAATTAACACTCTGTGTCACTTCTGAAAAATCCAATTTTAAAAAAGGAAGTGTTGTGAAAAGCGACAAGTTTGAAATACCTGTACGGTGCATAGTTACTTAGTATTGGGGATTATAATTAATTACAACTGTTTGCACTTGGTTATAATTATTTTCTCTTCACTTAATAAAGTATTATTTATTTCCAATTTTATTAATTTAATCTCAATTATTTATGACACGAATTTTTACTCTTTTAAATGTTTTTTTAATTTGTTGTATGGGTGGTTCCGTTTTTGGACAAAATACAATTTTAAACAATTTCGAAACCGGTTCACCAACTTCAGTTTCCAGGTACGGGAATAGTTCCAATATTTCTGTTGTTTCTAATCCATTTCCCACTGGTCTTAATACAACAGCCCAATGTGCCAAAATTATTAGAACAACCAGTAATTGGTATGAACTTTTTGCTTTTCCTGTGAGTATTACGATACCTGCAAACACAAAAAAATATTTGCATATGAAGGTTAATTATTATGCACAACCTGACATATCCATACGTATTGATGCTGCAAATGAAAATGCTGATGGAAATTCTGATATCAGGGCATTAAATACTTACACTGATTTAGGAAATTGGCAGGATTTAGTATTTGAAATGGATGGAGGATCAGGAGGCCGTACTGTAAACGCTATTGTTGTATTGCCTGATTTAGGATTTAATAATACGCCTGCAGGACAAGTTCTTAATAATACCAATAAATTTGGTTATATCGACGAAATTATTGTCAACAATAATGCTACAGTTCTTAATGTTGGCGAATTTGGAAAAAATAATTCAATTGCTATTTATCCAAATCCGACGAATGAGTTTCTAACCATTTCAAATTTGCAACCCAATACTATATTGTCAGTCAGTAGTCTAAATGGTAAAAATGTTTACCGAAGCAATAATAACAAAAATGACAATTTGACTTTATCTGTTAAAGAATGGGCTAAAGGAGTTTATATTATTCGTATTCAGGATGGTAGTGAAACAGTAGTGAAAAAGTTTATTGTTCAATAATGTGTTATCATAGCATCAATAACCAAATTAACATGAATATGAAAAAAGCTAAATACCTATTTTTTATTACACTTTTAGTATTTGTAGCGTTTCCGGCAAGTATTTACTCTCAAACAACTATTACAAATACCCCTTCAACAAAATATCAGGTTATGAAAGGCTGGGGAGTTTCATTATGTTGGTGGGCAAATATTGTTGGCGGAATGCCACAAACCTCGATAGATGATATTGCAAACAGAATAGCTGTGCAGGCAAATTTGAATTTTTTCAGGTTTAACATTGGTGGAGGAGACAACCCAACTTGTCAGTGGGGCAACCACATGAGAAAAGATGGTGGAAATATGCCGGGTTACAGACCATTTTATGCAAATGGCCAGGGTTGGGGAGTTGTCAATGTAAACAATGATTACCGACAAATAGCTGTTATGAATAAATTAGCAGATTTACGTTCTCCCTATGGTGATATTATTACCGAAATGTTTTCTAACTCACCGCCTTATTTTATGACAAAAACGTATTGCACTGCTGGGGAGTGGAATGGAGCTGAAAACCTAAGCCCGGGATTTGAAGATGATTTTGCTGATTATCTTTGTTCTGTAACTAAAACTTTGCGAACTGCTCATCCAAATTGGAATATTAAATATATAGAACCATTTAATGAACCTTATTCGAACTGGTGGAAAGCCGGTAATGATCAGGAAGGCTGTAAAATTTTGCACAATACGCAAGCCACAATATTATGGAGATTATGGCAAAGCCAACAAACTTACGGTATTAGCGATATAGGTCTTGTCGCTTCTGATTGTAATACGGTAGCAGAATCACGAACGAATGTTTATGATTTATGGGCAAATCATTTAAATGAATACAATGGTTTATCAGCAATTGCAACCCATACCTATGCTGGAACCTGGCAGGATAAAGCCAATTTATATACGGATGTTACCAATACAGGAAAATCTGTCTGGCAAACTGAAACCGGACCTTTAAGCTGGACCCTTCCTTCTGGTGGACAATGGTGGTGGAGACACTATGATATGGCTTACAGAATGATTGAGGACATTCGTAATTTAAAATGTCAGGTATGGTGTAATTGGCAGGCATTGTCAATTGATGATGGATGGGGGCTGGTGCAGCAAACAAACTGGGACCCAAATGATCCTTATAAGACTCCGACATTCAAAAATACCAGAAGTTTCTTCATTTATCAGCAAATTGCAAAATTTGCGAAAGTAGGTTATACCCAAATAGGTAATAGCGATGGCACCAGTATGACCTTTTTAAAACCAGATAATAAAGAGGTAGTGGTTGTTATAGTAAACAATAGTGCAAATACCAGAGCATATTCTGTTGATTTAACTAAATTCCAAACAGTTAGTAGCTTTGAAACCTATAGGACATCTGGTGACGATGCCAGCAGTGAAAATGCAAAGCAATTAACTACGTCCAGCCAAACAGAAAAAGGAATACTATCAGCAAACAAAATTGCTTATACAGCTCCTGCCTGGTCTGTTACAACCTTTGTGGTTAAAGTACCCGGGTTAATAAATACTTTAAAAGTGAGTTCTGCTACAGATACAGAAAAAAAACCTGAAACGTTATTTAGTTTTTATCCAAATCCATCTTCAGAAAGTGTAACAATTAATTTAGAAAGCATCAACAATGCAATAGTACAAATTCTAAGTAGCAATGGTCAGAAGGTTTATGAATCACCAATAGTTACAAACAAACAAATAGTTATAAATGTAAAAAATATTCTTGCTTCCGGCGTCTATTATATCAGAGTTACAAGCGAAAATAAAACCCAGACAAAAAAATTGATTGTAAAATAAATCAGTATTAATCCATTTTATATACTAACCTGAGTTTGATTATTATTTTGAATTTAACCTTTTGATTTTAAGTATTTTATGTTTGGTGGTTTTATTAGGAAAGATACCTGCGGGGTTTTGAAAACCCTGCAGGACTTCAAACAGGACTGAAATCAGTATCATAACAATGGAACTTAGATTAATAAGTCATAGTGTTCATTATTATTTATATTAACAACCGCATAAATTATGATTAAATCTAAAGTTTATTTCTGCTTGTTCGCCTTGTTTTCGATCTCGTTTTCATGTTTTGCAGGTGCTATTCCCAATCGCGAAACTATTTCTTTAAATGGGCAGTGGGCATTTTTTGTCGATTCTACTTCAACACCAACTATTAATTGGGCTGAAAAAGGGTTGCCTGAAGCACTTAAGCGTACAGTATTAGTACCTCATACATGGAATGTGGAAAAAGGACTCGAAAAATATACCGGCGTTTGTTGGTACGAACGGACTTTTGATGTTTCCAATACTCAGTTGGTTAAAACGGTTCGATTACAGTTCGATGCTGTTTATCATAGCGCCACTATTTATATCAATGGAAAAAAGGCAGGTGAGCATTTGGGTTCGGGGCACAATCGCTTTTTTATAGATATATCGTCATTTATTAAAACAGGGAATAATACTCTTACTGTTTGTGTGAATAATGATTTTTCACGCAATAATATTCCATTTTTAAAGAGTTACGATTGGGCTAATGATGGAGGGATTTATAGAAATGTGTCTTTGGTCTTTACTGAACCTCAGGCTGTAAAAAATATAAAAGTAATTGGAACACCTAATGGTAGTAAAGGTACAGCGGATATCAGTGTTAGTTTTATTGATTATAGCAAAATAGATTTTTCGAAGCTAAAATTAATGGTTACCATAACCGAGGAAAATCAACCTGCAAATAAAGTTATTTTCAATTCTGAGTTAAAAGGTAAAGTAGAAAAAGAAGGTTTTAAAGCTTCATTAAACTTTGATAAAATTAATCCATGGCATTTTGATGCTCCCAATTTGTACAAACTTACTTTAGAATTATTTGTAGATGGAAATTTAAAAGATGAATACACAACGGTATTTGGTTTCAGAAGCATTAAAGTAGAAAAAAACCGATATGTTTTAAATGGTGAACCTATGTGTCTGATGGGGGTTGAATGGATGCCGGGTTCTAATATGGAGCGTGGAATGGCCGAAACAACTGCCGATCTGGAAAAAAACCTCAAACTGATGAAAAATGCCAACTGTATTTTTACCCGTTTTCATTGGCAGCAAGACGAAGCTGTTTTTGATTGGTGTGATAGAAACGGAATCCTGATTCAGGAGGAGATTCCTTATTGGGGAGGGGCTACGATGCTAAATGATACTTTACTTGCATTAGGAAGAAAACATTTGGATGAAATGACAGAGAACCATTACAACCACCCTTCTATAATAAGTTGGGGAATAGGTAATGAATTAGAAAGCCATAATCCTGAGAATGTAAGTAGATTGAAAATACTCTATAATGAAGCCAAAGAAATAGACACTTCAAGGCTGGTTAATTTTGTTTCTAATAAATTACACAAAGGAAAACCAGTTGAAAAAAACTATGTTCCAGATGCTTCGGGTGAATTTGACATGCTAATGTTTAACGAATATTACAGCACATGGTTTGGTAAAAGTATTGATGTTATTGGAGGTGAATTAGATCGTATTTCAGCGGAGTATAATAACAGCCCCATGACTATTTCGGAGTGGGGATTATGCGAGCCTGCTCACAAGGGAGGAGATCCACGCCGTATAAAAGAAATGGCAGAACAGTTAGAAATTTATGGATCAAAAGACTATGTTGCGGGGGCAATTTATTTTTGTCTCAATGATTATCGCACCCACATGGGAGAAGATTTCACCTATGCATATCCTTTAAGGGTACATGGTGTCTGCGATATTTTTGGAACCCCAAAACCTTCTTATTATACATTAAAAAAAGAAAGTTCTCCTGTTATTATCAAATCAGTTGAGGTAAAAAAGGGTACTGCAAATATTACACTTTCAGGGAAAACCACTATACCAAGTTATACTTTAAGAAATTATGTAATTGTTTGTGGAAACGAAAAAGTGGTTATAGACAAATTGAAACCGGGTCAGGAAAAAACCTTTAAAATAAAATTAAAAGCAAATCAGTTTTCAATCCTTAGGCCAACCGGATTTGAAGTTGTCAATCATAAATTTTGAAAAAAAAAGTAATAGTTTATTATAATAAAAACTTTAATTATGCGAAAATCAAAAATAATTTAACAGTGGTTGTAAAAAAGGTGTTTGAAACAACAATTGCATATTATGTAAAAAAATCCTATTATTTTTTTGTACTTGGTAATTTTAAATCTAAAAATATAGTTAATTGCGATTTTGACCTCCTTTTTTTTCCAATTTACCCCTCTTTAAAAGTATGGATTAAACATTTCTTTGCAGTAATAGTAATAAAGTTATCAATTACTATGTAGTTATAAGTGTTTTTTTTACGATAAGTTTTTATCTGATTTAAAGAATTTGAGCACTCTTTAAATGTGGATAGTAGAGTTAGTTTACCTTAAAATTACTTATCATTCCCGCAGCCTAATAACTGCGGGTTTAAAAACAGAAAAATAAATGCCGCTAAATGTAAGCCGGCAGGAGTCATAAATAAAAAAGAAAAGAATCACTAACAATTAACCAGACCAGATAATATGAAAAAAAACAGTTAATTATTTGCCCTGTTTCCCCAAAAACAGATAATGCAAAATGCTGAAATTAACCTACAATTATAACCGACTTAAGATTTTAAAAAGAAAAACTTACTAAACGAACCTAACCTTAAAATTAAAGAAATGAAAAAAAATGTATTTTTATTTTTTCTTGCCCTTTTTGCCGTCCTTTTTACCGGATGCCAAAATAACGAATCAGATTTTCCAAGTTCTGATAACCCCACGGTAGTTGTATCAACAAAAGAAATTTATGGTGCACCAACCCGAAAATTTGAAATCAAAGCTGCTTTAGCAGATGATTTAGGACTAAAGAGTGTACACATTCAAATTTCTGAGCTATCCCTTGATAAGGTGATTACTTTTGAAACTGATCCTTTACTTGAAACGTATGACTTGAGTTATTTTTTCGAAGTTCCTGCTGATAGAGGAACATCGGAAGCTTTTAAAATAAAACTGACAATAACTGATGTTTCAGGCAATGCTGTTGATGAAGAAATTAACCTTCGCTTAGACGGAGAATTTGCTGCTCCGGCAATAAGCATGATTACTCCAAAAGAAGGAGCTGTTATTTTATTGTCTACCAGTAATTTGATGCCAGTTAACTTTGTGGTTAATGATGATTCAGGAATTGATTATGTTCAGGTTCAGTGTGCTGCTCTTGGTATCGATGATAAAGTTCAGTTATCCGGATCGCCACAAACCTATACTTTTAATAAAACGTACACATTACCGGTAACTGCCGCTAATTATGTATTGACAATTACAGCTAAGGATAAATTTGCAATTCCTAATACAGGAACTTTAAATATAAATGTTGTGGCTACGAATGAATATCCGGCATTATATTTATGTGATCAGCCAAAAGGAACCAACCTGACTACTGATGCCGTTGGTGTACCAATGTATTTCCACGAAAAAAGCGGACAGGATTTTGAATTTAAATACTATGCCGACAAAGACAATAAAGAAATTTATTTCTTAGGACAGGAATCTGACTTTGCACCACACTGTTTTGGATTAGATGCTTCAGGAAATGTTATTGATGATGTTACTTCAGCACCAATTGTTTTACCTACAAAAGGATATTACGTAGTTAAAGTAAATCCAAACACATTAAAATACACTGCAACCAAATATACACCATCAAGTAAAGTTTGGGCCGATATAGCCAACGGATTATGGCATGATGTAGAAGCACAAAGAAAACCTTTTGTGAGTGTTTGCGGTAGCGGAATCCAGGGCGCTACGTGGGATACCTGGGATGCATGGATGCAAAAAGGACTGCATTTGGCAAATAACCCAAACAATCCTTATCAATTAGTTGGTGAGTATACACTGACTGGAACAATGGAAGCTACTTTTACTGGTCAATGGTGGAGCCCTTCATGGAGACTTATCAAAAACGGTATTGCAACAATGTCACCTGGTGAAAACGGTAATGCTAAATATCCTGCAGCTCCGGGTGTTTATAAAGTAGTTGTGGATACCGAATTAGAAAGAGCTTTTATAACAAAGAAATAATTTGTTATCTCATTAATAAATAAAATAGCTAAATATGAAATTTAAATATATATGGTTTTTTATTGCCTTATTATGCAGTGCTGCATCATTTGCGCAAGTAACAATCAAAGGAACTGTAAAGGATAAAGCCAATGTGCCGATTCCCGGGGTTAATGTAATTGTTAAAGGAACTTCTAACTCAACAGCAACTGATTTTGATGGTAAATATTCAATTTCTGTTCCTAATGCAAACACTCAGATCGAATTTTCTTTCATCGGTTTTACAACGAAAGTCGTTGCTGCCGGAAATAAAACTACTCTTGATGTTACTTTAGATGAATCTAGTCAGGTTTTGGATGAGATTGTAGTAGTTGGTTATGCTTCTGTAAAAAAGAGTGATGTTACCAGTTCTATTTCTTCAGTAAAAGGAAAAGAACTTCAGACCATGACGGTTGGTAACGTTACAGAATCTTTACAAGGAAAAGTAGCCGGTGTTCAGGTTACAGGACAAGGTGGTCCGGGAGCACAGCCAAGGGTATTGATTCGTGGTATTTCAACTCTTAATCTTGGTACAGATCCGCTTTATGTCGTTGACGGTATTCCGATGGGAACCAGTATCAACTTTTTGAGTAATAACGAAATTGAGTCTATGGAGGTTTTAAAAGATGCTTCTGCAAGTGCTATTTACGGTTCGAGAGCATCTAATGGAGTTATTCTTATTACTACAAAAAAAGGTAAATCAGGAAAAACAAGATTTACTTTTGACCTGAGTTCAGGTATGCAGATGATGGAGAATCCATACGATATGGCAAATGCTGAGGGCTATGCTAACATTATGAATACGGCTTATAATAATTCTGGCTATTCAGATTATTTACCAAATGCTTCTCAGTACCGAGGAAAAACAACAGACTGGTGGGGTGCAGGAATCAGAAAAAGTTCTCCGGTAACAAATGCTTCTCTAGGAGCTTCGGGAGGTTCAGACAAACACACGTATGCGGTTAGTTTAAACTATTACAATACAGAATCAATGTATGAAATAGGAGGATGGGAAAGAATCACAATGAGAATCAATAATGATTTTAAATTCTCGGATAAATTCTCAGCAGGAATCACTTTAAATCCTCGTTATGAAAGCTGGGGAGGTCCTGGAAACTGGGCAGATTTTGTTAAAATCGATCCTATTACACCAATTTACAAGCCGGCAGATCAGTTAACCGGATTAGAAAACGAATACAGTATTTATGCACGTTCTCCTTCGTATGTATGGAATCCCGTTGCCGCTGTAAAAAGATATGATGATTATACAGACCAGTATAATTTAAATACAAATGGTTATTTGCAATATACGCCTATAAAAGGTCTGGTAATTCGCACTCAGGCTTCTATCGAAGTGGGTAATAAAGTACAAAGCATATTCAAACCGGATTTTATTATTGATGCAGCTCATGAAAAAGCAGAAATTAATAGCGTTGAGAGAAGAGCGACTACAAATCATGACTGGACATGGCAAAGTACTGCAACTTATTCAAGAAAATTTGCAGAGAAACACAATGCATCGCTGATGATTGGTACTACAATGGAAGAGTATAACGGCAATGATGTCTGGGGCTATGGAGAAGGTGTGCCTAACAATTCAGAATCGATGAGAGAAGTTAATGCGGCCACTAAAAACCGTGACAGTGAAGGTAATAGCTGGTCCAGTTCTATAATGTCATATATCTCTCGTTTTTCATACAACTATGATAGCAAATATTATTTTACAGGAACTTTCAGACGTGACGGTTCATCAAAGTTCATGGCAAATAATAAATGGGCCAATTTCCCTTCTGCTTCAGCTTCATGGAGAATTTCGAATGAAGGTTTTATGGAAAGTACTAAAGAAGTTATAAGTGATCTTAGATTAAGAGCAGGTTGGGGTAAAGTAGGTAATCAGGGGCTGCCGGCTTCAGTTTATCAGTCTAATATCGGACAAGGGTACTACGTAATTGGAGGTGAAATGGTAGATACTTCTTATCCGTCATCCATGGCAAACAAGGACATCAAATGGGAAACAGTTGAAGATATCAATTTTGGAATTGATTTTAGTTTGTGGCAAAATAAATTTTCCGGTTCATTAGAATACTATCAAAAGAAAACAAATGATATGTTATTCAAGAAGCAATTTCCAACATACAGTGGTTTTCCGGGATATGCAACAATCTGGACAAATGTAGGTGCTATGCAATCCAGCGGTATAGATTTATTGCTTTCATATAAAAATAAAAAAGGAGATTTCTCATACGGTGCAGACCTTACTTTTACAACTGTAAATGTTGAAATGCTTTCTTTATCAGCTGAAGGCGAAAGACTTTATGGTGCAGGAAACAGAACTTTGACAGTTAAAGGTGATGTACCGGGGTACTTTTATGGATATGTGGCAGATGGTTTATTCCAGAATCAAACTGAATTGAATGCTCATACTGACGAACACGGTAATAAATTACAGCCTTATGCAAAAGCAGGTGATATTCGCTTCAAAGATTTGAATGGAGACGGGAAATTAGATGATAAAGACAGAACAAAAATTGGTTCACCTTGGGCAGATTACAATGTAGGTTTAAATTTAAACTTTGCTTACAAACATTTCGATTTGGTGGCTAATTTCTATTCTAGTATTGGAAATGATATCGTAAACCAGAATATTTCAGATTTGTACAATGGTGCGAGCTTAACAAACAAAGTGAGTGGATTAGATCAGATGGCATGGCATGGAGAAGGAACTTCTAATTATGTCCCTCGTTTGTCTAAAGACGACAACAACGAAAACTTTAGTAAATTTTCTTCTTTTTATGTGGAAGATGGGTCATTTGTCCGTATGAAGAATATTCAGTTAGGATATACGTTCCAAAATAAATTTGGTTTAGACAAATTGAGAATATCGCTGTCAGGACAGAATTTATGGACATGGACAAACTATTCAGGTGTTGATCCTGAAGTTGCAGGTGGAGATACCAAAAAAGACGACGGAGTTAAAGGATCAGGTTTTGGTGGATGGAATTATCCGGTTCAGCCAACCATTTTGATGGGTCTTAATGTAGCATTTTAATAATAGAAAGACATGAAAAAAATAATTTTATCAATACTAGCTTTTTCAATGTTTGCAGTTTCCTGTGAGGATTTTATTGAAAAAGAAGAAAGAGGAACCCAGACACTGGACAACTACTTTCAAACTGCGCAGGAATGCGAAAACTACACCAATGATTTAACCCAGAGATTACTGCTTTCTAAAGACTGGTATACATTACTAGCTCCAAGATTAGTCAACGAAACAGCTACTGATGATGCCTGGATGGGAAACACAGGACAGGATAATAGCGCGTTTAGACCAGGGGCTCAGTATGTTATCACTCCGGACAATATGGGAGGATTAAACAGTCTTTATACAGCTCATTACAACACGATTCAGTCAGCAAATGTTGGTTTGGAAAAAATGGCTGTTTCACCTATTACGGACACTCAGAAAAACCAATATATGGGCGAATCCTTATTTGTTCGTGCCTATTGCTATTATGAGCTGGTAAACTTTTTCGGGGCAGTACCTTTGTATACAAGATCTTTGGGAACCAGTGATTTAAAACTGGAGCGCAGTCCGGCAACAGCAGTTTATGCACAAATAGAAGCCGACTTAAAAGAATCTGCTGCAAAGCTGGAAGGAATCCCGGTAGCCAGAAACGGAAGAATAAACAAATGGGCTGCTTATGCTTTGTTAGCTCGTGTTTGTTTATTTCAGGAAAAATGGGCAGATGCAAAATTGTATTCAAACAAAGTTATTACAGAAGGACCGTATACACTGGAAGAAAATTTTCTAGACATCTGGAATGTAAACAATCATAACGGAAAAGAATCTATTTTAGAAGCTCAGTCTTCCTCTATACAAAACGAATCTTTGGGTTCTATGCTGCCAACTTTTTCAGGAGCAAGAGGAGAAGACAAGAAAAACTTCCCTAGTAATGATGCAAAAGATGTTATTGACGGTTGGGGATGGTGTATGCCAACCAGTGATTTGGAAAATGCTTATCTTTCTGAAAATGATGTGATCCGCCGCAGAAGTACTATTACAAAATGGGGAGAGGCTGCTTATGGAGATGAGGTTTTAAATCCGACTCATAAATTCAGTTTAAATGATAATAAATCAGGACGTATCTGCCGTAAATATTATATTCCAGTCGCTACACGTCGTACATTAGATAAAAAAGACGGGCACTTACCATTAAATGTTCCTTTGATTCGTCTGGCTGAAATGTACCTGACACGAGCAGAAGCAAGTTACCATACAAGCGGAGATGCTTTGGCTGATATTAATATCATCAGGGATCGTGTCGATCTGGATCCTAAAACCGGAATCTCAGGGCCAACACTTTTAAATCAAATCTATAAAGAGCGTCGTCTGGAACTGGCTTTTGAAGGATTACGTCTGTTCGATATCCGTCGTGAAAAAGATCCGACAACAGGAAAAAGAGTAATTGAAACTTTGATGGGACCAAACGGTACTTTTGTGAAATACAATTTAAGTTCTACGGATCCTTACGAAACAACAAATACAAAAGAATCTCAGGATAAGGGGATTAATTTTGATCCTTCAAAACATTTACTTTGGCCAATACCGCAAATCGAGAGAGATTTAAGTGGAGGTGTAATTACTCAAAACCCTAATTATTAAGATGACATTATATAAAAATAATAAAGTAAGTCTGCTGTGTGCAGGCTTGCTTTTCGCCAGTTCTCTTTTTGTGAGCTGTGATTCTGATAAAAACGAAAATTCTGATTCTGATAATGCTGTTGCAGAACTGAAAATTAATCTGGATGCCAATCTTCAGACTATGGAAAGTTTTGGTGCTTCTGATGCCTGGCAGTGTAATTTTATTGGAAAAAACTGGCCTTCGGATAAAAAAAGCAAAATGGCAGATTTACTTTTCAGCAAAGAGTTTGATGCTGAAGGAAATCCAAAAGGTATCGGTTTGTCATTATGGCGATTTAATTTGGGTTCAGGAAGTACAGAACAGGGCGATGCCAGCGATATTGGTGACGAGTGGAGACGTACAGAATGTTTCACTACAAACGGAGTAAACTATGATATGACCAAACAAGCCGGTCAGGTTTGGTTCATGAAAGCTGCAAGAGAGCGCGGAGTAGATAAATTATTGGCGTTTACAAACAGTGCTCCGGTGTATTTGACTCAAAACGGAAAAGCGCATGCGAGTATTAAAGAATATTACAATCTGAAAGAAGGAAAAATGTCTGAACTGGCTGATTTCTGGGTAACATCTTTAGATAAATTGAAATCAGAACACGGATTAACAATCGATTATTTGAGTCCTTTCAACGAACCTCAATACGAATGGGATGGTTCAGGTCAGGAAGGTTCTCCTGCTACAAATGCGAATATTTACAGTTTTGTGAATGTACTTTCCCCAAAATTACAGGCTAAAGGACTGGGTTCGCAGATTGTAGTGGGAGAAGGAGGTTCTTATGAGCCTTTATATAAAACAATTTCAGGCAAAGAAAACAGATCTAACCAGATTGATTATTTCTTTGCTTCCAATTCTTCTAAAAACATTGCAGGTTTAAGTAACGTTAAGAAAACTATTTCGGCACACAGTTACTGGCAGGCATGGCCTTTGAGAGAGCTTGTAAATTCAAGAGAATTAGCCGCTACAAGAGCACAATCTGTTGGAGGATTAAGCCTTTGGTCTACTGAATATTGCGTGTTAGAAAGTCCGGGTACGGCTGAATTGCCAGGTGGTGCAGGTCCGGGTAGAGATTTAGGAATTTCTCTGGCACTTTGGACAGCCCGTATTATCAGTACCGATATTGCTGTTGGAGGTGTAACGTCATGGCAATGGTGGACAGCAATTAGCCGTGGTGATTATAAAGACGGATTAATTCATGTTGATAATGGCTCAAGTAATGGTGCCGGTGATGCTAACTATTGTAAAAATGACGGATTCATCAGGGATTCCAAAACACTTTGGGCTTTAGGAAACTTTTCTTTCTTCGTAAAACCGGGAATGGTAAGGGTTCAGGTTCCAAGTGTTGATAGCGCAAAAGCAGTAAACGATGTGATGGTGACAGCTTATAAAGATGTTGCATCCAAAAAACTGGTAATTGTTGCAGTGAACATCAGTAAAGCAGCAAAAACATACAAGTTTAACCTTTCAGGAGGCGCCTTAACAGATAATAAATTGACACCTTACACAACTTCTGAAACGTTGAGTCTGAAAAAAGGAACAGCTGTTGACGCTACGAATTTAGAAATTCCTGCAAGATCAGTTGTGACGTATGTTGGAACGTATAAATAGAGGTTCTAAGGGACACAGTTGCTAAGGAACTAAGGTTTTGAAAAGTTGTGATAATCACAAACGAAGCGGATAGTGAGATCGCGTCAATAAGAAAAACAATAATTAATGAAAAAAATATATATCTCGCTTTTAGTAGTAATGAGTTCGCTGTCTTATGGACAGCGAACCATAACTATCAGGACAGATAATGTGGTACAGACCATGGATGGTTTTGGAGGTTCGGATGCCTGGAGAACACAATTCGTTGGTAAAAACTGGCCTGACCAGAAAAAAAATGCTATAGCAGATCTGTTGTTCAGCAAAGAAATTGATGCAGAAGGAAACCCAAAAGGAATCGGGCTTTCGATCTGGCGTTTTAATCTCGGAGCAGGAAGTACGGAACAAGGCGAAAATAGTAAAGTTTCTGATGAATGGAGAAGAAGTGAATGCATTTTGAATGCTGACGGTACCTATGATTTTTCGAAACAGGAAGGGCAGAGATGGTTTTTGCAGGCAGCTAAAAAAAGAGGAGTTGAAAAATTTCTGATATTCACCAACAGTCCGCCGGTTCACATGACGCATAACGGATTATCTTTTTCTTCCCGAAAAAATAAACTGAATCTAAAAGATGGTGCAATTCCAAAATTTGCCGATTTTTTAGTTCAAAGTATTCAGGGACTGGAGAAAAATGAGGGTATAAAATTCGATTATGTCAGTCCGTTAAACGAACCGCAGTGGGAGTGGATGCCAAAAAGCGGTGATACCAACAGTCAGGAAGGTACTCCAGCAACGAATCAGGAAATTTATGAGGTAACCAAATCACTTTCTGAAAAGCTCAAAGCTGAAAAAATGAGTACAGAAATTGTAATTGCTGAAGCTGCCCAAATCAATTATTTGTATGAAAATGTTAATGGCGAAAATCGTGATAATCAAATCGATTATTTCTTCGGAAAAACAAAAACAAATATTTCTAAACTTTCAAATGTTAAAAATGTTATTTTAGGCCACAGTTATTTTACAACCTGGCCCGTTGAAAAACAGGTTTTAAGCCGAAAATTAATTGCAACAGAAGTAAAACAGAAACCGGGTTTAAAGTATTGGCAGTCTGAGTACTGCATTTTAGAGAACCCGGGAGAAGCTGAAATTCCGGGAGGTTCAGGCGGAGGAAGAGATTTAGGAATGCAGACAGCTTTGTTCGTAGCACGATTAATTCATAATGATATTGCACTTGCGAATGCAGCTTCATGGCAATGGTGGACATCCATTACGCGTGCTGATTACAAAGACGGTCTGGTTTATCTGGATGATGGAAAAAGCACAGGTTCAACAGCACCAGATTATGTTCGAAATGATGGAGAGTTTCACGATTCAAAATTGCTTTGGGCTTTAGGGAATTACTCTTTGTTTGTACGCCCGGGAATGCTTAGAGTTGATGTTCCCGATCAAAATGAACTTGATGCTGCAAATGATGTAATGCTCACAGCTTACAAGGATGTTCAAAACAAAAAACTTATTGTAGTAGCAGTGAACTGTGGAAAGTCGGCTCAGCAATACAAGTTTGATTTATCAAAAGGAACTGTAAAAAGCAATGAATTTACACCTTACACAACTTCTGATACTTTCAATTTAAAAAGAGGAACAGTTCAGAAAGCTGATAATCTGGAAATTCCGGCAAAATCAGTAGTAACGTTTGTTGGAGAATTACAATATTGAAAAAAATAAGTTTTAAGTTTTGAAACGGACTTGAAACTTGAAACCTGAAACAAAAATTAACTAAAAACATGTTTACAAAAAAGATCTTATTACCCGTATTGCTCTTCTCGTGTCTGTCAGCGACCAGCCAGATTTCGTTTGGAGATTCTAAAAAAATTAATGACAACTGGAAATTCAATCTTCAGGATACACCGGATGCTCAAAATGCAGCTTTTAATGACAGCAAATGGCAACAGGTAAATGTGCCCCATGACTGGAGCGTAAAAGGGCAATTGAGTCCAACATTGGCAAGTTGTACCGGATTTTTGCCTGGGGGAATTGCCTGGTATCGAAAATCAATCAATATTCCGCAGAGTAAAAATGGCGAAAAAGTATATTTATATTTTGAAGGTGTTTACAACCGAAGCGAAGTTTTCGTCAACGGACATTCTTTAGGAAAACGCCCAAATGGTTATATTTCTTTTGCATATGATGCGACACCATTTGTAAAATATGGTGGCGAAAATACGATTTCAGTTCGTGTAGATCACAGTCAAAGTGCTGATTCAAGATGGTACACCGGTTCCGGAATTTACAGAAATGTATGGGTAGTGTATGCTAATCCGGTTCATATTGCACAATGGGGAGTTTACGCTTATCCGGAAGTGAATAAAGGTAACGGAACTTTGAATGTTGAGGTTGAGCTAGAAAACGGTTCTAAAGCAAAATCAAGTCTTACGGTTGTGAATGAACTGATTTCGAAAGACGGAAAATCTGTTGCTAAATCTTCTTCTAAAGTTGATGTGGCAGCCAATCAAAACGGAAAGATTTCGACTAAATTAAATATCAAAAATCCACAATTATGGGATTTGGAGAATCCGAATTTATATCAGCTGAAAACAACGGTTTTAAAAGACGGAAAGCAAATCGATGAAACGGTTACCAAAACAGGTTTCAGAAAATTCACTTTCGATCCAAATAATGGTTTTGCACTGAATGACAAATGGATGAAAATGAAAGGGGTTTGTTTACATCACGATGCGGGAGTGCTGGGTTCTGCAGTTCCTCGTGAAGTTTGGAAAACCAGATTGCAAACACTAAAGGAAATCGGTGTAAACGCAATCCGTACCAGTCATAATCCGCAGGCTCCTGATTTTTATGAGCTTTGTGATGAATTAGGATTACTGGTATTAAACGAAGCGTATGACGAATGGGAATTCCCAAAACGTAAATGGCTGGAAGGCTGGAATTACGGAACTCCTGGATTCGAAGGTACATTTGATATTTTTGCTGACTGGGCAGAAAAAGATCTGGAAGATTTTGTACGCCGCGACAGAAACCATTTATCCGTATTTGGATGGAGCATCGGTAACGAAGTAGATTATCCAAACGATCCGTATTCTCACCCTGTTTTGGATAAAGGGAAAGAAGGTTTCGGACAGGCAAATTACGGAGGTTACAAAAAAGATGCTCCGGATGCCATGCGCTTGGGAGCAATTGCAAAACGTTTGGTTGCAGCCGTTAAAAAATACGATAAATCACGCCCTACAACGGCAGGATTAGCCGGAGTTGCCATGTCTAATGAAACTGAATATCCGGGAGCTTTGGATATTACAGGATACAATTATACAGAAAGCAAGTACCAGTCGGATCACGAAAAATATCCAAACAGAGTCATTTTCGGAAGTGAAAACGTGCATGACATGGAACCTTGGTTAGCGGTAAAAAACAACAAACATATTTTTGGACAGTTTTTATGGACAGGAATCGATTATTTAGGTGAATCTGGAAGATGGCCTTCAAGAGGATTCTATTCAGGACTGGTTGATTTTGCCGGAGTAATTAAACCAAGAGGCTATTTCCGTCAGTCATTATGGTCAGATAAACCAATGTCTTACATCGGAACTTATCCTTTAAAAAATGAAAAAGATATTTCTAAAGATGCCTGGGCAATCTGGAACTACGAAGCTGGACAAAAAATCCGTGTGGTTTGTTATACTAATGCTGCAAAAGCTCGTTTGGAATTAAACGGAAAAGTAGTAGGCGAAACCAAATTATACGACGAAAAAACTGGAATTATGTATTGGGATATTCCTTTTGCTTCAGGAAAATTAGAAGCTGTTGGATTAGATAAAAACGATAAAGAAGTAAGCCGTTACGCAATCACAACTACACAACAGCCGGTTGAATTGACTATTGCAGATAAAAATATCACAATCAGTAAAGACAGAGGTGTTGCTAAAATAATGGTTCAGGTTAAAGATCAAAACGGTCTTCCGGTTATGCTCTCAGACAATGAAGTAACTTGTACGATTAGTGGTCCGGGAGTTTTATTAGGACTTGAAGCAGGAAACAACAGTGACATGACAGATTATACAGATAACGTTCAGAGAGTGTATCACGGTCATATTGCTGCATATATTGAAGCAACCGGAGAAGCACAGCCTATCAAAGTTACATTTACAAGCCAATGGTTAAAACCGGTTGAAATTACTGTGAATGTAAGATAATTTAGTTAGTTTGTTTTAATTTGAGTTAAACCTGTCTGCATTTCGGTATTCGCAGGCAGGTTTTTTGTTGTAATGAAGAAAAGTTTATTATATTTGAAGTGTACTATTAACACTTATTTTTTAATGATATGAAAATTAAAAGCATAATAATATTTAGTTTAGGAATTTTTTTAACATCATTTTTTTCAAATGCTCAAAAAGCGGTTTTTAAAAAGAATGAATTTAAGCAGTGGGCAAAAACGCCTCCAATGGGTTGGAACAGCTGGGATTGTTACGGGCCAACCGTAGAAGAACATGAAGTAAAAGCCAATGCTGATTACATGGCAAAAAACCTGAAGAAATTTGGATGGGAATATGTAGTGGTTGATATCAGATGGTTTGTAGAAAACGACAAAGCAGGAGGGTACAACCAAAAAGACCCACGTTACGTAATTGACCAATACGGACGATACCTGCCTGCTGTAAACCGTTTTCCTTCTGCAAAAGACAATCAGGGATTTAAGCCTTTAGCTGATTATATTCATAAAAAAGGATTGAAATTCGGAATCCACATTATGCGTGGGATTCCTAAAAAA
Organism: uncultured Flavobacterium sp.; assembly: GCA_963513545.1. Classification (GTDB taxonomy): domain Bacteria; phylum Bacteroidota; class Bacteroidia; order Flavobacteriales; family Flavobacteriaceae; genus Flavobacterium. The sequence goes on from CAUPQW010000002.1 coordinate 247,494, forward strand.
GCGGTTGAAGAAAAAATGCCAATTAAAGGCGCAAATGGAGTTACAGCCGACCAGATTTACACTACAGCCTTACAGTGCGAATGGCTAAAAGATAATTATACAATTCTGGCTGACAAACCGGGAGCACAGGAATATTACGATTCTATTTTTGAATTATACGCACAATGGGGAGTAGATTTTATTAAAATTGACGATTTGTCAAGACCGTATCACGAAGGAGAAATCAACTTAATCAGAAATGCGATCGATAAATGCGGGCGTAAAATAGTATTGAGTACTTCACCTGGAGAAACACCAATTTCAGCCGCTGCACACGTAACGACTCACGCGAATATGTGGCGTATGGTCGACGACGTTTGGGATACCTGGCCACACATCACTCACCTGATGGATGTTGCTCAAAAGTGGTATCCGCATATTGCTCCGGGAACATGGCCTGATTGTGATATGATTCCGTTAGGACGTATTTCAGTTAGGGGAGAACGTGGAGAAGACAGAATGACGCGTTTGACAAAAGACGAACAATATACACTGATTACATTTTTCAATATCTTTAAATCGCCTTTGTTTTTTGGTGGTGATTTGCCAAGTAATGATGACTTTACTTTATCATTACTAACGAATAAAGAAGTGGTAAAAATGCATAACGAAAGCACGAATGTAAAACAGCTTTTTCACAAAGACGGAAAAATTGCCGTGACCTCAAAAAATCCAAAGGACGGAAGCGTATATCTTGCATTGTTTAATATTTCAGATACAGATTCTCAAAACGTTTCAGTAAGTCTTTCAGATCTTGGAATAGCCGGTTTTGCCGGAGGAATAAACATGTGGACAGGTGAAAAACTGAATGTTTCTTCCAAAGAAGTTTCCGTAACCTTAAAACCTCACAGCTCTGTTCTTTACAAACTAAAAAGCAAAAAATAATGAAGAAGTTTTTACAGCAGCATTTTTTGGGTCTGGCAGTACTTTTTGTAATTGTCTTTTTATTCTCGGGCTTTAGTTTCAAATCCAAAGCAGACAAACCGGATAAAGTATATCTTTTTGCCTATTCGACTTTAAAAAATAATGGTAAAAACGGACTTCATTTTGCATGGAGCACCGATCAGAAAAACTGGTTTGGCATTGGTCCTGAGCATAGCTTTTTAAAATCAGATTACGGAAGCTGGGGACCTACAGGAAAAAGTATGTCTGAAGCTTTTCTAATAAAGGATGAAAACGGAATTTTTCATTGTTTTTGGAGTGTGAAAGACGATGTTTTGGCAGAAGCTTCAAGCAAAGACCTGATTAACTGGAAGAGTCAGCGTTATATTCAGGCAATGAAGAATATAACTAAAAAACCTGATGAGAAACCGGTTATCCAAAATATAACTGTAGGTAAAAAAGACGGTCAGTTCAGCATTCATTGGGTTTCAGATAATACTAAGTATCACAATACCACCAAAGATTTTGTAAATTATACTGAAACGAAAGAAGATACAGACAATGCCCCTAAATTAACTGAAATTACAGTACAAGGCGACATTCAAAAAGGGACCGTCACAATAGTTGACTGGAGTGTTGTTGAAATGCTCATCAGAACAATGGAATCTGTAAAATTCAGGGATAAGAAAGATAACACTTCGCCCAAAAGTGACAGCCTAATGTTGGCGGGTTTAAAACCTGTAACGGCTCAAATCACTATAAATGGCAGGGACGCAAAAAAAATCAGCAACATGCTTACAGGTGTTTTCTTCGAAGACATCAATTACGCAGCCGATGGCGGTTTATATGGAGAATTGATTCAAAACCGTGATTTTGAATATGCCGTTAGCGATAAAAAAGGAAGAGACGAAAAGTGGAATGCCACTATGGCGTGGGATGGGGATTTTAAAATTTCTAAGGAAAATCCAATTCATGCCAATAATCCAAATTATGCAGTTCTTATAAAAAGTAGTGTCAGTAATACCGGTTTTGATGGAATTGCTTTGAAAGCCAATGAAAAATATGATTTTAGTGTTTTTGCAAAAGGGGCAAAACTTACCGTTAAATTAAAGAGCTCTGCAGGAGAAACTCTGGCAGAAACAACTGTAAGCCCAACGGCTTCATGGAAAAAATTAACAGGTGTTCTAAAATCATCAAAAACAGTAACCGATGCACATTTGGAAATTAGTACAGCCGGAGAAACAGCTGTTGATATGGTATCGCTTTTCCCTCAAAAAACATTCAGAAATCGTAAAAATGGTCTTCGTGCAGACTTAGCAGAAGCTATTGCAGGAATGAATCCAAAGTTTGTACGTTTTCCGGGAGGCTGTGTAGCGCATGGAGACGGAATTCATAATATTTACAAATGGAAGAATACGATTGGTCCTTTAGAAAGCCGTATTCCTGCCCGAAACATATGGAACTACCACCAGTCAATGGGATTAGGGTATTTTGAATATTTTCAGTTTTGTGAGGATTTAGGAGCCCATGCCGTTCCGGTTTTGGCTGCAGGCGTTCCTTGTCAGAATTCGTCTGATGGAGGTGCCGGACAGCAATTCGGAATCCCGATGGAAGATATGGACGAATATGTTCAGGATGTTCTGGATTTAATCGAATATGCCAATGGAAGCGTGAACACTATCTGGGGTAAAAAACGTGCCGAAGCAGGTCATCCGAAACCATTTAATTTAAAATATGTCGGTATTGGGAATGAAGATCTGATCAGTGACATTTTCGAAGAACGTTACCGAATGATCGTAAAAGCGGTTCAGCAAAAACACCCTGAAATTATTATTATTGGTACAGTTGGACCCTTTTTTGAAGGATCAGATTACAATGAAGGCTGGGCAATTGCAAACGATTTGAAACTGCCAATGGTTGATGAACATTATTATCAAAGTCCGGGTTGGTTCATCAACAATCAGAATTTTTATGACAGCTATGACCGCTCAAAATCCAAAGTGTATCTGGGCGAATATGCTTCATGGGGGAATAAATTTTACAACGCCCTTTCAGAAGCTTTATACCTCACCGGAATCGAACGAAACGGAGATGTGGTAACAATGGCTTCATATGCACCTTTACTGGCCCGCGAAAAACATACCCAGTGGAATCCCGATTTAATTTATTTTAACGGTCATGAAGTAAAGCCTACAGTAAACTATTTTGTACAACAGCTTTACGGACAGAACCCAGGTGATTTTTACCTTCAGAATACCGTAAAATTATCTGATGCGAATGATGAAGTTAACAAACGTATTGGCGTTTCTGCAGTGCAGGACAAGACAACAGGCGATTTGATTATAAAACTGGTAAATGTACTTCCGGTTTCAGTAACACCTTCAATTTCGGTAGCTAATCTGGGAACAGCAGAGAATGCAAGTTATACGTTATTATCAGGAAATCCTGAAAAAACGACTGCCAGACCTGTAACTCAACAGATAAGTGCAAAAGAAGCATTTTCAAAAGAACTGCCTCCTTACTCATTTGCCGTAATACGTATAAAAGTAAATGAGAAAGTACTTTTAAATGAAACTTTTTAAATTTTGACAGACTCGATTTTTTTATTTAAACTCAACAGAATAATGAAAAGAACACAATTTAGCCTTGTATTATTTTTAGCGATTTTTAATCTTTTACAGGCCCAGAATACTCCGGCAGGAACACCTCCTGTTATTGCCGGCAAGGATTTAACCGCTTATTTATTTGTATATTTTACAGGAAACAGCATCGAAGAAGAAGCTGTTCGTTATGCCGTAAGTACCGATGGATATCATTACCATACCCTTAACAGCGATAAACCGGTTATAGACAGTAAGGTAATCAGTTCGACAGGAGGGGTGCGCGATCCTCATATTTTGCGTGGTGACGACGGCAAAACATTTTATATGGTGTTGACCGATATGACTTCTTCAAAAGGCTGGGACAGCAACCGTGCCATGGTTTTGCTAAAAAGTACTGATCTTGTAAATTGGAAAACCAGTATCGTGAATATTCAGAAAGCATTTCCGGGCAATGAAAACCTAAAACGTGTTTGGGCACCCCAGACCATTTACGATGCTAAAGCCGGTAAATATCTGATATACTTCAGCATGCAGCACGGAAATAATGCAGATAAAATCTACTACGCTTACGCAAATAAAGATTTCACAGCGCTTGAAAGCGAGCCAAAATTATTATTCGTTCCAAAATCTGAAAAAGCCTGTATCGACGGAGATATTATCGAAAAGGACGGTGTGTATCATCTTTTTTACAAAACAGAAACCGAAAATCCGGGAATCAAAGTGGCTACCACAACCGATCTGACTTCAGGTAAATGGACAGAAAACGACAATTACCTCCAGCAGACCAAAGAATCTGTTGAAGGTTCAAGTGTTTTCAAACTAAACAATTCAGACGATTATATTCTGATGTATGACGTTTACAAAAAAGGAAAATACCAGTTTACAAAAAGTACCGATTTAGAAAATTTCAAAGCAATTGACGATGAAATTTCAATGGATTTCAAACCACGTCACGGAACTATTTTGCCAATTACACGTACCGAATTAAAAAGGCTGCTTGCAAAGTGGGGAACTCCTGCAAAATTCCCCAAAATAAACAACAATCCGGTTTTACAAGGCTATTATGCCGATCCTGATATTTTGTATTCAAACAAAACCAAAAAATATTACATCTACCCAACCAGCGATGGTTTTGATGGCTGGTCAGGCAAGTATTTCAAAACTTTTTCATCAGAAAATTTGATAGACTGGAAAGACGAAGGCGTTATTTTAGATCTTCCAAAAGATGTAAGCTGGGCCAACAGAAATGCCTGGGCACCTTGTATCGTAGAGAAAAAGGTAAAAGGAAAATACAAATATTTCTATTATTTCACCGCAGCGCAAAAAATTGGTGTTGCCGTTTCAGACAATCCGGCAGGACCGTTCAAAGACAGCGGAAAAGCCTTGGTAGCCACCAAACCTGAAGGAGCAAAAGGCGGCCAGGAAATCGATCCGGATGTTTTTACAGATCCTAAAACCGGCAAAAGTTATTTGTATTGGGGTAACGGATACATGGCTGTAGCCGAATTGAATGACGATATGATTTCTTTCAAAGGCGATGTAAAATTGATTAAAGTAGATAAAACGTTCCGCGAAGGAACTTATGTGATTTACAGAAAAGGAACTTACTATTTTATGTGGAGCGAAGACGATACCAGAAGTCCAAATTACAAAGTGCGCTACGGAACTTCAAAATCGCCTCTGGGACCAATTGAAATTCCGGAAAACAACATCGTAATTCAGGGAATCCCGAATCAGGGAATCTATGCAACTGGGCATAACTCAGTTTTACAAATTCCAAACAAAGACGATTGGTATATCACGTACCACCGATTTTCATACCCAACCGGAATAAAAATGGGAGAGGCCGGAGGTTTTCACCGTGAAGTCTGCATTGATAAATTAGAATTCAACCCGGACGGAACCATTAAACAGGTAACCCCAACACATACAGGAATACAGACAATTAAATAATACCTATTATTTCGTTGTAAAAAGCTGCTCTACTTTGCCCCGGAGCAGCTTTTTTTTGTTTTATAAAATTTGAGTTTTTGATCTAGGAGCTTATTCCTGCTGTCCGCTATATCTTTTGTGCCTCCCGATGGCTATCGGGACGGCACGAAAGGATGCCGCTTTCATCAGGGCTAGAGCCTTAGGTTTCATATGAACTTTTAATAATCTGTTTGTTGAAATTGAAAACAATTGTTAGGCTGAACGGTATCTAAGTTCCCTGGGATAATAAAGTATGTTAAAATTTATCAAAGTTTTTCCTATATTCGCTAAAACAAAAAAAGCCAATTTATGGCACAAAGCGAACACAAATAAGCTTATTGAAGCCATTTTATGGCTGGTATAAGTAAGTTGGGTGCAATGGTACCTCAAAATCACCAAAAAAGTAATTTATGACAAAAATTAAAGTTTTTAAAAATATTCTTATTGTATTTACTACTATAATTTTTTTAATTATTATTTGGATATCTTTCGATTTAATAAATGAAACAAGTCCAAAACAAATTGAAATTGACTTTGTAAATAAATCAGATATTATCTCGGGTTATGGAACTCTTATTGGTGGTGTTTTATCTTTTCTTTCAATCTTATTTGTAATATTGAGCTTACTTGAACAGCGACAACAAATTTTAAGAAATGAAGAACTTGTCGAGAACGAAAATAAAAAAGAATTACTTGACAAACTCAAACTGTTAAATACTTTTTTAAAATCCATGATTGATGGAATAATAGAACAAGGAACAGTGATGCAAAAGTATTATTTAGAAGAACAGACTCAACCCTCAAAGATGAATAGAATGTATTTCTTAGTAAATCGTAATTTTGCCAGAGCTGTTGAAATGGATTCATTATCTATTTACAATGGAATCAAATTCTATTTAAAAGATGATCCTGACTGGGAGAAGACATTTCTTAATCTTTTTACACTAATAGACTTTTATAAAGAAGGTATTGAAGAACTTAAAGCAAAATACACTTCTCAAATCAAATATAAAGTTGAAGAACAAAGAAAAATTGGTTCTGCTTTTTTCAAACTTATGAATATGTGCGCTTCAATGATTGATGATTATAAAATTGCTAATCCGGACAATTACATGTCATTCCCATGGGCAAAATTAGTAAATCAATTTACCGGCGAGTATTACGGATATTTACAGGAATGTGAAGATAATGACGAAGCTACAGATTTTAGAGTTATCTCAAACGACATCTTGATTGAATTTCTTAGAGTTTCAATGGAATTTAGAAATACTATAGGATATGATATTTTTGGAAGCCGAAACATTGTGAGTTTCATTGCAGACTTAAGAAAACAAATAAATGAAATTGAGGTTCATTGTAAGTATTATGCTAAAGATATAGAAGAACAATACGATTCTTATTTTAGTCCAGAAAATGATAGCTTAGATAAACTAAAGAAAATAAAAATAAAAATTGAAACCATCGTTACGTAAAACCACAGCACCCAACAGCCACTATAACGGATTTGGGCATTTGGCTTAATGGAAATATGGTTTTGTATTTGGAAGATTTGGCAAATCCGAAAATAGGGCTTAATTTAACCCCAAACCCGCTGTAGTGCCAGAACGTTAGCACTCATTTAAAACGTATACTTTACATGGAAGTAATAATAAACTACGATCAACAGATTGAAGATTGGAAACTAGAAAACAACGTAATGAAGTTTGTGGGAAGTAATACAATTAATTACCAACATGCACTTGGAATTTCACCGCAAGATCCAAACGAACCTGAATGTTGTTATTTTAATGTTTGGATAGAGCGAAATGTTGAGAATTCTAACAACGGAATTGTCTTCTCTACAAAAACATTTAATTGCTATAAAGTTAAAAATAATGGAAAGGCACCAACGGTAAAATTTTATTTTGATTTGCTTGATAAGGCTACTTTTGAATTTGCAAAAATGTTTAATGAAAGAAAGGTTGGAACTAACATTTCAAATCATAGAATTTCAATTCCGCAAATAGAAGATTTTAAGACTGAAATTCAACAGACTATAGATTTTTGGGAAAGAAATATTAGAGATTCTGGATTAAACTAAACGAACAATTATGGAAGACAGAAAAAAAGCACAAGATGTTTTTAATGATACAAATTTCATCTTTTCGCAAAAAACAACATTTGAAAAAGCGTTTCCTGAAATTGAAAATATTTCTGTAACAGTAAACGAAACAGGAGAAGGTCCATATCGAGGTTCTGGAACATCACATTATGGAAAGACATCAATTGGAGAATATATAAATTGCAAGAATCCAAAATGTTATAATGGAGGTTTTAATATTGGTGACGTAATTAGAGATTTAGTTTTTAAAAAAGAACCCGAATCTGAAGGGACAGCATATTGCCAAGGTTATGAAGGAAGCCCAAAAGGAAGAAAAAGATATGACGATTGCGAAAATTATTTTACTTATAAAGTAAAGATTGAATACAGAAAGGAAGAAACAGAATCTGATAGCACTGAAAAATAAACGAGTGCTAACAGCCACTACAACGGATTTGGGCAATTGTCTTAATGAAAAGTTGGTTTTGTATTTGGGATGATTTGGCTAATCCGAAAATAGGGCTTAATTTAACCCCAAACCCGCTGTAGTGCCAGAACGTTATCTGTAATTGCAAACCAATACTGTGTAAAAAAATGAAGAATAAATTCACAATTTCGATTCTAATCTTAGTATTGATTATATTAATCTTTACTTTATCTCAAAAATTAAACTTTAGTGAGGTGAAAAAACTTTCTAAGGTTACAGAAATTGAAAAAGTAAACTCTGGACTGATTGATTTAACAAGCGAAATTATACTAGATTGGTCAATCAAAGAATTTAATAAAGAGCTTCATAAAATTGAATTTTGCGAAAGTATTAACGCAAACTATATATGCAAAATTGACAATGAAGATTGGTTTGGCTCGGATTTCAAAATGGATTATCCTAAAAACAAGCTAGAGAATTTGACAATTAAATTAAATGAATGCTATGTTAAACTTGATGTCTCAAAAATGTTCAACCCAAATTACAGTGGTGAATTGAATAAGAATCAATTCAAACTCGAAAAACAGAATGATAATTACATTCTATATGGTTTCTTTTCAGATGGAGCTGGATCATATACAACGAATTGGAAAATCAAAGATTGTAAATCTGAAAGAAGTGAATTATCTCAAGACGAAAAAGACTTCGAATGGCAAAACAGTAACTAAAAGCAACTACAGATAACAGCTACTACAACGAATTTGGGCAATTGGCTTAATGGAAAATTGGTTTTGTATTTAGAATGATTTGGCAAATCCGAGAATAGGGCTTAATTTAGTCCCAAACCCGCTGTAGTGCCAGAACGTTGTACTATATTTAACCGAATAATGGTTTTGTATTTGGATGATTTGGCAAATATTGTAGGTCTAAAAAGTCATGGAAGCGAAATTCTAAATCGTAAAAAAAACTATCTCTTGAAAGGATTAGAAAATTACACAAAGTTCTAAATTTTCCAACTGACTTACTTATTCAAAATACCAATAGTCACAACTATTGAAAAACTAAAAACGATTAAAGGAACTTTGGACGAATTAGAATTGACAGACCAATGAATCAAGAAAATAAAAAACAACTTTCTTAAAAAAGTTTAAACCAAAACAAAACCACTTTGGATTTGCGAAATATTATCGAATAGTATGAATTTGAATGAAAAAATCTTAAAGAAGTTAGTATGCGTTTTTATACTAATCGGTGCATCTGCACTAATCTTTTTTGATTTAGCTCACGGATATAAATCATTCTTTATATATGCGATACCTATGATTTTTGTGATCGTAGCTTTAACGGGTATTTTTCAAGAAAAATTTTCAATAGTGTATAATAGTAAACTATTGATCAATCCTAAGCAATGGATAAATGAAAATTCTGAATTTGTGTTTTTTATTTTACCACTATCCATATTTTCATTAATAGGCTTTTTATTAACATTTTTTGCCATCAAGTTAAATTGGAATGTTGGTATATCAGGTTGGGTAACAATTTCTATATTTGCTTTGTTTCCACTATATCTGATTTATGGTTTTTTATTCGGATTCTCAATATCCGAAAAACAACAAAGACAAATTGAATTAAGGCAAAAAAAAATATTTTCTAACGAGAAAGGAATCACAATTAAAATGCCTTTGTTTGATAAAGATTGTTTTATCAGCTGGCAGTCTATCGAGGCTATCATATATTACAATTATATAGTCAGTAGTGATTTTACAGATCATTATCAAGGTTTTAAATTTTATCTGAACACGATTCCTACCTATACAAAGTATGAAAAACAATCGTGGTTAAATAAATTATTTTCTAAAGACTCTCAAAGTAAAATTATTGATGTTGCCGATGATACAAAAAGTTATATGGAAATACCAAAATGGATTGAAATTTATTTGAATTCAAAAACAGAAGTTGATTTTAACAGCCCATTAAAAGGAACGCTGATTTCAAGTCATATAACCAAAAATCAAAAGAAGATTACCACGATTGAAAAATGGAACCCAAATAATAAAGAACCTGAAAAAATAATTTTCAACAGACAAGATCTATCCATCGAAGAAATCAAAAAAAACTTCCGCTGACAAGTATAGAAACCCGTTTGTATTTCAACCTTTGAAAAATCCCAACAAATAACCTGCTTATGAAATATTATTTACTATCATTACTTTTTATAGCTGCTATAAGTTCTTACGCTCAAAATACTAAAACGTACAGGCTATTTGATAAAGAATTAGAAATGTCATTAATGACGTTTAAAATTGATGATGAGAATAACATAAATGTAACTACAGCCAACAATAAAGAAACTATTGTTTTTTCTGAAACTTTAAATAGTACAGCAAATAAAAACAGTTATGTTTTAAAAACAGATTCATTCAAGGATAAGAACAAAAAAGGTTTTGCATTACTGGAGTTTATTGAAGACGAAAAGATCATTGTAATGTATGATACCATTTTTCAAAATAAAATTCAAATTGAAAAATTTATTTCCAAACCTTTAAACTTAAAAGAAGCTATGGCTGTCTACTTGATTCAGGATTTAAGTTTAGAAAAAATAAAACAATTTCCATTTATAACAGCTATAAGCGATGAAAAACTCAGTCTTTTAAAATTAAAAATTAAAGAAAGAGAAAAATACTTAGAAGACATATCACAAAATTTAGAAATGAAAAAGCAAATGGCAATTTATATAAAAAATAAAATGTGGTTGAATAGTCAATGCTTGCTTTTAGGTTACAAATTTCCATCAAATAAAAATGAAGACGAATTTATAATAAGCAAAATAAAAGAATAAAATAAACTTAATATTTACGGCTGCTTTATATTCATTTTGCTTTCAGTTCATATGAATTTATTATCTCAAGGTAGTAAAAATAAAGAAAATTATAATTATCAGGTCAGAGAAGAAGAAGGCGGCTTAAAGAAAATACAGGATTTCAAATTTTCTGATAAAAATTTATATTAAAAAGATAATGAAACAGGTATTTGCTATTATTTTTTCATTTTTTTTGTTCATAAACGGTTATGGACAAATGAAATTTGCAAACAAAACCTATGTTGTAGAAATGGGAGCAACCTGCAAAGATATGACTGATGGAGGTTGCATGATTTATACCTATAGGATCTTAGAATTCAAAAATACTTATAAGACCTTTGTCAAAAATTCAAGACGTTGAGCCATTTGAAAACGAACTATACTAAAAAAAATAACTGTCTAACTGCTGTAATAATGGATTTAGGCAATAGGTTTATTTAAAAGATGGCTTTTCATTTGAATGATTTCTTCGCTTTTTCGCAATCGGTTTGGGTAGTAAACCTGAAGAATGGCTTAATTTAGTACGAAACCAGTTCCAGAACGTTTTGCAGCTATATTTTCGGGACAAACAAAAAATATCTAAAGAATGACTGAAATAAAATTATATAAATCAAGTTGGAAAGGGATTAGGCTTATTGCATTGTCTTTGCCTTTTGTTATAATTGGTATTTGGATGATTTCGGAAGAACAAATAGGAACATTTGACTATATTATGGGATGGCTTTGTATTTCGTTTTTTGGTTTAGGGATTCCACTAGGTTTTTTTGTTTTATTTGATAAAAGGGCACAAATAATAATTAATGAAAATGGAATTTCAGATAGAACTTTAAAACAAGGAGAGATAAAATGGGAACAAATTATTGAAACTTATCCTATTGATATTCATAATCAAAAATTTATTTCAATAGTTGTTTGCGAAACATTTGAGTTTAAGAAAAAACAATATAAATGGGCTGAAAAATTAAATGAATTTGTTGGAGCTCACAAATTAAATCTAAACTTAAGTCAAATAAAAATTGATGAAATTGAACTTAACGAATTATTAAACAAAATTATAAATTCAGAAAAAAACGAAAGACAAAATCATATCAGGATATTTTTATCAAACCAAAAGCTAACCCCAAATTTTGAACTTCAAAATTATTTAATTTATTGGTCTCAGATTAGGGTTTAAAACCCTGCAATTTATTGCAGTACTTTAGTAATGCGAAAAAATCTAATCTTTGACTTTTAATATTGATAAACAGTTTTCAAAATTGAGAGACTTTCAGTCTCTCGTCAAACAAACCTCTGCACTTTTAGTGCAGAGTGGTTTAGTTCATCATTTTAATTATAGCATCATTAAGCAATTTCAAAGCTTTTATGACTATAATAATTTTAACGGGAATAGCTGCAATAATTGCAAGATGGCATCAAGGAACCAAAAATAAATCTACTCTATGTAAATATGCCCGAATAATGACTTTTTTAGGCTTTATCAATATAGTTGTATTATTGCTTGTGTTTAAAATTTATGATTTTACTTCTAACAAAATTGGAATTGAAATACACAAAGAAATAGAAACATATAAAAGCAAATTTGGAAATTATCCAAATGACATTAAAAGGATCCGTGAAAAACTAAATTTAAATCCAATTCAAAACTATATTGTTGACAAAATAGAGTACGAAAAGAACGGAAATGAATATAAATTGAAATTAGAAACTTTAAATCATAATCAAAAAGAATTTGATGCCGAATTAAATGAGTGGAATTAATACTACTACCAACAGCTACAACAGATTTGTATAATTGCCTTAATTGAAATTTGGATTTATATATGATTTTGCAAATCCGAAAAAAGAGCTTAATTTAGTCCCAAATGGCTTAAATTGGGCTAGGATTTAGTTCCTAATGAGGATTAATTTAAGAGTCCATAAATTAATGAATTAGAATAAATAGATAATATAATGAATATTGATAATTCACAATTAACAAGATATGAAGACAACAATAATGTGTGGTTGTCAAAAAATAACAATCAGGAATTTAATTTTATTGATTATGGCATAGTACCCACAGTTCTTAGTAGTGAAGCAGAGGTTGGCCGGGCAATGTTAAATGAGCTTTACAGCACTGCGGCATCAAAAGAAGGTGATATTAATATTGCGCTACTGGGTGGGAGAGGTGCTCAGGAGTTACACCGTTTGCTTGGTGCGTTAGCAAAATCAACAGAACAGGATCAGCTACTCGCCAGACTAAATGTTTTTACTCAGGATGCACTTGCTCCTTTGAGCATGAATAATGGTTTTAGTTTTGTTAGGGATTTTGAGCGTATTTTAGGTGATGCCTTTTTCAAAAAAATAAAAAGCTTTACACCAATGCGAACAGATACAAAAGATTTAGAGTTGGCACTTATAGCTTATTTGACTAAATTGGAAGATTTAGGTGGTTTGGATATATTTTTTATTGGTCATGGTCCTGAAGAAAATCAGGCATCACATCTTGCTTATATAAAACCTTTCTCCGGAGCGCAGCCTCATCATTCCGTAGGTATAATTCCAATATCCGGAAGTATTTTGGAACACCACATTAGCAAGTTTAAAGCTGGTGGAAGCCTTGTAAATGAAAGTGATGAAAAAGAATGTCGATCTGCTGAATATATTCTCACTTTAGGACCAGCTGCGATATTACAAGCCAAAAAGATTGTTCAGTCTGTAGTAGATGCCGATTCTGCTCCTGCTAAAATTCAAACTTATGCAAACGTGCTTCATACTGACCTGAGTTCAGATAAAGAGGAAGCGTTACTGCAATTAAATACAAATCCGGGGTTATGGATAAGGCTACATCCTAATACTAAATCTTTTGTGTTGCCTAATTTAGGTTTGTAATATATACAAGAAATCTAATTTTATTACCATCTATGTAGTTTTAGCTGTTTAAAAAATTGTTACTAAAAATAGTTTTATATCGAGTACTGTAACTCTAACAGCTACAATAGATTTGGGCAATTGCCTAATAGAAAGATGGTTTGAATTTAGGAGATTTGTTTCTTCTGTTAGTTATTCCTCTTGTGGTTATTCGAATGATAGCTTGATTTAGCTGTAAACGAAATCTCTAAACGAAATTTAAATGAGTTTAATTCATTATTCCAACGAAAAAATATTTGACAGGCTTTTAAGTAATAAGTCAAATAAAAATTATTGGAAATACATTAGTGAATTAAGAAAGCGAAAATCAAAAGATATATTCAAAAAAAGTATAATTCTGATCAATTCTGAAATAGCAAAAGAAAGAATTATAGGAATTGATATTTTAGCTCAATTTGGTTATCCGCGACTTCATAAAAAAATAATTTTGAAAAAGTTTTTTAGCTTATTGAAAACTGAAACAGATAAATATGCTATAAGTTCATTATTCTATGGAATTGGACATAATAATGATAACTTAACAAATAAAGAAATAGATTTAATTTCTTCATTTAAAAAACATAAAAGCAGCAGAGTAAGATATAGTTTAGCTTTTGCATTGCTAACAAAAGAAGAATCTAAAGCAATAGAAACATTAATTGAGCTAAGTAAAGACAGAGATTCCGAAATTAGAGATTGGGCAACTTTTGGAATTGGAACTCAAATTGAAACGGATAATCAAATAATCCGGGAAGCTCTATGGAAAAGAATAAACGATAAGGACGAAAATACCAAATATGAAGCAATTATTGGACTAGCTAAAAGGAAAGACAAAAAAATTAAAGAAGTTTTAAAAAATGAGCTTCTAAAAATTGATGAATTTGGTTCATTGATTCTAGAAGCAATAGAAGAATTAAATGATAAAGAATTCATAACCTTAATCGAAGAACAGATTAAAAGAAATAAAGTGACAAAAAATCTTAATGAGGAATGGTTAATAGATACTTTAGAGAAATTAAAATATTCTGAATAAAAAAACTAATGCATAACAGCGGTTCAAGCAATTATGGTTTTAGGCCAAAAAATGTTGTTTGTTTTGTATTTGTAAGTCTAATCGTAAATTATTACTTGTAGGTAATTTATCCTAACTGCGCAAAAAAACGGAGGTAAATTCGAATAATGTCTTAATTTATTTCTATTACGTAAACAAAAAATATCTTCCACAGTTTACTCAAAATCATTTTATATTTTCAATTAACAACATGCGATAATTATTACAATAGGTAGTTTTAGGTATATTATTTCTTCCATGAATGAGTACCTGATCAAATGAATATCATCTTAAATTATTTGTTAATAAATTTACTTTTAGGTTATAACTATCGTTATGTACAGGTCACTATAAGTTTTAATTTTCATACAACTAAATTTTATTTAGAATAATTAAAAATAATTAGTAATCATTCTATTTATTATATAATTTCGCGGCTGTAATTAAAAAGAAATTAGATATGAATAATGTTTTTATTTTTAAGACAATGAAAATTAATGTTTTAAATTGTTTTTTATTGGTATTCGTTACTCTTTTGTCCACATCCATTAGTTATGGACAAAATACTAAAGGAAATATCTCAGGAATTGTAAGAGATACAACAGGAAAACCAATTGAATATACTCTGGTGGCTCTTAAAAAAGGTAATAAAAGCAGCTATACAGACAATAATGGTAAATTTATAATAAAAAATGTGTCTGCCGGAAATATTGTAATCGTAATTCAGGGGTTAGGATATAAAACTACAGAAATAGATGTTGAAGTTAAATCCGGAGAAACAACAGCAATTCCTGATGTTGTTTTAACAGAAGATGTTAATCAACTGGACGAAGTAAATATTATCAACAGTAAAAATAAATTTGCCAGAAAAGAAACGCAATCTGTAGCCCGTTTACCCATTAAAAATCTTGAAAACCCTCAGGTTTATAATGTAGTAGGGAAGGATTTGATGATGGAACAAGTTGTTTTAGAGCGTACAGATGTATACAGAAATGTTCCTGGCGGGGTTCCAAATTATTCTGCAGGAGGATCTCAGGGATTAACTATGAGAGGTTTTTCTAATACAAGCGGTATGCTTAATGGTTTGAATACCAGCGCGGTTTATCCAATGAATACAGCAATTTTAGAACGTATAGAATTTATTAAAGGTCCGTCTGGTACTTTGTTTGGCGGAAACAGAAATACTTCTTTTGGAGGGGTTTATAATTATGTTACCAAAAAAACGTATCAAAATTTTGGCGGTGAAATAGGGTACGTTGGCGGAAGTTTTAATTTTTCCAGAGTTAATGCAGATGTAAATACACCACTAAATAAAGAAAAAACAGCTTTATTGAGATTAAATGTTGCTGGTCAGTCAGAAGGTTCTTTCCAGGATCAGGGTTTTGCTAAGAATTATGTTTTTGCGCCTTCTTTTTCATATCAGGTAACAGATAGACTAAAGTTTTCAGTAGATGTAGATATAACAAAAGGAAATTATACAATGACGACTATTTCTATAAACAAAGTAACTGATATTACTGCAAGAAATTTTAAGGATCTAAAATTAGATTATGACCGTTCTTATGCAAATAATGATGTAGACTCAGAAAATGGAGTTAACAATATTGGGGCTCAAATCGATTATAAAATATCAGATCAATGGAAATCTGAGACAAAGTTTTTGAGTTCAGTAGGTTATTATAAACAGTTACTTTGGACTAATTTAAAAATAATAGATGATGAAACTATTGAAAGGACATTTAGGAATCAAACTCCAGAAACATTTGGAAATACAGAAATACAGCAGAATTTTACCGGAGATTTCAAAATAGCGTCTTTTAGAAACAGAATGGTGATTGGACTGGATTATAATAAAAATTACAACGAGCTGAATCGTACAATTAGTTTGGTTTATGACCAAATTAAAATAAACCAGCCGTTAAGTGATTTTAATAAAGAGAAAATTAAGGATCTTTCATATGAAAAAGGTTTTACTGCTACTACGACCAAAACAGAAACTTACAGTTTGTATGTTTCCGATGTTATTAATTTAACACCATCTTTAATGGCAATGGTAAGTTTACGTCTTGATAGATTTTTTACTAAAGGGGGTTACAACGTATCAACAGGAATCTACATACCGAATACAGGATATCAACAAACTTCATTGGCTCCTAAATTTGGATTGGTGTATCAGCCAATAAAAGATAAAATTTCTGTTTTTGCAAATTATATGAACGGATTTGTCAATTTAGCACCAGTAGAGCAACTTGACAAGAGCTGGTTGAAATTAGAGTCTCAATATGGAACACAATGGGAGGTTGGTATAAAAGTAGATGCTATAAACAATAAACTAAGCGGTTCTATCAGTTACTATAACATTGCAGTAACTAATTCAGTATACAAAGATGCACAGGGTAATAATTTTCAGGATGGAACTCAAAACAGTAAAGGTGTAGACGTAGAAATTATTGCTAATCCTATTCCCGGTTTAAATATAGTTGCCGGATATGGTTATAATGAAAACAAATATACAAACGCTTCTATAGCATTAGAAGGAAAGTCTCTTACAGCCAGTCCAAAAAATGTAGCAAATATTTGGGCGAGTTATACAATTACCGAAGGAAGGAGTAAAGGACTTGGTTTAGGTGTCGGAGGAAATTACGTAAGCGATTCTTGGTTTGAAACATCAAATGCATTCGTTATCCCATCTTACACATTATTAAACACAGCATTATTTTATGATCAGCCAAAATACAGAATCTCTTTGAAAGGAAATAATCTCCTAAATGAAAGATATTGGAATGCAACTGGAATGCCTCAAAAACCTATAAATATATTAGCAGGTATTACATTTAAATTTTAATTCTAAAATAATAATTAGTATAAAAAAACAGTAGCGAAATCAGATTTGCTACTGTTTTTTTTATTTGAATAGATTTTAAACCAACTCTTTTTTCAAAAACTTAGCCGTATAGCTTTTTTTGTTCTGAGCGACTTCTTCAGGAGTTCCTTTTGCAACCAATTGTCCGCCGCCTTTTCCGCCTTCAGGACCAATATCAATAATATAATCAGCAAGTTTGATTACGTCCATATTATGTTCGATCACCAAAATAGTATTTCCTTTGTCAACCAGTTTATTAATTACATCCATTAGTACGCGGATGTCTTCAAAATGTAATCCTGTTGTAGGTTCGTCCAGTATGTAAAATGTATTTCCCGTATCTTTTTTAGACAATTCCCCGGCTAGTTTAATACGCTGTGCTTCACCACCCGAAAGCGTTGTACTTTGCTGACCAAGTGTAATATAACCTAAACCAACATCCTGAATCGTTTTAACCTTGCGATAAATCTTCGGAATGTTTTCAAAAAATGGAACTGCTTCGTCAACGGTCATATTTAATACATCCGAAATTGATTTTCCTTTGTACCGAATCTCTAAAGTTTCTCTGTTAAAACGTTTCCCCTGACAAGTTTCGCATTCTACATAAACATCCGGTAGAAAGTTCATTTCAATTGTTCGTACGCCAGAACCTTCACAGGTTTCACAGCGCCCGCCTTTTACATTAAAACTAAAACGTCCGGCTTTATAACCACGAATCATACTTTCGGAAGTCATTGTAAACAGATTTCTGATTTCGGTAAAAACTTCAGTATAAGTCGCCGGATTTGAACGCGGTGTTCTTCCAATCGGACTTTGGTCAATATCAATTACTTTGTCGATATGTTCCAAGCCTTCTATTTTTTTATATGGTTGTGGTTTTTTTACACCGTTAAAATAATAGGCGTTCAAAATTGGATACAGCGTTTCATTGATCAAAGTCGATTTTCCGCTTCCTGAAACTCCTGTTACGCAGGTCATTTGCCCTAACGGAATCTCAATTGATACATTTTTTAGATTATTTCCGGTTGCTCCAGTTAGTTTTAAGAATTTTCCATTTCCTTTCCTGCGCTTTTTCGGAATCTCTAATTTCATTTTACCATTCAAATATTGAGCGGTAATTGTATTCGATTTTAAAGTTTCTGCAGGTGTACCGATACTGATAATTTCTCCTCCGTATTTTCCTGCTTTTGGACCAATATCAATTACATAATCGGCGGTTTCGATCATGTCTTTATCGTGTTCTACCACAATTACCGAATTACCGATATCGCGTAATTGCTCCAGTGATTTAATCAACTTTTCATTATCTCTTTGGTGTAAACCAATACTTGGCTCATCCAAAATATACAAAACACCAACCAATTGCGAACCAATTTGTGTTGCCAGACGAATGCGTTGTGCTTCTCCACCAGAAAGTGATTTTGAGCTTCGGCTTAAAGCCAGATAATTTAAACCTACATTCATCAAAAAGTTCAAACGATCTTTGATTTCTTTTACCACTTCAGATGCAATCAAAAGTTGTTTGTCTGATAGATTAGTATTCAAATCCTGAAACCAGGCCGTTAAATCAGATATGTCCATATCACACAATTCAGTGATATTTTTTCCATTTACCCTAAAAAACTGCGCTTCTTTTTTCAAACGCGAACCATCACAAATTGGACAATTCACTTCATCCATGAAATCTTTTGCCCAGCGTTTTATAGTTGTCGATGCACTTTCGTCATATTGATTTTTGATGAAATGAGAAATTCCTTCAAAATCAATTTTATAATCGCGCGTAACACCCAAATCTTTTGAGTTTACGATGAATTTATCTTTTCCGCCATGCAAAATCATAGTCATGGCTTCTTCCGGAATTTTCTCGATTGGATCTGTTATTTTAAAACCGAACTTTTCTCCAATAACTTCTAATTGCTTAAAAATCCAGGACGATTTATATTCACCAAGTGGAGCAAAACCGCCACTTTTAATTGATAATTTCGGATTTGGGATAATCTTTTTGATATTGATTTCATGAACTGTTCCTAATCCGTTACAATGCGGGCAAGCACCTTTAGGCGAGTTAAATGAAAATAAATTCGGTTCAGGATTTTGATAAGAGATTCCTGTTGAGGGACACATCAAATTCCTGCTGAAATAACGTACTTCATTAGAATCCTGATCCAAAATCATCAAAACATTTTCACCATGATGCATGGCTGTATTAATGCTTTCTGCAAGTCTTTTTTGAATGTCAGCAGTATCATCAATCAACATTCTGTCGACTACAATTTCGATGTCATGCGTCTTATAACGGTCTAATTTCATTCCGGAGACCAAATCCTGAACTTCACCATTTACGCGAACTTTAAGAAATCCCTGCTTAGTAATTTGTTGGAACAATTCGGCATAATGTCCTTTTCGGGCTCTAATTATCGGTGCGAGAATGTTGATTCGTTTCCCGTTAAAATCCTGAATAATCAAGTCTTTAATTTGTTCATCAGAATAAGAAACCATTTTTTCGCCAGTGTTATAACTGTATGCGTCAGCACCACGGGCATATAAAAGTCTAAGGAAATCGTATATTTCAGTAATAGTTCCAACAGTCGACCGCGGGCTTTTACTGGTTGTTTTTTGTTCTATAGCAATAACTGGTGAAAGCCCATCAATTTTATCTACATCAGGGCGCTCTAAACCACCAAGGAATTGTCTGGCATACGCCGAAAAAGTTTCTACATAACGGCGTTGTCCTTCGGCATAAATAGTATCAAATGCCAAAGATGATTTTCCTGAACCAGAAAGTCCTGTAATTACTACAAGTTTTTCTCTGGGAATTGAAATGTCTATATTTTTTAGATTATGAACTCTTGCACCAAGAACTTCAATAGTATTATCTTTATCTAGCATAAATTTGAGCAAAACGCAAAGTTACCACTTTGATTTGTTCTTTTGTAGCTAGAGTATAGAAGTTTATGTTAAAAATTGTAACAAAAAACGCCAGTTTTAGCTAGCGTTTTCTTTTTCTGGCAGACATATATTCTTCGATAGCTTCTTTGGTTGTATACCAGTTTCTACCTTCTTTATAGGCATCTATTTTTCCTGTTCGGGCTAATAAACTAACATATTCCTGGCCGTAAGTAGTTTCTGGTTCACTTACAATATCAGAGATTTTTTGATAGTCATAATCACTGCCCGGCATTGCACTTAAATAAATGTTTAAAGTTCGCTCTAAAGCCTGGCACATCAAAAGCGTTAATTTTTGATAATTACCATTATTAGCTTGATTGAGAGCTTCATAATATTTTTTTCTGTCATTTTTAAGAATGATAGCAGGAGGAAAGCCACAACGCATTAATAATAAATTCATGCTCAAACGAACTGTTCGGCCATTCCCATCAAAGAAAGGATGAATCCAAACTAATTTATGATGGTAAATTGTAGCCAGTTCAATATCGTTTAAGCATAATGGATTTGTATTGATAAAATCAATTAATTCATCCAGATAATCAGAAACTTTATTAGCATTTGGAGGCATAAAATTAGCACCTGAAATTCGAACACCTCCATTACGTAATCGTCCTGCGAAATCATCTTCAATAGAGCGCAAAACTAATCCGTGAATGGAAAGAATATCGATACTTCGAAGCTTGTAACTGTCATCTACAATCGAGTATAAATAGTCAATTGCTTTATCATGATTGTGAGTTTCAAAATGTTCCCGAAGCGATTTACCTTTTATAGTAATTCCTTCCTGAATTACCATTTGGGTTTCCCTTAAACTCATTGTATTCCCTTCAATGCTATTAGAATTGTAAGTCCATTCTAAGGATAAGCTTTCGCGAATTTTATTTAAGGCAATATTTGGCAGTGGCCTGCTATTTTGCAAATCCAGCCTTTTTTGATACAATCGATCAAATGTTGATTGAAATTCAGTTCTATATGTTAAGTCTATATTCCACATTACACAACAAATATACTTCTTAATATCGGATAAAAAAAATTTTAGGCATATCCGATACTAGCTTACTCAATTGTCATTGAACGCAGTTTCATTCTGTAGGCTTCAAGTGCAATGGATTTGGAAATAAAGCCGTAATATTTATCATTTCGGATTACGGGAAGAAATGCGGATTTGGATTTTTCAAATTTGCTCATTACAATTTCCATACTGTCAAACGAATAAATGATAGCAAAAGGTGTTTTCATTACATCTTTTATTTGAGTGTATTTTACCCTGTAAGAGTTAAATATAATCTCTCGGATATCATTAAAATGTACAATACCAACGAGATCTTTTTCATTATTTACAACAGCAAAAACAACCTGATTGGAATGTGAGATAAGATCAACCAGTTTACTTAAGTTATCATCAGGGTGTACGGTTAAATAATCGCATTGAATTATAGTTTCGATATCTAAAGTTGAAAGAATATTAGAGTCTTTATTACTGGTAAAAGCGTGACCCTTTTTGGCAAGATTTTTTACATCAAGGGAATATCTTTCAAAACGTTTCGAAATCGCGAAACTTATAGAAGATACAATCATCAGCGGAATCATCAAGCTGTAGCCACCGGTTATCTCAGCAATAAGGAAAATAGCTGTAAGAGGCGCATGAAATAAGCCACTCAAAATACCTGCCATACCAACCATAGTAAAATTAGTAATTGGTAGTTTTGACAGACCGATGAGGGTAATAAATTTTGAAAAGAAATAACCCAAATAAGAGCCTAAAAATAAAGAAGGAGCAAAATTCCCACCATTTCCGCCACTCCCTATTGTAAGACCTGAAGCAAATACTTTGATCATCATCGTGCATCCTACAAAAAATAGCAAAATCCATTGGTTATTTCTAAAGTCAGCAAACAATGTATTGTCTAATAGTTTTCCAGGATCAGTTTCAGATAAGGTTTTAATGCTTTCATAACCTTCTCCAAAAAGAGTTGGAAAAACAAAAATCAGCAGAGCTAAAAGTGATGAACCAAATAAAGCCTTTTTGTAAGGGTTTGTTTTTAATTTTGAAAAATAATGCTCAACCCTTTGAAAATTTCGTGCATAATAAACTGCCATGAAACCTGTCAATATGCCTAATAGTACATAAAAAGGAATGTTATGATAATTAAAGGCTTCTTGTTTTTTAAAAGACAACAAAATAGTTTCGTCTAATACAATGGCAGAAACCAATGCTCCTGTAGCCGCAGAAATCATAATAGGAGTGAAGGCTGAAATACTTACATCAACCAGTAAAACTTCAATAGCAAAAAGAACACCGGCAATAGGAGCGTTAAAAGCGGCTCCAATTCCTGCTGCAACCCCACAGCCAATGAGTAAAGTTCTGTCTTTATAAGGTAATTTATAGTTTTGTGCAAAATTTGAACCAAACGCGGCTCCTGTGATTACAATTGGACTTTCAAGACCGGCAGAACCTCCTAAACCAACAGTTAATGAGCTTGTAACGATTTGAGCATACATTTGTTTTTTAGGAATGATACTCGCTTTTTTGGCAACTGCATATAATATTTGAGAAGTTCCTTTTTCAATACTTCCGTTTAATATTCTATTTACAACAAAAACAGTAAGTACAATTCCGATAATTGGAAAAATACTGGGGATGAAACTCAGTTTTAAAATTCCGTTGATATATGTAGCAAAAGAAAAAACGCTATGAGCAAAAGTTTTTAAAACAATTACTGCCAATGAACAAGATATACCTATTAAAACACTTGATAAAAAAATAAACTGCTTTGGTGTCATTAAAGACTTGGCTAAAGCAATAATACTTTCTAATTTTCTAAAATATTTTTTTAGCATTCTGTTTGTGAAAAGTTAAGGATGTTACAAATTTAACTCTTAACATTCAAATTTGTATAATTTTAAGTACAAATCTTTCTAAAAATTAAAAACCAACTGCTGTGTCATCTCCACGAAAATCTGCGCCTCCTTCGAGGTTTTTGTTTGGCAGGACTAAAATAGCATCAACTTTACCAATTACAGGAGTTGTCTTTTCACTGATTAGATATCCTTTTGCTTTAAGTTTATCAATAGTACTGTTTTCAAAAGTATTTGGCTCAAAAGTAACAAGATCCGGCAACCATTGATGATGAAAACGAGGTGCATTTACAGCATCCTGCATACTGAATTGATATTCGTAAACATTCAAAATAGTTTGCAAAACAGAGGTTATAATTGTTGAACCGCCCGGAGTTCCCACCACCATAAAAAGTTTTCCGTCTTTCTCTACAATTGTTGGAGTCATCGAGCTTAGCATACGTTTTTGGGGAGCAATACTATTCGCTTCATTTCCAACTAATCCAAACATATTTGGAGATCCGGGTTTAGCACTAAAATCATCCATTTCATTGTTTAAAAAAAAGCCCAGTTCATCGCAGTAATATTTTGATCCATAGCCATCATTTAAAGTTGTTGTAGCTGCAATGGCATTTCCAAATTTGTCAACTATAGAATAATGCGTAGTTTCAGTACTTTCGTTGTATGTTATATTTCCTGCTTTTATTTCTGAGGATAGACTGGCTTTTTCAATATTAAAAGTAGACATCCTGTCTTTTAAATAATCTTCTGAAAGTAATGCTTTTACAGGAATTTTTACAAAATCCGGATCACCCAAAAACTGACTTCTGTCGGCATATGCTCTTCTTTCAGCTTCAACAATTACCTGAATAGCTTCGGCTGAATTATGTCCCATTTTTGCTAAATCGTACGGAGCAATCATTTCCATAATTTGTGCAAGACAAATACCACCGCTGCTTGGAGGAGACATCGATGTGATTTTTAAATCTTTATAGGTAAACTGAAGCGGTTTTCTCCATTTTGCCTCATATTTGGCCAAATCTTCAAGGGTAATAATTCCGCCTTTCTTCTGAAGATAATCAACTAAAATTTTTGCTGTTTTTCCTTTGTAAAACTCATTTCTTCCATATTTTGAAATTCGTTTTAGCGTATTGGCAAGAGCAGAATATTTAATCGTATCATTTTCTTTAAAATTAGCTGCTAAAAGTGTCGTAGGGCCATTTACTTTAATAATAGATTCGCGATAATTGTTCAGGTTTTTTTCTTGTTTTTTGGTGACAATCACTCCTCGTTCAGCTAAAGCAATAACAGGTTTTAAAATTTCAGTAATTGGTAGTGAACCAAATTTTTTGTGTACAGCAAAAACACCTGCTACAGTTCCGGGAACGCCAATTGCAAGAGCTGTTTCTGTACTCTTTCCTTTTATGATATTTCCATCTGTATCTAAAAACATATCTTTTGAAGCTGCCAAAGGGGCTTTTTCGCGATAATCTAACGATCCAACTTCGCCATTTGCTTTTCGGTATACCATGAAACCTCCACCACCAATATTGCCTGCAAACGGAAAAGCAACTGCCAGAGCTAATTCAGTTCCAACCATTGCATCAAAAGCATTTCCGCCTTTTTTCATAATTTCAACGCCTATTTTTGAGGCTTCTTCTCTTGCCGAAACCACCATAGCTTTTGAAGCGATTAATCCAGTTTGATTGACGTTTTCTTGTGCAAAACTAATAGAGAAAATGAAACAGCATAAAAATGTAATTTTTTTCATAAAGTAAAAATTTTTGATTTTTATAACGAAAGTAATTTTTGTTTGGCCTGTTTTTGAATGTCTTCAAAGAAAGTAGTGAATTCCTTTTCAAATTCAGTATAAAATTCGTTTAGTTCTTCGCTGGCAAACTGCATTTTGGATAAATTTTTTGATCGCCGGTCCATTTGAGTTAAAATCTGGTGAATTCCTTCAACTGTTCTGTAACTTAAAAGCCAGTTTCTTTCAATCATATAGGGCATTAAACCCTGTGTCTTTTCAGTAAGAATAGAATAATTATCATGTAATGAATTATAAAAACGATTGATAAAATCTTCTAGTTTTTCATCGGAATATTGTGACCAGTTTTTAGCTAAAAAATGATCATAAACAATATCTACAATTACACCGGCATAATGATGGTATTTTTCGTGTAATCGTTTAGTACTTTGCCTGAAAACATCATGAGAATCAGTGTATGTGTCTATAAAACGATGTAAAATAATTCCTTTTTGTACATCATCGGGAAAATGTTCAAATTGTTTTCCACGGATACCATCAGCCATAAAATTACCAATTTTGATTAGATCATTTTCACCTGAAAGATATATATGTGCAAGGAAGTTCATCGTTTGAAGGTATTAAGATTCTGGTGCTGTAACATGCTAAAAATTGCTATTGTAAATGTATTAAAAACTTTTTAAAACATTTTTGTTAAAAAAGCTAGCTGTTTATCTATAATATTTAACGATTATTTTAAAATCTTAGTGTTTGAACATATCAGTAACTCAGCAACTTTTTTATATTTGTAATAAATAACTATAACTCAAAAAAATGACTTTAATAAAATCGATTTCAGGAATAAGAGGAACAATCGGTGGAAAGGTAGGAGATAACCTTACTCCTGTGGATGCTGTGAAATTTGCATCGGCTTACGGAACCTTTCTGAAAAATAATAGTCCAAAAGAAAAATTAACGGTGGTAATTGGTCGTGATGCCAGAATTTCCGGACCAATGATTCATAATCTGGTGGTAAATACATTGATAGGATTAGGGATTGATGTAATTGATCTTGGACTTTCTACAACACCAACTGTAGAAATTGCTGTGCCATTAGAAAAGGCTGATGGTGGAATTATCCTAACAGCTTCTCATAACCCAAAACAATGGAACGCATTGAAATTATTAAATGAAAAAGGAGAGTTTTTAAGTGGTGCTGAAGGTGCAAAAATCCTTGAAATTGCAGATGCTGAAGCTTTCAATTTTTCTGATGTGGATAGTTTAGGTGAAATTACAGTAAATGACGCTTACATGGATATTCATATTGATGAAGTATTGAATTTGCCATTGGTGGATGTTGAAGTTGTTAAAGCTGCTAAATTTAAAGTTGTTGTTGATGGGGTAAATTCCTCCGGGGGAATCATTATTCCAAAACTATTAGAATTAATGGGGGTTGAAGTCGTAAAATTATATTGCGAACCAAACGGACATTTTCCTCATAATCCGGAACCATTGAAAGAACATTTGACCGATATCTCTGAATTAGTTGTAAAAGAAAATGCTCATTTAGGAATTGTAGTAGACCCGGATGTTGATCGATTAGCTTTTATTAGTGAAGACGGGGAAATGTTTGGAGAAGAATATACTTTAGTAGCTTGCGCAGATTATGTTTTAAGTAAAACTCCAGGAAATACGGTTTCAAATATGTCATCCTCTCGTGCGTTAAGAGACGTAACGGTTGGGCATAATGGAAATTATGAGGCTAGCGCAGTAGGTGAGGTGAATGTTGTAGAATTAATGAAGAAAAATAATGCTATTATTGGAGGAGAAGGAAATGGTGGAATTATTTATCCGGAATCGCATTACGGAAGAGATAGCTTGGTTGGGGTTGCATTATTTTTAACACATTTGGCAAATAAAAAGATGTCAGTTTCTGCATTGCGTGCTTCATATCCGGAATATTATATGAGCAAAAATAAAATTGAACTGACACCACAAATTGATGTTGATGCAATTTTAGTGGCCATGACTGATAAATATAAAAACGAAGATATTTCAACCATTGACGGCGTGAAAATTGATCTTGCAACAGAATGGGTTCATTTAAGAAAATCAAATACAGAACCTATTATTCGTATATATACAGAAGCTCCTTCTCAGGAAAAAGCAGATGTTTTAGCACTTCGAATCATAGATGAAATAAAGGCAATTGCAGGTATTTAGAAATTAATATATTAAGATTGTATAAAACAAAAAAGTTTGATGAAGATAATCATCAAACTTTTTTTATTTTAAAATTGGATTTTTTTTAATATTTTTTAACCTTGCTCAGAGCGGTTTTGTAATTTTCGTTTACTTTTTCCCAATTGATTAATTTATAAAAAGCATCGATATAACTTCCTTTTCTGTTCTGATAATCCAGATAATAAGCATGTTCCCATAAGTCTATCCCTAAAATTGGGGTTCCTGGTATCAACGCATTCCTCATTAAAGGGTTATCCTGATTTTCTGTAGTTGTAATTTGTAATTTTCCGGCCTTATCAACAACCAGCCAAACCCATCCTGAACCGAATTGTTTAGTAGCCTCATTTTTAAATTGAGTTGTGAGATTGTTAAACGATCCGAATTCTTTATTAATCGAACCAGCCAAAGTATCTTTGGGAGTTTGCTCTTTTGGTGTCAAAATATCAAAATAAAGAGTATGATTGTAATAACCGCCTGCATTTTGACGAAGTTTTGCATTGTTCATATCCATTTTTTTCAGAATATCTTCAATGGGAGCATTTTCAAATTCAGTAGATGCGATTTCTTTATTTAAATTATTGGTATACGTTAAATAATGTTTGGAATAATGAGTTTCCAAAGTCAATGATCGTATAGCAGGAGCCAAGGCATCATAACCAAAAGGTAATTTTGTTAAAGCAAAAGAACCTTCATCAGCTTTTACATCTGCAGGGGTTCCAATCGTGATTTTTTCTTCCTTTGTTGGCAAAGGAACTTCAACAACTTCGGTTAGCTTATTGTCATTACAGGAAAATAACATCAGTAATGAAGCTGTGAAAGTAAAACAGATTATGTTTTTTTTCATAATTTAATTATTTTGATGTCAGTGAATTGATTATTTCAATGTAATTCTCTTTTGCTTCTTCAATTGAAATGTGACTAATTTGCATCCATGCATTGGTTTTGAATGCATCTCGCAAATCAAAATTTTCAGTTTGATTGTAAATA
Organism: uncultured Flavobacterium sp.; assembly: GCA_963513545.1. Taxonomy (GTDB): domain Bacteria; phylum Bacteroidota; class Bacteroidia; order Flavobacteriales; family Flavobacteriaceae; genus Flavobacterium. Next base: position 275,924 of record CAUPQW010000002.1, read on the forward strand.
GCAGTTCCAAATGTTGCCTGTTTATAAAAGGCATACAGTCTTAACTGCACATCTTGAGGCAGGGAGGCCTGAGTCATTTTCATAGCGATCTCTACAGCCTCAGAAAAACGGATATCTAAATCTTTTTTAGTCATTTAAGCTTTTGTAGCTATAATAGTTTTACCTCCAATAGCCTTCTGGTTCAATACTACATTAATTGGTGTGCCTAAAGGTAAAAATAAATCTACTCTTGAGCCAAATTTAATAAAACCGGCATCAGTTCCCTGAATAACCTGCATTCCTTCCTGGGCATAATTTACAATTCTGCGTGCCAATGCACCTGCAATTTGCCTGTATAGTATTTGCCCGAAGGTTTCATTCTCAATTACAACTGTAGTTCTTTCGTTCTCTTCACTTGCTTTTGGATGCCAGGCGACTAAAAACTTTCCAGGATGATATTTACTGAATTTTATGATACCGTCCATTGCATAACGAGTTACGTGTACATTAATGGGGGACATAAAAATAGAAACCTGCAAACGTTTGTCTTTAAAAAACTCACCTTCATAAACTTCTTCAATAACCACAACTTTTCCATCTACAGGAGCAAGAATGTGATTGCTGTTTTTGATTGCAATTCTTTTTGGGTTTCTAAAAAATTGTAAGATAATAATCAAAACTACCACACCAGCAATTTGTACAAGCATTCTTAGCCATGTAATATCAATGAATTTGTCAGCAATTAAAAGTACGGCAACTGCGAAAACAGTACCTAATAAAATGGATGGAGCTCCTTCTTTATGAAACATAATATAAAATTTGATAAAATAAAAATATAACTGGTGCTACAAATATAACACTATCTAATCGATCTAAAACACCTCCATGACCGGGCATTATTGCTCCGCTGTCTTTTACGCCTGCAATTCTTTTAAATTTTGATTCAATCAAATCTCCTATTGTACCAAAGATACTAACAATTAAGGCAATAATCATCCAGATTAAAATAGATTTATTACTGAATTCAGGATTGGGCTGAATGTAAAATTTTGAAATTAAAAAACCTGCAAAAGATGCAAAAAGAGTTCCTCCAATAAATCCTTCTATGGTCTTTTTGGGAGAAATACGTTCAAAAAGTTTGTGTTTCCCAATAGATTTTCCAACTAAATAGGCAAATGTGTCATTGGTCCAGATTAGAATAAATAAACCGATAATAATTTTTGGATTATAATCATTAGCACCGAAAGAAATTTTAACGATGAATACAAAAGGAAGTGTAATATATCCCAACAAATATAAATATTTTGAAGAAATACTTATTTTTTGTACACTGTCATAAAATAAAAACAAAATGCACTTAATAGATATAACAATAGTTACAGCAAGCAGTATTAAATCTAATTGCTGAATATTGGTGTTTAAATTTAATGTGTCATTAAAAAAGGCAGTAGTCTGTTTGTTATAATGACTAACCAATATAACGGCTGTGTATAATAAAATTCCAAAAATAATTGAAAACACTTTACCAAGGGTAACTAAATTGCAAAATTCGTAAATAGCAATAATTAAAAAAATGCCAAAAAGAATAATAAAGCTTTCGGTAGAAAACAGAATAGAAGTTAGTAATAAAGCGATATAAACAGCACCAGAAATGGTTCTCTTGAGTGTTTCATTCATCTTAAAGATCTTCTAAGAGCAATAAGTATAAATTTTTAGCAACACTCCCGTATTGTGTAAAATCTTCCTCTTTTGCTTTTTCGAAATATTTTATTGTGGTAATATTAGTAGGATAGTCTCTTTCGTATTTTCTTTTAATAGCACTCAAGCCATCACTTTTCATGGGCAGGATTTGGCTGGTAGTTGCTATAATAACAATATTTGCAGGAAGCTCATTTGGTTTGTTTTGTCTAATTTGTTTTGATGAAAATAAAATTGAACCTTCATCAGCAATAAGGTTTTCACAGGAAGCCAGTAAGAATTTAGGATTTTTAGGTGAAATATAAAGTAGTTTATTTTCTTCCAACAGATGAAAGAGACTTGGTTCGTAACATAAAGCCTCGCTTTCAAACCAGTCGTTTTCTTCTAAAATATTTTCAAGTTGCTCTTCAACTTCTTGTTTGTTTTCACAATATAAAAATTTTCCGCCATTTTTTTTAAAATTAAAAATGAATTGTTCATCTATTGATAAATGACTGTTTGGAGTAGGGTTGTTTCCATACTCACTTTCATTTTCTTCATCAGATGCAGCATTGGCAGAACCAAATATTTTTTTGAAAAAACTCATTTTATATGAAATACTTTACATGTTAATTGAAAACGTTCAAAGATAAAAAAATCTTAATTCAAAAGAGGTTTTTGAATTAAGATTTTAAAAAATATTAAATATTTCGTTGAAATTTATGAAACTACTTCGCCTAAGTTTTTATCAAAAGTACGTTTCCCAAAAATAGTTTCTAAGTCATCCTTAAAAATCACTTCTTTTTCAATCAATATATCTGCAAGTTGATTTAGCTTATCTTTGTTATCTTCTAAAATTTGAATAGCTCTTTGATATTGCCCTTCAATTAATTCTGAAATTTCAGCATCAATAATTTTTGCAGTTTCATCAGAATATGGTTTAGAGAAGTTGTATTCACTCTGTCCGGTTGAGTCGTAATAAGTAACGTTACCAATTTTGTCGTTTAAACCATAAATTGTTACCATAGCACGTGCCTGACGTGTCACTTTTTCCAAATCGCTTAATGCTCCGGTAGAAATTCTGTCAAAAGTTACTTTTTCAGCCGCTCTTCCTCCCATTGTAGCACACATTTCATCTAACATTTGATCAGTTCTAACGATTTGTCTTTCTTCAGGTAAGTACCATGCAGCTCCTAAACTTTGTCCGCGAGGAACAATAGTTACTTTGATCAATGGAGCAGCGTGTTCTAACATCCAGCTAACAGTAGCGTGACCTGCTTCATGAATTGCAATTGCTCTTTTTTCTTCAGGAGTAATAATTTTATTTTTCTTTTCAAGACCGCCTATGATTCTGTCAACAGCATCTAAGAAATCTTGTCTGTCTACTGCTGCTTTGTTATTACGTGCAGCAATTAAGGCTGCTTCGTTACAAACATTTGCAATGTCAGCACCTGAGAATCCTGGAGTTTGTTTGGCTAAGAAATCTAAATCAAGACCTTCAACTTTTTTAATAGGTTTTAAGTGTACCTGAAAAATTTCAGCCCTTTCGCGGATGTCTGGTAAGTCAACAAAAATTTGTCTGTCAAAGCGACCTGCACGCATTAATGCTTTGTCTAATACGTCAGCTCTATTGGTTGCTGCCAAAACGATTACGTTAGAGTTTGTTCCAAAACCATCCATTTCTGTTAGTAATTGGTTCAATGTATTTTCTCTTTCGTCATTTCCTCCAGACATGTTACTTTTTCCTCTTGCTCTACCAACAGCATCAATTTCGTCAATAAAAATGATAGCAGGAGATTTTTCCTTAGCTTGTTTGAATAAGTCACGAACACGTGAAGCACCAACTCCAACGAACATTTCCACAAAATCAGAACCTGATAATGAGAAAAATGGTACCTGAGCTTCACCAGCAACAGCTTTTGCAAGTAATGTTTTACCAGTTCCCGGAGGTCCTACAAGTAAAGCTCCTTTTGGAATTTTACCTCCAAGATTAGTGTATTTTTCAGGGTTTTTAAGAAATTCTACAATTTCCTGAATTTCTTCTTTTGCTCCTTCTAAACCGGCAACATCCTTAAATGTTGTTTTGATGTCTGTTTTTTCATCAAACAGTTTAGCTTTCGATTTTCCTATGTTGAAAATTTGTCCACCACCACCACTGGCTCCTCCTGACATTTTACGCATAATAAAAATCCAAACGCCAATAATGATAATAATAGGAAGTAAGCTAACTAAAATATCACTCCAGTTGCTTGCCTCTTTAAAATCATAGTCAACCAATTTTTTTTCTGATTTAGCTTTATCAAGTTTCTCCTGAAAAGACTTCAGATCACCAAATTTCGTAGTGTAATGAGGACCTTTGTTAGGTCTGTCAAACATATCTTTGGCTACTTTTTTATTTGCAGGATCTTTTAAAGCTGCATCAGAAAGATAAATTTCAGCATCTTTATTATTGAAAATGATAACATTTTTAATTTGCCCTTTAGCCAGCATATTATCAATATCAGACGATTTTAATTGAGCTGGTTCGCTTAAACTAGAACCTCCTGTTGCAAAACTTATAAATAAAAAAACCAGAAGTATTGCGGTGTATATTAACCAGGGACTTATTTTAAATTTACTCGGATTTGGATTATTATCTTTAGCCATTAGAGAAAGTTTCTTTTTAGTATTTGTTTTCGATTGTAGTTATTTTGGCGTCACCCCAAAGGCTTTCGATATTGTAATATTCACGAATATGCTTCTGAAAAACATGTACTACGATATGCACATAATCCATAAGAACCCATTCTGCATTATCGGTTCCTTCTACATGCCAGGGTTTATCTTTTAAGTCTTTAGATACTGTTTTTTGGATTGAGTTTACAATGGCATTAACCTGAGTATTTGAACTTCCGTTACAAATTACAAAATAGTCACAAACTGCCGTATCTATCTCTCTTAAGTCAAGAATATCGATATCATTTCCTTTTACTTCTTCAATCCCTTTGATTATGTTCGCCAACAGAACATCATTATTAATAGTCTTTTTAGCCATGAATTATTTATATGAATTTGTAAAGTTACCAAAATTTGTGATTATTTTTGAACCTTAACAAAATATTAAATTAAGTTATTAAATTATTTAGATGAAACTAATCAAACTCGATGCCATAGATTCTACAAATGACTTTCTTAAGGCATTATCAAGTCACGAAGAACTGGATAATTTTACAGTGGTAACGGCTGAAAATCAGACAAAAGGGAAGGGGCAGCTGGGGTCTAAATGGGTGTCAGAATCTGGTAAAAACTTAATTATGAGTGTTTTGGTAAAGGATTTTTTGTATGATAACGAACAGGTTTTTAATATAAGTATTATAGTTTCATTAGCTGTAATTAAAACGTTAAAAGAACTTGATATTCCTGATTTAAGTATAAAATGGCCTAACGACATTATGTCATACAACAAGAAAATTGGTGGCATACTTATCGAAAACACGATCAAAAGTGATGGCAGAATCGTGTCAGTAGTTGGATTAGGTTTAAATGTTAATCAGATAAATTTTGAACTTTTACCAAACGCTTCATCCATGGCAGTCATTTCTGGAAAATCATTCGATAAAGATATTTTACCGGAACTAATTGTTGAAAAAATCCAGCAAAAAATAGAATCCTGGCAAAAAAAATCGACTGATTTTTGGAAAAAATATTACAATACGTTATTCAGAAAAGGGGTTCCGATGCCTTTTAAAAATCTTCAAAATCAAAACTTCATGGGAATCATTCAGGGAGTTTCATCTGTTGGCAAATTACAAGTTTTACTTGAAGATGATTCGGTTTCAGAATTTGATATTAAAGAAATTCAGATGCTTTATTAGAGAAAGTAATCATAGAAAGCATAACCTTTTCAAGGTAGTTTTTTTTATAACAAAAGCCTGATTGTAAATCAGGCTTTTTAATTTTATAATATTACTGAATAACCTAATATCATAATTTAGTCATATTATTTGCTAAAGTTTCAATAAACTTACTTATAGGTCCTTTAATCATCATTGCCATCATAGCATTAAATTCTCCTTCAAAAAATAACTGAACAGCACTTTCTGAATCAGAGATACTATCAATATTTGAAACTAAAGTAAAAGGAAGTTTGTCGCTTGCAGCCCCTAAAACAATTTTGTTTGGTGCCACTTTTTCTTTCATTTTAAGTTTTATTTCCGGCATACCTTTAAGTCCAAAAATAAAAGCGTCTTCGCCAATTACTTCAAATTTAGCAATGTTATCCGGCATTAATTTTTCAAAATTCTTTACATCAGCCAATAAATCAAATAATTCCTGAGCTGATTTCTGTACATTAACTTTTGGACTTTCTAAGTTCATATATTTTTATTTAAATAAAATTCTAATTATAAATCTAAATCAATAATCTAAATTTATTGTTGCCCCCAGGTTGACGGAATTTCATTCCACTCCTGCAAAGCAGATTGTTGGTATTCTGTAATATATTGTTTTTCTACAGCTAAGTTTAATAAATTTTCATAATTACTTAGCGTATATAAGTCAATGTTTGCATTCTTGAAGTTTTCCTGGGCAACACCAAAGCCGTAGGTAAAAATTGCCGCCATGCCTTTAATATTAGCGCCTTCATTGCGTAAAGCCTCTACAGCCATAAGACTGCTGTTTCCTGTGCTGATTAAATCTTCAACAACAACAACATTCTGACCTTTTTGTAAAAATCCTTCAACCTGATTTTGTCTTCCATGTTTTTTGGGTTCAGGGCGTACATATACAAACGGTAATCCAAGGCTTTCTGCCACAAGAATTCCAATTCCAATAGCTCCGGTTGCAACTCCGGCAATAACATCTGGTTTTCCAAATTGTTTCTCTATATTCTTTGCAAATTCATCGCGAACATAATTTCGGATGATAGGAAATGAAAGAATTAACCTATTATCGCAATAAATAGGTGATTTCCATCCTGAAGCCCATGTAAAAGGATTTTCTGGATTCAATTTAATTGCATTTATTTGCAAAAGCAATTCTGCTGTTTTTTCGGCGGTATCTTTATTAAAAATCATAGTACAAATGTATAAAGTTTTTGTGAACGACAAACCACTTTTTTTGACAAATGAAATCTCAAGAGAGACTAATTTTCAATTATTCTTGTTAGAAAGTATTGATATCGAGCAGCTTATTGTGAAAATATTTCAAAATAAAATTCAGAAAGCTTATCTGTATCATCCTGATGAAAAGGAAATAATGAAAACTTTAAAAGCTAAAATACCGGTTAATAAAGCTGGAGGTGGATTAGTCTATAATAAAAAAGGAGAAGTTTTATTTATTTTTAGAAACGGGAAATGGGATTTGCCAAAGGGCGGAACTGAAAAAGGAGAAGAAATTGAAGATACTGCCATGCGCGAAGTTGAAGAAGAGACAGGTGTTGGTAAACTCAGAATTACAAATAAACTCCAAAAAACCTATCATGTTTTTAAACGTAACGGAAAATACAAACTAAAAATCACGCATTGGTTTGAAATGCACACCGATTTTGAAGGAACACCGCACGGACAAATTGAAGAAGGAATCGAAAAAGTAGCCTGGTTAAGCCCGGAGCAAATCAAAGAAGCACTTGCCAACTCCTACGAAAACATCAAATTGTTGTTTGAAGAGGAAGAAAATCCAATATTTAAAATTCCCAATTCTAATTAATTGGGAGATTTTATTTTTTTTAATCAGAATTTAGATTTTAAAAGAAATTTAATTATCAGGGCGTGCCACCATCCCGATAAGAGGGCAAAATCACTATGCGTATATTCGCCCTCTTATCGGGATGCTGTCGGGCTATCCGCGCTACTTCGGTAGCTAGCTTCTATCCCTCACGCAAAAAACGAAACGCGAACTCATATCGTAAAATACTCTTAGTACCTAAGTATCTTAGCATCTTAGAACCTTAAATTTTATTCAGCTCCGCTACATTAATCCATCCTTTTGAAGTCTTTTTTCCATAATACGTACAAAAAGCTTTTCCGTTTTCAATTTTATCAATGCAGACCGCATCGCCTTTTACAAGATATATTTTTGACGGATTTTGGTCTGATTTATTCTTATAAAAATAAGCTTTTGCTTTATCAACATATCGAATCTGAATCCAATTGGATTTCTTTTCTAAATCAAACTTCGGATTCTCTACAAAATGCATTACGTTCCAACAACCGCCATGTTCTTCCGGCAGTTTTATTTTGATGGTTTTGTTGTTTACAATTTCGACTGTTCCTAAAATCAAATCTTCTTTTTTGTCTTCGGGATAATAGGTTTTAACGTTGAATTTATTTCCTGTTACTTTTCCTTCGATATAAAAAATACAAGAGAATTGAGAATTTTGTGTTTGTTCATCCCAGCCTGTATAACTTTCAAAATAACCTGTCAGCAGGTTTTTAGAGGCGTCATACGAAAGTTTCAAACCCATTTCGTATTCGCCAGAAATTACTTTTTGTCCAAAGAATAGGTTTGATGATGCTAATAAGAGAATTAAAAAAAGATTTTTCATGCTGTTTTTTACTAAGATTTGTGATTCTTCAAATGTTTAATATAATTATCGAGTAGACTTTGTATTTGCTGACTTGCTACAGGATTTGCAGAATGTACGTAAAAGTTTAAATCTCTTAAGTCTATCCCAGAATCGTAAACCAGCCATTTAGCACAAGCATAACCATCTTCGGCAATGAGATCGTTTTCATCAAGTCCTAAATCATTATCAAAACTTATATATTTAGGAAGCCCTTTTTCGAGAATTACTTTTTTAAAATCATGAAAATTTCTAACGATTACAAAATCGTCATCTGTCAGATCTTTGTAAACCATTTTGACATCTCGTAAATCGTCTAGAAAAAGTTTGTAAGACATAGTTTTGCGGTTTAAGAAGACTCAAATATAAAAATACAAATCAATATTTTTCATGCTGATTATTTTATATCTCAAAAATCGTACTTTTGTCAGAGAAGCAATAAGTAAAATAGAATAAACGATTCTAATTATTTTGCTTATATTGTACTTATAAAAATTGTTTTTACAGATTGCTTTTTATTACTCTTACACTTATCTTTGAATTATGAGCACACTAACAAAACCAAATCACATAGGGCGAAAAATAAGCCGAATCCGTGAACTTAGAGACATGAAGCAAGAAGCTTTGGCTCAGGCTTTAGGAACAAGCCAACAAACTATTTCTGCTCTCGAAAACAGTGAAGAAATTGATGATGAAAAGCTGGTACAGATAGCAAAAGCTTTGGGAGTAAGTGTTGAAGCTTTGAAAAATTTTTCAGACGAAGCTGCAATCAATTTTTTTAATAATTTCTATGATAATAGTGGAAGTCATGGCACTAATTTCGGAACAAATAATACATGTAATTTTAATCCACTCGATAAGTTAGTTGAAGCTTACGAAGAAAATAAAAAGCTTTACGAACGTTTAGTTCAGGCTGAAAAAGAAAAAGTTGAGTTTTTAGAGAAAATATTAAAGGATAAATAGTTTTTTATTCTTGTTTGAAATAGAAGAAGCCTAATAAAATATAATGTTTTATTAGGCTTTTTTCTTTGGGATGCTCGCGCTATCTGAGAATCAAATAAGTTTTTTTGTTTCAATTTATGTTTATGCATTGTTGGTACTCGTTTTTACGCAGATTAATTTAGATTTTTTTTGAAATCTGCTTAAATCTGCGTGAAATAAATTTTTACGTTTAAACAACTTGAAACAAAGAAAACCTGAAACTTGAAACCTTTTAATTACTTTTGCAAAATGAATAAAAAACACCATTCCAACAACATACTTTCGAATTTAGGAATTCAGAGCCTAAACGAAATGCAGGAAATGGCACAAGATGCTATTTTAAACGAAAACAATGTTTTATTGCTTTCTCCAACCGGTTCAGGAAAGACACTGGCTTTCTTGCTTCCTGTTTTAGAACTATTACAGCCTGAAATTTTATCAGTACAGTGTCTGATTTTGGTGCCGTCCCGAGAGCTTGGATTGCAGATTGAACAAGTTTGGAAAAAAATGGGAACGCAATACAAAGTAAATATCTGTTATGGCGGACATTCAATCGATACTGAAATTAAAAATTTAAGTAATCCGCCGGCGGTTTTGATTGGAACTCCCGGAAGAATTGCAGATCATATTGACAGAGAAACTTTTAGGACAGATAAAATTCAAACGCTGATTTTAGACGAATTTGATAAATCACTTCAATTAGGTTTCCACGAACAAATGTCTTTTATCATTGGAAGACTGCCAAAAGTGAATAAGAGAGTTTTGGTTTCGGCAACTTCAGATATTGAAATTCCGAAATACACCAGGGTAATCAACCCAACGGTTTTAGATTTTATTCCGGATGAAGACGAAAAAACAAATCTTTCAATGAAAATGGTGGTTTCACCAGTAAAAGATAAATTGAAAAGCTTATTCAATTTGATTTGTTCTTTAAAATCAGAATCGGCTATTATTTTCTGTAATCACAGAGATGCGGCAGAACGTATCAGTGATACTTTAAACGAAAAAGGAATTTATTCGGTTTATTATCACGGCGGAATGGATCAGGAGGAGCGCGAGCGTGCTCTTATTCAGTTTAGAAACGGAAGCATCAGTTATTTAATTACAACCGATTTGGCAGCCCGTGGTCTGGATATTCCAGAGATGAAACATGTAATTCATTATCATTTACCTTTAAAAGAAGATGAGTTTACCCATCGAAATGGTCGTACAGCGCGTATGCAGGCTTCTGGAACAGCATATATTATTGTTCATGAAAGTGAAAAACAATTAGATTACATTGACTATGAAATGGAAATTCTAAAAGTTGAAGATGAAATCAATTTGCCAAAACCTCCACAATTTCAAACCATTTATATTAGTGGCGGAAAAAAAACAAAATTGAATAAAATTGACATTGTAGGATTCTTTTCTCAAAAAGGTAAACTCGAGAAAGGTGATTTGGGTTTGATTGAAGTGAAAGATTTTATTTCGTTTGCAGCAGTAAAATACAATAAAGTGAAAGACTTGCTTAAAAATGTAAAAGAAGAGAAGATGAAAGGGAAGAAATTTAAGATTGAAGTTGCAAGAAAAGTAGTAAAAAAAGAGGAGGAAAGATGATTTTATGAGATTTTTTTAGACCTTTATTTAAAAAAAATGTCGAATAAAAGAATTTTATTTTTTGTGTAATTTATTGATTATTAAAACTTTGTGATTTTTTTATTTTTGATTTAAATAGTTTTGTATAAAATTCACAATTTAATGTTAACCAATGCTTAGATTTAGAAGTAATTTTTCATAATTTCGGCGATTATTAATAGTAGTAAAAATTAACCCCAAATTCATTATGAAAAAGATTATTACCCTTGCCATTTTATTCTTTAGTTTTGTTTCAGTTGCACAGATCAAAGTTCTTGAAACTGTACCGGTTGAAAAATTAGGAAAAGTAAATAACAATTATATTCAAAAAATTGGAGATGAATACACTGTTTACTATACTAGTATTGTGAGTGATGATGATGATTCTTCAAGCTTAAGAAAATTCTCTTTCAAAAACGTTAATAACGATTATACAAGTCTTTACAATATCATTATGAATGGTTTTAATGCTACTCCATTATATGATATTAAATTAGAGTTGCCTAATAATTACATTTGGTTACATTATACAGGAAGTACTCTTCCGGAAAAATCTACTGTTCAGTTTATGGTTTCAAGCAAAGATGCTTCTTCAGGTTCAAGCAATGTTTCTGAGCCTTTAGTGAAAGATCAGATTAATAAATTATTTCAAAAATAATTTTTTTAAAATATACAACTAAACGGCTATTCAAACTTTGAATAGCCGTTTTTGTATTTAGAGCTTATTTTCTAAAATTCTTATGATTATGTTTTCGCTTGTAATGAGTTTGTTTTAAGAGCTTTTTGTCTTCAGAAATAACACTTATCGTACCGTCAATTTCTAACATACAAAGTTTTACATCTGTAAAATGCTCTAATCCATGTTCACGCATGGCTTCTTTCAACTCGTTGTTAGAAATATCTAATTTGCTTAAAGTTTTAAAATCTAACTTTCCATCATGAATTAAGACTTCTGGTTTGTCTAAAAGTAAATCATTAAGAATTTTGTATTTGTGTGTCAGTTTTTTGATTATAAAATTAATTACAAATAAAGCCAAAGCAGCAACCAAACCTCCCCAGAGACTTGTATCCGGACCAACCATTGCATTTTGAACCGAATTGCTAATTAGTAAAATCAGGATAATGTCAGCGGTATTTAGCTGAGAAAGTTCTTTTTTGCCGAATATTCGCAAAGCAATTGTCATAAAAAAATAGACGGCTGCACTTCTTAAAATGATATCTAAATAAGGAAAAAACATATTTTTAATTTAAAGTTTAAAAAAAGCTCCATCAATATTTTGATGAAGCTTTAAATATAAGATATTAATTAAAATTAGTGATTTGGAAAAAACTGATTTAATGCTATAACTTAAAATTCTTTTCAATCGCCTTTATCATTTCTCCGGCAACATCCTTATTTGTTGCGCCTTCGATTCCTTCAAGGCCAGGAGATGAATTTACTTCAAGTAATAAAGGACCTTTAGAAGAACGAATAATGTCAACACCGGCTACTTTTAAATCCATTGCTTTTGCTGCTTTAATAGCAATCTTTTTTTCTTCTGATGTTACTTTTATTACAGATGCAGTCCCACCAAGGTGAATATTGGCTCTAAATTCGCCAGGCATAGCTTCTCGCTGAATGGCAGCAACCACTTTACCATCGATGACAAAACAGCGAATATCTTTTCCGTTTGCTTCTTTGATGAATTCCTGGACTAAAATATTTGCATTTAGGCTTTTAAAGGCATTGATAACACTTTCTGCTGCTTTTTTTGTTTCGGCCAATACAACGCCTTTTCCTTGTGTTCCTTCAAGTAATTTTACAATTAAGGGCGAACCTCCAACCATTTTAATTAAGTTGTCAGTATCTAAAGGCGAATTTGCAAAACCAGTAGTTGGAATATCAATACCACTGTTTAAAAGTAGTTGCAAAGAGTATAATTTATCGCGTGACTGCGTGATAGCTGTAGCCGAATTTAAAACAAAAACTTTCAGTGCTTCAAACTGACGTGTTAATGCACAGCCGTAAAAAGTAATACTTGGTCTAATCCTGGGAATTATTGCATCAAATTGATTTAATATTTTTCCGCCTCTGTAATGAATCTCGGGAGTCTTTGCATCCAGTTTCATGTAGCATTCTTTGATGTTCAAAAAATGCATTTCATGGCCACGCATTTCGCCGGCTTCCATAATTCTTTTATTGCTGTATAATTCAGGATTACTGGCAAGAAGTCCAATTCGTAATCCGGAAGTTGCTTTTTCCGAGTTCTGGTATAATTCTTTTAATGTTTCAGTAGAAGGCTGTCCCAACATGTATTTTTCTTCAGGATCTACTAATACACGTCCACTCATGGCTTCTCGGCCTAAAAGCATACGGAAACCCATTGAATCGCGATTGGTCAATGTCATTTCGATTGGCCATTTTATTTCACCAAGTTTAATGCTGGTCTGAATTACATAACGATGTTCTCTGAAGCCGCTTGAACTTTTTACAATTCTTTTATCGACCAAAGGAGCTTCACAATGAATTACGGTTTTAATATTATTCTGAATTGGATTAATGTCGAATTTTACCCAATTGGCATCATTTTTTATAAAAGGAGCTATGTTTATAGCGTGCATTGCAGAAGTTTTTGCACCTGAATCCACACGAGCCTTGATTGTAGGGATTCCCAGATCAGGAAATGCGCACCATTCTTCACTACCTAAAATGACTTTGTTTTGAAGCATATATTGTTTTTTATTGTAGAAATTTAATATTCAAAAATAACTATTTGCATTTATTAAAGATAGTGATTTACCTAAAAAAAACACCCGTTATGTTATGAAAACGTAACGGGTGTGTTATTTCTGTTATAAATTTAAACTACTTTATTGATTAGTCGGCTCTTCTGCTTTGTGTATTTCTACTGAAAGTTCCTGAGAGTCATCTTTTAAATCCATTAAAATTTCGTCACCTGAATGAATTTTAGAAGTGATGATTTCTTCAGCTAATAAATCTTCAACATATTTCTGGATAGCTCTTTTTAGAGGTCTTGCGCCAAATTGTCTGTCAAACCCTTTTTCGGCAATAAATGCTTTAGCTTTGTCAGTCAAACTTAAATTATAGCCAAGTTCTGAAATACGGGCGTATAATTTTTTAAGCTCAATTTCAATAATAAGATCAATATCAGCTTTTTCTAATGCGTTAAATACAATTACGTCATCAATTCTGTTTAAGAATTCAGGAGCAAAAGTTTTCTTTAATGCATTTTCAATAATGCTTTTCGAATTTTCATCAGCCTGCGCTACTTTTGCAGCAGTTCCGAATCCTACACCTTGTCCAAAATCTTTTAACTGACGTGCACCAACGTTAGATGTCATGATGATAATCGTATTTTTAAAATCGATTTTTCGGCCTAAACTATCAGTCAAATAACCGTCATCCAGAACCTGAAGCATCATATTGAATACATCCGGATGTGCTTTTTCAATTTCGTCTAAAAGTACAACGCAGTATGGTTTTCTACGAACTTTTTCAGTCAATTGTCCACCTTCTTCGTAACCAACATATCCCGGAGGCGCTCCAACCAAACGAGAGATAGCAAATTTCTCCATATATTCACTCATGTCGATACGAATTAATGCATCTTCAGAATCAAATAATTCTTTTGCTAAAACTTTTGCCAATTGTGTTTTACCAACTCCGGTCTGACCCAGGAAAATAAATGAACCAATTGGTTTGTTAGGATCTTTAAGTCCGGCTCTGTTACGCTGAATAGAACGTGCTATTTTTAACACAGCATCGTTTTGACCGATAACTTTATTTTGAATTAACTCAGGTAACTTAGCCAGTTTATTGCTTTCTGTTTGTGCAATTCGGTTTACAGGAATTCCGGTCATCATAGAAACAACATCTGCTACGTTATCTTCAGTAACTTCAATTCGGTTGCTTTTAGAATCTTCTTCCCATTGTTCCTGGGCAAGTGCTAAATCTTTTTCGATACGTTTTTCATCATCGCGAAGTTTGGCAGCTTCTTCATATTTTTGTTTTTTGACTACCATATTTTTGTTCTCACGAACTTCTTCCAGTTGACGTTCCAAATCAAGAATTTGTTTTGGAACATCAATGTTAGTAATATGTACACGAGAACCTGCTTCGTCAAGGGCATCAATAGCTTTGTCCGGTAAAAAACGTTCAGACATATATCTGTTTGTTAATTTAACGCAGGCTTCAATTGCTTCTTGTGTGTAAGTTACATTATGATGATCTTCGTATTTATCTTTAATATTATTTAAAATAGCAATAGTTTCTTCAACTGAAGTTGGTTCAACAATTACTTTTTGGAAACGTCTTTCTAAAGCACCGTCTTTTTCAATATATTGTCTGTACTCATCAAGAGTTGTAGCGCCAATACATTGGATTTCTCCTCTTGCTAAAGCAGGTTTGAACATGTTTGAAGCATCAAGAGAACCTGTTGCTCCGCCTGCACCTACAATAGTGTGAATTTCATCAATAAAAAGAATGATATCATCATTTTTCTCAAGTTCATTCATTACGGCCTTCATTCTTTCTTCAAATTGACCGCGGTATTTTGTTCCGGCAACTAAACTTGCAAGATCTAAAGTAACCACACGTTTGTTGAAAAGTATACGAGATACTTTTTTCTGGATAATACGCAAAGCTAATCCTTCTGCAATAGCAGATTTACCAACACCAGGTTCTCCAATAAGGAGTGGATTGTTCTTTTTTCTGCGGCTTAAAATTTGAGAAACACGTTCGATTTCTTTTTCGCGTCCTACAACAGGATCAAGTTTTCCTTCCTCGGCCATTTCTGTTAAATCTCTCCCAAAATTATCTAGTACAGGAGTCTTTGATTTTTTGTTTGACTTATTGGCTGGATTGTTGAAACTACTTTCTTTCAGACTGTCATCTTGTCCTGAATCATCATTGTATGATTCGTTTTTTGGCAAGTTTTCTAAGAATTCTTCTTCGTTTGGAGTCATATTTAAATATTGTTCTTTAGCTATATCATAATCTATTTTCAGCTTATTCAATAACTTGGTTGTTGGATCATTTTCGTTTCGTAAGATACATAAAAGCAGGTGTGCCGTGCTTATTGACGAACTTTGAAATACTTTAGCTTCTAAGAAGGTTGTCTTCAGGGCTCTTTCGGCCTGTCGGGTAAGATGAAGATTCTTCTTTTCTGCATTTACTTCAACGCTCTGGTTGGCTGGACTCAGTATTTCTACCTTCCTGCGTAAATGATCTAAATCGACTGCCAGGTTATTAAGAATATGAATAGCTTTTCCGTTACCATCTCTTAAAATGCCCAGCATTAGATGTTCAGTACCAATAAAGTCGTGCCCTAAGCGAAGAGCTTCCTCTTTACTGTATGTAATAACATCTTTTACTCTTGGTGAAAAATTATCATCCATAATATATAATTGGTATTGTAAATTTAATGATTTAGTTTTTGAAAAACAAAAACCATACCCTTTGAAATCTCTTGTCAGCTAATAGACAAAAAAAATAACAATAAAAGCGTTAAAAAACGCTTAATTTATTAACTAAGGGATAAAATAAAGTTGTTAATAAATCATTGAAATAAGTGTGTGAAAATAGTTATAAAAATTTCAAAAAAACGTATCTTGGCACGCTTTGAAACTAAAATAATTATTTAATATAACAACTTATGTCTGAAGGAGAAAAGTTAATTCCTATTAACATCGAAGATGAAATGAAATCAGCTTACATCGATTATTCGATGTCAGTAATCGTATCAAGAGCACTTCCAGATGTTAGAGATGGCTTGAAACCAGTGCATCGAAGAGTTCTTTACGGAATGTATGACTTAGGAGTAACATCAAGATCAGCCCACAAAAAATCTGCGAGAATCGTAGGAGAGGTTTTGGGTAAGTATCACCCACACGGAGATACATCTGTTTATGATGCCATGGTACGTATGGCTCAGGAATGGAGTCTGCGTTATCTTTTGGTAGATGGTCAGGGTAACTTTGGTTCTGTAGATGGGGACAGCCCGGCTGCAATGCGTTATACCGAGGCCAGAATGGAAAAGATTTCGGAAGAAATTATGGCAGATATCGAAAAAGAAACAGTTGATTTTCAATTGAACTTTGACGATACATTATATGAGCCAAAAGTTATGCCTACCAGAGTCCCTACTTTGTTAGTGAACGGGGCAACGGGTATTGCTGTTGGTATGGCGACAAATATGCCTCCACACAACTTAACTGAAGTCATTAATGGTACTTTAGCATACCTTGACAATAACGATATTGAGGTAGATGAATTAATGACGCATATTAAAGCTCCGGATTTTCCAACAGGAGGTATAATATATGGTTATGAAGGAGTTCGTGAAGCATTTAAAACTGGTAGAGGTCGTATCGTAATGCGTGCTAAAGTTGGTTTTGAAGAAGTTGATGGAAGAGAATCCATTATTGTTACTGAAATTCCGTATCAGGTTAATAAAGCTGATATGATCAAACGTACAGCAGACCTTGTTAATGAAAAGAAAATCGAAGGGATTGCTAATATACGTGATGAATCTGACAGAAACGGTATGCGTATCGTTTATATCCTAAAGCGCGATGCAACTCCAAATGTAGTTTTAAACACCTTATATAAGTTTACACAACTACAGTCTTCTTTCAGTGTAAATAATATTGCATTAGTAAAAGGCCGTCCTCAAATGTTGAATCTGAAAGATATGATTCACTATTTTATTGAGCACCGCCACGATGTTGTAGTTAGGAGAACTCAGTTTGAGTTACGTAAAGCCGAAGAAAGAGCGCATATTTTAGAAGGATTAATTATTGCTTCAGACAATATTGATGAAGTAATTGCGTTAATCAGAGGTTCGAAAAATACAGAAGAAGCTCGTGAAAAATTAATTGAAAGATTTAAATTATCAGATATTCAGGCTCGTGCAATTGTTGAAATGCGTCTACGTCAATTAACCGGACTGGAGCAGGATAAATTAAGAGCTGAATATGAAGAATTGATGAAATTAATCGATCATTTGAAAGCTTTATTGGCAGATGTAAATTTAAGAACCAATTTAATTAAGGAAGAACTTGTTGAAATCCGTGATAAATATGGTGACGAACGTCGTTCTCAAATTGAATATTCGGGTGGTGATGTAAGTATTGAAGATTTGATTGCCGATGAAAATGTTGTAATTACAATTTCTCATGCAGGCTACATCAAACGTACAAATCTAACTGAATACAAAACTCAAAACAGAGGAGGAGTTGGACAAAAAAGCGCAGGAACAAGAGATCAGGATTTCTTAGAGCATATGTTTGTGGCAACAAATCACCAATATATGATGTTCTTTACCCAAAAAGGAAAATGTTTCTGGATGCGTGTTTATGAGATTCCGGAAGGAAGTAAAACTGCAAAAGGTAGAGCAATTCAAAACTTAGTGAACATTGAAAGTGATGATAAGGTAAAAGCTTTCATTTGTACACAAGATTTGAAGGACAAAGATTATATCAACAGTCATAACCTTGTAATGGTTACTAAGCAAGGTCAGGTTAAGAAAACATCTTTAGAGAAATATTCTAAACCTAGGGTAAATGGTGTTGCTGCTATTACTATTAAAGAAGGTGATGAGTTAATGGGAGCACAATTAACTAATGGTGAAAGCCAGATTATCTTAGCAGTAAAATCAGGTAAACTGGTTCGTTTTGAAGAAACAAAAACGCGTCCAATGGGAAGAACAGCTTCCGGAGTTCGTGGGATTACTTTAAAAGATGATTCTGATGAAGTAATTGGTATGGTTACTGTCGATAAAAACGATATTAATGATTCACAAATTTTAGTTGTTACAGAAAACGGTTACGGAAAACGTACAAAATTAGTTGATGACGATGGAGAAGATGTGTACAGAATTACAAATCGAGGCGGTAAAGGAGTTAAAACTCTTAATATTACTGAGAAAACCGGTAAATTAATATCGATTAATGCTGTGACCGACTCTGATGATTTAATGATTATCAATAAATCAGGATTAACGATCAGAATGGCTATTGAAGACTTACGTGTCATGGGACGTGCAACTCAGGGTGTAAGACTGATTAACCTAAAAGGTAAAGATTCAATTGCAGCGGTTACAAAAGTAATGAAAGATGATGCGGAAGAAGTTATTGTAGATGAAGATGGAAATGTAATCGAATCAGTAATCGAAAGAGTTAAACCGGATTTAGAAGTTCTTGAAGATGATGGTGTTGTAGAAGATGATGAAGATGATGATTCTGAGGAAGAAACTGAAGACGAGGATGATTCTGAAGAAGAAGAATCTGAAGAATAGAAAATTTAACCACACAAATTAAAATTAAATACACAAAATTGAATATTATGAAAAGTAAATATGTAATACTTGCATCAGCATTATTGATTTCAGTAGCTACTTTTGCTCAAAAAGATCAAATAAAAAGTGCTGAAAAAGCATTAAAAGGTGGTGATGCTCAAGGGGCAATTTCAATATTGAAAGATGCTGAAAATATGGTAGTAAATGCAAAAGATGTTGAGCAGGCTCAATACTATTTTGTACAAGGTAATGCTTATTTAGAGCTTGCAAATAAAAGTGTAGAAACTGGTAAAAATCTGTCTTTATCAGCAGAAAGTTATAAAAAACTAATTGATTTAGAAAAAGCATCAGGTAAGCAAAAGTATTCTACTCAGGCAGCTACATCAATTACACAAATTAAGGGTAAATTGATTAATGCTGCTATTGCCGATACTCAGTCAAATAAAGTAGCAGAAGGTGCAAAAAAGTTGTATGATGCTTATCTATTAGATCAAAAAGACACAATCAATTTATATTATGCTGCCTCAACATACGTAAACGCTCAGGATTATGATGCAGCTTTACCATTGTATGAACAATTAAAAAAATTAAATTATTCAGGAAAAGGAACTAGCTATACTGCTGTAAATAAAATTTCCGGTAATGAAGACGGCTTTAATACTGTGAATGAAAGAGATATGGCAGTGAAATTAGGTACTCACGAGAAACCTAAAACTGAAACAATTCCTTCTAAAAGAGGTGAAGTTTATAAAAATTATGCTTTAATTTTGCTTCAAAAAGGACGTACTGAAGATGCGAAAAAAGCAATTTCAGATGCAAGAAAAACTAACCCTGACGATTCTTCTTTAATTATTTCTGAAGCTAACTTATATTTGGAGACCAAAGATTATGATACATATAAAAGATTAGTTGGTGAAGCTTTGCAAAAAGATCCAAATAATAAGGAGTTAATCTTTAATCTTGGTGTACTTAGTGCAAATGCTAAGAATGCTGTGGATGCTGAAAAATATTATTTAAGAGTTATTGAAATCGATCCTAACTATGCAAATGCTTATCTTAATCTTGCAGCATTGAAATTAGAGGCAGAGAAACCAATTATTGATGAAATGAATAAATTAGGTACTTCTGCAAAGGATATGAAACGTTACGATGTACTTAAAGGACAGAGAGAAGCTGTATTTAAGAGTGTTATTCCATATCTTAAAAAAGCAAATGAGTTAGATCCTAAAAACCAAGATGTTTCTAAAACATTGTTAGGTGTATATAAAGCACTTGAAATGACTGCTGAAGCTAAAGCATTGAAAGCTACAATGTAGTATTTAAAATAAGCTAATAAAAGTAAAACCGTCTAAATTTAGACGGTTTTTTTATACCATAATTTAACAATACAAAAAAAATAATCATTTATTTGATTTATTGAAGTGCCTGTTATATCTGGTTTATAAATTTATTTAATAGGTATTTAATTTTGTTTTAGTTATATTTTCAAATTTAATATCGATTAAGTGATTCGACTACCTTATTATTTATTAAAAAAGCAGATCATAAGTTCATAGTATTTTTTAAATTGTTGTAGTTTGTCATTAAGTAAAAAGTGTTTTTTTATAATTAGCTATGAAATTAAGATGTTATAGTAAGTTGTGATTCATCGCCAGACAATTGCTTATATTTTACTTTTATTACTGTAGGATGAATTTATTTAGATTTCTAAAAAAAAACAAAAGAGTATCATTTTTTTGATACTCTTTTGTTTTGTAAATAAATATTTATCTTCTTCCGTGACCATGATGATCATCGTGTCTGTCATTTCTATCGTCTCTGTCGTGTCTGTCGTGTCTATCATGTTTCTCGTGTCTATCATGTTTATCATAATGTCTGTAATTTTTACGATTATCATGACGACGGTCATTGTAACTGTAAGCAGCTCTCGGTTTGTAACATCTTTGAGGTGCTCCATGGTATCCTTTATAGTATTTTACTTTATGACGATCAAAGTATTTATAGGGAGTTCTTCCGTGGTAATCTGTTAGTACCACTTTGTAGCCTCCATATAAATCATAATTCCTGTATGCTCTTGGTAAGTATGTTGTTCTAACCCATCTTCCTCCTCCGAAATAAATAAATTGTGAAGCACGTACATCATAATAAGCTTCAATATCAGGAAGATAATAATATTCCATTTCTGAATATCCTGCAGGTCCCCATGCAGGCGGAGTTCCTATATTAACGTTTATTGATACCTGAGCTTGTGTCGTATTCGCAACTATTAGAAATAATCCAGCGATTGCTAATTTTATAGTTTTCATCTTTAAAAAAAATTAATTGTTAATCTGTGAACGGATATCCATATACTGTGCCAAAAATAATATTCTAAAATGAATTATGTCTATAAAAGTGTTTTTTTTCGATACTAAAATATGCTAAAACACCTGATTTTATTGATTGTTAGTGTATTAGAGATATTAAATGGGCGGAATAAAAAAACTTAATTAATTATTTATATTCTACGATTTTAGGTTTTCCTAATTCAAAAGATTGGAGGCCTATATCTGAAGTTTGAAAAGTATTTGTTTTGAAAATATTTTCGCCCTGAAAAGGAATAGTTGGATAATATGAAACAGAAAGCTGAAATGAACTAAAGACGAGATAATCATTACTTATTAAAACACCCAGACTAACTTTTGAATAATATTTGTTTTGAAGTAAACCCGAGGTGCTATTTCCCAGAACGGCGATTGAATAATTTAGATAGGGATTTAATCTAAAACCTAAAATTTCTTTCGGAGCATATGTTTGAGTTTGCAATGTTAATACCATTTTGCTTTTGCCGTAATGGGCTGCATTAAATCCCTGAATTCCATAATTTTCGTTTATGGTGAGCTGATCACCTATAGAATTTGCCCTGTTAATTCCAATCATTACTTCGGGTTTAATAAATTGCCTTAATTTCCAGTCTCCAAATGTCAATAAATTTGTAAAATAATTGGCTTGAAAGGAAATAGAAGTCTGATAAGTTTTTGCTTGATGAAAAAAGGTGCCAATCTCAAAATTAGTACTCAAAAACCCCCATTTATAGTAGTCGCCAAAAGAGGCTTGTGCTCCTACATACGGTCTCCATATTTTATTTTTATATTGATAACCGGCCGTTATTCCGTAAATTCTTCCAATAGAAACGTCTTCAGTATTTCCATTTCTAAAAATATAATTGTCTTTGACGAATTCCCTGGTATTTATTCCGAAACCCATTAAAACCATTTTTTCGTCTGAAAAAAAATTGATTGTATCAAATGCCAGACTAGGTTTTTCAGTATAATCGATGTTTAAAAAGCGACCAGAAACGATAAGATTAGTTGTTCTTTCTTTTTTTGGACTTACACCTGTAATATTAAAGGCTTTACCAGCCCAAAAATCATGAGTATTGTATTTGAAGGGCTGAAATTCATATTTTAAATTTACATCTTGCAAAGTATCCCGTTTAAATTGCTGTCCTAAAATAAAACCGCCCGCCCATTTGGTCAAAGGTGAATAAAAAGGGCGTTCCATGGAAATACTTTTAATGTAGTTGTCATCTAAATCATTGTAGTATCTTAATTTAGTAGTGATAAAAGTATTTTTGATATTCGGAATAGTGTATAAGGCATCATGTGCATTATGTCCATCGTCAAATCTATTTGTAAATTTATATTCGAGTTGTTGTCCAGAACCTAAAATATTACGGTCGTTAAATCCAACACCAACCCTCGAACTTGATATTGAGAATTTTGGAAGTAAGCTCCACGCATCTAAAACCCGAACAGTAATGTCAATAGAATCATTGCTTGTTGAAACTAGTTCTCCTGAAATTGTAACTTTGCTGACATATCTTTGAGATCTGATAATACGTTCTGTTTCTTTTATTTTATAGGTATCATAAGTCGAGTTACGTCTAAATAGTAATAAATTTTGTATAGCGAATTTTTTAGTTTTAAGGTGTAATTTATTTCCTGTTCTCTCTCCCCAATTCTTTGGCGCCATTGTAGAGTCAGTATCTGATCGTCCAAAAGGGTCTAGAGTAATAATTCTGATTTTTCGAATAATCTTTCCATCAACATTCGGAAGAGATTCTTTCTTAACCAAAGTTTCGTTTTTCTTCTTTATTTTGGAAGGTTTGAAAATGATTCTCTTTAAAAAAGTTGTGAATTTTCTTTTCTCTGAAAGTTTTTTTATTTTATCATATTTCTCAATACTATCTTTTTTACTCTGTTTTTCTTGTGAAGAAGCGCTTTGGGAAAAATTCCAAAGGAAAAAAATAAGCAAAAAGATTTTTATAAAATTTCGAAACATGCTAATAAAGTTAGCGTAAATTATTGGTGATTCTATGATTTAAAATAATATACTGAAGATAAAAAAAAACAATTTTAATTTTCAGTTTTTAATTTTCTGATTCGCCAGGTAAATTTTTTCGGCATATGATTACCCATAACGTAGCCCCAAGGTTCTAAGGGTTCGATTCTGTCAAAAATAATTTTTAAAATAGCCAATAACGGAATTGCCAAAAACATTCCTGAAATTCCTGCAACACCCCCACCTATAATAATTCCAATTATTGAAACTAAAGCATTAATTTCAACTTTTGAATTGATGATTAGAGGGACAAGTATATTGTTATCTATGAGTTGTACAATAATATTTACAACAAGAATACTTATAATTATAGACACATCAGGAGTTCCGGTAAGTGAAGATAGAATAGTTAAAATGCCTGCAATCATAATTCCGATGTATGGGATTAAATTTAAAATCCCTGTCATAAGTCCAAGTAGAATGAAATATTTGGCTCCTATAATCCATAGGCCCAGACCTGTTAAAATAGAAACTACGAACATTTCGAAAATAAGTCCCAAGATATAATTGTTTATAGAAATTTTTATTTGAGTAATGATCTCTTTCAATTTTGCATGATCTTCCTTATCAAATAATTTGGCCAAAAAAAGAATAAAGTGAGTTTTGTATAAAAGAAACAAAAATGTAAAAACGACCACAAGCATGCAATTAAATAATATATCGCTTAGTGAGCCAATAGCTGTTCCTAACGTTCCGGAACCATTTTGTACAGAATCGTTAGTTACTTTTTCAATATATTTTTTTTGCTCCCAAATACTTATCTGAAACTTTTCATGAATATAGGATTGAGTATTGTTAAAAAAAGATATTGCATTTTTTTTAATAATATCAAAATCATTGGCAATATCTGTTACCTGATAAGATATGAAAGCTAAAATTGCTGCTATACAAAGAACAAAAATCACTACAGTGATAAATGAAGCAAGGTATATAGGAATACGTATTTTGTGATGTAATAAAGTGTGCAGAGGCAATAACAAAACTGTAAATAAAAAGGCTAACATTACAGGAGTGATTATATTGCTCCCAATGTAAGTTATGGCGCCAATACAAATTACAGTTAATAATATAAAGGTTAATTTGGCATAAAAAGGCAGCGTTACAGGTTGATTCATTTTATTGGATTTTAAAACTAAAATTAGGCTAATCAAATATTAAACTTTATTTACTTTATATTGTTTTAGCTTTTAAAAAATAGTTTATAAAATTTCCATTAAAATATTAGTCAAAAAACTCCTTATCATCATATTGTGGAGGCATTATTGAAATTCCTTTCTGTAATAAAAGATTATTTGGAAAGATGATTTTTTCGCCTTCTTTTGTTTTTAAGTTTACATGAAACGCACTAATGTCTTCGATTTCAGCCTCTATAGGAAAATCTTTATCGTGAATTTTTATTGTATCACCAATTCGGAAAGGAAATGAAAAAAATAAGATCATTCCGGAAGTAATATTACTCAGAATAGACCATTGAGCAAACATAGCAACACCAATTATAGTAGCAATTGATGAAATGGTTACAAAAATGTCCTCAGTTTTTACTCCCCAAATTATAATTAGACTAACAACAACTAATATGTTCATTAATATATGAATATATTTAATTACCAGATTAGTACGATGTTCAAATAAATGACTTGTATTAGCATAACTACGAATCAGTTTTGCAATAATCATTCTTAATGATATTAATGCGAAAATTATAATTCCCGTAGCTAATATTTCCTGGCTATATTCCTTGAAAGAAAACATAAATTAAATTTTACTCTAATGTACTCAAATATTCATAAACTTTGGCAGTTGGCAGTCCCATAACATTGGTATATGAGCCTTCAACTTTTGCAACTGCCATGAAACCAAACCATTCCTGTATGCCATAAGCTCCGGCTTTGTCGTATGGTTTATAGTTTTCTATATAATATAAAATAGCTTCTTCTGATAGATTATTAAAAGTCACTTTTGTAACATCACTCAAAAGAGTACAAGCAGAGCTGGTTTTAAAACAAACCGATGTTATAACTTCATGAGTAGTACCTGACATAGATTTTATCATTTCAAAAGCTTCTTTAGCATCTTTAGGTTTACCTAATGCTTTATCTTGGTGCCAGACAATAGTATCGCTGGTAACTAAAATTTCGTTTTCTTTTAATTCTCCTTCAAAGGCATTTGCTTTCAAAAGTGCTAAAAAGTCTGTAATTTCTACAGCCTTTAATTCTGGAGGATATATTTCTTCAATATCTTTTAAACGAATTTCAAACTCCAAATCCAAATCCTTAAAAAATTGCTGCCTTCTAGGCGAACCCGAAGCCAGAATTAAGGTGTATTTTTTTAGTTTTTCTTTAAGCATTATAATGAATGTTTAAGGTAATAACCACAATTGATAAAATTCCGAAAAGTAAAATTAATTTTAAAACAATACTCAAATGATGAAACTCTTTTTGTGATTTAGCAGTAAATGCTTTAATTATAAAATAAAGGAGCGGCGCCAAAACGAATATAAATGAATATAAGGTAGCTATAAAAAGGCCATTTTCAACAAAATAGTTTTTAATGTAAAAAAGCAATAGAACAAAAGGAATAATGGAAATAATTGATGCAATTTTTGTTGTCCGGCTAACACCAATAGCAATAGGAAGCGTATTCATTCCCTGATTGTAATCTCCATTAACATCTTCTATGTCTTTGATTATTTCCCGGATAAAATTAATCATAAAAGCAAATAAAGCATAATCGGTTAAAATAGAAAACAAACTTGTCATTTGTGCTTTGTTTTCCGGTATTATTGCAGGAAAAATATCGAAAACACCAATAATAATTACACTCAGTGCCAATACCAAAGCCACAATAATGTTTCCTAAAATCATAATTTGTTTCAGGGTTGTGGAATAAAAATAAAGCATTGAAGCAATTAATATAAAGATAGTAGCAAAACCCGGTCTCTGAATAACATTTGACAAATAAAATCCAATGGCAACACCGGTAATATTCAGGGCAATATAAATGTTATAACCCCTGGCTTCAGAAATTCCTTTACCAATTATAACATCGTTAGGTTTATTGATTCTGTCAGTTTCAGTATCAAAAATATTATTAATTACATAACCTGCAGCAGCAATTAAAACGGTACTTAAAACCAATAAACCATATTGCCAGTCTGATAAAGCCAAAGGAATATTTTGTCCTTTTAAAAAAGCGTAACGGAATAAAACCTGCATAAATGCAAGCATTAATAAGTTTTGATAGCGAATGAGTTTAAGGTATTTCATTTTATAAGATTCTAAGTGGCTAATGGTTAGGGATTTTGTTAATTAAAACTAATCGTGTTGACCATTAAAATATTCCATCCATTTTCCTTGTACTTTCATAATTTGTTCGATTACGTCACGTACTGCGCCTCTTCCGCCTTTAACATGTGAAACATAACGGCAAATATTTTTAATTTCAGGACTTGCATCTTGAGGGCAGGTTGGTAAACCTACAAGTTTCATAACATGGAAATCAGGAATATCATCTCCCATATATAATACATTTTCAGGTTTAATGCTGTTGTTCTCAGTATATTCCTTAAAAGTTTGTACTTTATCAGGAGTTCCTAAATATATATCCGTTATTCCTAAATTACGCAATCTGATGCGAACGCCTTCATTGCTTCCGCCGGAAATAATACATACTTTAAAACCACTTTCTACAGCTGCTTTCATAGCATATCCGTCACGGATGTTCATTGTACGAAGCATTTCGCCTTCGTTGGTTACAAAAACAGAACTGTCTGTAAGTACGCCATCAACATCAAAAACAAACGTTGTGATGTCATTCATTATTTCTTTAAAGTGTTTTGCCATTATTTTGTATAGATTGTGTTATGAGTTTATAGATGTTTCTCTGATTTTCATTAGTTAAATAATTCAGATGTGCCTCAATTGTGGCAGAATCATTGCGTTTTGCCGGACCTGTTTGCGCGTCAACAGGGGTAAGGGTTTTTATCTTTTCTGCAGTTTCGAGAATCAGAGGTTTTAAAATTTCGAAAGGAACCTGATGTTCTTCACAAATTTCTTGTCCGATTTGATACAAATGATTCGTGAAATTGTTGACAAAAACAGCTGAAACATGTAATGCTTTTCTTTGTTCTGAACTGATTGAAAAAACAGTATTCGAAATGCTTTTAGCAACCGTTTCCAAAATACTGTAATCCGCTTCATTTTCTGCTTCCAGACAAATCGGAATTATCGAAAAATCAACAGGCTTGGTTTTGGAAAAAGTTTGTAACGGATAAAAAACGCCTCTTCGGTTTTTCAAATTTAAAACATTAATTGAAGAAGTTCCTGATGTATGAACTACTAATTTATTTTGAAAACGCAATTGTTCTGATACTCTGGAAATAGCATCATCTGTAATAGCAATTATATACAAATCAGCTTCTTTTAAATCTGAAAAATCAGTTACAATTTTATCGGAATCAATCAGGTGCATCAATGAGGCTTTCTTTCTTGAAAATACCTGTACAATTTTGACTAATTCACTTTTAGTGAAAGCTTTTATCAAATGCTGAGCGACATTTCCTGAACCGATTATTGTTATTTCAATCATGTCGCAAAATTAGCATTTTTTTAAAGATATAGAAATGTTAGGGTTTTGAATTCTTTATGTGAAATTTGTACTTGAATAGTATTAGGAGTCATTAAAATTGAATTGTAATAGAAAACCTGTTTAATTAAGATTTAACTCAGTGCAAATGGACTCTTTTTGGTTTTTATTAACAAAAGACAAATACTGCAAATCAACATTTTTAAGTACTTTTGTGCCACTTTTATACACAGTAATTCCTTCAAAAATGGATAAAAAAATATTCTCTTTTTTGTTTTCTACAAGATTAATGGCCGTTCTTTTTTTAACATTTGCACTTGCAATGGGTATTGGTACCTTTATCGAAAGTAAATACAATACAGATACTGCCCGAATTTTAATTTATAATACCTGGTGGTTCGAGGCTATAATGGTCTTTTTTATGATAAATTTCTTTGGCAATATTAAACGTTATAAATTATTGAAAAAAGAAAAATGGGCAACTTTGTTGCTTCACCTTGCGTTTATTTTTATTCTTTTAGGTGCCTTTATTACTCGTTATATCAGTTATGAAGGAATGATGCCAATTCGAGAAGGAGCAGCTGAAAATCAAATTTATTCTGATAAAACATTCCTGACCGTTTTTGCGGATGGAGAATATAAAGGAGAAATGAAGCGCAGGACTTTTGAGAAAAATCTTTTATTGTGTCCTAATGTTTATTACAAACCATTTGATTTATTTTCAGTTCAAATCACAGATAATGACTTTTCAATGTCTGGAAAATTTGACGAAACTCCTTTTGAAGTAACTTATGTAAATTACATAATGGGAGCGAAGGAGACGATAAAACCGGATCCAAAAGGAACTTTATATATTAAATTAGTTGAAGCCGGAGCCGGTGGTCGTGAAGAACATTTCTTAAAAGAGGGAGAAGTTCAAAACATCCACAATGTTTTGTTTGCTTTGAATAAACCAACAGATGGTGCTATAAATATTAATACAACTGGTGAAAAATATACTATTCAGACTCCTTTTGAAGGTGAGTTTATGCGAATGGCTGATAAATTTCAGGGAAAAGTAACTAAAGACAATGTACAGCCTTTGATGATGCGTTCCTTATATAGTATTGGCGATATCCGAATTGTATTTCCGGACCCGGCAGTAAGAGGAATTGTAGATTATGAATCGAATAATGATTACAAAGCAAAATCCCATACAGATGCATTAATAGTCAAAGTTAAAGCTGAAGGTCAGGAAAAAGAAGTAAGGCTGTTAGGTTCTAAAGGAAGTGTTGGAGAGCCACAGACCGTTAAAATTGGAAAAATTGAATACAGTTTATTTTACGGAAGTAAAGCATATATTCTGCCTTTTAAAGTAAAACTAAATGATTTTATTGCTACTAAATATCCTGGAACAGAGAAAAGCTATTCTTCCTTTGAGAGTAAAGTAACTGTTCAGGATTCCATCGAAACTTTTGATGCCCGAATTTATATGAACCATGTTTTGGATCATAAAGGATACAGATTTTTCCAATCTTCGTTTGACCCGGACGAAAAAGGAACAGTGTTATCTGTAAATCATGATTTCTGGGGAACTTCAATTACCTATTTAGGGTATTTTATGTTGTTTTTTGGTCTAATGGCTATCATGTTTACCAAAGGTTCACGTTTTACCGATTTAAAACGCAAACTTGAAAAAGTAAAAGATAAAAAAGCAAAACTGATTACAATTTTGGTTTTGGTACTGAGTTTTAACGGTTTTGCGCAAGAGCCTCATATTCATACACCGGGTCAT
Source organism: uncultured Flavobacterium sp. (assembly GCA_963513545.1). GTDB lineage: Bacteria > Bacteroidota > Bacteroidia > Flavobacteriales > Flavobacteriaceae > Flavobacterium. The sequence continues at coordinate 305,757 of CAUPQW010000002.1, forward strand.
AATCATAATCACAATCATACTCATAACCAAGATCCTAATGATCACGCCAATCATGTAACACGTCCGCCAAGTCAAAAACAAATAGATTCATTACTGAATATTTACAAAGCACCGGAAGCTCATGCAGCTAAATTTGGTCGTTTGATTATTCAGGATGCAGGTGGGAGAATGAAGCCTATTAATACTTTCTCCTCTGAATTATTGAGAAAAGTAAGCCACAGTGATACATATAACGGAATGAATTCTGATCAGGTGTTTTTATCCATGACACAATATGGTCAGGTTTGGATTCAGGTCCCGATTATTCATTTAAGAGCAGGAAATGATAGTATCAGAAAAATTATTGGGGTAGATAAAGAGGCAAAAAACGCACCATTTGTGAAATTTTTTGACGAGAACGGTAATTACAAATTATCTCCTTATTTGGATGCAGCCTATAAAGCAGCAAACCCGAATCAGTTTGAAAAAGATTTTATCGAAACAGATAAAAAAGTCAATCTGATGGAATCTGCTTTGATGGGAAGTATTTTAAAAATATTTCCTATTCCAAATCATCCTGGCGATAAATGGATTTCATATATGGAATTAGATCATGCAGGTTTAAAAGGAATGGAAGCAACTTATACTAAGCAGATCCTGCCACTTTATTTTAATGCCCTAAATAATGGTTCTATTTCTAAAGATTTTAAAACTGCTGATGATTTAGTCGAAAGCATTAATGGTTTTCAAAAGAAATTTGGCGCTAAAGTACGCCCGAGTGAAGAAAAAATAGATGCCGAAATTGCTTATAATAAATACGATGTTTTCAAAAAACTTCCTTTTTGGTATCTTGGAGCATCCATTTTGATGTTGATTTTTACGATTGTAAATATCTTTTTTGAGAAAAAATGGCTTCGTATTACCATAAATGGTTTTCATGTCATTATCGGAGTTTTATTTGGATTGCATACTTTAGGGTTAATTGCCCGCTGGTATATTTCCGGACATGCTCCATGGAGTAATGCTTATGAGTCTATTATTTATGTAGCCTGGGCAACGATGTTCTTTGGATTGGCTTTTGACCTAAAAGTTAAAAATCAAAAAAAGCATCCTGCAATAGGGTTTTCTCTAGTTCACATTTTATATAGTTTAGGCTATATTAAATTGAAGAGTTATTCTAAACTAACAGTGGCATCTTGCGCTTTTGTGACAGCTATGATTTTATCGGCAGCTTATATGAACTGGATCGATCCTGAAATTGCAAATCTGCAGCCCGTTCTTAATTCATACTGGTTGATGATTCACGTAGCAGTAATTGTAGCAAGTTACGGACCGTTTGCATTAGGATTTATACTTGGTTTTGTATCATTAGTATTGATTTTCTTTACCAATAAAAACAATAAAGCCAAAATGGATCTAAATATTAAGGAAATCACATATATCAACGAAATGGCATTGACAATTGGTTTGATTATGTTAACGATAGGAAATTTCCTTGGAGGACAATGGGCTAACGAAAGCTGGGGACGTTATTGGGGTTGGGATCCAAAAGAGACTTGGGCTTTAATATCGATTATGGTCTACGCTTTTGTAATTCACGCTCGTTTTGTGCCTGCTTTAAGAGGAAAATGGACATTTAACCTAATGAGTATGTTTGCTTTTGTATCCATTTTGTTTACCTATTACGGTGTAAATTTCCACTTGGTGGGTCTGCATTCCTATGCAAGCGGAGAAGCCAAATCTCTCGACTGGATATATTATTCACTAGCTGCGATTTCAGTAATAGGTGCCATAACATATCCTAAATACCGAAAATACTATAAAAAGTAATAAATATTAATTCATGTAGAAAGGTTCAGCTATTTACGGTTGAACCTTTTTTGTTTATAATAATCGAACTTGTAATTTATGTAGTAGAAAGGTCAGGAGCTATTTCCTGCTGTCCACTATATCTTTTGTGGCAAACCCTGCCACAAAAGGATGTCGTTTCCATCAGGGCTAGGCCTTTAGTTTTTATTATAAAAATTCAAGGCATAAAAAAAAGGATAGCATTTACTATCCTGTATTTCTAATATTTTAATGATTATTTTTTAATGATTTCTTCTAAAACCGCTTTGTTTTCGTAGTTTGTCACTTTAAGAATAATCTCTTGGTTCTTAATAGTTTTTCCTTCTATAATATATAATTTCCCTTTTTTGTAAGGGATATTACTCTGATCAAAATCGACATCACCAAACTGCAATGTATTTTTAATATCACTGGTGTCCACCCATTTTTCGTTAAGCGTTTGAATTGCTTTTTCTGAATACTGAAAAGGTTTGGTTCTCAAACTATTTAAAACCCGGGCATTCGGAAAGTAATTGCAGCGAGTATCTTTTCCACTAAAAACGAGTGCTACAAAAAAGCATCCCATAACTAAACCAACCAAATAATAAGCAAAACGATGTACGAACTTCATGAATTAATTTTTTTGTAAAGGTAAGTTAAAGTTGTTTTAGAAAACAAGTAAATTAATATCGTTGTCAGGTAAATCAAACCATTCTCCAATAGCTTTGTTAGTCAGGATTCCGTGGTATAAATAAATTCCGTTTTTTAAACCTTTATTACATCTTATGGCGCTTTCCAAACCACCGTCTTCAGCTATCTGAAGCAGATAAGGAGTAATGATATTACTTATTGAAAGAGAAGCTGTTTTAGAGTATCTGGAAGGAATATTGGGTACGCAATAATGTAAGACATTGCTTTTTATAAATGTTGGTTTTTCGTGGGTTGTTACCTCAGAAGTCTCAAAACAACCTCCGGTATCAATACTTACATCAACTATTACTGCCCCTTTTTTCATATGTTCTACCATAGTTTCAGTTACAACAATCGGACAGCGTTCTTTTCCTCGCATAGCACCTATGGCAACATCACAACGTCTTAAAGCTTTAAGTAATGCTTTCTGTTGAATAGTGGATGTGAAAATTCTCTGGTTCAGATTGTTTTGTAAACGACGTAATTTGGTAATAGAATTATCAAATACTTTTACATTTGCGCCTAACCCAATAGCAGTTTTTGCAGCAAATTCACCTACGGTTCCAGCACCTAAAATAACGACATCAGTAGGAGGGACACCGGTAATGTTTCCAAATAAAAGTCCTTTTCCAAATTCATTTGTAATCATTAATTCTGCTGCCACAAGTATAGAGGCTGTTCCGGCAATTTCACTCAATGATTTAACGGCAGGATAGGAGCCGTCTTCGTCTTTGATGTATTCAAAAGCTAGTGCGGTAATTTTTTTTTGTGCCAAAGCTTCAAAATAAGCTTTCTTTTTTGTTTTCAACTGAATCGCAGATATAATTGTCGTTTCAGGATTAATCATTTTTATTTCTGCCAAAGTAGGCGGCTCAACTTTTAGTAATATCGGACAACCAAAAACTTTTTTAGTGTCTTTTGTGACTTCCGCTCCGGCATCACTGTATTCCTTGTCCGAGTAACTGGAACTTTCTCCTGCCCCGGATTCAATCATAACACGATGTCCCGCATATGTTAAGGAATTTACTGCGTCGGGAGTTAAACAAATACGACGTTCCTGATAACTTGTCTCTTTGGGGATACCTATAAAAAGTTCTCTTTTTTTGCGGCCAATTTCAAGTTTTTCTTCTTGTGGCAACAATTGTTGTTTCGTAAATGGAGTTAAGGTTATTGACATGGGGTACGCAAAATAATTAAGAGTACAAATTACGTAAAAAGTTTTAAAATCATATAAAAATTCTGGTAATACTGCTGTAATAATTAAGGTATTATTTTTTCCATTTTTATGTCTGCTCTTTCATAAAGTCCTTCTTCCAGAACAATTTCAGTAAAGCCAAATTTTTCATATAAATGAATTGCGGGAAGTAAAATTCGATTTGAATAAAGAATAAGTCTTTTAATATTATTTTCCTGAGCAACAGCCAAACAATGATCCAGTAATTTATTTCCAATTCCAGATCCTTGAGCTTTATCAGAAACTGCCATTTTACTCAATTCAAAAGTAATATCATCAATTTTCATTAAAGAAGCAGTTCCTAAAATTTCATTATTATTTTTAGCATAAAAAATAAATCCGCCCTTATTAATTATTTCTTCCTGCGGATTTGAAAGCACGAGATCATCTTTTTCTTCTATTTTGAAATATTTTGTAAGCCATGCAAGATTTAAAGTTTTAATGTGATCTTTCAAATCTGATGAAAAAGGGATGATTTCTACGTTATTTTGGGTCTTCATGTTAAATAAAAAAATATAAATTACAGAGATTCAGGAAGATTTTAGAAATGTTCCAATCGTTTTTTTTTTTTTTTTGCCTCTATGTGTGGTTTTTGTGACATCTTTTATATTTTTTTTTAAACCAGCTCTAAATTTCTTTTTCCATCAGCCTGTAATTCAATTGTAACTGCAGAATGTTCTTCAGGAATCAGGTTGGCAATTTTCTCAGACCATTCGATAAAACACCAATTTCCCGAATATAGATAATCGTCAACGCCCATATCGAGTGCTTCGGTTTCTTTATTTAATCTGTAAAAATCAAAATGATAAACGGTTTGATTATTAGAAGTATAATATTCGTTTACTAAAGAAAAAGTAGGACTGCTTGTAGCATCTTCAACTCCTAAAGTTTTGCATAATTGTTTAATAAGAGTAGTTTTTCCAACCCCCATTTCTCCGTTAAAAAGGATTATTTTTTTTGGGTTTTGAGCAATAATCTGTTCTGCTACTTCCTGAATTTGATCTAATGAAAAAACGATATTCATTGGTTTGTTTCTTAATTTAAATCAGTCCCGGAATTCTGTAATTATAAAACCGGGACTAAAATTGTTTATTTTGGGTTGAATACCAAAAACGGAATAATCATTTCTTCAAGCGAAATTCCTCCATGTTGGTAGGTGTTTTTATAATAACTTACATAATGATTGTAGTTGTTAACGTAGGCTAAAAACAGATCATTTTTTGCAAAAATAAATGAACTGCTCATATTTATAGCTGGCAGACCAATAGTTTTTGGCTCTTTTACTACATATACATCTTTTTGTTCGTATGTTAAGCTGCGACCGGTTTTGTATCGTAAATTCAGACTTGTGTTTTTGTCTCCAACCACTTTCGATGGATTTTTTACGTTTATGGTTCCGTGATCTGTTGTCAGGATTAATTTGAAACCTAAAAGTTGTGCCTGCTGAATGATTTCCAGTAAAGGCGAATTTTTAAACCAGCTCAAAGTTAGTGAACGATAGGCTTTGTCGTCTGAGGCTAATTCTTTTACAACCTCCATTTCGGTTTTGGCATGAGACAACATGTCAACAAAATTATAGACTACTGTTACCAGATCGTTACCTTTTAAAGCTTTAAAATTTTCTGCCAACTTTTTACCTCCGGAATAATTAGTGATTTTAAAATAATCTTCCTTGATGTTCAATCCCAAACGTTTCAATTGCGCACTTAGAAATTCCGCTTCATAAAGATTTTTTCCACCGTCTTCGACATCATTTTTCCAATATTCAGGAAACTGTTTTTCCATTTCCACAGGCAGTAAACCTGAGAAAATAGCATTTCTTGCATATTGTGTGGCCGTTGGGAGTATAGAAAAATAGGGAACTTCTTTTTCTAATTTATAATAATTAGATACTACGGTTTCAAAAGATTTCCACTGGTCATAACGTAGATTATCAATAACAACAAACAAAATAGGTTTGTCTTTCTTTTTAATTTCAGGAACAACCAATTCCTTGAATAAATTATGTGACTGAATAGGTTTGTCTGCTTTTGGAGCAAACCAGTCTTCATAATTTCGTTCGATATATTTTCCAAACTGTGAGTTGGCCTCGACTTTTTGTGATTCCAAAATTTCGATCATGGCCTGATCGTTGATGTTTTCTAATTCTAATTCCCAGAAAATCAGCTTTTTGTATAATTCGATCCAGTCTTCAAAAGAATTGACCATGGCTAATTCCATTGAAATTTTTCTGAATTCCTTTTGGTAATCTAAAGTAGTTTTTTCAGAAATTAATCTGGAATGATCCAGATTTTTCTTTAAGCTCAACAGAATTTGATTAGGATTTACGGGTTTTATCAGATAATCGGCAATTTTAGAACCAATCGCTTCTTCCATGATATATTCCTCTTCACTTTTGGTAATCATAATCATAGGGATGGCTGATTTTTTTTCTTTCATTTCAGAAAGAGTTTCTAAACCACTCATTCCAGGCATATTTTCATCTAAAAAAACAATGTCGAAATTTTCTTCTTCAAAAAGACCAATGGCATCCAGCCCATTGTTGCAGGTTGTAACTGCGTAGTTTTTTTTCTCCAGAAATAATATATGAGGTTTTAAAAGATCGATTTCATCATCGACCCAAAGTATTTTTATTTTATCCATAATCATAATTGACTTTAATTTTACTGCAATTTAAAAGTCTATAACTTAAAAAGTATTAAAAATAGTATAAAATTAAAGGTTCAGTTGTAATTATTGCGTTTGAAAACAAGAGAGGGGAAAACTATCCATGAATTGTTTCACCTTTGCCATAATTCGTAATAATAGATTCTTCAAATGCCAGCCATTCTCTCCAGCGTTTTTCAACATCAATTCCAACGCCATATTTTCTAGCGTACGTGATGAAAGTAGTATAATGTCCGGCTTCACTTTCCATCAATTCTCTATAAAAAACAGCTAATTTTTCATCCTGAATGTTTTCAGATAAAACTTTAAAACGCTCACAGCTTCTGGCTTCAATCATTGCTGAAAATAATAATCTTTCGACCAGACCTGAGACACGGCTTCCATCACCGCTTTTTTTCATGTATAAGTAAAGTTCGTTTACATAATCATCTTTGCGCTCACGGCCAAGTTTTAATCCTCTTTTGATGATTATATTATGAACCTGCTCAAAATGATCGATTTCTTCTTTGGCTAAAGCCAGTAAATCTTTTACTAAATCCTGATGTTCAGAGTTATTGGTGATAATAGTAATGGCATTTGTAGCCGCTTTTTGCTCACACCATGCATGGTCAGTCAGGATTTCTTCGATATTTTTTTCAACAATATTTACCCATCTTGGGTCAGTTGGCAATTGTAATCTTAATACGCCCATAATTTTAAGTCTTAAAGTTGGAAAGTCAAAAGTTGGAAAGTCAAAAGTTGGAAAGTCAAAAGTTGGAAAGTCTTAAAAATAAAAGTCGAAGATCAAATCTATGATAGAAATTGCATTCTATTCTAAGACTTTTGACCTTCGACTTTAAGACTTTATGACTACTATTTAGTAAACGAAGATTGGTCTTTCGCTCATCATTTCGTCCACTTCATTAGCAACTTCTTCGATAACAGCTTCATTTGTGTGATCTGCCAACACTTTATCAATTAATGCTACAATAGTTTCCATGTCAGCCTCAACCAAACCACGAGTAGTGATAGCAGCTGTACCAACACGAATTCCAGAAGTTACAAACGGTGATTTATCATCGAAAGGAACCATGTTTTTATTTACAGTAATTTCGGCTTTTACTAATGCATTTTCAGCATCTTTTCCTGAGATATTTTTATTTCTTAAGTCAATCAGCATCATGTGGTTATCAGTTCCGCCGGAGATAATGTTGTATCCTCTTTTTACGAAAGCATCTGCCATTGCATTTGCATTTTTTTGCAATTGCATCGCATATGTAAAGAATTCATCTTTTAACGCTTCACCAAAAGCAACCGCTTTAGCAGCGATAATGTGCATTAAAGGTCCGCCTTGATTTCCAGGGAAAACAGCTAAATCCAATAAAGATGACATCATTCTGATTTCCCCTTTTGGAGTTTTCAATCCCCATGGGTTTTCAAAATCTTTCCCCATCAAAATCAAACCTCCACGTGGTCCTCGTAATGTTTTGTGCGTTGTTGTAGAAACGATATGACAATGTGGAATAGGGTCATTTAATAATCCTTTTGCAATAAGACCTGCAGGATGAGAAATATCAGCAAATAAGATTGCTCCAACGCTGTCAGCAATTTGTCTGAAACGTGCAAAATCCATATCGCGAGAGTAAGCAGAAGCTCCTGCAATGATTAATTTTGGCTGTTCTTTGGTTGCAATTTCCTGAATTTTATCATAATCCAATCTTCCAGTTTCCTTATCTACACCATAAAAAACAGGATTGTAAACACGTCCTGAAAAGTTTACAGGTGAACCGTGAGTAAGGTGACCACCATGTGATAAATCGAATCCTAAAATTTTATCTCCCGGTTGTAAACAAGCGTGAAAAACAGAAGCATTTGCCTGAGAGCCTGAATGAGGCTGTACGTTAGCATATTCAGCTCCAAATAATTCCTTTGCTCTGTCAATAGCAATTTGCTCAATAACGTCAACTACTTCGCAACCGCCGTAGTATCTTTTGCCAGGATATCCCTCTGCATATTTATTAGTTAAAACAGAACCAGCTGCTTCCATTACTTCATCACTTACGAAGTTTTCTGAAGCAATAAGTTCTAATCCGTGAATTTGTCTGTCTTGTTCCTCTAGTATAAGGTCAAAAATTTGTTCGTCGCGTTGCATTTTTTCGTTTTTCGTTAATTTCCTGCAAAAATACAAAAAAACGTTTGTGATACTGTTAGATTATGATATATTTGACATACAATTTTTCAACAAATAATTAACATTCACATGCCAATAACCGCCAACGATACCAAAAGAAAATCATGGTTAGAAGTTCCAGAGAATAGTGATTTTCCTATTCAGAATATCCCTTTCGGTGTATTTCTTACCAAAGAAAATGTCGTTACAGTAGGAACCAGGATTGGCGATTTCGCTATAGATTTAGGAGCTTTACAACAATTGAACTATTTTTCAGGGATAGAATTGACTGATGATATGTTTATGCAGGATACGCTTAATGATTTTATTTCTGATGGAAAAAAAACATGGCGTTTAGTTCGCAATCGCATCGCTGATATTTTCGATGCAGAAAACCCACAGCTTCGGGATTCAACAAAAGACAGAGATATTGTTATTTTCAAGATTGATGATGTAGAAATGCAATTACCGGTATTGATAGGAGATTATACCGATTTTTATTCCAGTAAAGAGCATGCTACCAATGTTGGTAAAATGTTTCGTGATCCGGAAAATGCATTATTACCAAACTGGCTTCACATTCCTGTAGGATATCATGGTAGAAGTTCTACGATCGTGCCCTCAGGGATTCCTGTACACAGGCCAATGGGGCAAACTCTGCCGGCTGGTGAGAAATACCCGGTTTTTGGTCCTTCACGTTTAGTGGATTTTGAATTAGAAACTGCTTTTATTACTACTGATGTGAATGTAATGGGCGAAAATATTTCGACTTACGAAGCAGAAGATTATATTTTTGGAATGGTTTTACTGAATGACTGGAGTGCACGCGATATTCAAAAATGGGAATATGTACCACTTGGACCTTTTTTAGCTAAAAACTTTGCCACATCAATTTCTCCGTGGATTGTAACCATGGATGCTTTAGAGCCTTTCAGAACTAAAGGACCAAAACAGGATCCAACCCCGCTTCCTTATTTACAGACAAAAGGAAAAAAAGCATTTGATATTCATCTGGAAGTTGCGATTAAACCTGAAGAGCAAGAAGAAACTATTGTTTCCAGATCTAATTTTAAATATTTATACTGGTCAATGACTCAGCAATTGGCACATCATACTTCAAACGGATGTCGTGTAAATTCTGGTGATATGATGGGTTCAGGGACTATTTCAGGGCCAACTCCTGATAGTTTTGGTTCGATGTTAGAGTTGACATGGGGAGGGAAAAATCCTTTAAAATTAAAAGACGGAAGCGAACGTAAATTCATTGAAGATAATGACACGGTTATTATGAGAGGATTCTGTGAAAATGCTGAAGTTCGAATTGGTTTTGGAGAAGTTGCTAGTCAGCTTCTGCCACCATTCATTAGACAATGAAGAACAGATAAATTATCTGAAAGAATATAAAAGAAAAACCTTGGTTTATCGCCAAGGTTTTTTGTACTATTATTTCATGCTTGAATTTCGCAAAAAAAACTTTGCGATTTGTGCCTTTTTAGAGAGAAAAATTATTCAGGAATCTGCTGGCTCAAACAATGTAGTGTACCGAATCCCCAGATGAAATCAATACAGTTAATTCCAATTACTTCACGATCGGGGAAACACTCTGCTAAAATATTTAAAGCTACACGGTCATTACTGTCATTGAAAGTTGGAACTAAAACACATTTATTTAGAATTAAAAAATTAGCATAACTTGCAGGCAATCTTAAATCCTCAAAATCTACTCTTTTTGGCATTGGTAACGCCACAATAACTGGAGATTTTCCGTTTTCTAATTTTGAGTTTTGAAGACGTTTTAAATTATCCTGTAAAGGTTTGTAATTTGAATCATTTTTATTTGTTTCAACAATTGTAACAATTGTATCTTCATTTACAAATCGGCATAAATCATCTATATGCCCGTGGGTATCGTCTCCTTCAATTCCGTCTCCTAACCAAATTACATTCGTTACTCCAAGATATTCTTTAAAAACTGATTCATAATCTTCTTTGGTGAAACCTGCATTTCGAACCTGAATATTAGGGTGCATCAGGCATTCTTCAGAAGTTAGTAAAGTGCCTTTTCCGTTAACATCAATTGCGCCTCCTTCAACAATTACAGGTTTACCTTTATATACTACCTGCGTTAGCGGAACATCAATAAAATCTGCTATTTTTCCGGGAACAAATTTATCTAACTGATAATTTTTATACTTTGCCCATCCGTTAAAATTGAAATTCAAAGCTTCTCTTTTCGAACCATTTTTTACAATAATTGGACCAGAATCACGCATCCAGCTTCTGTTTGTTTTATGAATGATAAAAGAAATATTAGCAATGTTAACACGTGCTCTTTCCAGCATTTCGGCAACTTTTTCTTTTAATTTTTCATCGGCTACGATCAAGAATACAGTTTCATAGGTTACTACCTTTTTAATGAATTCAATAAATGCCCACTGAACTGCTTCATATTTTCCCGGCCAATCATTTCCATTATGAGGGAAACATAATACGATTCCTTGTTGTTTCTCCCATTCTGCAGGAAATCTTCTATTATTTGCTGTCATAAAAAGTTTCTAATTAAAGACTGCAAAGATAAGCATTCATTAGGATTTATAAAAACATAAAGAGCAATCGTGTTATTAAAAATAAATAAGAATTGAGGAGATAGTTTTTATTGAATGAAAGTTGGATTGAAGTGAAAAATTTCTAATTATTTTAAAAAAAAGCAAAATTTTATTAATTAATTATTGTAAAAGAAAGATAATATATGGGAATTATATAAAATTCAAATGTATGCATAGAACAGTATTTAATTGCTATTAGTATAAGTTTGTTGTGAGTTTACAATAAAAACAACCTAATAAAACATAAATTTTAAAACACGTAGAGATCATGAAAAAGAAATTAACTTCCTTAACATTTTTAGTGCTGTCATTTGTAACGAGCGCACAAAATACAACTACTCCTTCAAACGAACCTTCTATTGATGAGTCTTCCTATAATCAATGGTCGATAGAATTAAATGGTGGTTTGAATAAGCCAGCAAGAACAATGACAGCGGGTTATTATACCGAAGTTTTTAATTCTCTTCATGCTGATTTGGGTGTAAGGTATATGTTTAATCCAAAATTTGGTCTAAAATTAGATTTAGGGTATGATAAATTTTATGAAGGAGACAACTCTCTTGAATTTGACAGCAAGTATTTGAGAACAAGTTTACAAGGTGTTGTAAATCTTAGCAGGGCTTTGAACTTTGAGACCTGGACAAATACCATTGGGATATTGGTTCATGGTGGATTTGGGGCCTCTCAAATTACAAGTAAAAGTGGTTTTGATGATGAAGATTACATGGTTAATGGAATTTTGGGTTTAACAGGACAGGTGAAATTAAGTAATAGAGTTGTATTGACAGGTGATTTAACAGGAATTGTTAATGCTCAACAGAACTGGAATTTTGATGGAATGGAGAAAGTCCAAACTGGTGCTTTTGATGGTGTTCTGGTAAATGCTTCCGTAGGTTTGACAGTATACTTAGGTAAAAATGAAAAACATGCAGACTGGGTTGCAGAAGTGGATAAATATGATAAATTAGAACAAAGAGTTGAATTGATTGAAAGTGGTCTTTTAGATACTGATAAAGATGGTGTAGCCGACTTGTATGATTTAGAGCCAAATTCTATTGCCGGTGTTGCTGTAAATACAAAAGGACAATCAATTGATAATAACCAAAATGGAGTTCCGGATGAATTAGAAAGTTACTTAGAAAAAACTTATGGTCAAAAAAGCGATAAAATTGCTACAAATAGTACAGTTGAGCAACTGATTAACGATGGATATGTAAATGTATACTTTGAGTTTAACTCTTCTAAACCAACAAATGCATCTTTATCTGGTATTGACTTCATGGTTAAATATTTGAAAAATAATCCGGATAAAACCGCAGATGTAGTAGGGTATGCTGACGAAATTGGAAGTTCAAGTTATAACATTGAATTATCCAGAAAAAGAGCTGAAGCTGTTAAACAGGTGGCGATAAATGCAGGAATTGATGCTTCAAGATTAAACGTTATTGCTAACGGAGAAGATGCTTCTGTAAATAAAAATTCAAAAGAAGCACGTCAGATTGTGCGAAGAGTTTCTTTTCAGGTGAAATAGATATTTAAAAAATCATACTAAAAAGGCCGTTTCAAATATTTGAAACGGCCTTTTTTTATAACAAATGTAAATTAATCAATTGCTCTTTTTGTAATATCCCCAAATGCATCAATTCTTCTGTCTCTAAAAAATGGCCAGTTCTGACGTACATTTTCCTGTAAATCCAAATCTACTTCGGCAATTAAAATTTCTTCCTGATCGTGAGAAGCCTGAGCTAAAATTTCACCTTGCGGACCAGCAATAAACGAAGCTCCCCAAAACTGAATTCCGTCTGTTCCGTCAATATATTGCTCTAAACCTATACGGTTTGCTGCAGCTACGAAAACTCCATTTGCAACGGCATGTCCTTTCATAACATTCATCCAGGCGCCATATTGGTTTTCTCCGTATTGTTCTTTTTCTTTTGGATGCCATCCAATTGCTGTAGGATAAAATAGTACTTCGGCACCTTTTAAGGCTGTTATGCGAGCTGCTTCAGGATACCATTGATCCCAACAAATTAGTGTTCCGACAGTTCCTTTTTTTGTTTCAATTGCCTGAAAACCTAAATCACCAGGTGTAAAATAGAATTTTTCATAAAAATGGGGATCATCCGGAATATGCATTTTGCGGTACAAACCTGCCTCGGTTCCATCAGTATCAATAATGTAGGCACTATTATGGTAAATTCCTGCCATTCTTTTTTCGAAGAAAGGAACAATTATAACAACTCCTAATTCTTTTGCTAATTCACTGAAAGCAATAAATGATGTGCTGTAAAGTGGTTCTGCTAATGCAAAATTATCTACATCTTCGCTTTGGCAAAAATAATGACTGCTATATAATTCAGGTAAAAGTATAACTTCGGCACCCTTATTAGCAGCATCTTTTACCCAGCGTATGCATTTTTTAAGATTATTTTCGGCAACGTCATTAAGGTTTAACTGAATAACGGCTATTTTATATTTTCTTTTCGGCATGACATAAAATTTAGAGTGCAAAAATAGTAATTTTTTAAGCGAAAGGCAAAAGGGTGTCCGTTGTTCCTGTTAAAACTTCATTTCATGATTCTATATAAAAAAAACACCGGTACATCAGTACTGGTGTTTTAGTGATTGAAAACTGTTCTTAAGGTATTTATTGTTTTTTGATTAAGCTTACATTTCCGTAATTAGAGTTAACGGCAACCTTATTTTGTCCTTTTCTCTTGTAATATCCGTTTATTTTTTTTGATGTTGATTTATTCTCACTTACCGAAATATTCAGGGAATTATCATTTTTGATATTTCCATATTTAGTATTAATGTCAAAATCAAAAACATAATTTGTGTTATAATTAAGGTAAACATCAGAATAACCGGAATTGATATTAATGTTATTGGCTTGTTCCGTTATGTTTCCAATATTTATTTTGCTGTAATTGGCATCAATATTTACATTGTTTGAAATTTCGGCAACATTGATTGTTAAGTAATTACCGGATCCTGAAAGTGAATTTATTTTCTGAAATTTAAAATTTCCGTAATTACAGTCGTATTTAACGTTTTGACCATCAGAAATAACTAAATCTGTATAATTTGTATCTAAAATCAGATTTTCGGAATCATTTATTTTTAAACCTGAATAACGTGCTTCAATTATTCCGTTTTTAATATAATCAATAGCTGAGTTTTGGCAATATTCTATATGAATGCGATTGGTCTTTCCATTTAATTTCCCAAGCGTAACTTTTCCATATTTGCAGGATATATCAGTAGTTGACTCTAAAGCAAGAGCATTAATATTGCCATATTTATTATTTAATTTTATTGTTCCGTTTTTTGGAATTTTAATTGTATAATTGATTTCAAAGCTGTTGCTGCTTCCTTTGCTTTTTAAGGACGAGTTTCCAATTTTGGTAATTGCAGTAACCATCGATTTTAGAGCAGTAATATCAACATCAATGCTGTTTAGTTTTTCGTTAACCCAATTTTCGTTTCCACCGGTAACTTTTATAGTAATATCAAGATCAATTTTATCTTCATCCCAAGTCGATACAGAGATGTTTCCGTATTTGTTGTCGATATCGATTCCTGCGTTAGAGTTAACGATATAGGTTTTTTTAATACTTTTTTGCTTTGAGATAAAAGTATCATCATTTGAAAATCCTAAAAAAGGAATTAAAATAAATAAAATCAGTATGTTATAATGTTTCTTCATGAGTAGAGTTTTTTAAGTTTTCATTTTCTTGAATTCGCTGCAAAACCGTTTGTAAAAAAGATATTCGGGTTTGCAGGTTGCTGATCATTGCATAAATGATTTGTTTGTTTTCACCGTTTTTTTGAACTTCTTTTATTATTTTTTCATAATCAGCATCAAAAACTTTCATTTGCTTTAAAGCATCATTTATAATTTGTTCATTCTCCGGAGAGCTTTTTTCTTGTAGTTTAACTAATTCATTTTCAATTAAAATGCTAAAAATAGAATCTGTTTGTTTGGTCTCTTTTGATGCAAATTTAAATTCCTTAGGTTTTTCATTGTTGTTGTAAAAAACAGATACCCCCAATAATAGAACTATGGAAGCAGCAATCGCCCAAACGGAATAATTCTTTTTCTTAGGTTGTTTTTTGTTCAGTTTATTTAAGAAATTCAATTGATGATTTGTATTCATTTCCTCTACATCCCATTGATTTTCAAATTTTTTAAATAATTCGTCTAAATTGTCATTTTCCTTTTTCATATGTCTTCTTCTAATTTTTTTCGTAAACTTTCTTTAGCCCTGCTTAATGTAGTTCTGCAGTTAGGATAACTTATATTTAAGATTTCGCTAATTTCTTCCTGATCATAACCTTCAATATAAAAAAGAGTTAAGACCATTCGGTAATTATCTTTTAAGCCTGATATAGCATCCAGTACCTGTTTTACTTTGAGTGAGTTTAAATCGATATTGTCAGAAAGAATAGTGTCGTTTTCCTCAATTTTATAAAGTGTTTTGTTTAGGTCTTCCATCTGAAAGGCATTATTCTTTTTATAAAAATCAATGCTGTAATTCACAATAATTTTCTTTAGCCACGCGCCAAAAGCAACTTCTTGCCTGTAGTCGTTTATTTTTGTAAAAGCTTTCAAAAAACCTTCCTGCATGACGTCTTGTGCAAAATGTTCATCTTTTACAATTCTGTAAGCCACATTATACATAGCTTTAGAGTAACGATTGTAAACTTCAAATTGTGCTTTTTGGTTGTTTTCTTTACAAAGTTTGATTAACTCTTCGATATTTTGATTGGTTGTATTCAAGTAATGATTGCTGGTTTCTTATAAGGACTTCGCTTTTTTGGGTTTGTTACACTTTTGATAAAAATAATTGTATTTTTTTTGAAATGCCTGTCATGCTTATATAAAATAGTTTTGAACATTAAAATTTCAATTGCCATGTCTTTGTTTTTGGCATAATGATTGTCTATTTTTATGGCCTAACTTTCAAAGATAATTTTTAGCCTGATTTTATTAAAACACAGCTTTCGTAGTTAATATTTGAGATTAGAACAAACCTTTTAATGACAAAACGACTTATATATTATTATGTCAAACCATAAAATACTTACTATTGACAATCTGTCACTTCAGGAATTTGACTCGGAGGCAGAATTAATTCCTTTATTAACTCCCGAAGACGAAGAGGAAATGAACAATGAAGAGCTTCCAGTTTCGTTACCAATTTTACCTTTACGTAATACTGTCTTATTTCCCGGAGTTGTTATTCCGATTTCGGCCGGAAGGGATAAATCAATAAAATTAATCAACGATGCCAATGCCGGTGAAAAAATTATTGGTGTAGTTTCGCAAATTAATGAAGAAGATGAAGATCCTTCTAAAGAAGACATTCATAAAATAGGAACAGTAGCCAGGATTCTGCGTGTTTTGAAAATGCCGGACGGAAATGTTACTGTAATTCTACAAGGAAAAAAACGTTTTGAAATAGAGGAAGTAGTTTCTGAAGAGCCTTATATTACAGCAACTATTAAAGAAGTTAACGAAGAACGTCCTGCAGAAAATGACACTGAATTTACTGCTATTTTAGATTCTGTAAAAGAATTGGCGATTCAGATTATTAAGGAAAGTCCAAACATTCCATCAGAAGCAACTTTTGCAATCAAAAATATTGAAAGCCAATCGTTTCTGATCAATTTTGTTTCTTCTAATATGAATTTGTCGGTAAAAGAAAAACAAGATCTTTTATCGATAAATGGATTGAAAGAGCGTGCTTTAGAGACGCTGCGTTACATGAATATTGAACTTCAGAAATTAGAATTGAAGAATGATATTCAGTCAAAAGTTCGTTTTGATTTAGATCAGCAACAACGTGAGTATTTCCTTCACCAACAAATGAAAACCATTCAGGAAGAATTGGGAGGTGTTTCGCAGGAAGAAGAAATGGACGAAATGGGACAGAAAGCGAAAACCAAAAAATGGGACGAAAAAACGCAGAAACATTTCGAAAAAGAGTTGTCAAAAATGCGCAGAATGAATCCGCAATCGCCTGATTTTGGAATTCAGCGTAACTATTTAGAGTTATTTCTGGAATTGCCCTGGGGTGAATATTCTAAAGATAAATTTGATTTAAAATTTGCTCAGAAAGTTTTAGATAAAGATCATTTTGGACTTGAAGAAGTTAAAAAAAGAATGATTGAACATTTGGCAGTTCTGAAACTTCGTAACGATATGAAATCTCCAATTATTTGTCTGACAGGGCCTCCGGGTGTTGGTAAAACATCTATTGGACGTTCTGTTGCTGAAGCTCTTGGACGTGAATATGTACGTATTTCTTTAGGAGGCTTGCGTGATGAAGCAGAAATTCGCGGACATAGAAAAACGTATATTGGAGCGATGCCAGGGCGAATTATTCAGAGTTTGAAAAAAGCCGGAACTTCAAATCCTGTTTTTATTTTAGATGAAATTGATAAATTATCAAACGGAAATAGTGGTGATCCTTCTTCAGCTTTATTAGAAGTTTTAGATCCTGAGCAAAACAGTGCTTTTTATGATAATTTCCTTGAAATGGGGTATGATTTATCTAAAGTAATGTTCATTGCAACATCAAATAATATGGCTGCTATTCAGCCAGCTTTGCGTGACAGGATGGAAGTAATCAAAATGTCAGGTTATACAATTGAAGAAAAGGTAGAAATTGCAAAACGACACCTTTTTCCAAAACAATTAGAAGCTCACGGATTAACGGCTAAAGATTTGACAATTGGTAAAAAACAATTAGAAAAAATTGTAGAAGGCTATACACGCGAATCCGGTGTTCGTAATTTAGAAACTAAAATTGCTCAGGTAATTCGTAACGCTGCAAAAGCAGTTGCGATGGAAGAGGAGTACAACAAAAAAGTTACTGACGAGGATGTTGTAAAAGTTTTAGGTGTTCCAAGATTGGAGCGTGATAAATATGAAAACAATGATGTTGCAGGAGTAGTTACAGGTCTTGCCTGGACGAGTGTCGGTGGAGATATTTTGTTTATAGAATCGTTGATTTCTGAAGGAAAAGGAGCCTTGAGTATTACAGGAAATCTTGGTACTGTAATGAAAGAATCGGCTACGATTGCTTTAGAATATATTAAAGCAAATGCTAAAAAGCTTGGACTTGATTCAACTTTGTTTCAAAAATACAATATTCACCTGCATGTTCCTGAGGGTGCTACACCAAAAGACGGACCAAGTGCCGGTATTGCAATGCTGACTTCTTTGGTTTCTTTATTGACTCAAAAGAAAGTTAAGAAAAGTTTAGCCATGACAGGCGAAATTACCCTTCGTGGAAAAGTTTTACCAGTTGGCGGCATTAAAGAAAAAATCTTAGCGGCAAAGCGAGCTGGTATTAAAGAAATCATCTTATGTCACGAAAATAAATCTGATATTGATGAAATCAAAGCAGAATATTTAGAAGGTCTGAGTTTTCATTATGTGAAAGAAATGAGTGAAGTTCTGGCTCTTGCATTGACAGATCAAAATGTAAAGAATGCAAAACAATTGAAGTAAAATATTTTTTATTATTTTAAAAAAGCATTTTTGCATGCTGAAATATAAATTCCAAATTTCAATCTGAATTTTCAGTTTTGGAGTTTGGAATTTTAAATTAGAAGAAAATGAAAGTAGTTCCTCAGCTTTTATACCACCATAAAAATGTTAGAAAAATTATGGTTAACGGTTTGTCTTGTATCGTCCATAAAACCATGGATACAATAGATTTGAATACAGACCATTATGTTTCTTCACATGTTTTGTCTGTAGTTTTAAAAGGAATACTTAATATTGAAACGTATTACGAGGAAGAAAGGTTTTGTGTTAATCAGAATCAATTGGTTTTTATACCAAAAGGAAGGTATATGATTTCGGATGTTCTGCCTGAAAATGGAGAATTCGAGGCTGTTTTTTATTTTTTTGAAGAAAACATTATCAATGATTTTTTGACGAAAATTAATCCGGTCAAAACTTTAGGGCCAACCCCTTCTTTGCTTTTGGAATATGCCGAAAATATTAGAATTTTTACAGAATCAATATTGAAAGTATATACAGAAAATGCAAATAAGGAAGTTACAAAGCTTAAACTTTTAGAATTATTATATTTAATTTATCATTCACCACAACAGAATCATTTAATTCAAATTTTACTTTCCTTAAATACCAGAAAAAAAAGAAATCTCGAAGGATTAATGCTCGAAAATTTTGATAAACCTCTATCTGTAGAGGATTATGCATTTTTAGCAGGAAGAAGTATTTCTTCATTTAACAGGGATTTTCAAAGAAAATTTGAAATACCTCCTAAAAAGTGGATTATTCAGAAACGGCTTGAAAAGGCTGTTGAACTTTTGACGGATACAAATTTAAACATTGCGCAAATTTCGTTAGAAGTGGGTTACGAAAATGTCTCTTATTTTATCAATTTGTTTGGGAAACAGTTTGGTGTTTCTCCGAAACAGTTTCTTTTAAAAAAAAGAGCTGATAAACTTTTGAATCAATATTGATACTTTTGAGAAAAATCTAAATTTTACTTTTTCCTGTCGTTTTACTTTTGAAGAGAATTTAAAAACATTAAAATGAGGAAAGTAAAAGTTAGTCAGACATCAGAAGCGATTGTAAATCTGGATGTAGAGAAAGTTTGGAAAAAATTAGTTGATTTTGGAGGAACAGAAAAATTTGTACCCGATCTTATTGAAAAAGTAATTTTAGAAGGAAATGGGGTAGGTGCTCTCAGGACAATTTATATAAAAGGCGGAGGTGAGATTTTAGAAAAGCTAACATCAATTAATCGAAACAAATTAGAAATGAAATTTATTATTTTATCGACACCAATGCCTGTATATAATTATGAAGGTGTTTTTAAAATCGATCCTAAAGATGATGATAAATGTAGTGTGAAGTTCGAATCAATATATGACGTTGCAATTCAGGAGAGAGAAGAAATTAATACAATAATTAAAAATTTTCAGGAAACCTTCTTATCAAATTTAGATAAATAGTTATGGTGAAAAATCTAAATTCCGATCTGTAAATCACAGTATCGGAATTTATTTTTTATTGCTTCTTTTTTTCTAAAACCGCAAGACCAAACCTAATTTTATCATATCCCATTTTTTCTTCAAAATGGTCAAAATAAGGTTTTAAAGCATTTGGATTTTCAAGTTCAGTCCTGGCTTTTTCTAATTGTAAGACTTCTTCATCCGAAATAAATTGGCTGACATCAATATCAACTCCGTCTAAATATAATTTAGCCAGATGAGAAATAACTGTCGAAAGCCCTAATTTTCTTGTTTTCGCAATTTCTTCTACAGAATTTCCGTTTTCAAACATTTCTAAGGTTGTTTTATAAGTAGCGCTTTCTTTTTTTATTTTAGTATTTGAAACTTTACTCTTTTGAAATTCAATAATCGCATTTATAAATTCAGAACCATATTTTTCGAGTTTCGTTTTTCCAACACCATCAATTGCCAGAAATTCTTCATCACTCATTGGTCGTAAAGTTTCCATTTGCCTTAAAGCTGCATCACTGAAAATGACATACGCAGGAACTTCATCTTGCTTGGCAATTTCATAACGCAATTTTCTGAGGGTTTCAAAAAGTGAGTTTGTGGCAGGTTTCGGTTTAGTTTTTGCCTCCTTAATTTCGTTTTTATCGATTACTTTTTTAACAACCGTAGTTAATTTTACTTTTTCGCCTTCAAACAATACTTTTTTGGCAAAAGGAGTCAGTAAAATTTTGTTGTGCTGATGAAAAGCAATTTCGCAATATCCTAAATTAATTAACTGAATTAGATATTGATTCCAGTCGTACCAGGAAATGTCAGCACCAATTCCATAGGTTTTTAATTCCTGATAATTTTTTTCGTAGATATATGCATTTTTTGAACCTCTTAAAAAATCAACAATTACAGCTAAAGGCTCAGATTCTTTTAAACGGGTAATTGCAGATAATGCCTTTTGTGCCAAAATTGTTCCGTCGAAAAATGTTGGCGGATCTTTGCAGATATCACAATTGCCACAATTTTCAGTAACCAATTCCCCAAAATAAGAAAGTAGAATTTTCCTTCTGCAGCTTAATGCATCGGCATATTGTTTCATTCGGTCTAATTTTGCCAGCTGTACATCAGAGTTCAAACCTTCTGAAGCAAATTTTTGTAGTTGAATTACATCGGCATAACTTTCAAACAAAACAGTTTCTGCCGGTAATCCATCACGACCTGCACGGCCAATTTCCTGATAATAACCTTCAATGTTTTTTGGTAAATTATAATGAATGACCCAACGTACATTCGATTTGTCAATCCCCATTCCAAAAGCAATCGTAGCACAGACTACCTGACAGTCATCATTTATAAATTCATCCTGTGTTTTAGCGCGAACAGTATTATCCAGTCCGGCATGATATGCTTTTGCAGTGATACCGCTTTTTTGAAGCTTGTGTGCAAGTTCTTCAGTAGTTTTTCTGCTTAGGCAATAAATAATACCAGATTCATTCGGTTTGTTTTCTACAAAATCAATAATTTGTTTGACACGGTCAAGTGCCGGACGAACTTCGAGGCTCAAATTTTTTCTATCGAAAGAAGCAATAAAAGTCTTTGAGTTTTTTAAATTTAATTGTTTTGTAATATCGGTACGTGTTGCCTTGTCTGCTGTAGCGGTCAATGCAAGAATAGGAGTAGAGGGAAAGCGGTTTTTTAAATATCCCAGATTAGTATAAGCTGGTCGAAAATCATGTCCCCATGACGAAATACAATGTGCTTCATCAATTGCAATTAGGCTGATTGTTAGTTCGTTAAATACAATATCGAGGTAAGACAAACTTTCCGGAGCGATGTAAACAAGTTTAAAATTATTCGATTTTAAATTCTCAATATAAAATTGCTGCTCATCACTTGATTGACTGCTATTGATATAACAAGCAGAAATTCCGTTGGTTTTTAAGCTATCAACCTGATCCTTCATCAAAGCGATTAATGGAGAAATAACAATAGTAATTCCCGGCAAAATTAAAGCAGGTAACTGAAAACATATAGATTTTCCTCCTCCTGTTGGCATTATAGCCAGTGTATCCTGACCTGAAAGAATCGTATTTATTATATTTTCCTGATTTGGTCTGAACTTTTCAAAACCGAAATTTTCTTTTAGTTTGGCATGTAATATTTCTGAATTCATTTGGCTTATATTTTTTTCAAAGATATAATAAAATATAATATTTTTCTTATGATAAAAAATATTTCATTTTAGTTTATAAAAAAAGGAACCCTGATTTAGAGTTCCTTTAATTTATTTAAATATGAATTAATCTTCATCGTCTTCATCATCATCTTCATCACTGATGTCGTCTTTGTCCTCATCATCATCGTCATCATCGTCACCACCATCTGTATCAGGTTTGTCCTGGTTATCATCATCATCGTCATCATCACTATCATCATCAAGATCAATTCCTTTTACAGGTTCGATTGTATCAACATCAAGATCTATATCGTCATCTTCATCATAATTTTCGATTCTGTCAGCAAGTTTTGTACTAATTTTTACTAAATAAATAGTGTCTTCAGTACGAACTTCAACAGCTTCGATTAATTCGTTTTTAGCATTTCTAAAACGGATAACATCCGAATCATCATAACCGTCAGGAAATTTTTCTACCAAAAGGTTTAAAATTTCGTTGGTAAGTTTGGCGTAGTCTACTATAACTCTTTTCATAAATATCCTATAAATCTAATAAGTAAGCAAAAATTAATGGAGCAACAATAGTTGCATCCGACTCAATAATAAATTTAGGGGTTTTAATATCTAATTTACCCCAAGTGATTTTCTCGTTTGGAACTGCTCCGGAATACGATCCGTAACTAGTCGTTGAATCTGAAATCTGGCAGAAATAACTCCAAAACGGAATATCATGCATTTCCATATCCTGATACAGCATTGGTACCACACAAATAGGGAAATCTCCTGCAATACCACCACCAATTTGAAAAAATCCGATTCCGTTAGCACTGTTTTTTGGATACCAGTCAGCAAGAAATGTCATGTATTCAATTCCTGATTTCATGGTAGAGGCTTTCAACTCACCTTTAATTACGTATGATGCAAAAATATTCCCCATAGTACTATCTTCCCATCCAGGAACAATAATAGGTAAATTTTTCTCAGCAGCTGCATACATCCAGCTGTCTTTTAAATCAATTTCATAATATTCTTCCAAAACACCGGATAGCAACATTTTGTACATGAATTCATGTGGAAAATAACGCTCTCCTTTGTCATCTGCATCTTTCCAGATTTTATAAATGTGTTTTTGTAAACGACGGAAAGCTTCATGTTCAGGAATACAGGTATCGGTAACACGATTCAGTCCTCTTTCAAGTAATGCCCATTCGTCTTCTGGGGTTAAATCACGATAGTTTGGCACTCTTTCATAATGAGAGTGTGCTACCAGATTCATGATATCTTCTTCTAAATTAGCTCCGGTACATGAAATAATCTGCACTTTATCCTGTCTGATTATTTCGGCAAAAATTTTACCAATTTCTGCTGTACTCATTGCGCCAGCCATACTTACCATCATTTTAGCACCATTTGCCAATTGTTGTTCGTATGCTTTTGCAGCGTCAACAAGTGAGGCAGAATTAAAGTGTAAATAATGCTTTTCAATAAACTGACTGATTGGTCCTTTCATTTTGTTTTTTTTTGTTTTTTTGTTTTTTTTGTTTTGAATTAAAAGATTTTACCTTTTAGATCTTACTGCAAATTAAGAATTTTATAAATATTAATTTGCCTTATTTAAAGCTTTTTTTATATTTTTTTTGTGTAACCTAAAATCTTTAAAACATCGTCTGAAGTTTGCTGTTCTGAGAAAACTTCTGTTGCCAAAATTCCGTTTTCGTCACGATCGATTAAAATATGTTTAGGTTGTGGAATCAAGCAGTGGTGCAAACCTCCGTAGCCTCCAATAGTTTCCTGATACGCACCCGTATTAAAGAAACCAATATACAATGGTTTTTCTTTGTTGTATTTAGGCAAATAAATCGCGTTCATATTTTGTTCAGAGTTGTAATAATCATCACTATCACAAGTCAGTCCACCTAATAGAACCCGCTCGTAAGTATCATTCCAACGGTTGACTGCCAACATGATAAACCGTTTGTTTATGGCCCATGTGTCAGGTAAAGTGGTAATGAAAGACGAATCAATCATATTCCATTTTTCCCTGTCATTTTGTTGTTTTTGATATAAAATCTGGTAAATGGCACCGCCGCTTTCACCTACAGTGAATGATCCGAATTCAGTAAAAATATTCGGAACATCAACTTCAGCTTCATCACAGGCAATTTTAATCTGATTGATAATTTCATCAATCATATATTGGTAATCATATTCAAATGCAAGTGAATTTTTAATAGGGAAACCACCTCCAATATTCAAACCATCAAGGGTAGGGCATTCCTTTTTAAGTGCTATATACACTTTGATACATTTTACCAGCTCATTCCAGTAATATGCTGTATCATTAATTCCGGTATTAATAAAAAAGTGAAGCATTTTAAGCTCTAATTTATCATTTTCCTGAATTTGTTTTTTGTAAAATGATACAATGTTTTTATATCCGATACCTAATCTTGACGTGTAAAACTCAAATTTTGGCTCTTCCTCCGCTGCAATACGAATTCCGATTTTGAATTTACCTTTTATCTCTCCCTGAAGCAAATCAAGTTCTTCGTAGTTGTCAATAATCGGAATAGTATTTTTATGTCCGTTATTGATTAATCGGGCAATGTTGGTAATGTATTCGTCTCTTTTGAAGCCATTACAAATAACATAAGTGCTTTTGTTGATTTTACCATTTTCAAGCAAATTTTCTACAATATTGATGTCAAAAGCAGATGATGTTTCAACATGAATGTTGTTTTTGAAAGCCTCATTCATAATGTATTCAAAATGAGAGCTTTTTGTGCAATAGCAATAGTAATACTTTGCTTCGTATTTGTTTTTCTCCATTGATTTTCTGAACCAGGCTTTTGCCTTATTGATATTTTCAGAAATCTGTGGTAAATAGGTGAATTTTAATGGAGTACCATATTGCTCAACCAATTTCATCAAATCGATATTGTGAAATTGTAAGTTGTCTTTGTTTAATTTGAACTCTTCCTGAGGGAAATAATAGGTTTGATTGATTAGGTCAGAATATTTTGTATTCATTTAGCTTTCAATATTTAGAATGTATTTTTAATTTAGTAAACGTCTCTAAATCTTAAATTCAAACCCTGATATTGGCAAATACAATTTCCAGTTTTTCGTGCTCTGCCTTTGAACATAAAAAAACGTCTAAACAAAACGGACTTTTACTATTATAAAGACGGTTCAATATTCTTAATAAAGAACTATTGATACGGTTTCTATAAGAACTAAAATGTCTTTGTTTATTGTTTGTTTTCATTGTGGCAAATGTAAAAAATAATATATACCTAATGCAATGCTTTTTATTAAAAAAAAGTTTAAGACTTATAATCCTGAAACGCATCCAGAATCAATTTATTTTCAACTGATTGATTAATTTTTATTTTTCCGATACCTTCAATAAGTGCAAACTGAATTAAACCGTACTCGTTTTTTTTGTCATGAATAAGCAATTCAAGTATCGGATCGATGTCTTCTTCTTCAAATTTTATGTCATCATAAATGCCTTTAATAGCCGTTTTGATTTCTGTATATTCTTCAGCCGAAATTAGGTTTTTATGTAAAGAAATATAGCTTTCCAAAATCATTCCGACAGCAATGGCTTCACCATGCAGCAATGTTGTTTTGTGTTTGCTTTCTAAAAAATAGCCTTCGATAGCATGACCTAAAGTATGTCCGAAATTTAATGCTTTACGAATGTTTTTTTCCGTAGGGTCCTGAATTACAATATCATTTTTAATTTCAACCGAACGGTAAATCAATTCATCAAAGTCTGCATAGTCAATAGATTTTAAATTTAAAAACTGTCTCCAATAAGAGGCATCATAAATTAAACCGTGTTTCAGCATTTCGGCAAGACCGGAACGCATTTCGCTTTGTGGTAAAGTTTCTAAATATTGCGTATCGATCAAAACCATTTGCGGCACATTGATTACACCAATTTGGTTTTTAAGATTTCCTAAATCAACGCCGGTTTTTCCTCCTACAGAAGCATCTACCATAGATAATAGAGTTGTCGGAATATTGATGAAATCTACTCCACGCTTAAATGTAGAAGCGACAAAGCCTCCCAAATCAGTAACAACCCCTCCACCCAGATTAATTACCAATGATTTTCTATCGGCTCCTAATTCAGTAAGTACATTCCAGATTTGAATACAGGTTTCTATATTTTTATTAGCTTCTCCGGACTCAAATTCTATAATTTCAATAGTTAAGTCTGTTTCCAGTAAAGGCAAAAACTTAGGTAAACAATGCTCATTTGTTTTATCATCAACTATAATGAAAACATTTGAATATTTGGTTTCCTTTAAGTGATTGTTTAAGGCTTCGTATGCATTTTGGTTAAAATGTACTAAATAATTATTTGCTTGAATAGATTGCATAATTCTTCGGTTAATTGAATCGGCAAAATAAGGCATTTTTAACTAAATAATATTCAAATCCCGATTCTAATTTGTTTTAAAAATAAGTTTTTATAATCGTTAAAAATAAATTTATTTGATCAAATTGTAAGGTATTTAACCCTCATTAAGTTCTATTTCCTTCTTTATACCAATTTTAGTCTGACTCTTCATCTGATTACTTAATGTTATGAATTTTTAAAAATATCCCTCTTTTGTTAAATAATATTCAAAACACTCTTTATCTTTGCCTAAAAACTAACTTAATGGAAAAAATATTCGACAATACTCAGGTTGCATTTTCGTTAAAAAGCGATACAGAACTTGACAGGGCTTATTTTCTTTTTAAAATGATTGACAGCGAACCTTTGGTAAGGATTGGTACAGCTGTTACCAATTTTGCCATAAAGGCACATCTTCCTGTTGAAGGGCTTATTCGTGCCACTGTATTTGACCATTTTTGTGGTGGTATTAATGAAGACGATTGTATTACAGTTGTTGACAAAATGTTTACCAAAGGCGTTTCGTCTGTTTTGGATTATTCTGTTGAAGGAAAAGAAGAGGAAGAGCAGTTTGATGCTGCACTGGAAATGACTTTAAAAACTATTGAATTCGCCAAAGAACGTCTGGCAATTCCGTTTGCAGTTTTTAAGCCAACTGGTTTGGGACGTTTTGAATTGTATGAGAAATTAGGAGAAAAACAAGTTTTAACCCCATCAGAACAAGATGAATGGAGTAGAGTAGTGGCTCGTTTTGATCATGTTTGTAGTGAAGCACATAAGAAAGATGTGGCATTATTAATTGATGGAGAGGAAAGCTGGATGCAGGATGCTGCCGATGATCTGGTAACTGAGATGATGCGCAAATACAATAAAGAAAAAGCTATAGTTTTTAATACTTTACAAATGTATCGTTGGGATCGTTTGGATTATCTGAAAAGGCTTCATGAAATTGCTAAAAATGAAGGTTTCTTTATTGGAATGAAATTAGTTCGCGGTGCTTATATGGAGAAAGAGAATAAAAGAGCAGAAGAAAAAGGATATATTTCCCCAATATGTGTTTCTAAAGAAGCGACTGATGAGAATTATGATGCTGCTGTACTTTATATGCTGGATCATTTGGACTCGATGTCAATTTTTGCAGGAACTCACAATGAATTGAGTTCTTATAAACTCATGGAACTGATGGAACACAAAGCAATTGCCAAAAATGACAACAGAATCTGGTTTGGGCAATTATACGGAATGAGTGATAACATCAGTTATAATCTTGCAGAGAATGGATATAATGTTGCAAAATATTTGCCTTTCGGACCTGTAAAAGACGTGATGCCGTACCTGATTCGCCGTGCAGAAGAAAATACCTCTGTGGCCGGTCAAACAAGTCGCGAATTGTCTATGATTAAGGCAGAACGCAAAAGAAGAAAAGGAAAATAATAGCAAAAAGGCAGTTCAAACGAACTGCCTTTAATTTTGTTTAGAATCGAATTTAAGAAAAAACAACTGTTTTATTGCTGTAAACCATTGTCTTACGCTCAGCATGTAATTTTATGGCTCTTGCCAGAACAATACGTTCCAAATCACGACCTTTCATTATAAAATCTTCTACCGAATGGATATGTGAAACACGTGCAATATCCTGTTCAATAATTGGGCCTTCATCTAATTCTTCTGTTACGTAATGGCTCGTTGCACCAATAATTTTCACTCCTCTTTTAAATGCTGAGTGGTAGGGTTTTGCTCCCGGGAATGCCGGTAAAAACGAATGGTGGATATTGATGATTTTATTTTCGTAAAGCGAAATCAATCCAGGCGTTATAATTTGCATATAACGCGCCAGAACAATAAAATTAATTTGATATCTTTTTAATAATTCGATTTGCTTAGCTTCACCTTCTTCCTTATTATCTTTTGTAAAAGGAACACAATGAAACGGAATATCAAAGCGCTCTGCTATAGAACGCAAATCATTGTGATTACTAATGATTACCGGAATTTCAACATTCAACTCACCCGCACTGTATCTTCCTAAAATATCAAACAAACAATGGTCATATTTAGACACAAACAAAGCCATTTTAGGCTTTTGCTCCTGATTATACAAGTCCCAGGACATATCAAAATCAGTGGCAATGGTCTGGTTAAAATCATCTTTTAGATTTTCAATTGTAATGCGATGATTGGTTAATTCGCATTCTAATCGCATAAAAAATACATTTTGTTCTGTATCAACATGCTGATCGATATAAGTAATGTTTCCTTCAACTTTAGCGATAAAAGTAGTCACTGCTGCAATAATTCCTTTTTGGTCTTTGCAGTGAATCAGAATGGTGATTTTTTGCATTATAATTTTTTGGTTAATCGGTTATTTGCTTATTTGTTATCCTGCATGGCAAAAACACTTTTTAACAACGGAGTTGTTCTTGCACTGATATTATTTCGGATTTCTTTTTCTTCTACGGCAATCATTTTAAAAACGCCTGCCAAAGCCTGGTTCGTAGTGTAATCAGTTAAATCAGGATTTACTTTTTTTACCAGCGGAATTGTGTTGTATTTGTTAATAATTTTTGTCCAGATAACATCAGCACCTACTTTTTCAAACGAACTTTTAATTACAGGATTAAATTTTGCGTACAAAGGAGTTGTGGTGCTTCCTTGTAAATAACTTGTTGCAGCGCTGTCATTTCCTAATAAAATATTTTTCGCATCCGTAAAAGACATGTTTTTAACAGCTGAGACAAATATTGGCGTTGCCTCCTTTACAGCATCTTCAGCAGCACGGTTCAATACTTTTATTCCTTCATCTGCAAGAGAACCAAGTCCCACTTTTCTCAAAGTTGCATCTACTTTTTGAAGCTCTGCAGGCATAAGTATTTTTACCGCTTCATTTTTATAGAAACCATCGACAGCAGTCAATTTGCTTACCTGTTGCGTTATTCCTTTATTTAAAGCTTCTTTTAGACCAGCAGAGATATCAACACCCAGATTTGGAATTTGTGAAGATAATTGTGGTAACTGATTTAGTGTTTGTTGTACCTGTGCACAGGAGTTAAGAGAAAATGCCAATGCCAGAAGTATAATCTTTTTCATTAAAATGGGGTTTTTATAAGTTTCAAAAATACTACTTATTCAAAAACAAAGCCACAATTTTATTTCAGGAGCAGAAACATTTTGTTTCATAATTAACTTTTGTCCTGCTGTCCGCTAAATTCCGCACAGAAAAAGTGCGGGATACCGCTTCCATCAGGGCTATTTTAGAAATTTAGACTTTATAAGACCTAAAACAAAAGAGCTACCCAAAACCGGATAGCTCTTCTGTAAAAACAATTTTTTAAATTTAGAATGACCCGCATGTATTACCTGCAAATGTAGCACCGGCACCGGCAGAGATGTCTGCTTTAACGGCAGATGCTGCAAGAGTTGGGATACTATAAGGAGGAGTAAATGAAGTGTTTTTTCCTGCAATATTACCAGTTGTATTAGTGAAAACATTTCCTGATGTAACAGTTACTGCTGTAAGACCTGTCATTAAGTCAATTGGCGTTTTTACATTTTCAAAAAGGTTGTTTTCTACTTTTATATCAGCTTCAAAACCTGCAGCAATACATTTGTTGCTGGCAGAACTATTGAAATAACTGTTTATGATGTGGATTTTTCCAAATCTAACTCTTGGCATTCTTTCTTTACATCCGCTTGCCCACCAGCAACGTGCAAATGTAATTCTGAATGTTCCGCGGTCTCCTGTAGCGCTATCGCTTGAACCAATTAAATTTGAGTATCTGTGATCGTCAGAACCTCCTGGTCCTCCTGCTTTAGGGGCTTTTAAGTAAGTGAATTTTGTATAAGAAACAGTCACATAATCAGATTTGTTTTTGATGTCAAAGTTTCCATCAACTCCATCTCTGAATTCGCAGTGGTCAACCCATACATTCTGGCAGTTGTCCAAAGTTGCATTGTCCCATCCGTCTGTATCATAAGCTCCCGGACCTTCAAAAATCAGGTTTCTGATAATGATGTTTTTACAACCTTTAAAGTAAATGATACCAGAACCATCTTTAGTCTGATTTGTTGAAACAATTTTTGCACCGCTGGTACCGTAAATTGTTTTTCCGGTTTGGTTTTGAAATGATAATCTGGCAGAAACAGTAATAGTTCCGGACACTTTTATCACTTTTACAGAAGTATTCTCAATTGCCGACTTTAATTGTGCATAAGTAGTTACTGCTGTTTCTGCTGATGTTCCTCCTCCGGTTGTACCTCCGTTTTGAGATGCCCATCCCGGCACTTCTGAGCAAACTCCAACTTTTGAGGTTGAAACATTTTGACTCGCAGCGGCACTTGCATTTTCAGTACTGTCAGAAGCATCTTCTGTATTACAGCTTGTAAATGCCAAAGCAATTGTAAATAATGAAATAGTTAGTTTGGTTTTAAATTTCATAATGGTTTTTGTTGGGTTAAAACTAATTTTTATAGCGATGCAAATATGTTTATTAAATCCTACAGTAATATTGAACTTGTTCAATAAATTTGTAATTAATTTGAATATTTAATTTTTTTTAGATATTTAATTTGAATATAATATAATTTTAGTATTTTTGCGTAATCGATTACATTATTTAAATTCACTCCCCAATGTTATGAAATTTAGAAATTTTAATTAAGAAATAATTAAAAATTATGTACGAAGCGCTAAGACAAAATATAGAAAGAAAAATCACTCTTACAGATCAGGAGTGGGCTTTCATACTAGATAAAACAGAGTTTATTAAATTGAAAAAAAATGAATTTTTACAGATTCAGGATTCTAACAATTCTTATGAAGGTTTTATACTCAAAGGTGCTTTTAAAACCTATATTTTGAATGAAAATGGCACAGAAACGGTTATTTTCTTTTCATTTGAAAATGAATGGATGTGTGATCTGGAGAGTTTTTATTACCAAAAACTGACAAAATACAATATAAAAGCCATTGAAGACAGTGAGATATTAGTAATCAATAAATTAAACAAAGCATTGTTATTCAAACAGGTGCCCAAACTTATACAGTTTCATATCTTAATGGTAGAAAGAGCCAATATTGCTATACAGGAAAGGCTTTTGGATGTTTTAAACAAGACTTCAAAACAGCGATATATTGAGTTTATAGAAAAGTACCCTCATAAAACAAAAAAAATAAATAATAAAAATTTGTCTTCTTATTTAGGAGTTACTCACGAATTTTTATCAAAAATCAAAAAGAGCTTTTAACTCAAATTAAATCTCTCTTTTTAGGTTATTAAATTCCCTTAAAGCATTGTATCATTTTATTATCTGAATATAATTCAGGATGATAGAAATCTGTATGCCTGCGAACTAATTATTTTTTGTTAACATAAAGCTATCTGTTCATTGAATTGTTGAAATATTTTGTAAATTGCGCTATAAAATTATCATATTCGCAAAATGGAACAACAAAAAATATATATTCCTAAAAATAAAGTAAGAATTGTCACAGCCGCTTCGCTTTTTGACGGACACGATGCAGCCATTAATATTATGCGCCGTATTATTCAGTCAACCGGTGTTGAAGTGATTCATTTAGGACATGACCGAAGTGTTGAAGAGGTTGTAAATACTGCTATTCAGGAAGATGCAAATGCTATTGCAATGACTTCTTACCAGGGCGGACACAATGAATACTTTAAATATATGTATGATTTGCTTCATGAAAAAGGAGCGGGGCACATTAAAATCTTCGGAGGCGGAGGCGGCGTAATCCTGCCAAGCGAAATCGAAGAATTACACGAATATGGTATTACCAGAATTTATTCCCCTGATGATGGTCGTTCTTTAGGACTTCAGGGAATGATTAATGATTTGGTGGAACGTGCCGATTTTCCTGTTGGAGACCAATTAAACGGAGAAATCGATCATATCGAAAACAAAACGCCAACTGCCATTGCACGTTTAATTTCGGCCGCAGAGAATTTCCCTGAAATTGCAAAATCGGCTTTTGATACAATTCACGAAATAAATTCCAATTCTAAAATTCCGGTTTTGGGAATCACAGGAACGGGCGGAGCAGGAAAATCATCTTTGGTTGATGAATTGGTTCGTAGATTTTTAATTGATTTTCCCCAGAAAACAATCGGATTGATTTCTGTCGATCCTTCGAAAAGAAAAACCGGAGGGGCACTTTTAGGAGACAGAATCCGTATGAATGCCATAAATAATCCTCGTGTATATATGCGTTCGCTGGCAACGCGTCAGTCGAATTTGGCTTTGTCTAAATATGTAGCCGAAGCCATTCAGGTTTTAAAAGCCGCGAAATACGATTTGATTATTCTGGAAACTTCGGGAATTGGGCAATCGGATACCGAAATTATGGATCATTCTGATGTTTCTTTATATGTAATGACGCCGGAGTTTGGAGCTGCAACGCAATTGGAAAAAATCGATATGCTTGATTTTGCCGATTTAGTGGCTTTAAACAAATTTGACAAACGCGGTGCGCTTGATGCGTTGCGCGATGTAAAAAAACAATATCAAAGAAATCATAATCTTTGGGATAAAAATCCGGACGAAATGCCGGTTTTTGGAACAATTGCTTCTCAGTTCAACGATCCGGGAATGAATACGCTGTACAAAGCGATTATGGATAAAGTGGCAGAAAAAACCGATTCTGATTTGAAATCGACTTTTGAAATCACAAAAGAAATGAGCGAAAAAATCTTCGTGATTCCGCCACACAGAACACGTTATTTATCTGAAATTGCCGAGAATAACAGATCTTATGATGAAACGGCAATTTCACAGCAAAAAGTAGCGCAGAAATTATACGGAATTTATAAAACTATAGAATCGGTTTCGGGAAAAGTGCCTCAAATTAT
Source organism: uncultured Flavobacterium sp. (assembly GCA_963513545.1). GTDB lineage: Bacteria > Bacteroidota > Bacteroidia > Flavobacteriales > Flavobacteriaceae > Flavobacterium. Next base: position 339,368 of record CAUPQW010000002.1, read on the forward strand.
AAAAGCAGGAATAGACGATTCAACAGTTTTACCAAGCGGCATCACAGAGCATGACGAAAACCGAATCTTTTTAAACCTTTTACTAAATCAGTTTGATAAAGTAAAAATGGATTTAGATCCCTACAACTGGGAAATTATTCTGAATTGGGCTGATAAGGTTGCGAAATATAAAAATCCGGCTTACTCCTTTAAAGTTCGTGATAAAGAAATTAAAATCGCGACACATTCTGAGAGTTTATCTCATTTACAAATCCCAAAAATTGCTTTGCCTAAATATGAAGGCTGGGGCGATATTTTGCGTTGGAATTTACAGGAAAATGTTCCCGGCGAATTTCCGTTTGCTTCGGGATTGTATCCGTTTAAACGTGAAGGCGAAGATCCGTCGAGAATGTTTGCGGGCGAGGGCGGACCGGAAAGAACCAACAAACGTTTTCATTACGTAAGTGCGGGATTGCCTGCAAAACGACTTTCGACTGCTTTTGACAGTGTAACTTTGTATGGAAACGATCCCGATATTCGCCCTGATATTTACGGAAAAATTGGTAATGCAGGCGTTTCAATCTGCTGTTTAGACGATGCCAAAAAATTATATTCAGGTTTCGATTTGGTTCATGCTTTAACTTCGGTAAGTATGACGATCAACGGACCTGCGCCAATGCTGTTAGGTTTCTTTATGAATGCGGCAATCGATCAGCAATGCGAATTATACATTAAAGCCAATTATTTAGAAAAAGAAGTTGAAGCCAAAATCAACAAAATATACAAGGAAAAAGGAGTCGAGCGCCCGCATTATCAGGACGATTTACCGGAAGGGAATAATGGTTTGGGATTACTGCTTTTAGGAGCTACCGGAGATCAGGTTTTACCTTTGGATATTTATAATGAAATTAAAATCAGAACGTTATATCAGGTTCGTGGAACGGTTCAGGCGGATATTTTAAAAGAAGACCAGGCGCAGAATACCTGTATTTTCTCAACAGAATTTGCACTGCGTTTAATGGGTGACGTTCAGGAATATTTTATTACTAAAAATGTTCGTAATTTCTATTCGGTTTCGATTTCAGGATATCATATTGCTGAGGCGGGAGCAAACCCAATTACGCAATTGGCTTTTACGCTTTCAAATGGTTTCACTTACGTGGAATATTATTTGAGCAGAGGCATGAACATCAACGATTTTGGTCCAAATTTATCGTTCTTCTTCTCCAACGGAGTCGATCCTGAATATTCGGTTATTGGTCGTGTGGCACGTAAAATTTGGGCAAAAGCCATGAAAAATAAATACGGAGCCAACGAAAGAGCCCAAATGCTGAAATATCATATTCAGACATCTGGACGTTCGTTACACGCGCAGGAAATTGATTTCAACGATATTAGAACGACTTTGCAAGCTTTGTATGCCATTTACGACAACTGTAATTCACTGCACACCAATGCGTACGACGAAGCAATTACAACGCCAACCGAAGAATCGGTACGTCGTGCCATGGCGATTCAGCTGATTATCAATAAAGAATTAGGTCTGGCGAAAAACGAAAATCCAATTCAGGGATCCTTCATCATCGAAGAATTAACTGATTTAGTGGAAGCTGCGGTTTTACAAGAATTCGACCGAATCACAGAACGTGGCGGTGTTCTTGGCGCAATGGAAACAATGTATCAGCGTTCTAAGATTCAGGAAGAAAGTTTGTATTACGAAACCTTAAAACACAACGGCGATTTTCCAATTGTGGGTGTAAATACATTCCTGAGTTCAAAAGGTTCGCCAACAGTAATTCCGGCAGAAGTGATTCGCGCCACCGAAGAAGAAAAACAATACCAGATTACGATGCTGGATAACCTGCATCAATTTCACGAAGCAAAAGTAAACGAGCATTTAAATAATCTGCAGCAGGCTGCTATTAAAAACGAAAACTTATTCGATCATTTGATGGAAGCTACAAAGGTTTGTTCGTTGGGGCAGATTACTTCGGCGTTGTTTGAAGTTGGTGGGCAGTATAGAAGGAATATGTAGGATTTACTTTTTATAGATTTATGGAAAAGTCTCTCGAAATTTTTAGGAGGTTTTTTGATTTTTTTAAATCAATTTGTTCATTAGTTTGAATTATCGACGTAAGTTTTGTTTATTTTTAGCAACATTTTATTCAAAATAGGTATTATCTTAAAAAAAGAAAAATGGTTAGAGTTATAACGGATACCAATGTATGGTATGGTATTTCTGATAAAGATATTTTGGAAATTAGTAGCCAATATAAGTTATGTGTGCCCATTATAGTAGTTAATGAACTTTATACAAGTAGAAATCTTTGGAAATCTGAAATAACTTTTAATCTTTTGAAAAAAGCAATAAAATCTGTTTTAGATAATATTGAGCGAATTGAATTCATTCATTTTGACCCTTTTGAATTTATCTTAAAAGAAACGGTACTAGATTTAAAACCAAGATTATCTTTAATAGAATATATATTAGACTTAAAAGCTCTAGTTAATCTTAGCTATAATCAAGTGAAAGATATTAGACCAGATCGAGGGGATATTTCAGGTTTAACAAATTATATTAATGATAAATCGCTAGAATATAAAAAGTTGATTGATTCAGATAAGCTCAAATTTAAAAAATTAAACACAAGAGGATATACAGAAAATTTAATTCTTAACTGGGCAAATGATAATCTTGAAATGATGGGATTTGACCACAAAATACCAAGACTAAATAAAGATAAAAATGAGCTTTTAATTGATACTTTCGATGATGTTTTGAGGGAGGTTTCAAAATCAGGAAAAAAAATAAAAGACAACGATTGGATTGACATATTTAATCTTACATATGTCGGGAAAGGAGATTTATATTGGACGATGGAAAAATCTAAATTACGACATATTCAAAATTCTGGAAATGTAAATTATATTTTTGAAAGAAGTTTTGTATGATGATGTTGTTTTCGTGTGTAAAACCCAAAGTTTATCCAGAGCTGGCAAGAGCATCCCGCTCGCGAGCAGAATAAAACTTCATAAAGTTTGTCATTTCGACGTAAGGAGAAATCTCCGTAAGTAGCTCCGTACAGAATTTCGCCAATCTTTGTAGAGTTTCTCGTGAAGATTTTTCCTCCGTCGAAATGACAATATTGCAGTTGTTTTTGAAGAACTCAATCTTTACCAACAACCTTTTAACATTACTCAAAAACTCCATTTTCCTTGCTGCGGGAGCGTTAAATTCGTGTACCTAAAGTTTACCCTCTCCAATTTGTCATCTCGACGTAAGGAGAAATCTCCGCAAGTAGCTCCGTACAGAATGTCGCCAATCTTTGTAGAGTTTCTCGTGAAGATTTTTCCTCCGTCGAAATGACAATATTGCAGTTGTTTTTGAAGAACTCAATCTTTACGAACAACCTTTCCAACATTACTCAAAAACTCCATTTTCCTTGCTGCGGGAGCGTTCCACCCATGAACCCAAAGTTTACCCTCTCCAATTTGTCATTTCAACGGAGGAGAAATCTCCGCAAGTAGTTCCGTACAGAATGTCGCCCATCTTTGTAGAGTTTCTCGTAAAGATTTCTCCTCCGTCGAAATGACAATATTGGGGTTATCTTTAAAGAACTCAATCTTTACCAATAATCTTTCCAACATTACTCAAAAACTCCATTTTCCTTGCTGCGGGAGCGTTAAATTCGTGAACCCAAAGTTTCCACTCTCCAATTTGTCATTTCGACGTAAGGAGAAATCTCCGCAAGTAGCTCCGTGCAGAATGTCGCCTATCTTTTTAGAGTTTCTCGTGAAGATTTCTCCTCTGTCGAAAATGACAATATTGCGTTTATCTTTCAATAAAGAACTCAATCCCCACCAACCTCCCCAAAATCACCCAAAAACTCCATTTCCTCCAAAGGAAACAGCTGAAGTACAGTTTCTAAAATAAGCCCCACATTAATAGGTTCATTGTTTTTATCAGCAATTTTAGGTATTTCCGGATCCAGCGCCAATATGCACAATTTAAGCAGGTCGGTAATTAAGCCGCCGAGTTCGACATAATTAGAAACCTTAATTTGAGCGATGTAGGCTTTTGAATTGTCAGTAGCTGGTTTTAGTGTTTGAAAAGACCGGGAGGCCATTTTTTTGAGAACTTCTAAATTTCTAATTTCAGTGGTTTCCATTTCGTTGGTTTTTGAGTGTGAATTGTTTTAGAATTTGACTTTTAGAATTTGTTATTATCAGAAAAAATGTATTTTTGTTTAACACCGCAAGAAAGAAATAGATTACACGGTATCAAATCATTTTTTGCGGTATGGTACGGCACTAAATATGTTTTTTACATATTTCTTGTTAATGAACTTAATTGTTATCTTTGAATTATGAGCACACTTACAAAACCAAATCATATAGGGCGAAAAATAAGCCGCATTCGTGAACTTCGTGACATGAAACAGGAAGCTTTGGCACAAGCTTTAGGAACAAACCAGCAAGCTGTTTCGGCTTTAGAAAACAGTGAAACCATAGATGAGCAAAAGCTTATTGAAGTTGCAAAAGCGCTTGGTGTAACGGTCGAAGCCATTAAGAATTTTTCTGAAGAAGGTGTAATCAATTATTTTAATACTTTTAATGATTCAGATAATAATTTTAATCATTATAATACGTGTACTTTCAATCCATTAGATAAATTAATGGAAACTGTAGAAGAAAATAAAAACCTTTACGAACGTTTGCTTCAGGCAGAAAAAGATAAGATCGAATATTTAGAAAAATTACTTAAAGGGAAATAATATTCCTAAAAAGGTATTGATAAACTACAAAAGACAGCTCCAAAAAGCTGTCTTTTTAATTTCAAAATAAAAATGACGCATCAGCAAATACTGGATAAATTAGCTTCAAAAGCATTAGTACAAAATATCGATGACGATTTTGCAAGGCTTACTGCAAAAGCGATGGCGTATGCCAAACACGACACAAAAATTGCTGAAAATCTTACGGGTTATATTCTTCCTAAAATCTTATTGCGCTGGAATTGTGTTCTAAATGCCGATCATACAGAAGTTACAGATAATTATAAACGTACAACATTTGTGGCGTTAGCAGTAATTCTTCATAAATACGGACTCGAAGATTCTGAAATTGCTGAAAAAGCAATAGAGTCAATTGATGCTTTAAACCGCGATGTGGTTTTAAGCGATGACTTTTTTAGAAAATCAGATCAGATAAAAAAACTCATTAGTTCAGAACCCGTTCCGCTCAGGCGAAAACCGTCATTGCCTGATAATATTACTTTCTACAGACCAAAGGATGTAATTGCTATTCAGCTCGATAAACGTTTTTATTGTGCTTATATACAAAAGCTTTCACGCCCCAACGAAAGTCCGATTATAGAGTTTTACGATAAAATATTTGATAAAGTTCCTGAAATTCAGGAATTAGAAAAGTTGGCTGCAAAAGGGAAATTGTACAATGATGGCAGTAAACGTATTTCTAAATATGCCGTTTCGGGAATCAAGTTTTTGCCCGATTTGGCAAATCAAATCAAACTAATACATTCAAATGTTGAAGCGTCACCCTCTAATGCTCATCTGGAAGAATCTGTAGGGCTGTATGCCGTTATGGATATATTTGAGATACAAAATGAAATTGAGCGACTTTTTAGCTAATAGTTTTTATTAAAAAAAGATGTTTCTTTATATCTATTTTACATACCAAAAATTATAAATTAAGTTATGACTGAAAAATTTACGCTTACCGGTGGAGCAAGAATCGGAATGGCAAATGCCAGTTTTCCATTTGCCGATTTATATGTTGACAAAGAGGTTTTAAAAATTAATGCATCAATTGTTGGTAATTTGGTATTTCAGCCAAAAGACATTATTTCTATAGAAGCGTACAGTTCGATTCCGATAATTGGAAACGGAATTAAGATAAACCACAGAATAGAAAAATACAATTCAAATGTTATATTCTGGACTTTTAAGAATCCCAACACAGTCATAGATGAAATTAAAAAGACGGGATTTTTAGAAAATACAAATTCAGAAATAAGTACAGAAGATTTGAAAATTCTGGAAAGACAAAATCAAGGAGGATTTCCAATTAAAAAACCGGTTGCTGTTTTTTTTATAATAGCATGGAACTTACTTTTTTTGTCTGATATAATTCCCTTTATGCTACAGGATAAAAAAGAAGGACTTCCGATTGGAATTGGTGTGAAACTAGCTCTTGGGCTGGTTTTTATAAGTTCAGTTTTAGCATTAGTTTCAGGGAAATTCAGAGGCCTGATTCTAAAAGAAGGAAGAGAATTTGATGATATTAAGAAATTTATATATTTAACGGCCTTTATAACCGGAATGTTATTTATTCAGTTTACAGTTATGAATATTTAATTGTCAAGTGCTGACATAAACGTTTAAACATCAAACCTTCTTCTTTACCATTCCTTTTGTTTTCAGCTTTTCAAGAATAGCATCGGCTTTTTCGTTTTCGCAGATGAATCGTAGCGATTCAGCATAACGGTAATAATATACAGGTTCTAAATCGGCTGTCATGGCAAATAGTTTATCGTACCATTCCGCTGCTTTTTCGAGTTTAAAATGTGAATAAGACGAATCTCCTAATTTTTGAAATAAATCTACAGACTTGTAGCCTTTTGCAGCAACTCTTTCATACGTTTTCATTACATCAACATAAGCATAAGTGTCGCTTACTTTGTCAGTGATAAATACTTTTTCATTTTGGGCAGCAGCACTCAATGAAAAAATAGTCCCTAATATTAAAATAACAAGTCTATTTTGCATAAGCATTGGTTTAAGAGAATATCTGGATTTTTTTGTTTTTTGTTTCGCAAATATATCTAAATCAGTGATATAAGGTGCGTTTGAGTACTTTTTTTAGAAATTTTAACTATTTTTAGCGTGTTATCTAAAAGTTTTCAGACATTTTTTAGTGGAGAAAAATGTTCAATGAAAATTATATAGTATAATTTTATAGATTAAACCACTATTGTTATGACTATCCAGGAGTATTGGAAAAAAATCAACGCTTTAAACGCAGACGAAAATATTTCTAAACTATTTGATGGTATTGATTTAGAAAACAATGTTTTAAAAATTTTGCAAAATACTACCCAAACTTATTTTACTACTGAAGTTCTTTGTAATCAATCTGTTCCTGAAACTGTTAATCTAAATAACGAAATTGTAAAATTATTTGCAGATCATTTGGGTTTGCTGTTCCTGAGTGAAAAATATACCGGAAATGTTTGTTTTGCCAATAGCAGTGAATTACGTCCTGAATTTAGGCAAAGTTTTACGGCCATAGAGCTGTTAGATTATATTTATGCATTTGCACATTCTTCTTTTTATAAAGAATTTCAAAAAATAGCGATTACATCAGAAGCTGATATTTTTTGGAAACTGGTAAAAATTGGAGCCGGTTTACGGAAAGAAAATTAAATAAAAAAACAGCCCTTGTTGAGCTGTTCTTAAATAGGGGGACAAGTATGATTAACGACGAAAAGCCGGGCTTTCGTTTACTGATTTGTCTAAAGTAATTGTTTTTGATTTTTTATTAGAAACAGTAATTTTATGATTTACTATTTTGTTGTTTTCCAAAACTTTTAGGTAGTAAGTTCCGGCAGGATACGTTTCAAGGCTTAGTGTTTTTGAAACTTCTAATTCGTTTGTAGAAAATTCTCCTGTGTAAAGTAAGTTTTGTTTTTCGTCAAGAATTGAAAAATTTGATTTTTCGTCAGCGTTTAATGTAAAACTTACTACTTTTCCATTTCCGGTTTTGATATACAGGATATAATCACTTTTTTCATTACTTGCATACGTACTTAATGTTGTTAAAAATACAGCTACAACAAAGCTCAGTCTTAAAATTTGTTTCATCTCTTTTCTAATTTTTTAATTTTAATTTTCTAATTCGTGGTATTTGGCAAAACTACAAATAGTTCTCTTATTTCAAAATTTTTACTGTTTTATTTTTCAACAGTAAGTTGTTGAATTCAAGGGTTTTCCATTATTTTCTTAAGACACTTACGTGTTTATTGGTGTTTTGGATTTATTTTTTTAAATATTTTTTAAAGTTTTAACATTCAGTCACTTATGTTTGTGAAGTAATATTTTGTTAAATTTTTGTGCTTTTTGCATTTATTTCTGAGATGTGAGAAATATATAACAAAAAAAACAGCTCAAGAACCACCAAGAGCTGTTTTAAAAACCGTAAGGTTTTAAACTTTACTAACTATCTAACCTCATTTTTATACTTATGAAAAGCATAAACTTTTTTAGCGTACTGCTACGCTTGTATTGTTTGCAGAAGAACCTGCTTTATATGTTGATGTAACTGCTTGTCTTGATACTACAGCAATATTGTCTTTTATAGTAATTTGGTGTCTTGTAGTTTTTACACTGTCTTCTACCTCTAAGAAGTAAGTTCCTGTTGGAAATTCTTCGAAGCTGAATGTTCTTAGAATTCCGTTTTTGCCGGAAGCACTTTCAGAATAGATAAGATTACCGTCTACATCGTAGATTGATAAGTGTGCTTTTTTTACATTGTTTAATGCAAAAGTTACTTCACTACCGTTTCCTTTAATTACATGAAGAGCAAAATCTCCATTTTCGTCGATTGCATAAGTACTTGTTCCAAAAAGTACTGCACATACTAAACTTAATTTTAATGTCTTTTTCATGATATATTTTTTTAGATTATTTCTTCTGTTTCTATACTGCTAAATTACTGCAGATGTAAGGTAAAGTGCACAACTCTATTTGCTGATATATATGCTATATTCTCATTTACGAAACCGTTATATGTTAAATTTTAAATTATTGCTGGAGTTTTGATCGATTTGATTATAATTTTTTAAAAATTCTGCTTCAATTACGAATATAAAAAGCATTACATTGTTTTTGTTGGGATATGGTAATTTTAAGTGGGTAAAAATTAAGTTATAATAATTTTTAGCTGCTTTGAAATTACAGAAAGTATAATTTAGGAGTAGGATTTGTTGCTTTTGTTGTCAAAAAGTATGTAAAACAGCGAAAACAGAATATAAATCGGTAGAAATGAATTTTTCCTGAAGTGACAAATGTGTGGAAATTTACCAACGCTGCTATTAAATTTATTTTCAAAAAGTATTTTAGCGATTCGATAGATTTTCTAAAAAAAAAGCAATAAAAAACAGCTCCATAACCACAAAGAGCTGTTTCTGAAAACAATTAAGTTTTAATCTTTTACTATCTAACCATTTTTATACAATTATTAAAATTGTAAACAGTTTTAACGAGCGGCAACATTTGCATTTTTAGCATAATTTGTTTTGTAAACCGATGAAATTGCTTTTGCAGACAAAACTGTTTTGTTATCTGTAATTGTAATTTCATGTCTTACTATTTTTATGCTGTCTTCTGCTTCAAGGAAATAAGTTCCTTCAGGAAATTCTTCCAGGCTAAATGTTCTCAAAATTCCATCTTTACCTGAAGCGCTTTCAGAATAAATCAGAGTACCGTCCTGGTCGTAGATTGCTAATTTTGCTTTTGTAACATTGTTTAAAGCAAAAGTGATCAGTTTTCCGTTTGCTTTTAATACATGAAGATTGAAGTCTTCATTACCATCGATTGCATAAGTACTTGTTCCAAAAAGTACTGCTAATACTAAACTTAATTTTGAAATCTTTTTCATGACAATAGTTTTTAAATTATTAGTTCTAATTCTCTGATGCTAAATTACTTATGAAATTTATAATTTTGTATAACCCTATTTGCTGATATATGTGCTGTATTCTCATTTACGAAACCGTTATAGGTTAAAATTTAAATTATTATCACCGTTAACGTTAATTTGATTGTTATTTGATAATTTATTTAAATAAATGACAGGGTAAAAAAAAAGGGTTGAATCTTGCTGTTTATCAAATATTGAACAAAAAAAAACAGCTCGAGAACCACCAGGAGCTGTTTTAAAAACCGTTAAGTTTTAAACTTTACTAACTATCTAACCTCATTTTATACTTATGAAAAGCATAAACTTTTTTAGCGTACTGCTACGCTTGTATTGTTGGCAGAAAAACCTGCTTTGTAAACTGATGAAATTGCTTTTGATGATAATGTTGCAACACCGGCTGTAATAGTAATTTCATGTTTTGTAGTTTTTACACTATCTTCTACTTCTAAGAAATAAGTTCCTTCAGGGAATTCTTCAAAGCTGAATGTTCTTAGGATTCCGCTTTTGCCTGAAGCACTTTCAGAATAGATAAGGTTACCGTCTGTATCGTAGATTGATAAGTGTGCTTTTTTACATTGTTTAATGCAAAAGTTACCTGGTTACCGTTTCCTTTAATTACATGAAGAGCAAAATCTTCATTTCCGTCAATTGCATAAGTACTTGTTCCAAAAAGTACTGCACATACTAAACTTAATTTTAATGTCTTTTTCATGATATATATTTTTAAATTATTTCTTCTTATTTGATACTGCTAAATTACTTCAACTATACGGTAATATGTACAACTCTGTTTGCTGATATATGTGCTGTATTCTCATTTACGAAACCGTTATAGGTTAAAATTTGAATTATAATTATCGTTAACGTTAATTTCATTGTTATTTGATAATTTATTTAAATGAATGACAGGGTTGAAAAACATGCTCATTTATGATATTTATAAAAAATATTGAACTGAAAAAAGAGCATAAAAAAACAGCTCAAGAACCACCAAGAGCTGTTTTGAAAACCGTTAGGTTTTAAACTTTACTAACTATCTAACCTCATTTTTATACTTATGAAAGCATAAACTTTTTTAGCGTACTGCTACGCCTGTATTATTACCAGAAATTTCTGTTTTATAAACTGATGATATTGCTTTAGATGATAAAACTATCTTGTTATAAGTAACAGTGATTTCATGTTTTGTTGTTTTTTCTTTATCTTCTATCTTTAATATGTAAGTTCCTTCCGGGAAATCTTCAAATGTGATTTTTTTTAGGATCCCATCTTTTCCTGAAGCTTTCTCAGAATAAAGTACAGTACCATCCTGATCGTATATCATTAATTTTGCTTCAGTTACATTTAATCCAAAAGTAACTTCATTACCTTTTTCTTTAATTACATGAAGAGAAGAATCTTCATTTCCGTCGATTGCATATGTACTTGTTCCAAAAAGTACTGCACATACTAAACTTAATTTTAATGTCTTATTCATGATATTTTTATTTAAATTATTTCTTCTTATTTGATACTGCTAAATTACTTCAACTGTAGGGTAAAGAGCACAACTCTATTTGCTGTTATATATGCTGTATTCTCATTTACGAAACCGTTATATGTTAAAATTTGAATTATTCTTGGAGTTTTGATGAATTTGATTATTATTTTTCAAAATATATCTGTCAATTATGAATATGATGCTTTATAGTTTGTTTTTGTTTTAATTGTGTAATTTTTGTAGGAAAAAAATAGGACTATTGTAATTTTTAGGCGCTTAACAATTCCTAAAAATTTAATTTTGTGCCTGCTAAAACATGTTTTATTGAAAATAAATAGTAAAAACAGGGAAAACGAGGGTAAAATGACCAAAAATGGATTCTTCCGGATTTAATGTATCGATGCTGAATTAACAATTCCGTTGGTTTAAAAATGGAAGTTTATTTGTGGCTTCAAATTAACATGATTTTCATCCTGAAAGAAGACATAAAATAGCTCGGGAATCGGTGAGGAGCTGTTGTGAAACTATTTTATGATTCAATAAAATAATTAGTTTCTTTTTTTTCAAAAAATAACATTCAATAGTTTTACGTATAAAATACGAATACTAAATCTGGGTATTTAATAGTGAAATAGATTTTTTTAACTTTTAAACTATTATTGTTTAAGAGAGTTAAATTCATTATTTTAATTTAACCTTTTTTAATAACGTTGATTTTTAAAATTAATGTCTAATTTTATTCTGTTAAAAATAATTCAGTTTTTTATTGAATACTATGTGTTATTCTTAGTTACGAAAGCGTTGTAGGTTAAAATTTAAATTTTTTTAGGTATTTTTGTTAAATTTGCTCTTATTATTTAATCATTACGAAATGAAACCAATTGCCCCAGCTCTTGAAATAATATCAAACTCTTACGGAAGCTCGTTTACTTACACTAAGCATGCTCAAAAGACTAATAGTAAATCCCATTTATTACATTACCACCCTGAAATTGAAATTGTTTTTGTTAATGGAGGAGCGGGAAAGAGACAAATAGGAAGCCATATTTCGTATTATACGAACGGTTCCCTGATTTTGATAGGCTCTAATTTACCGCATTGCGGATTTACAAATGAAAAAACGGGTAATACAGATGAAACTGTAATTCATTTTAAACCTGATTTTCTGGGAGGTGATTTTTTTGGAATTCCTGAAATGAAAAAAATTCAACAACTTCTTGATCAGGCAAAAGCGGGAATAGCATTTGGAGGCGAAACTAAAAAAAGAATTGGAACTAAAATGGAATTAATGGAGAACAAATCTCCGTTTGAGCGTTTCCTGACTCTTTTGAGTATTTTGAAAGATTTAGCAAGTTCTGAAGAATATACTGTTTTAAATGCAGATGGGTTTATACTCGAAATGCAGGTGCCGGATAATGATAGAATTAATGTTGTGTTTAGCTATGTAAAAGATCATTTTCAGGAGCCAATTTCAATAGATGAAGTCTCTAAATTGGTTAGTATGACCACGCCGTCTTTCTGTCGTTATTTTAAAAAAATATCAAATAAAACATTCACTGAATTCGTCAATGAATACCGTTTGGTACATGCTTCCAAACTCCTGGCAGAGAAACCTATTAGTATAAATGAGGTATGTTATGAAAGCGGATTTAATAATTTCAGTCATTTCAGCAAGTCATTTAAACAATATACCGGTAAAAGTGCATCAGAATACAGACAAGAGCATCGGGCGATGATTATGTAAACAGATTATACTTATTTTAATAGAAAACCATCAATTTTGTTGATGGTTTTTTTATGCTGTTTTGAGATTATTTGATTCTTAAAAAGTATATTTATGTTTCTTAAAAAAAATAAAGCCATGAAGTATTTTAAAATTTTACTCTTTATATGTGTACTGTCTTCCGGAATTTCGCATGCTGCAAAAGTAGATACGCTGCAAATTGCCAGCACGGTAATGAATAAAACATACAAGGCTGCTATTGTGTTGCCTAATTCATACGCCAAAAGCAAAAAGGCATTTCCGGTAATGTATTTATTGCATGGGGCTTACGGACATTTTGATGACTGGCTAAAAAAGACACCGGACAGTGAACTTGTAAAGAACTTAGCAGATCAGTATAATTTGATTATCGTAATGCCCGAAGGCGAGACGTTTAGTTTTTATATCGACAGTCCGGTAAATACAGGAAGCCAGTTCGAAACCTTTGTGACTAAGGAAGTAATTCAGAAAGTAGATAAAACATACAGAACTATCGCGAATAAAAATGGGCGTGTCATTACCGGACTTTCTATGGGAGGTCATGGAGCATTGTACTTGTCTGCCAGAAATCCTGATTTATTTTGTGCTGCCGGAAGCATGAGTGGCGCAGTTGATATGAGTGTCATGCTCAATCGTGATTCTTCTGCTCAGGTTCTTAAATTAATTGAACCTGTTTTTGGCGAGAAGAGTAATGATATAAAAATGTATGAGCAGCATGCGGTATTAAATATGATAGACAAAATAAAAGCCAATAAACTACCATTGATTATTGACTGTGGCATAGATGATTTTTTAATTGAGCCAAATAAGGAATTGCACAGAAGATTGGTATATAATAAGGTAGAACACGATTATACTGAAAGACCGGGAGCACATACCTGGGAATATTGGGAAAACGCATTACCATTTCATGTATTATTTTTCAATAAAATAGTGCTTAAAAATCAGGTAGTTGTAGGGAAATAATAAAAAAATAATACTAAAAGGCATTCAATTATTTTTTTTGGTTTGATTTTTGGAATACCTTTAAGTATAAACTTTAAAATTTTAAAAATATGAAAAAGATATTGACACTTTTCGCAGTTGTTGGATTATTTGCATTCTCTGGTTGTTCGGATGATGATAATGATGTTGATTATGATACCATTAGCTATGTTTTTGAAGTAAATAATGTAACATTTGATTCAAATGGAAATACTCCAGTGATAGATTTTGATACACCCATTTTATCAGGAGATGTAGTATTAATGTATAGATTAAACGGAACCGTAAATGGTCGTGATGTGTGGAGTCCGATTCCACAATCATACTATTATGATGATGGTACGTTGCATTTTACTTACAAATTTAATTTTACACAAGATGATATTGATTTATATCTGGAAGGTTTTGAGTTAAACACAGTTTCCAATGCTTTTAGACTAAATCAGACATTTCGTGTTGTAATAGTCCCTGGAGATGATGGGGTAAATACTAATAAATCTGTTAATAAACCTGATTATTCTGATTATTATCAAGTTATCAAGAAATATAATATTGATGATAGCAATGTTAAAAAACTAAACTAAGTAATTTAAGTTATAAAAAAAAAGGAAATCGTAAGATTTCCTTTTTTTTATGTCTATAGTTTTTCGAATTATTCTTTCTCAGAATCAGTCAGCACTTTCTCTTCTCCAAATTTTAAAGAAACCAAAATTCCAACTAAAAGGGAAAGAGCAATAAATCCTAAAGAAGCCCATTCCGGAACTTGTATATAATCGTGTAGGAGCATTTTTAATCCTACGAAAGCTAAAATAGCAACTAAACTATATTCCAGATAAGTGAATTTTGCCAGCATATTGGCTAAAAAGAAATACATAGAACGCAATCCTAAAATGGCAAAAATATTAGAGCTAAATACCAGAAAGGGATCTGATGTAATGGCCAGAATTGCAGGAACACTGTCAACAGCAAATAAAACATCCATAACCTCAATTACTATTAAGGCAACAAATAGGGGAGTTGCTGCTTTTTTTGCAGTTTTAGTTGTAACGAAAAAATTTTCTCCGTCCATTTCGGATGTAATCGGAATAATTTTTCCTAATGTTTTGTATACAAAAGAATCTTTTGGATGAAAATCTTCATCCTCTCCTGAAAACAGCATTTTTATAGCGGTAAAAATCAGGAAAATTCCAAAGATATAAGTTGTCCAGCTAAATTTATTGATGAGCAAAACACCAAAGAAAATCATCAGGCCACGAAAAACAATTGCTCCCAGAATTCCCCAGAATAAAACACGATGCTGGTATTTTTGAGGTATTTTGAAAGAAGCGAAAATGATGGCGATTACAAAAATGTTATCAACGCTTAACGAAAGTTCTATTAAATATCCTGTAATGAACTTCATTGAAGCAACTGCAGGTTTTAGGTTATCCGGGTTTGCAATGTAATCTGTTGTATATAGCCAGTAAATAACTCCTGAAAAAAGAAATGACAATGTTACCCAAATTAATGTCCATTTGCTGGCTTCTTTGGTGCTGATGATATGCGGTGTTTTGTTGAATACACCTAAATCCAGGGCAAGAATAAAAATAACAGATAATAAAAATAAAGTCCAGACTATCATAATGCTCTGTATTTAAAGTGTATATACAAAGATAGGTCTTGAAATTTAACTTAAAAAGTTAATTTTATAAGAATGTTCCTTTTGAAGTGCGTGATTTGTTGCGTAGAAAATAGAAATGTTAAGGTTTTTAATCGTTCTATCTATAAAGGAGAGAAGTTAAAAAGTTTGTCGAAGTGTTGAATAAAAAAAGTGCCATCATTACGATGGCACTTTTAGAATATAAATTAAGCTTTGAATTATAGTGCTGATTTTACAGTTTTGATAATTCTTGCAGCAATTTTGTATGGATCACCGTTTGAAGCTGGTCTTCTGTCTTCCAACCATCCTTTCCATCCTTTTTGAACAGTAATTAAAGGAATTCTGATTGAAGCTCCTCTATCTGAAATTCCGTAAGAGAAATCATGGATAGAAGCAGTTTCGTGTTTACCAGTTAAACGTTGGTCGTTGTAAGCTCCATAAACTGCAATGTGCTCAGCAGTAACAGGACGGAAAGCTTCACAGATTCTTTCGTAAGTAGCCTGGTCTCCACATGTTCTTAAGATGTTATTTGAGAAGTTAGCATGCATACCTGAACCATTCCAGTCTGTATCTCCTAGTGGTTTTGGGTGGTATTCAATATAGTAACCATATTTTTCAGTCAAACGATCTAAAAGGTAACGAGCAACCCAGATTTCGTCTCCGGCTTTTTTAGCACCTTTAGCGAATAATTGGAATTCCCATTGTCCACAAGCAACCTCCTGGTTAATACCTTCAAAGTTGATTCCTGCAGCGATACATAAATCAGCATGCTCTTCTACTAATTTTCTTCCGTGAGTGTTTTTTCCACCTACAGAGCAGTAGTACATACCTTGTGGAGCAGGATAACCTCCAACAGGGAAACCTAATGGCAATAAAGTTTTAGTATCCATGATGAAATACTCTTGTTCAAAACCAAACCAGAAATCATCATTATCATCATCAATTGTAGCTCTTCCGTTAGAAGGGTGTGGAGTTCCGTCAGCGTACATAACTTCAGACATTACTAAGTATCCATTAATACGAGTTGGATCCGGATAGATTGCAACTGGAACTAATAAACAGTCAGAAGAACCGCCTTCAGCTTGTTTTGTTGATGAACCATCAAATGACCAGTTTCCAAGTTCTTCTAATGTTCCTTTGAAATTTTCGTGCTCTTCAACTTTAGTTTTACTTCTAAGATTTTGAGTTGGTTCGTATCCATCTAACCAAATGTACTCTAACTTAATTTTAGCCATAATAATATAAATTAATTTTTTTTGTTTTTTCGCTGGGTCAAATATAGATTTATTTTTTAAGTCGTAAAAATTAGGGGGTATATTTTGTTTCAATAGATATAATTTTTTACATAAGCGCAATTTAGATAGGGGTATATTTAAAAAATAGCAATTTTTTAATGTTTTAAAAATAAATTCGTAATAAACGCCTTTGTTTTTTAAATTTATTTCTATCCAAATTATGAAAAATTGTTGATTTCCTTAGTAATATTCGTATGTTTTGTTATATTTTTTAAAAAGCGTTTCAGAATTCTTTACAAAATGAACCTTTTATTGCTAAAATGCTTTTCAAAAATCTAAAACTTATGATTAAAAAAGGCTTTTTTATTCTTTATATTTGTTCTTCCTTAATTTAATCAAAATTATTACGAATTTTAAAATTATATA
Organism: uncultured Flavobacterium sp.; assembly: GCA_963513545.1. Taxonomy (GTDB): domain Bacteria; phylum Bacteroidota; class Bacteroidia; order Flavobacteriales; family Flavobacteriaceae; genus Flavobacterium. The sequence continues at coordinate 356,593 of CAUPQW010000002.1, forward strand.
CATGTCAACACTACGTTTTCAAGCCTTAAAGGAAGCTTCTTCAAGAAAGCCGGTACATTTTGAAGAAATTGACAGAAAGTCAACAATTTTTGGGGCGAATGTTTTTAATGAAAAAGCGATGAAGCAATATTTAACTTCAGATGCTTTTAAAGGAGTGAGGGATGCTATTCAGCACGGAACTAAAATAGACAGAAAGCTGGCAGATTATATTGCCATGGGAATGAAAGAATGGGCTCTTGTAAAAGGTGTTACACATTATACGCATTGGTTTCAGCCGCTTACCGGAACTACAGCAGAAAAACACGATGCATTTTTTGATATATCATATGACGGAAGTGATCCTGTAGAGAAATTTGGAGGAGCACAATTGGTACAGCAGGAGCCTGATGCATCAAGTTTTCCCAATGGCGGAATCAGAAATACCTTCGAAGCTCGAGGATATACAGCCTGGGACCCAACTTCTCCGGCATTCATTTATGGCACCACTTTATGTATTCCTACCGTATTTATTGCTTACACAGGAGAAGCTTTAGATAATAAAATTCCGTTGTTAAGAGCTTTATCTGCAATGGATGAAGCAGCAACAGAGGTTTGTAAATATTTTGACAAAAACGTAAAAAAAGTAACAGCTACTTTAGGCTGGGAGCAAGAATACTTTTTGATTGACAAAGCTTTGGCAAATTCCCGTCCGGACTTAATGATGACAGGAAGAACCTTATTAGGACATACTTCGGCAAAAGGACAACAGTTAGACGATCATTATTTTGGTTCTATTCCTACGCGTGCTTTGCTGTATATGCGTGATCTGGAACAAGAGTGTATGTTATTGGGAATTCCGGTAAAAACGCGTCATAACGAAGTAGCACCAAATCAATTTGAATTGGCTCCAATATTTGAAGAAACCAATCTTGCTGTTGATCATAACTCTTTATTGATGGATGTGATGCAAAAAGTTGCGGAGCGTCATGATTTTAAAGTTTTATTTCACGAAAAGCCTTTTAAAGGTGTAAACGGTTCAGGAAAGCATAATAACTGGTCACTGGCAACAGATACAGGGGTTAATTTATTGAGTCCGAGTAAAACGCCAATGAGCAATTTACAGTTTTTAACGTTCTTTATTAATACCATAAAAGCAGTTAATGATTACGAAACCTTGTTAAGAGCTTCTATAGCAACAGCAAGTAATGACCATAGGTTAGGCGCAAATGAAGCACCTCCGGCAATTATTTCGGTTTTTATTGGCGAGCAGTTGACAAAAGTTTTAACGGAACTGGAAAGTGTAACCACTGGTAAATTATCTCCAGAAGAAAAAACAGATTTAAAACTGAACGTGGTTGGTAAAATTCCGGATGTTCTTTTGGATAATACCGACAGAAACAGAACGTCGCCTTTTGCCTTTACAGGAAATAAATTTGAATTCAGGGCAGTAGGTTCAAATTCGAACTGTTCGAATGCAATGACTACCCTAAATGCTATTGTAGCCAAGCAATTAAAGAATTTTAAAATTGAAGTAGATACTTTGATTGATACCAAAGGTTTGAAAAAAGATGAAGCAATTTTCAATGTTTTAAGGGAGTACATCAAACAATCTAAAAAAATACTTTTTGAAGGAGACGGCTATAGTGATGCCTGGGAAAAAGAAGCAGCCAAAAGAGGTTTAAGCAACTTTAAAACTACTCCGGAAGCCATTAAAGCCAAAGTTTCTAAACAAGCTTTAGATTTATTTGCCGAATTAGGAATTTTGAATCATGTTGAAGCAGAAGCTCGTTATGAAATAGAATTGGAGGAGTACACTAAAAAGATTCAGATTGAAGGAAGAGTTTTGGGAGATATTTCAAAAAATCATGTTATTCCAACCGCAATACGTTACCAAAATACCTTAATTGAAAATGTAAAAGGCCTAAAAGAAATTTTTGGAAATGAATTTGAAACTATTGCTAAAGAACAAATTATTCTGATCAAGGAAATTTCAGGTCATATAGAAGGTATCAGTTCAAAAGTAGAGGCTATGACAAACGAAAGAAGAACAGCAAACCAATTAACAGATGCTCAAAAAATGGCTGAGGCCTATTGTAATAAAGTAATACCTTATTTTGAGGATATACGTAATCATTGTGATAAATTGGAATTATTGGTTGATGATGAAAGCTGGACTTTAACTAAATACAGAGAGCTTTTGCTTACGAAATAGAATAATTTCTGTAATATATAAATGCCTTTCCATTTTATGGAGAGGCATTTTTTTATGTTTAGAGGTAACAATTGTAAATAGAATCTGATATAAGTGTGTATATACAACTTTATTAACCTCAAAATATTTTATTATGAAAACAATTGTACATCTAATTACGGGATTGTTCCTTTTAATGTGTGGCTCTGTTTCTGCACAAAAATATCAGGACACATTAATAACAGTCAGAAATGTTAAGCTTCAATACGAATACGATTTAAGCTCGAGCAAAGAAGTTAAAGCGAGAAATATTGAACAGTTTATCAAAAACCAATCAGAACCTTCTATTAAATCTGCTACAGAAATCCAATCTATTTTGCAGAATATAAAATTATCTAAAGAGCCTTGCATTAATTCCGGATTTGAAAGTGGCTACAGCGGATGGACCGGTCTGAGTCTAAAACATGGTGTTACAATACTTCCCATTGAAAATGGCTTAACATTAAATCCGGGTGTTTCTCCGTTGCCTTTTACCGGTACTGGATACGGGCAGAATTTTACTTCAATCGAAACAACAGGAACAGATGCTCTTTTACTGGCTTCGACTCCTTCTTTTTCAATGTCTAAAACTGCACCAGGATCTTCCGGGACACAATCCATTCGTTTAGGAAATGATCAGGCTGGTTATGGTTCAGAAGGTATTGCTAAACGTTTTGTTGTAACGGCAGCAAATGCAAAATACTATTTTCAATATGCTATGGTAATGGATAGAAGTCATTCTAACCCAAATGGTACTGCAAATGGTACTGAAGTGTTTTTTGTTGCTGAAGCTGTAGACATGACGGGAGTAACTGTTGATAAAATGGTAGATATTGCTTCTCCATCCAATCCTTTTATTAGTGCAACTAATTCTCCATCTGAAGGAGGAAAATACTATAGAGACTGGCGTTGTGCGTATTTAGACTTGTCCAGCCATATAGGCAGAGAAGTGGTAATCATGTTTATTAATGCAGATTGTTCCAAGAGTGCGCATAATGGCTATACCTATATTGATGATACGTGTACCACTTGTAAAAGTACAGATGGATTTATTGGTTTAGATTTAAAAGGACATGATTGTATAAAACCGAAACAAACTTTTAATGGAACATTTACTGTTCCTGCAGCGGCAACCAATGTTCAGATCAGTTTTGAAATTTATCAAAACGGAACATTATTGAATACTTTAGCGGCGTCCACAATTTCAGGCTCTAATTATTCAGTTGATGTAGCCGCAACTGATTTTCTAAATCAGACACCCGGGACTTGTTATGATGTAGTGGCAAAACTGACCTTTAATTTAGTTGACATGAACGGAAACGTACAAACAGTTGTTCAGTATTCTGCAAATCCGGTTTTAGGAGTGCAATATGGACAAACTTCAGGTTTTGATAATGACATCTGTTTTTGTATCAATAATTTAGGTGCCTATTGTTGTGATTCTGAAAATTTGGTTGTCAATGGTAATTTTGAAGCTGGTAATTCAGGTTTCACCAGCGCCTATACTCTGGATGCATCTACTTATCCGGGACAATATAATGTAACGAATACTGCAACAGCTTTTGGAGCGACAATAACCGATCATTCGTTTTGTGCTGATCCTGTAACGTATGCTTCAAATGATAACTATTTGACAGTAAACGGAAAAACACAGCAATCTGGTTCTTCTGTGGTTTGGGAACAAACAATAGCAGGATTAAGAAGAGGAGAAAAGTATCGTTTCTGTGCCAATTTCAAAAATATGAAGCAATGTACTTTTGATATTCTTCCGAAAGTCAGAATAGAAGCAGGGTCTGCAACTTCAGCCGTATTTACAGTAAATGCGGCGACAGCTAATGCTTGTGACTGGCAAAATGCAGATGTAGTTTTCACGGCAACAGGAACCAGTGAAACCGTTCGGATTTATCTTGACGAAACTGGTAATGGTGACGGAAATGACTTAGCAATAGATGATATTTATGTTGGTGCTTTGGGAGATCCGGGACTTGCAATTACCGTACAGCACAATGGCACAAACAATGCAATTATTGCATCGGTTAACAGTATTGCGACGTCAGATGACAGTATTAAAGGAAATTGCAGAAAATATCACTGGTATGTAGCCGAGGTAACTTCGTATCCTTCTGTTGTGATTAACTGGAGTACTTTTGCACACGGAAATAATGCAGGAAGCAATCTGCCTCCATTTGCGGGAACCTCATCGGCTACAACATGGGATTTGACCACTACTTTCCCTGGTTATACTTTTGCCAATAATAAATTGTATATAATTGGAATGTACACACCTGAATGTGATTGTTATGACAGTGGTTTTACGTACCAGCTGACCTTTAACACTACAGCTAAATCCGCAAATGCTGCCGGTATTACAGAAGAGCAAAAAGCAGAAATTATTGATGCTATCCTAAATGGATTAAAGCCAGGGAAAACTGATTCTTCGGATACAGATAATTTGAGTACAGAAACCAAAGATAACGTTCAGCTTTATCCTAATCCGGTAACAAATGAATTGACAGTGTCAGCTTTAAATGAAGTAATTTCAGAAGTGATTATTTCAGATTCAATGGGTAAAATAGTTAAAAAACAATCTTTCAGATCTCAGAATAGTATTGAAAAAATCAATGTTTCAAGCTTAACTCAGGGACTTTATTTTGTCAAAGTAATAAGTGATAAAAACACCTATGTATCTAAATTGATTAAAAATTAAATAGTCATATTTATTGCAAAAAAGGCTATCTCAAATTTGTTTTGAGATAGCCTTTTTGTATTTACTAGTTAGGTGATTTTATAAATGTAAAACAGGTTGAAATAGCACTTTAATTATTGTTTTTTCCTCATTTTTTTCATGTAATCTCTTTTTGCAGCAGGGTATTTGGCAAAAGAGAGTGCAAAACTAAAATCGCCAAACTTAGAATTGTTTATGCTGTCTCTTGAGTAAGGTGCTATGGTACTAAAAACATGGCACGTATAGCATGTTTTATTAGTTTGCACGTAGGTTTCCATAGTTGCATTAGCAACGTTACTGACACCACTAAGCATCGAGGAAACATTTATATTCCTTGGTGATTGGATTGGAACAGTTGGATCCGGCTGAAAACTTTGTGACCAAATAACATCTATCAGTTCGTAGTATTGCCAAACCGAATTAGGATAAAACTTTCGAATTTTTCGTTGCATCAGTTCATTGATAGGAGCGGCATCTTTTTTATCTATACTGTTCATGCGCACCGTTTGTATTGGTACCGGAGCTGCCTGTTCGAGATAGTAAGGAGGAGAGGTATTGGGTGCGCAAGGTACGACTACGGTAGAATCGCCGGCACGGGTGCGAATTACGACTTTTCGATCTTTACAGTCAGGGTTGTAGAAGTTGTATCCATAAGGAGAGGGCGGCGGACTATTTAAGTGATCTCTGTCTGGCGCATTGTCTATTTGTTCAAATGTGGCCCATACCCATGTAGGCTGATTCTGTGTTTTGTGCAGTATATGTAACCCTACAAGCGCCACAACAGTATTTCTTAGTTTTCTTGTAAGGGGATCCAATACAACGGCTTTAGATATTTTATATCTTCTCCATTTTGGTGATTGCGGGTCAGGAACTTCCAACCATGCTGCTTTTAATTCAATAGCTCCAACAACGCCATTGTATTCTCCCTGCGGAAAATTAATTGGCAGGTTCCGTTTTATAGTGTCATGTTGTACCTTGGCATTATAAAATCCTTTTTCTACAATAAAATCGTAGTAGTCTTTGTTCAGCATGATCTCATACCACAAATTGGTATGGTTTTGCGCACCTTGCCAGCTTGGCTTGCCAAAAGGAGCTGCCTGATTTGGACTAAAGGTTATGGCTTCACCGTTTTTTTCAATTTTACTGTCAAATGTAAGCAGTTTTGTCTCTGTTTTTTTTAACAGCAATTTTTGTGTTTTAAACAGTTTGCTGTACTCATCCGATACTAAAGTTCCCCAAGCCGGTGGCCTTGATCCGTCATCCGGAAACATGACTTCTCTTGGCATATAGTTTTCCCATTCAACAAAAGAAAAGTCATTAGGATCACCGAAACCGGAGGATGGATTTGTTGGCCAGTTTAAAGAAATAAATTGCTGCCAGGCAAAGCAGTCCGCTAAGGTTTGGTTAAAGGTCAGTAAATCGCCGGGTACTTCATTATTAAATGTTATGGGAAGACTGAAACTCGTTGAGTCGGTAGCATAACAATTGCAGGTATTGGTTTGGGTAGGAATTACTGCACTGTAAGAGGAGCCGGAGTTTCCAAACTTTGTCTTTGTACTAACAGCTGCCAGTGGAATTATTACCACTGCCAGCAATATCAGATTTTTAGAAAGTATTGTTTTTACATTCATTATTTTTAGGTGTTAGATGAAAATAAAGGGGAAAACTAAGGCTTGAATTAGATTGATTTTCTTATAGTTTTCCCCATCTATTAGATTAGGCTAATAAATTAACCAATAGTAATTTTAACAGTTATACTGCCAATATTGTCTACAAAACCGACTCCGTAAATACCATTTAAATCATCATTGATGCACAGTTGCAGTTCACCCTGAAGATTAGCGGGAACTGTAGCTCCCATGCCAACAAGAAATTCTGTACCACCTACACGTCCTATTAAGGCACCATCATTTTGCCCAGGCATCGTATAACCGGGCTGAACAGCTCTAAAGTGTGGAGTTCCGTAAGCATTGTATAACTGTCCGTTATTGTCACCGGGATTTGATGTCCAAAGACCACTTTGATACGCAATTTTTACCTGAGTCCCAGGAGTGACTGTTACACCTGTATTTTGCCATTTAACATTGGCCTGTATAGTTGTGGGAGCCACGACAAGCGTTGCTGGCATTGCTTTGCTTAGATTTTGACCGACATTGGTAATAAAAATACCATGTGGCCCTGCAGCAGCATTCACACCTACGTTTAGAGTTATAAACAAGGCCGTGTAACTGCCGGGCATACTGTTTCCTGGCACAGCGTATTCAATGTTGGTTTTGACAGAATTAACTACTGCTGTAATATTACTGTCATCAAACGTTACTCTTGGAAAGGTTGAAGGATTTCCCGGTATTGCAGTGCAGGTATCGCAAAGCAATACCATTTGTAATCTGTTTGCCGAATTAAAAACAGTTGGCGGGATAAAAGTACTGTTGCTTAATAGCGGAATAGGATTATTAACAGGATTAGGAACTTTTACATCATACATAGCATAAAAATAATCCTGATGAAAAAGTTGTAGCGGCTGGGCGAAAGTATTGGCCGGATCTGGTGTACCTACAGCGTTATAACCTTTAGGCTCTGTAGAGCTGTCAAAAGCACTGGCAACAATCTGCATTTGAAAAGTGCGGGCTATTTGCGATCCCCAAGAGATTGGCACATTGTTTATAGTGATATCACTAATTGTATACCTCCTAGTACCTTGGGGAATTTCAAACACAGCGTGAAGTATAAAATTGCCGGGCATCGTATTGCCATATTGATCTTTTAGTGTTTTAGAACCACGCACAATTCTCCAAAATTCAGAAGCATCTGTTCCTTCGGGTGTCTTATAATTTCTAAAATCAGGCATTTGAATATACAGTCCCGGAGGGTCTGCAAGCGTTGCAACCTTTGAGATTTTATTGGTGAGTACACCATTTACCAAATTATTTACAGTACCGCCAATGGTAGGATCGCTATTGCGGTTTTTTTGTCCGTATTGTGCAAAACACAATAAATCATTGTAGGATCTTGAGGGCCAAATGGTATTACCGGTAGCCGGATTGTTGCGCTGTACGGTTGCCGAGGTAGCCAGTCCAATTTCGGTTTGTAACGTATTTGGGGTACTGGTTAAATGCATCGCACCTCCTGAGGAAGGGTTTGATACTGTGCCGGTGTTCCATTTATTTAACGGATTATAAACAGGACCACCTGTAATGGGGTTTACAGCACCCTTTAAGCTTAAATCATCAAGAGTAATCTGTGCCTTGTTTAGTGTTGATTGATAAAGAGAAAGTACTTTATTAGGATCAACAAGCCACAGACTGTTCCAGTATTCCGGATTTTCGCAGGTAAAGTCAATACGGATAATTTCATTTTTTTCGTTTCTTGTAACCGCCCATTCACAATATTCATCCTGCCAGCCTCTTGGTCCATAAGGAAAATAAGGAATAGTTCCTGTTGGGTTACCACATGGATTGTTTTTGATTAATGCCGGCATAACACCTGTATCTGCCATTTCATTTAAGTCTTTTTGTGGAGCACTCGGAAAATTAAAAGCAAGCCTTCCAGGGAAAGCAGACCATAAAACCGGATATATTTTACTTTGTGGATTTTGTTGTACAGGATTATAATAATTGGTTGTACTTGGAGTATTTGTGGTATTCCAGGCATTGTTTAACATACCTTGTTGTGTAAAACCATCTAAATTGGCACTCCATAGTGTGTTCATGGCGGTTTGCTTTGCTGTATCACCTTGAAAATCCTGGATTCCGGCTGGTGTTCTAAACTTAAAATTGTCGCTTGTATTACTCATTACAGCAATTTCATCCTGATCGTTTGTGTTTTTTGTTTCCATAGTTTTATTGTTTTTAGTTTGTTCTTATTCGTGTGGTTTTTCAATACTCTCGCCCGTTTTTTAAAGTGGTTTTAAAGCTCCACTTTATAGCTAATAATTTGTATGATGGGTGTAGTGTTATTGTAAGATGAAAGGGGGTGAATTTGGCTTGTCGTAAAAAAGATATTTTGAAAGAGTAAAATTAGAAACAATAATTATAAGAAATTAGCGTAGAAACACCTGTTTTAAGTATTTGAAAATCAGTATTTAGTGTTTTTTTTTGATGTGTTGTATTAATTGGAGAAAAAAAGGATTGTTTCAAAATAATCTCAGAATGCCTCTTTTTTTGTAAGATAAAAAAACAGTTGTTTACATCGGTAAATGAAAGCTAAAAAAAAGGAAACTTAGTAACCAGTTTTAAAATCATTATTTATAGTGATTCCCTTCGTTTTGGTAAAAATTACATTTGCTCACAGAATGTTATTAGTATAATCACATGTATTTGCAGTTTAGAAATCTAGTGTTAAAAAAGCATATTGACATGAATAAATCTGACACATAATAACTGAAAGAAAAATAAATAGTTATGACATTACCCCAAATACTACTTATTTAACTAATAAAATTAATTTATGAATTACAGTAAACCGATTTTCTTTTCCTTTCTTTTTTTTCTCATTGGAATCTCCGTATTTTCACAAGTAACTACTGAAGGAAATAATGATTCTAAAACCTTTGCAACTGCAAATAGTTACAGTTGGAAGATTGACCCTGACCACAGAACGGGTCAAAAATTGCCCATGCGGCTCATATATCCCAGACCAGATGCAGAAACTCCTTTTTATGCATTGCACAGAAAAGCAAGTTCTAAATGGACATATAAAACAAGAATTTGTATTCAGGGTGGCGAAGCACCTTTTAAATATGAACTAATTTCGGGACCGGCTTCAGCTACTATTGTAGGTGAAACGGATCGTACTCAGGATCCTGTTACCGGACTTATTTCTCACAAAATACCAACAGATTACGCTACAGTTTTCTGGACAAATCCAAGTAATGCTGGTACTTTTTATGTAAAAGTAACTGATCAGTCAGGAGCAGTTACAGATGTTAAATGGACAGTACAAACTGATGAATCAGCCTTTGTGATTCTCGATCAGGAGAACGGAAATGATGCAAACGCAGGAACATGGAATAGTCCGTTAGCAAGTATTCCGGCAGGATTATGGAAAAATAGTGACACTGATGCTACTTATGCAAATAAAATAGCTGTTTTTAAAAAAGGAACTTATCCTGTATATAGCAAAACATACAATACAGATTGTTCTATTAATGCAGGCGTAAAACCAAGATCTTTTCTGGCAGTTGAAAACGGTGTTGTTTTCGATACAAACGGAGGGCATTTTTATGTAAATACGGGTGATGTAGCTTTTGTTGGTATTGAATTTAGAGGATCCAAAACTAATGTCGAAAATAACAGAATTATACAAGTATCTGAAAAAGATTCAAATTACTTGTTCTGGAACCTGAAGTTTAGTAATCAAACCGATGGAACAGTAGCTAATGACAATCCATCCTGTATTGTATTTATGGACGACAATGTATATAGTCATAATATAGCAGTTGTAGATTGCGAATTACTGCCGACATCTGCTATACAGCTCATCTGTACTTTTGCTTGTGATGGAATACTTGTAGAAAACAATAAGGTTACTAATGTCAATCAGTCATTATCAAACGGCTCAACTTTTATTCATATTAAGGATGACTCAAAAAATGTAACCGTTCGGTTTAATCAGCTTTCTGGTAAAGCCCCATCCGGCATGATCAGAATGAGCAACCAACAACATGCAGGGATGCTTGCCTTTAATCAGGAAGTTTGTTATAATTTTTTGAAATCAGATATAATAGACTGGGAAGCAGGTTTAATTATTTGGAATCAAAATGCTACAGAAACCAATAATGCCAGTAATACGCATTGTTACAGAAACACAATTGTTTGCCCGAATTTTGCCGTTTCTACAAGATCATGGAACGGAGGTGATAAAGTAAAACTTTCAGGAAATGCTTATGTTTCAACAAATTTTTTATTTGGAGGTGTAGGATATGAAGAGATAGCTCCGGTAAATGTTAAACTTCTGGCCACAGATCTTAATTCTGATGGGACAATCAATAATTCTGCAGGTAAACGGGTTTTGTATGCCGGGAAAAATGGATTCGAAATTCTATCGGCTCAGGATCCGGTTTTATCTGTAGCCACAAATACTTTAAAAAAGTTCAACGTGTATCCAAATCCATGGAAGGATAAAAATTTGACAATTGAAGGACTGGATGATTCTTCAAATACTATTATTAAAATTTTAAACCTGCAAGGACAATTATTATATCAGACACAAACTAAAAGTGATGATTTTAAAATAGATAGATCAATTTTGAAATCAAGTGGAACTTATATACTGTACGTAAGTCAAAATTCAAGAGCAGAAACTTTTAAGATTATGGTTCCATAATTTAGTTAAGATGATAATCTTCCTGCGATACTTTAATTTTTTTGAAATATCGCAGGTTTATAAATCAAGTGTTTCAATCTAATTTCAATTTTTATTTAATGAAAAATATTTTACTAGTTTTATTTCTGTCTTTTAGTATTTCAAATTACGGTCAATACACCAAGATTCCTGATGTAAATTTTGAAAAAAAACTCATATCCTTAGGGATCGACAGCGGAAATCCTGATTCCAGAGTTTTAACCACGGCTGTTACAGCTGTAACCTCACTGTATGTAGACAATAGCAGTATAGCAGACTTAACAGGGATTGAAGCTTTTACGGGACTAAAGGAGCTTTATTGTTATTATAATTCATTAGAAAGTCTGGATCTTTCAAAAAACACCAACTTAACTATTTTGCAGTGTTATAACAACAGTTTGAATAATTTGAATGTTACAAAAAATGTAAGTTTGAATTATTTAGATTGTTCAGGGAATAATTTAACAAGTCTGGATGTTTCTACTAATAATGAATTGAAGACACTGCAATGTGTTTTAAATCAAATTACAAATATAACATTACCTCAAAATGGTATTCTGGAAGAATTACTATGTCACAGAAACCTATTAAATACGTTAGATTTGTCAAAATCGGCAAAACTGCTCAATCTATCTTGTTACACTAATAATTTGTCAAGTTTAGATGTTTCAACTGCTACTTTGCTAAAAAGATTCGACTGCTCTAAAAACCAATTAACCGCTATAAATATTTCTAATAATACCCAATTAGATTATCTAGTGCTGGGAAATAATATATTAAAAAGCATAGATGTCAGCGGCTGTAAAATGTTAACCTATCTGAGTTGTCCAACAAATGAATTGGTAAGTCTGGATGTTTCGCAAAATTTGATGCTGAAAAATTTATCCTTTTCATCAAATCTGCTTACTTCAATCAATATTTCTAAGAATGACAAGCTCGAAACATTACAATGTAATTTAAATAAACTGAGTGTTTTAGATATTCAGAATAATAAAGCTTTAATCAATTTAATCATTTCGAGTAATCAAATTGCAGCTCTTGATGTTTCTAAACAATTAAATTTGAACCGATTAGAGTGTGGAGATAATCTATTGACAAGTCTTGATCTTTCTCAAAATAAGGTTTTGGAATTTTTAAAATGTGAAAACAACAAATTAACCACATTGAATTTGAAGAATACAAATAATGCAAAAATTTCCTATTCCTTTAGTAATTATCCCAACTTTAGAAACAATCCTGATCTAAGCTGTATTTTAGTCGATAACCAAAGCTATTCTGATTCCAATTGGAATGCTAAAAAAGACCAAACATCTAACTATTCAGAAAATTGTAGTCTTGGAACGGATAATTCTGTTTTTCAGGAAACGGTTCTTTACCCTAATCCAACCCGTGGTTTGCTTACTATTAAAAAAGGAATTTTAGACAAAGTCATAGTATATAATGTTTTAGGACAATTACAAAAAACATTTGTGTTTTTAAACAATACTGAAGACCATACCATCGATTTATCTGAACTGACAAAAGGAGCTTATATAGTTGTTTTGGAAAAGGACAACAAAACAGCAAGCCGAAAAATTATCATCAATTAGAATTAGCAGGAAAATAGGGATTTTGAAAATGACGGTCATCTTCGGGATCAAAAACAAACTATATTATTAATACCGGATCCAGATGAAGAAAATCATTTTACTCTTTTTACTTTTTAGCGCTGTAATCTCTCACTCCCAAAACAAAAATATGAAATACGAATACGATCAGGAAAAATTAAATGGTGCCGGGCAGCGTGAAGGCGAATTAATTCATACTTCTTACAATGAAACGACAGAATACAAGCATTTGTATAAAGAAGGAAAATTAATTCAAGCAGAAAATTATCGTTATAATCTTGAGGGAATCAAACCTTTGATTGGCAAATACAAGAACGAAAAACCTTTTGAAGGATACTTTGTTTACAGCAATGAATTAGAAATTCCACTTATTGATTATTATGAAAACGGAATATTTAAAGCCCAATATACTTGTTCTTTGCTTGATTTAATGCAATATGAAGGACAGGAATTTAATTTAAAATTCACTAAAACAACTTATAAAAACAACAAGCCTGATAATGGATTAGTTCATAAGGATGAATTTCGTTTGGGAGAAGCTCATCTTTTAGTATCTGAATATTATACGGATGGCAAAATTACAAACGCAGATTTCTGGATTATGGCGATGCATTATGCCGAATTGATTAAACTTAAGTTTTTGCCAAAAGGTTATACAATTTATAAAGAAAGTTTACCAAACGTAGAGGATGAAGCAATTGACAATAAATTCAGAAGTATTACGGTTGAATTTGAAGACTCAAAAAATGGAAATGTACTTTTTGAGGTAGAGAAAAAATTAATAGCAAAATCTCAATTCAGTTATTCTGATATATCTCAAAAAATAAAACCTTCAAAAGGATTTATATCTTACTTTTTCTTCAATGATGACCAAATTCTTATGGCTCAAAATGTTACTCTGGAAACCAATAAAGAGTTATATAAGGAAGCTTACGGACCAAATTCTAATTTAATTTCGCAGGTTTTTTTAATGATGAACAATCAGCCAATTCCTTATTTTTCGAATGAAGGCAAAAATGATTACTCGCTCGTTTTAGAATTAGATGAAAGCATCAATACCCATGTAGCGCTATATGTTGACGAAAAAGGAAATCCAGTCAGAGGATTTTTAATCGAACAGCAGTCAGATAAATATAAATACACCCAGTATGAAGATTCTAAAATAGTTTCCAAAAAGGACTCATTGACTTTAGAATCCCTGAAAAAAATAATTCTAAACGCAAAGCAACAATAACATGAAAAATTTTGAAAAAATAATCGATCAGGAAGTACTGGATTTTGCGAAAGATAATACAGGTAACTATAATTTAATTGCCGATAAAATAAGATCATACTTTGGGAGTAGTTACTCACAGGGAATTGACTTCTATTATTTTAAATCGTTTATAGAAGGCTTAATAAAAAAACACATAGATCAGGCCATTGAGGAATACAAAATTTCAAAAAGCAAAGATCTTAGGATGCAAATCATCGAGATTGCAGATTACATGCTTGACAGGCGTTATGATGTAATGATTTCTTTGGATGAGGATGAAGCTTTTCAAAAGGTTTTGGGATATGCAACTGATTTTTTGAAGGGTGAAGACTTTTTATTTTTTCAAAAATTATATGTAAACAGTCAATCACTTTATGCATTGGTAAAAGCGTATTACAATCCAAAATTTAAGAGTGATGTGGTTTTGTTTTTTAAAACAGCGTTTGATTATGCTAAAAATTACGCCAGAGACAATGATAAATTAGGTACAAGTACAAGTGCAGATCCAGATGGAGAAACCTTATTAGAACTGGTTCAGGCTATTTCGTCTTTTAATGATGAAGACAAAGAACAATTTGCCGGTATTGTATTTGAAATTTATACCTACAGCTCCCATAAAAAAAGAAGGTACGAAATGAACCAGGCATCGGGCTTTATGGCAATTCAGTTAACTTATTTTCAAACCACTTTTGATATTAATGTTATAATAGATGCTATTGAAATAACGGGTAAACATCATGCCGATGATACCTATGTAAAGCAGACTTTGTATGCAAAATGGTTTTTTGAAGAAAACACAAAAGAAGCATTCCTTTATTTTCAAAAAAACAACAATCCAATATTCGCCGTTTTTGCTTTAACAGATTTAGGTTTTAAAGAGGCACTTCCATTCTTTATCGAAAAGAAAAAAGAAGAAGAAAATCCTGTAATGTGGGAAATTTATAATGAAGCGATCCAAAGGCTTCAGTCCGGTTATATTCCCAAAAAGAAGGAAGACAGAATGATTTGGCTAAACGGAAACCTGACTCCGACACAAAGGGCTCTGGGTGCCGAAAATGATAATGTTTTTGTAGAACGTGCAAAACAAAAAATAGCTATTGATGATACGGTATATGAAACTGATGAAGACTAATTTGTGGAAAAAAAAAGTAGAAATATAATTCTTCTCGTGAAACTTATTTTGATTCTGAATACGATTACTTCTTTCTCCCAGCAAGCAAAAATGAAATATACTTTAGAAGAATTAAAGTCTAAGCCAAAACAAGAACTGATTGATATTTCACTTGATATTCTACAGGAAAAACAGCCTTTATTGATTATCAATCCTGAAGATTTTGAAATTGTGGTTTTTGCAAACAATCAGGATATTATAGCAGAGTGGAAGAGAAAAATTACCTACGTCCCGATGAAAGACAGAATAAAAGGCATTTATCAATATGATCTGTCGGTTTCGATACTGACAAATAATATTTCAAAGACCTTTTTTTCAGGATTAACAGACCGCAATCATTTAGATCAGGATTCTGTATTTATCCCTTCAGAAGAGGATACAAAAATTATTGAAATTGTAGAAAACGAATATAATCTAAAGGATAAAAAAGGGCAGGTGTATGTTGTGGAGAGAGAAAATGAATATAACATTATCTGCATCGATGAATTTTTCAGATCTGATCAAATAATTGAAAAAAAGACCTATAAGAAAGGTTTAATTACACATAAAGAAAAAATAATTTACGGTAAACCAAATGGCTTTACAGCGATTGATTAATATTTACAAAAGCATCATATAAATGGAACAAAATCAACTGAACATAGATTTAGAAAAACAAGAATTTGATTTCTCAACAATTTCAAATCTAAATGAAATCACCTCAATCAGATTTGATAATTATACCAATAAAATTAAAATCCCTCTCTTAATAAATGAGTATCCTAATATTACTGAATTATACTTTTCCGGAAAATCCGGAGACACTCTATACGAAACCCCGGATAATCTGGAACAATTCATTCATATTAAACATTTAACGCTGTGGAGTTGTTGCAATTTTAGCCAAATGAAGCCTATGTTTCATTTGGAAAAACTGGATGTTGTGGTACAAAATACCGAATCTGACACCAGAAAGATTGCTGATCTTTTTCCAAATTTAATACGTATTGAAATCTGGGGTGGTCACTTAAAAAATCAAAAATTACCTGATGAAATAGGAAATCTATTATTGCTTGAATCTCTTCACCTGGTATCTTGCGGATTGAATGATTTGCCACATTCTTTCGTTAACCTCAAACGCCTTAAAAAACTGTGTTTAAGAGGTCTTCCAATGGATGTTTTTCCTGAAGAAATAACACAATTAAAAGATTTAGAAGTTTTAGAAATATCTCAGCCTTTGATAAAATTACCGGGCAGCTTAAGTCATTTAACCCAATTAAAGAAACTGAATTTACACTCTGCTCTTAATGGAGCCAACATGGATGTCGCAGGTTCTTTTTTAGACAAAAAAGTATACCTGAAACCCATACCTGATGTTATTGGTAAACTGAATAATCTTGAAGATTTAAATTTAGGTATATGCGGGGTTTTTGATATCACACCAATTTTACCGTTAAAAAAACTAAGGAAACTAAATTTACAATATTCGGCTTTAAAAGACTGTGACGGCTTTTCAAATTTTACATTGCTGGAAGAACTAAATCTGGCAACCAGTTATGATTTAAAAAATGTAGACGGATTAATCGATTTGCCTTTAAAAAAACTTAATTTATACAGAAGCCGTTGTGAATCAATTGCTGTAATTTCATCATTAGTGTCGTTGCAGGAATTGAATATTGACAGTGATTATGTCGAAGATTTTTCTCCAATTTATAATCATCCGGAAATAAAAATCCTGGAAGCAGATTCTGAAATACAGAAAAAATGGCGCAAAAAAGAAAAGTATAACAAATTACCTGCAGTGGATTTGTTAATTAGTCAACTGAAAACTGCTGAAGTAACTCAATTTGAAGAAACCATTTTGAATTTATCAAAACACGTAGAGGCTAATTATAGTGAAGAAAACAATCCTTTAGCGGGATATTTTGGTGTTGAAACGGAGGATGAAGAAATTACAGAAATTGAAGTTTTGGATACAGCAATTCAGGAACACTTAAAAAACCTTTCAGACAAAATACTTATTACCATTTTCGACATGACTTTTAAATCTGTTGGATTTGATAATTATAACGCTGCCTTAATTGTGCTGGAGGAAATAATACTTAGGAAAAATGTAAAAACCCAACAGCAGGTTATAAAGAAATTTTACAAAGCTTGTGAATACTATGATGCAGGTCATCGTTTTTGGAGTTATACCGTTCACGATCAATTAATAGACGATTTATTTGGTCAGTTTACTTCAGAGGCGCTTTATAAACTTTTAAAAAAGGCCTCAATTGATATGCTGAACAGCAAAAGTGGCGATCAAATGGAGGAATTATTTATTCCGGCTTTTGAAAACACTACAGATTTAAAATTACAAAAAAAGTTATTGAATGTTCTCTTTAAATACGAGGATGAAGCAAGAACTTATTATGGTAAAAAATATTTTGACGGGTTATTTGAACGAATAAAAAATAGTGTATCACCGGAATTAGTACAACTAATTTTGGCTAAAAAAGAAAAAAATAAAGAGCAGGAAAAATGGTTTGAATTATTGGAAAACTTAAATGAGGAAAATCTTCCTGATGCGATTATACAATTTGTAAATCAAAAACCTGAAAACTTTAACGGGGAAAATTTTTATGAGATTACAGCAGCTGCTAAAAAAATAGTTTTGCCGGAAACAAGTTTAGAAATTTTGCTGAATTTTATAATAGAAAAACAAGAAAAAAACTATTTAGGCGATCTTCTGATGACTAAATATCATAAAAATTCTCCTGAAAAAATCATCGATTTTCTAAAAATACAATTGAACAAAGAAAGTCTTGAAATTGCAGAGGTATTCAATATCTTAAAAAATATAATTACAGATCTTATAGGTTTAAATACACCTTTTGCCGAATTGAAAATTTACGAAGATTTTATAGTAAGTGATTGTAAGGTGAGTTATGATAAAGTTTATAATCTTGAAATCAATAAACTTTTAAATATTTTTTTTCAATATGACAGTTATCGTTCTGACAAGGATATAAGTTGGGTTTTAGAAAAAACAAAGACCATTATTGATAAGACTAATGAGCCAGAATACAAAGAATTAAGATACAATACCTACCTGCTGATGGACTCAGGAGAATATAAAAGAGTGAAAGAGGCTTTTGATGTTTTGTATCCTAAGATTAAAGAAATAAAAGATCAGGGAGTTCTGTTTTATAATATTATTGCAGCCATAAAACTAAATGACGAGCCTTATTTTGATTTGCTTTATAATGAAGTTCAGCAATTGCAAAAGATAACCGAAGTCCTTCTGGCTTTTAATTTAGCCTGTGCATTTGCCCATTTTGGCAGAAAAGAAAAAATGTTATTCTACATCAAAGAATCCATTCGCCTGGGGAAAATGAAACAACAGTTTTTAGACGATACTGATTTTGAAAAGTATTGGCAGGATACAGATTTTTTAGGTGTTTTTGAAGAAAAATAAAATATGACAACTAATAGTGTTTTTTGGAAAATAAAAAAAAGAAAGCATCTCATCTTACAGTTTGTTTGTATTCTCAACACTTTTATTTCTATTGCCCAACATACAAAAGCTTATAATATGGAATATTTAAAATCTAAGAAAAAACAGGAACTGATTCAGATGGCGCTTCTAATCCTAAAAGAGAAGCAGCCTTCTTTAGTACTTAATCCTGATGATTTTGAAACTACGGCATGGAAAAACAGTACAGAAATACTAATCAAATTTAGAAGATACATTCGGTTTATTCCATTAAATGCTGGGCCGAATCAATATTATGACATCACCATAAACCTGATCACAAAGCAAATTTTGCCGTTTGAATCCGGTTATAATTTTAGTTTTTACATTCCATCTGAAGAAGATAAAAAGAAACTGAATTTTATCAAACAAAAAACAGATTTTCAAAAAGATCCGTATTCTGAAATAACCATTACCGAAAACATGGATTATTATTGGATAAGTAATTTTAGTAAGACTTCCTTAAATAAGGTTTTTATAAAAAAGGGTAACGGCGTTAAATCGGCTTTACTGCAAAACACATTTTCAGAATTTCGTCCTAAAGCTGTTTTGGAATCTATTTATGAACAGGAAGAAAAGATTCAATTTTTTGACGAAGAGGAAACGACTCAAAAAACAAAAAAAGCCATTATTGAGATGGGAATTACGTTACTGAAGGAAAAACATCCTTCATTGATATTGAATTTTGATGATTATGAAAGTAACGTTTTAGGGGACAGTAAAAATACTCTGGTTGAATTTAAAAGGATTATACGCTATGTCCCTGTTGGAACGGATCCTGAAAAACGTTTTTCGTACGATGTAACAGTTAATTTAAATACGAACGAAATTGCTCCTTTTGATGATTATTTTAAGTCGGAGTTTTATATTGAAACCGAAGAAGATAAAAAGGCAATTGAATTTATAAAGAAAAATTTTGGAGGGTTTTCTGCCAGTTTTGAAAATACAATTCACGAAGGCGAAAAAGATTATTCTATAACCAGTACAAATAAATATTCATACGGGAAATATGTTCTAAATAAAGAAACAGGTGAAAAAAAGGCAACGATGCAAGGATCTTATATGCCAATGCCAGCACCAAACGCATTTGAAGATTTGAATATATTTACAGAAATAAATAATTAAAAAATGACTAAAAATTACAGTTCTTATAAAAAAACAAAAGAAGTTTATTTTGGCGGAGACCTTGCTTTTCCTATTGCAGCAGCATTACTGGCTGCTCTTATCACTTATGGATTATTCTATTTTTTTGGTTTTACGGCTGGAATTATTTTTAATGTGGTTATTTCCTGGTGCGTCTATTTTTTCATGTATTATTTTGGAAAATCAAATACAGGGATAACTTTTGATTTTTTATTAGGTGTAGCCTGTATATCCGGAGTGCTGCTATTTGTTGATTACGGAGTTTACGCATTGGTTGTTTATCAAAAAACAGGGATGTTTAATAAACTTTACTTTCAGTTATGGCTCTGTGTTTTATTTGGTATTCCAATAACCTATTATGCTTTTCGTCACGGAAGTTATTATTTGGCAGAAAGATCCATGGCAACAGAATATTTAAGAGTATCACTCAAAATACGTCATGACAGGGAATTGCTTATGTATATTGATAATATTCAGTTTGTTAATGCTTCAAGGCGAACCATGTCAGATATTAAATTAGAAAAGCCTAATTGTTTTTATTCGGAATCTGAATTAAATAAAATGGATAGCAGTAATAGAAACTATTATCTCGTAGAAAGTATTTATAACGAGATGATACATATGCCTTTTGGTGCAGATTCTCTTTTGATGTCCTGGTATTCTGTTATTGAAGATAAATATTATGATATTGAATTACCTTTTCCATTTGAGAAACTCACAATCGAACAGGAAAAATATCCCACAAATGTCTCCAAAGTTTTGCGTGGCAAGAAAACCAAAAGGTTAAATCTGCATATACATGCCAATGGCGGAATCCGTCTTTTTAACGATGATATGGTTTTAATTGATCTTGAGGAAAACATTCCAACTGTTATTTCAGAGGAGGTACGAAATGAAAAAATAGACCTTCACCGCCAGTCACATGATTATTACAGCAATCCCAAAGCTTTTTTAAATTTGATAGAAAAAATTAAAACTTCAGGAGGAATTGAAGAGCGATTTTTGATACAAAACAAATTGATTCCCTGGCGAATGACTATCTCTGGACTTAGAGGGAATAATTATCTGGATGTTGATGATGTTTCATTTAGTGAATACAAAAACGAAATCGCTGAAATGGAAATAGATAAATTGCGATTTCTGCCCAAAAAAATCGGAATTGTGTACAGAGGAAATTATCTGTACGATTGGCTCACTCTAATCATCAATAGCCAGAAACTCTTTCAAAGTATACAAAAACTGACAGACGGAAATGATGAGGTTGCTGTTAGGTTCGATCTTAATTTTGAAAACGGAGACGAGACAGATTTACAATTTAGAATCATTGCAAATGATAAATCCATATTATTTAATGATTGGGAGATTCAGGTTAAAAAAGACCGCAAACAAGATATGGTGGATCATTTGCTTGATAGTGATGAAGACCAGCAAAAGCGATCACTATATAAAGAAGCCTGGGATTTGGTGTTTGATAAACAATACGATCAGGCTCAGGAAAAATGTGACATGATTAAGGCAATAGATCCAAGGTATGGTTTTGCTTATTTTCTGGAAGTTAGATTATTGTGGTATAAAGAAGGATCGAAAGCCTGTTATGCCAAAAAAGATTATTTTATTGCAAAAACGCAGCATGAACCGGCTGCTTTGGCACATATGCACAATAATTACGGATGTTTATATGATCAGGAATCCCGATATGAAGAATCCCTGACTGAGTTTGAAAAAGCAATTGCAAACAATCCTAAAGAAGGAATTTATACCTGCAATCTTGCAGAGATTTATTGCAAATTGAATAATCCCAAAAAAGCTCTTGAAGCTGCAGAAAAATCTAAAAAAGCAGGACATCAGTCCACCATACTAAATGCACTTTTAGAAAGCAAAGGCACACGTTATGTATAGCAAAATCACTACAAATAGTGACAGTTGAGAAAATCAATAGACATAAATTTGATTTCAAATTGTAAAATATGGAAAAGTCAAAAATGCTGTCTAAGATTGAAGCTCGTAATAAAAATATCTGGCAGGAAATAAATGCAGCCGATTCTGAAATAATTGACAGTTTACTGGTTTCACCTATAGATGTGCAAAAGAAACTGAATGAGATTGATGATGAGGCTATATTAAATCAGATTACAAAGGAACTTCAGGAATCATTTGACCTGATAAGCGGCCAGTCCAAAACATACGAAGCCGTAAATTATGAATGGAGGTATGACAGTTATGATTTGGAAAATCGTGCTATTGGAAATGCATATGAAAAATGTACGCATAATTTTTTGTCAAATTCTGATACCGGACCAGATAATAACTGGATTGTTCTTGATTCTGATAAACCTCTACTAACTGGCGAACCGTTGTATCTAAAAAGTTTATCAGCTTATCTGGTAATGAAATCCTGGTATGGTGAATTGTTAGCAGAGAATCAGAAATCTGAATATGAAGCTGATGATTACGATAATCCCTATATGCTAATGTTTGATGAATTATTTAAATTAAAATTCTTTAGCTTATTAGATACTGCTTACGCAAATGTAACAGGAGTGAAGCCTGGGTATTTTTGTGTTGCTCTATTTGGATACTGGTATTCCGGAATTCAGGAATATATAACTCAATCTTGATTAGTAATGCTAAATTATGAAAAGATATAAATTATATAAAAAAGCAGAACCTGTCTGTTGCAATTTTGAAGAATTACTAAGCCATATTATTTTGCCATTAGTTATAGCTTCTTATATTTCTTATCCGTTTTTATACTTTCTGGGTCTTGAGTCTGCTCTTGTTTATAATGGTATTCTTGCTGTTATTGCGACTTATTTCTTTGATGGGCTGAAGAAATTTATACCAATATTAGATAACAGGGATACAACAGGTTTTAAATTGGTTTTTTACTCTTTTGTTTCTTTTTTAATCATATTAAGCAGTTTATTAATTACCGGTTTCGGATTTTATTTATTGGTTTTGTATCAAAAAAATAATGAATTCAACATCTTTCATTTTTATTTCTGGCTACTTATTTTGTTTGGTTTTCCGCTGTTTTATTATGGCTTTAAATCAGGCCGGTATTATTATATAAAAAAACAGCAGGACGAACACTTTGTAAATTTAGTGTTAGTTATTAATCATGATCTGGATCTTTTTCTGGCTATAGATACTATTCAGTTTGTAAATACGGTAAACAGAAATTCTTCTGATATAAAAATTACGAATAACATACAATCATATTCTCAAAAAGAATTTATTGCAATGAAGACAAAAACCAGACATTATTATGTTAATAAAGAAGGTTTTAGAGAGACGGTTCAGATTCCTTTTAATGCAAATATCGTTTTATTATCATGGTTTTCATACACTGAAAATAAATATTATGCTGTAGAATTTCCTTTTCCTTTTGAGAAGCTTATTGCAGAGCAGGAAAAATCTTCGACAGATAAATTTAAAATATTTAGAGCCAGGGAAACAGAACCTTTATATCTCCATCTTTATTTGAATGGAGGAATCAGGTTTTTTTATAAGAATGTAATATTAGTAGACATTCCGGTGAATAATGAAAGTGCAATCAATGGTAAAGATAAAAAAGATTTTTTTGATTTGAATGCAATCATTAAAGAGTCTTACATAAAATATAATAGAAATTTGAGATAGAATCATAAGAACAGAGTAGACATAACCGTTGGGTGAAATTAAGAATAAGTGTCAGACTGAGTCCATTCGTCTTCGCTCAGGATAAACTTAGTCGAAGCCCTTTGGTGTTCAAATGCCATCGACTCCGCTCAGGATGACATCAATTCCTTAAGTTATAAATGATGTTTTATTCCCGATTTTATACTTTTTATAATCAAATCAATTTTTTTAATCAATTTCACCCAACGGGTTAGACTAAATATTTTTTAATGCAAAACCTTTATATTTTAATCATAGTTTTATTATTGATAGTATTTCTTTTTGGAAGAATCCACAATTCATCAAAGTACAGATACCTCTTTCGGAATAATATATTAGGCAGTTCCAAAAAGTATGAGTTATCTCCTGTACTTCGGGGACGAGTTTATTATCCTAAGTATTTTTACATTCCTTCCTTAAAACAATACATGGTGTATTCAGATTTGGACGAAAGCGGTTCTTTTAGAATTTACCAAATGACAAGTAAGTCTTACGGAAAGGCTTATTCGCTACTGGACGAAAATGGAAACAATATTATTACCTTCGAAACACCTCTAAGTTTTTCTTATCGAAGCGGTTATTTTTATGGACCTGCTTCCTATATTCCATTTTTAGAGACCGGAAAAAAAGAAGAACATACTTATCATCAAATACATAATTCAGCTCTGGATTTAGGACGAAGGGATTTTGAAAAGCTTTTTATAAAATTATACGCAGTTGCTGAATATGTAGAGTTTGTAAATCTTCGGGTTTTGGGAGATCAAATTCATGAAGCAGGGATTGTTTTTAAAATAGGAGGTAATGTTGAAATTTTACTATCGGGTGTCAATGATAGTCGCATGATCCGTGAATTTCAGGAAGACAAGACAATTAATAATTTTGGTGATTATTACCTTCCCGATATTCCAGGTGTAGAAACTTTTCCACAATCGAATCCGTCCATTGAGATGATTTGGATGCGTACAAATGACACAAATCCTTTTGTGCATTGGCGTACAGGTTTACATTATGAGTTTCGTATAAAAAAATACATTAATACTTATAATTCCGGCTGGCAGGGTATTATGAAGCTTGCGGGTATTCCAATTTACGTACCAGGTGAAACTTCGGGTACGGTATATGTACGTTTTAGAACGAAAGGGGAATCTTTTCGAATAAAAATTTTAAATGTTGAAAAGTTCGGACCAGTCTATAATTTAGGTCTCCGAACCTTTAAGGTGCCTAAAAATCTCCGTACAAAGAATTCACTGGTGTTTATGGAATCTGTACAAAATTGTGGAGATAACCGTTTAGGCGGAGGTGTATTTATGGTTCGTCCCACTACAAATAAGAATGCATCTGGCGATATTCCGTCAGGCATGACAGAAGACCATTTTAATACATTACCCTTTACTCTGCAGGAAGCACTGTTGCATCCCGAAACAACATCATTAAAAATAGTTAATCATAAACACATGGGATGGATTCCTGAAATTGAAAGATTGAAAAACCTTACTCATTTAGATATAAGCATTACAATGGACGAAATTCCTGATGCCATTTCCAAACTCCCCAAATTGCAGCATTTGAAGTTTTTGAACTGCAGAATTCAAAAAATTTCGCCTCAGCTGGCCCAACTTACAGAACTAAAAGAGTTGGATTTATCTTCAAATAAACTGACCCTGTTTCCGGAAATAGTTTTGGAACTCAAAAAACTAAAAAGACTGGATATTGGAGACAACGAAATTTCAAATAT
This sequence comes from uncultured Flavobacterium sp., assembly GCA_963513545.1. GTDB lineage: Bacteria > Bacteroidota > Bacteroidia > Flavobacteriales > Flavobacteriaceae > Flavobacterium. Next base: position 381,936 of record CAUPQW010000002.1, read on the forward strand.
CCCCGATGATATTACTGTTTTAGAACAATTAGAGCATCTCAATATAACCTCAACCCATGTTGCAACACTTCCCGAATCAATGATTGGGATGAAAAAATTATATGTTGCCAGCGATAGTAAAATACAAGGAAAATTACCGAAATCGTACAATCATTTATTTGATTATAAGAAAACATTGCCTGATTATTAAAAAATGGTCATTAAATCTTAAGTCTTTTGATTCTTGGAAAAGCTTTGGATTGATGATAAAAAACAGATGATTGGATAACTAGAATTAAGTGAAAGAATAATTGAAATTAGAAAATTAAAAAAATGGATAACAAATCAATAACCCGAATTTTAGAAAGAGAAACTGCTATAAAAGAATGGCTGAAAGATTTAATCGAAGTTCAGGACGCAAAATTACCTATTATGCCTGAAAAGATTTTCGAAGCATTAGAAAGTATTAACGTTCCTAATGCTATACAGGAATTTGCCTCTGGTATCGTAGGAATACAAGATTTTTTGAATGAAAACAATGTGCAGGCATTAGTCTATGAGTGGTTTTATGATGGTGGAGAAGTAAATAGTATTCATGCTGATACAGTGTATGCTTATAAAACTTGTTTCTTTGATGGAAAACCGGGTGATACGGATGAATTAAATTTACCAAATCATGAAGGTTTCGAGATGAATCCGGAATTAGACAATCAAATTAGCCAGGCCTGTACTGGTTTTTGTCTAGATCCCGTAATGAATGTATGGTATGAAAATCTGGCACCTGAATTCAAGAGTAAATTTAATGAATATTACAATTTGAATGATGAAGCAGAAATTGATGTAGATTTAGATCTGGTCGAAAATGCTTATAATGAATTATTTCAATTAAAACTGGTTTCTCTTCTTAGGGAAGCTTATTTTAAAACTCTGAAAGAAAATCCTATAAAAATAACAACAAAAAAACCTCTTCATATTTTCATAAAACGTCATGAAAGATGGCCTATGCATGTCCTTAGTTTAAATGTGTGAAATTTTAGCTGCATAATAAAATGAAACTTCCTTACAATTAATGTTTTGAATAAAGCTAAAAGAATAAAATGAATAAACAAGCCACTACTGAACTTTTTGAATTAGTTGATAAACGCAAATATACCAATGCCGATTTCGAAAAAATAAAATCACTCTTATCTGAAGGTGCAGATCCTAATTTCCGTCAAAAAGAATACCCAAATGAAACTGTTTTACACCGCATTATTTCCTCTTGGGAAAATAAAAACCGATTAGAAATAGTGAAATTACTTTTCGAATTTGGAGTCAATTTTAATTTAACTTCCGATATTTTTTATCCTATAGATAAGGCTGTAATTGAAGGGGATATTGATTTAGTTCAGTTTATGCTGGAAAACGGAGTTAATCAAGGACTTGATTATGCTTTAAAGTCTGCAATAGAAAGAGATAATATTGATTTGGCAACTTTGTTAATCTCTTTTGGTATTAATGTAAATGTAGCTGTTCCTTACGCAAAATCCTACCTCATATTTTGCTGCGAAGCATATAGAATTCGTGATAGAAACACAAAGTATCAAACACAACCAGGTATAAAAATGGCTCAATTGTTAGTCAATCAAGGCATTGATGTAAATGGAATTGCTAATGATTCAACCCCAATATTAGAAGCAATTGCACATAATTTTTATGAATTAATCGATTTATTAGTGGATTATGGTGCAGTTATCAGAGATGAAATTAATGTTCCTCTTTGGGTCAATACAGTACAAATGTTTCAGTTTTTAGTTAATAAAGGAATCATAAAAAATTTGAATAAAATAATGCTTCCAACAGAACAAACACCTCTTATTTACCATTCTGCCCAGTCTAATTTTGAAATAGTAAAATATTTAATTCAAAATGGCGCTAACCTTTATCATGCAGATAAACATAAAAAAACAGCTTTTCATTATGCCTTGTACACTGAAAATTTAGCATTTATTGACTATTTATTAGATCACTATGATGTTAAAAAATGCCATGAAATCAGCTCAGTTTTTAATGAAATTGATGATAAAAAAACAATAAATAAACTAAAAACAATTTTAGATACAATTATTTAAATTAAACTTTTATAAATCTCAAAAATGAATAAATTAAAACACATTATCGCTTTTCTTTTAATAGTAATTAGCTTAGTATCCTGTTCAAACGAAGATAACGAAACAAAAAAATCTGAAAATGAAAGGGTTGAAAATAAATGGATTGTTGGAAATTCAGCCGAATTTAAATCGATTGAATTTGATCATAATGGAAATTATATTATCACAAAAAATAGAGTTTCTGCAACTTCAAAAGTAAATGAACCTGAAGAAATATTGGTGACAGGGACTTATGAAATTCTGGATACGGATATTTTTCTGCTCTCTAATTTTGGAACTGTAAAATTTGATGACAGTAACCCCGGTCAAATTAAATTTTCTATAATGTTTGAAGGATCCAATACTTATACTTATGAATTAAATGTAACTAAAGCAGAAGATTTTGCAAGTACTGCTAAAACAAATTTATTGTGTGATCATTCATGGAAATTTACCAGACAAAAACCTATAAATGATACTATTAGCATAATAAATTTTTCTAAAGCCGGAACCTGTTTTACGACCTTTAAAATTATGTCACAGAACATAGCGGCTTCAGCAGAATTTGGGAAATGGAAATGGAAAGATGATAATGAAGACAAAATAATAATTACTCAAATAAAAAGCCCTCAATGGATTATAGATAAAGATGAAGAAGTAGAACTTGAAATAACCAGACTAAATAACCAAAGACTTGAAATGAAAGAAATTTATGAAGACAAGGGGTATAATATTGCTTTTGACACGACAACAGTTAAAATTAATAACACGCTTTCTAAGATTAAATAAAAATCACTGTAATAAATTAGTCTGATGTTTTTTGGTTAGAATAATTTAAACTAATACTTTCTTAAAATGTAAAATCATTATTTATAGTGATTACTGATAAAAAACGCAGCATTAGATTTGCATAATAAGTTTTAAAAAGTAATTAATAATAAAAAAATTAAATCATGGGTTTAGCAGAAAAACGTTTAGCAGAATCAATTAAAGTAGAAAAAATTCCGGCTTTTGAAGCAAAATTAAAAGACAAAGCCGGATATGATATTAAAGTAGATGTTGACTGGAGTACATTTACGGCATATGATGAATATCCGCTTTCAAGATTGGACATCGTTTTTGATGATTTAGAATCATTCGTAAAAAAAATATGTTCTGATGATATGGGGAAAGAAGCTTTACAGGACAAAATGTCGACTATTCATTTAACTAATTCAGATAATAATGATGATGTAAAAATGGAACTTAAAGACAATACATTATCCTTAACAGTTCAGTTGGTTCAGGGATCATTTAGCTCTCAAACTGATTCTCAAATAACATCATACGTAGAAAGCCAGTTGTAATGATTGAATCCTACAAAAAAAATCTGTTTAAAGACTTTTCCAGCTGGTTTACAGAACTTGCTGATTTAGCACAAAACACAGAAGATAATTCCAGTTTACCCAAACTGGAATTATTATTACATACAGGAAATACTATTTGCGGCAGTATTATTCATTCCAGAAAAACAGCCCACGAATTTTTATTAATGATTTTAGGGATTCCCAATTCTTATTCAAAATCCGAAATCACTTTACTTTCCAGCAGTCAGGTTGTGGCTATCAAACTTATTGAACCAAATCATTATTTAAAGTTTTTTGCGGCTCCAGAAAATGCAGCCATCATTGGAAGCTTAGAATTAAAACGAGCCATTAAAAATAATGAAGCAGAGTTAGAAAAAATTGTTGGAGAAAAAATCACATTACTTTTGAATGTTGATGAATTTCCTGAAGATTCCCGTATTGATGTATTGCGTACAGTTGGTTATCTTCCCACAATTTTTGAAACTCTAACCGCAGATGAATTAGGTGAAAAATTGGTTCAAAACGCCATTAAAAATATCCAAATAACCATTGGAACACCCAATTCGACTACACTCAACGAGCAAACATTGCATCTGCAAATTCTTTCTCCATTGCCAATTCCTGAATCTAAAGAAAAAGAGAGAATTAAAATTACTATTGAAAATTTATTATAATAAAGAAACACCTTCACAGATGTTCTATTTTCTTAGGCAAAATATTTTTGAACACCAGAATTTTATACAACTGGTTGGGCATACTCCAGAAACAGGTGTGCTAAGCTGGATCGCCGGTCATAAGTTTACCGCTCCTCTAAAACCTCAAACCTTAATGCTTGATCCTAAGCATGGTAATAATTTTCCTGATTTTTTTGATTCCACTGTGCCGGTAATGTCGAATCGACTAATTGCTTTTTTAGTTAATCTTGGCATCGACAATATAGATACCTATCCTGTTGTGTTGCATAACACTGTTTCTGGTGAAGATGTACTTGGCTATTCCGCAGTAAATGTCATCGGTTGCATTGATGCAGAAAAACTTGAAGGTTCGCAGTATCGTCTTAGGTTTGGAGAACCATATTTTACGGGCACCATTGTAATAGATGAGCTAAAAGTGGGTGATTCATCTTTTTTCCGTACATTATATGGTCCGGGATTTATAGTTATCTCTCAGAGTATTGCCGATGCATTTCAAAGAGAATCATGGGCTGGACTTTTATTGCAGGCAACCGAGCATTATGGAGGAGTGTAATGTATCGCAATATGAAGTCTGGATTTTTGTGAAAGAATTTTAAAATTCTGTAAAACATAGATATAATGAGGGAAAAAATGGAATATTACATACTAGTTGAGCTTTTTAATGAAAATTTGGGAGAAGTTGTGGTCCATTACTATCTGGGAATAATACTTGGATTGATAAAATGTCTTAAAAGTGGAGTCGAAACAAGTCCAGCCGGTAGATGTATGATCAGAAACCCCGTTATTGACCTAAGCCTTGCACGAGGGCAAACGCTTTTTCGCTTATACGAAAGTCCACAACTAATAATAATAGACTCTTATATAAAGGAGGGGATTGAACGCGCTGGACTTCAGGGAGTCTCAATCACAAAGCTAAAAGACTATATTAGTTTATAACTTGACGGTTAGAATCTTATCAAAACTTTTTAGAATTCTGTATAACAATGGTGATATAAATTATCTTAAACAACCTTCGTTTAAAAATGTAAAATCATCATTTATAGTGAGGGATATGGTTTTTTCAAAATCTAGTTTTGTTGCTTAATTAATAATGTAAAAATTAAAAAATTACATAATGATAAAGTACACAATTCCATATCATAAAAAAACAATTTTTCGAACGATTACAACATTTTGTTTAATTATTCTGCTATGTTTTACTTCTTATGGTCAGGGATGTCCAGAAGTACCTCATACCATTTTAAATGGCACAAACGGTTTTTCTATAGAAGGAAAAGCTACAAATGACCATCTAGGATCGACAACTAAAAGTGCTGGAGATATTAATGGAGATGGCATTGCCGATATTATGATTGGTGCTCCTGGAGTTGATGCCGGAGGACTTACCGATGTAGGTGCAATTTATGTCATTTTTGGTAAGGCAGGCCTTTCTACAACCACCTTTGATGTTAGTACTCTTGACGGCACAAATGGTTTTGTGATAAAAGGTTTAACAACTGGCGAAAAACTAGGTGCAATGCTTAGCAAAGCTGGCGATTTTAACAACGATGGCGTTGATGATATAATTGTAGGTGATAACTATAATCCCTCTGGACAAGGTACTGCATTTGTATTTTTTGGATCCAAAACCACTTTTTTACCTTCATACGACAGAACAGCTATTAACGCAACTAATGGAGTTATTATTACTGTGGACCAAAACACAAACACTTCGGTTTCAGGTGTTAGTGATGCAGGCGATTTCAATAAAGACGGGATTAGTGACGTTGTTATAATTACGAATATAAACTCCAACACAAATTATGTTGTGCTTTTTGGAAAAACAGGTATTTCAAATACGGCTACTTCGAGTATCAACGGAACGAATGGCTATCAAATAGAATGTTTTTCAAAATCAAGTAGTGGTTATTCATCAATAGTACGAAATGCAGGGGACATCAATAATGACAATATAGATGATTTAATTTTGGGATTTCCTAGTTATATGGAAGGAACAGAAATTAGTGTAGGTAGAGTTGTTGTTGTATTTGGTAAAAGTTCAGGTTTTTCGACTACATTAAAATTAGATTTGTTAACAGCAACTGAGGGCTTTATAATAACTAATTCTGGACAATATACGGCAATGGGAACATCTGTAGCCGGAGCCGGAGATTTTAATAACGATGGAATAAAAGACATCATTTTTGGAGCACCAGGAAAAACAGCAAACGGTTTTGCCTATTCGGGCGAAGTATATATTCTTTTTGGGAAAAATACATTTCCACTTACGTTTCCTGCTTCTGGTATCACATCAGGCACGGGAGTTGTTTTTCAAGGAAAAGACAATTTTGTAATAGGAAAAGTGGCCGATGGTATAAAAGATATAAATAGAGATGGTATTTCAGACATCATTTTCGCTGCAGCAAATGGAGGAGTTTCATATCTGGGTGCGGTTTATGTTGTTTTTGGCGGTACAACCGCAACAGGAACGGTTACTGAAGACAAAATTTATGGAACAATGGGGTATCAGATTTATGATGATGAAGATATTAGTACCGATTATCGTTTTGGGCAAGATGCGTCAGGAATTGGTGATTTTAATAATGATGGTACCAATGATTTTATTATTGGGTCTATTGGCCATAGTGATTATTATAATAAAAAGGGAAAAGCTTATGTTTTTTATGGCGAAAAATTAGATCGTTTTGATACGCAAAAGCCAACAATAACATGCCCGATCAATCAAGAGTTATATGTTAACGCTACATTGCCTAATTATGTTTCTTATTTGGAGTCTGTAAGTGATAATTGTACCCAAAGTACAGATTTGATTTTTACTCAAACACCACCAAGAGGCACCTTATTTACGGAAGATACAAATGTTAAAATAACAGTTACCGATAAGTCTGGAAATACAGAATCCTGTACTTTTTTGGTAAAAAAAAGAACCCAAACAACCACAATAGATTGTAAAACAGATAGAATTCAAACCAGCAATCTTGACGGTACAATTGGATTTACAATTTATGGAGAAAAACACAGTACCAAAACGGGATATAGTGTAAATACTGTTGGAGACATCAACGCAGACGGTATTGCTGATTTTATTGTTAGTGCAACTGGAGAAGATTTTTATTTTCAAGGACCAAACAGAACAGAATATCCACAGGTTAGAGGTGGTGCTTTTGTCGTTTTCGGCAAAACATCTGGTTTTCCGCCCAATATCGATTTAGGACTTTTAAATGGAACCAATGGTTTTGCTATTCGGAATACCAACCCCGCTGTTATTTACGTTAGAACAGGTTATGACGTAGGAAGCGCAGGAGATATAAACGGTGACGGAATTGGAGATTTGATGCTTAGCAATCCGAGTGTATGGGATTCTAATGGAAATTTAGGTTATGTATATATTATTTATGGAAAAAACACCGCATTTTCTCCAGAATTCTTTGTTTCAACGTTAGATGGCACAAATGGTTTTACCATAAGTGGTGTAAAAACCAAAAATGAATATTTTGGTTACAGTATTGATGCTATTGGTGATTTTAATAAAGACGGAATTGGTGATATTGCAATTGTATCTGATGGGGATGCTACAACACATAACGGTAAGTGTACTATTGTTTATGGCGCATCTACTTTTCCTTCTACATTAAATACAGATCAAATTAACGGTAGCAATGGTTTTATTATTGAAGGTAACGCCAGCCCAAATATGATAGGGCCATCTGTAACAGGATTAGGGGATATTAATGGCGATGGCATTCCGGATATTGCCATTGGAGGAAAGAACAGTCGAGAATATGTAGTATACGGAAGTGTAAATCCATTTCCTGCTATTTTCAATATATCAAGTATTAATGGGACCAATGGCTTTATAGTAGAAGATTCTGCAAATCCATTATCGGGATATAGTGCCGTTTCAAAAGTGGGTGATATTAACGGTGATGGGTACAAAGATATTGCTTTCTCTAAAGGGAATATTGTTTTTGGAGGTACTTCTATTCCTGCTAATTTAGATTTGAATACTCTGAATGGCACAAACGGATTCCGAATTACTAACACAAATACGATTTATTCTTTTGGTCCTGCTGGAGATTTTAATAAAGATGGCTTTGATGATTTTATTTTTACAACCAATCAAATTGCTACTGTTTTGTATGGCAAAAGTACTTGGTCGGCCAACAGCGATTATTACACTTATAAACCTAACGATGCGCTAAAAATTGAATTGCGTTATACTGCAAACTATGCGGGAAATTTTGCAGGAGACGTAAATAAAGATGGCATAGATGATATTATTATAGGTAGTAGCCAATATTATTATTCGGGATACAATATAAATAACGATCCTGGTTTTGCTTATGTAATCTTTGGTAAAAAGAAAATAGCTGATATCGAAAAACCAGTAATAACTAACTGTCCTGCCAATAAAATTTTGGCAATTGGTGATCCTCTTTCAAATTACAAAACGGCGATTACCGTTACTGATAATTGTGACAGCAGTCCTGTTGTTACTCAAAACCCGGTTGCAGGAACAATTTTTACCGGTGGATCACAAACAGTAACACTCACAGCTACTGATGCGAGTTCTAATTTTTCTACTTGCAGTTTTACGATTTCATCCGTTGCCGATACGCAACCACCAACGATAACTTGTCCTTCCGATCAGTTAATAGCTTGCGGAAGCGCAACAATTCCAAATTATGTAAGCCTGGTAACGGTTTCCGACAATACAGATCCTTCACCAACAGTCACGCAAAGCCCAATAGCAGGAAGCGCATTTGTGCCCGGAATGACCATTACAATGACTGCCAAAGATGTTTCTAATAATGAATCAACTTGTAGTTTTAAAGTCAACACTGCAACAGATGCAATGAAGCCGGTTATTACTTGTATTGGAAATCAAACATTGAGTTGTGGCGGAACAATTCCGGATTTTACAACGTTAATTACTGTAACCGACAATTGTGATCTTGCACCAACAATCACGCAAAGTCCTGTAGTAGGAAGTCCGTTTGTAGACGGAATGACGATAACAATGACAGCCAAAGATATTTCTAATAATTCAGCAGTTTGTAGTTTCAAAGTCAATGCTTCATTAGATATTATTAAACCTGTAATTACTTGCATTGGAAATCAAACATTGAGTTGTGGCACCACAATACCGGATTATACAACATTGATTACGGTCACAGATAATTGTGATGCTTCTCCAATAATAACTCAAAATCCTATTCCGGGAAGTCCTTTTGTAAACGGAATGACGGTAGTAATTACTGCAAAAGATGCTTCTAATAATGAAGAAACATGTAATTTTTTCGTAAATGCTACTGATATTATAAAACCCAATATTACTTGCCCGGGTAATCAGGTACTGGCAGTTGGGGGACTTTTACCAGATTATTCGGGTTCTGTAATTGTATCAGATAATTGCGATCCTTCACCGGTTATTACCCAAAATCCTGTTGCAGGAAGTACTTTTACCAATGGAATGACAGTTTTAATTACTGCCAAAGATGATTCCGGAAATATTGAAAATTGCTCTTTCATAGTAACCCAAATCGCAGATACTGAGCTGCCTAAAATAACATGTTTAACAGATCAGAACGCTGCTTGTTCAACAATTACAATCCCGGATTACAGAAACTTAGTAACAGTTACTGATAATCAGGATCCCAATCCACAAATTAGCCAAAGTCCAATACCAGGAAGTACTTTTGTAACAGGAATGATAGTTACAATTACTGCAAAAGATGCTTCTAATAATATCCAGACCTGTAGTTTTAAAGTTAATCCTTCTGCTGACCTTATTAAACCTGTAATTACATCTTGCCTGACAAATCAAAATGTAGCATATGGCAGCCTGCTTGGAGATTACCGAAGCAAGATTTCGGCTTCGGATAATTGTGATTCTAATGTTAGCATTATTCAAAATCCAATTGCAGGAACTACTGTTGCTGATGGAATGAAAGTCGAAATAAAAGTTTCCGATAAAAGCGGAAATGAATCTGTTTGCTCTTTTATAATTAATATCAATAAGGATACTGAAGCGCCAGTTTTTACTTGTATTGATGATCAGATAATTTCTTGTAAGACCAAAATAATTCCAGATTACACTAAAATGGTTGTTGTAAAAGACAATGAAGATTCAAATCCAATTATTACTCAGAATCCAGTGGCCGGCAGTGCATTTGTTAATGGAATGGCAGTCGAGATAAAAGCTACAGACAGGAGTAAAAACAGTACTGTTTGTACATTTTTATTGAATTCAGACATTTTAAGTATAGATGCAGGCGAAGATCAGGAAATAAAAAAAGGGCAATCTGTACAATTAAGCGCAATTGCGACTGAGAATGGTACTTTTAAATGGAGACCTTCTGTAGGTATGAACAGCAATTTGATTTTTAATCCAATAGTAAAACCAGAACAGACAACTACTTATACCGTTACGTTTATTAATGAAGACGGATGTGATATTGAAGATTCAGTAACTGTTTCTGTTATATCAAATGAAAAGGACAATACGAAATATGGTATCTCACCGAATAATGATGGAATTAATGATTTTTGGAGTATTGATGGAATTGAAAATTTTCCAGAAAATAAAGTATCAATTTATAATAGTTGGGGGGATTTAGTTTTTCAAACAAAAGGGTATAATAATAGCACTAATTTTTTTACGGGAAAAGCAAACAAAAGTACAAACCTTGGTGCCAATGAACTTCCTGAAGGGACTTATTTCTTCGAAATAAATGTAGATAAACCAAATCATTTCAAAAAACTTAAGGGTTACCTTGTTTTAAAGCGTTAATTTATGAAGAATAAGTTTAATATAATTTTTATAATACTATTTTTAGTCGTTTTCTCTAATATAATTACGGCTCAGCAAACACCGGTTTTCTCTAGTTATAGTTACAATACGGTTCTTATAAATCCAGCGCATGCGGGTTATTACGAAGATACTGATATTGCTTTAACAACAAATGGCTATTTTAATTCAGTTGAAGGAAGTCCTAAAAATTTTGATATTTCAGTAAATACTTTGACACGTTCAGAAAAAATAGGATTGGCAGCAGCAATAGCGCATAGTCAAATAGGAGTAACGCATGCTACTAATTTTTTTGCATCATATTCCTATAAGATTTTTTTTCATGAAGATTATAAATACGGAAAATGGTGGTCATATGATCCAAATATAATCTCTTTTGGTATAACAGCTGGTGCCCAAATTTATGATGAAAACTTAACTCAGCTGGGAATTGAAAATGATCCTGAATTTCAGGAAAATATACACAGTTTTGCGCCTACTTTAGGTTTAGGTTTTTTATATAATCGTGACAGAGTTTATTTTGGGTTGTCGTCTCCAAATGTATTAAGCAGTACTTTTAATTCTAAAAATAATACAAATCTGAAAAATGTGTATTATACGTACTTTGGTTATCGAATTTTTACCGATTTATTTAAAGACATATTAATAAATCCAAGCTTTTTGGCTAAATATGTAGAAGGAGCTCCAGTACAGGTAGATTTGAATATACTAGTTAATTATAAAAACAAGTTTGAATTTGGAGGTGGTTATCGTTCTTCAAGTACATTAAATTTGCTTGCCGGGTTTCATTTGTCTCAAAATTCAAGATTAATCTTTACTTATAATAAACCGATGCAAAGTATTATACTTCCAGATACTTATGGGGTAGTTTTGAATTATCGTTTTGGTAAAGGTTTTGATTAAAATTTTGAGAGGCTAAATCCTTTACGATTTCATATTTTGTATAACTGAATTTTTAGAGTTTGTTGTCATGGCTGTTGATACCAGAAAAATATAAAAATAAATATAATGTACTATTTTCTTAGGCAAAATCTTTTTGAACAACAAAATATGGTTCAGCTTGTTGGACATACCTCAGAAACAGGAACGCTAAGCTGGATTGCAGGTCATAAGTTTACCGCTCCTCTAAAACCTCAAACCTTAATGCTTGATACTAAGTATGGTAATAATTTTTCCGATTTTTTTGATTCCACTGTGCCGATAATGTCAAATCGACTAATCGCTTTTTTGGTTAATCTTGGCGTAGACAATATCGATACTTATCCTGTTATACTGCATGACAATGTTCTGGCGAAAAAATATCAGGCTATTCTGCAGTAAATGTCATCGGTTGTATTGATGCAGAAAAATTTGAAAGTTCTCAGTATCGTCTTAGCTTTGGAGAACCTTATTTTCCGTACACCATATGGCCCGGGATTTATAGTTATCTCTCAGAGTATTGCCAATGCACTTCAAAGAGAATCTTGGGAAGGACTTTTATTGCAGCCAACCGAGCATTATACGGGAGTGTAATATAATATTGCAATATGATAAACTCTATTTTTTTGTAGTATAGTGTTTTTAATGAGCGTTTTATCGATTCAAAAAGCGAAAAGATAACTTTCTGCCTATTTGAGCACCAAACTTTTTGGCTAGCATTTTAGAAGTTTTTTTTATTTTGGGGTGAATCTATTGAATAATGGAAAAAATGGAATATTACATATTTGATGAGAGGGCTGGTAATCCAGATATCCCATACATTGGAGAATTACCAGAACAAATAGATATGATTGAAGTGGTCATGGGAAAAGCGCACTCATTCGATCTTCCTATTCGTTTACCTGTAACAATTGAGGATGAATCTGAAGTGGTATACCCAGATATGATGACTGCTGATGTACCTTTATTTTCGAAAAGATTAAAAAACACCCTCGATAATTTAGGAATAGATAACATTGATTATTTTCCGGTGGAACTTTTTAAAAAAGATTCGGGGGAAGTTGTAGCTCATTATTATCTGGGTATAATATCGGGATTGATAAAATGTCTTAAAAGTGGCATTGTAACTAACCCTTCAGGAAGGCGTATGATTAAAAACCCCATTATTGACCCAAGTCTTGTGGGAGGGCAAACGCTTTTTCGCTTATACGAAAGTCCACAACTAATAATAATAGACTCCTGTATAAAGGAAGGGATTGAACGCGCTGGGCTTCTGGGAGTCTCAGTCACAAAGCTGAAAGACTACATTGGTTTGTAACTTTATATTAGAATCTTTTGAGCAATATTAAAAGAGATTTTAGAATTCTGTAAAACTATCGTGATGTAAATTATTCTGAACAATCTTCATTTAAAATGCAAAATCATCATTTTATAGGATCAGATTTTCTCAACCAATTTTTTGGGAAATAAAATTATGTTAATTAATATTGTAGAAGCAATGCTTTATTGCAAATTTACAATCAAATTTACCGACACAAATATTTAAAAAAACTATCAAAAATTGCTGAAAAATATATTTAAAACACCTCTTCGTTTTTATTTTTCAATAGGGATTATTGTTCTCTCTATGAGTTTTTTTATATCCTTTGGTCAATCTGTTGATTTATTTAAAAGAGACATTTCTATCAAAAACAGTAGTTTTGCTCCAAATTTTGTTTTTCAAAAAAAGACAGATACACCAATTGGCTTATCCAGTCACAAACAAAATAATAAGACGAGAAGTTCTCGCAACAAGTCCCGTGTTAATGATTTTCTTAAAAAAAAGGATGTAAAAATTCAACAGGCAAATATTTTTTCTGGTTTAATTATTTTGGCAACTCAGAAAAACACGACTCTTTTTAAAAATCCGTACTATTTTTTCAACTTTATTTCCTCAATTTTTCGTCCTCCACATTTTTAATTTAATTATCCGCTAAATCTTTAATTTCAAAACCAAATCAAAACAGATTTAAATGGAAGTCATCTTCTGTCCAGTTCTTTTTTGAATATTCTTTCTATTGGTTTTTTTTAAAGAAAATATCCAAAAACAATAATTAGATACAAATACACAGACTTAAAATATGAAAACATATATAAAACAAATTAGTATTGCATTAATAGTAACAACAATGTTTATTTCTTGTAATAAAGATGAATCGAATGAAACAAATACAGAATTTCCTGAAGGTATAGTAAGTTATAATTATCCTCTTGGAACAACTAATATTCAGGGACAATCACCTATCAGCATCAACACAAGTACTACCGAAAAAATGAATACTACAGATCCTGTTATTCATTATAATGCAATAACACTAAGCAGCGTAGAAAACACAAGCGAAAACCTAAAAGTAAATTTGTCAACTACTGATAAAGCAAATAATTACATTATAATTAAAGGAATGAAATATGAATTACAGCAATTTCACTTTCACCGTCATAGCGAACATAATGTAAACGGAGAATACGGTACTATGGAACTTCATTTTGTAAATAAATCAGAGACAGGTGCTTATGCAGTTTTGGGTGTGGTTATCAAAACAGGATCTGTTAATAATGCTTTGCAAACTCTTATCGACGAATCTCCAACAGATAAAGGTATAAACGCGATGACTGATACTTTTTATTTGGGTTCTATAATGCCTTCAGATACTGGAAAATATTATAGCTACAGTGGTTCGCTGACAACTCCAAATTTGGATTCAACTCCAAATCAGGGACCGGTAACGTGGATTGTGTTCAAGAATAATATTCAAATGACAGCTGACCAACTAGAAGATTATGCAGCTATATATGAAGAAGAAAACTTCCGTACAATACAGCCACTTAACAGTAGAACTGTTTACGAAAACATTAGATAAATATTCTTTTAAAAGGCTTAACTAACTTTATAGCTTAAGCTTTTTAAAAAATAAATTATTTAGAACAATATAAAATCTACTAAATCTGCGCCACTTATTCAGCGCGGATTTGGCAGATTTATCCGGATATTTTTTCCGAAAATAGTATGCAATTAATTTACACTAAATTGCATCGTTCTTAATCAACTAATCCGTTTTCCACTGCATATTTTACAAGTCCGGCCGTATTTTTGGCATTCAGCTTGGATAATAAATTACGTCGATGCGTATTAACTGTGTTAAAACTGATAAAGGTTTTTTCGGCAATTTCGGCTGTATTATATTCTTGCGCAATTAAAACTAAAATCTCTTTTTCTCTTGAACTTAGCTCAGTAATAGTAGAGATTTGCTTTTCTATTTTTTGGCTGTTATTCAAATATTGCTCTTCTGCTTCTTTAGAAAAATAATTTTTGCCATTAGCCACGCTATATATTGCTTCTAATAATTCTGCTTTTTCAGCATTTTTCAGTAAATAACCATTTACGCCAATTCTGATTAATCTTGAAATTATTTTAGCGTTACTGTGTGTACTCACTATTATAATTTTTATAAAAGGGTATTCTTTTTTTAATATTTTGCTTAATTCAATTCCGTCCATATCTGGCATACTAATATCCAGAATTACCATATCTGCGCTTTGAATTTTTAAAATATTCAAAACTTCAATACCATTTACTGCTTTACCAATTATTTTTATCCCGGATTCATGTTCAATTAGTGATACAATTCCTTGTAGGAACATGGTATGATCATCGGCAATAATAAGTTGTAATTTTTCCATTAATTAAAATTTGGGGTTATAATTTGGTTAGATTATCAAGTTGTTTTTTTACTTTAATTCCTTTTGTTATCTCATTTTCAGGAATAACTAAGGATAAAACAGGAATTTCAATATTAGCAATTGTGCCTCTTTTAGGTTTAGAGTCTATTACAAAAGAACCGTTTAGTTGAGTTATTCGGCTCTCTAAGTTGATAAAACCAATTCCGGGTTTGTAATTTTCCGGATTAAATCCAATACCGTTATCTTCAAATAAAATATTCAGGACATTTTCAATAAGGTTAAGCTGTAAGTCAATTTTTGAAGCTTTTGCATGTTTTATTGTATTGGTCAGAAGTTCCTGAATTATCTTAAAAATCTCAATCTGGATTTCTTCTTGTAAAGCATCAATTTCTTTTTTTGGATATACCGTAAAATCAGTTTTGATATTACTGGCTTCACCAATATTATTAAAATAGGATTCTAAAACTTCACAAAATTTGTGATGTGTAAATTTCTTTGGAATCAATGTATGCGATAAATTTCGTACCTGATCGTATGTTTCATCCAGTAATTTGGTAAGATTTTTAATTTTTGGTGAACCGGAAATAATCAAATGATTTAGTTGAAGTTTTATGGCAGCAAGATTACCGCCAATGCTGTCATGTAGTTCCTGAGAAATTCGTTGTCTTTCTTTATCCTGACCACTAATAGATGCTTTTATTAATTTTAATTCCTGATCTTTCAGGAGATTATTGATATTCTGAGTGCTTATTTCAGCTTGTTGAATATTTAATAAGCGTTGCGTTTTTAATCGTTTATAATATTGAAGCATCAATCCAATAATAGGTATTAAAACAATCAGGAAACCAAAAATTGTTAATAATTTAGTTTCTTTTTCTTGTTTAATTTGAAGTAATTTTAACTGCTGGTCTTTTTTTAACAGAGATATTTCGCTTAGTTTTTTTTGAGATGAATTTTGAAAAAAAAGTATCGTATTTTCAGTTATCTTTTGAGAAATTTCTTCCTGAAGATTCATATTCTCAATAGCTTCTTGCTGTTTTTCAAGCTTTAGCTTCTTAGTCGTATTATCAAATTGTAAAAACCTGATTTCTTTTTCCTTCTGAGCCGTTTTGTATTTAATTTCAAGTTCGTTAATTTCTTTGATTTTCTGAATTTTATTTACAGAGTCTTTTACTTTGGTAGATTTTGACAGAAATTCAAAAGCACTTTTATAATCTTCTTGTAAAACTGCAATTTTCTTGAGTTCATCATAAAAATAAACCTGATTGTCTAAATAACCAAAACTAATAGCTTTTTGAAGGGCATCAGAAAAAATTATTTTAGCATCCTGATAGTTTTTTAAATCGATATAAGCATTACCAATATTGCCGCGGGCAACTAAAGCAATTTGGTTTAATTCGTTTTTATCAGCAATGGAAACCACTTCATTGTATATTTTTATGGCATCGTTTGTTTTTTGCTGTAATTTGTAATTCATTCCAATATTCAAAGCAATTATTGCTTTTGCCTGTGGATTATTTGTTTTTTCACTAAGCTGTTTTCCCAGGTTATAATAATAATTGCCTTTCTCATAATCCTTTGAATCTGAATAAATATCACCCAGATTAATATAACTTCCTAAACGAATTTCGTCATCTTTTTTATATTCTAAACATTCTTTATAGGATTTTATAGCATTTTTGTTATCTCTCAAATCTTTGTAAATTCCCGCAAGCCCATGCAAATGTGTGTAGTATAAGTTGGTTTCATTGTGTTTCTGGGAAGCTTCAAGTCCTTTTATATGCCATTTTTTGCTAACCTCAAATAATCCTTTCATCTTATAATTCAATCCCATTAGGTTATATCCTAACGATAAGAGTCTGTTTTTTAAAGAGTCATTGACTATTTTTGTATTGTTTTTTAATGCCTGATTCGTATAGTGAATAGATGAATCTAAAATAGATCTTTTATTATAGTAGTAGGCTTGCAGCAAGAGAAGACTTGCTGTATTAGAAGGATATTTTGCTTGTTTTAAAAAAAATTTGGTGTTTTTGAGCGCTTTTTTTTCATCTCCGCTATTGTATAATTTATAGAGGGCAGTAACAGTTTTTTTTTCTTCGGCCTCGGGAGATTTTTTTACAACAGAAAATGGTTTTTTACTATGAACATCGATTTGCGCAGACAAACAGACAGACATCATTGAAAAGAGTAATAAAAAGAAATATTTAAAGTTAATAACCATTAAAATTAATTGAAAAAATAAAATTACAGTACTGAATATCTGTTCTTTATGTATTTTTTTAAAATTTTCATAAAGCATATAAAAATAAGATAAAAAGTGTTGATAATCTTTATTTTATGTAAAAAAAACACCTAAATTAGTTAAATAATTTAGGCAGTATAATTCAGTCAAAGAAAACTTTAAACTGTATTTAAAATTAAAATTATAGTACTTTTCAAATAAATTCTATAAGGAAAAAAGCTAATATTTAGAATAAATTTACAGTAATCAAAAATTAATGAAATCATGAAAAAAAACCTATTCATCTTAGCTGTATTGCTTATAGTTTTTTCCTGTGCAACAAATCCAATTACAGGAAAAAAAGATCTTAATTTTGTTTCCAATAGCGAATTATTCCCTTCATCTTTTCAACAATATAATACCTTCTTAAAAGAAAATAAAGTAATTACGGGAACTGCAGATGCGCAAAAAGTGAGTGCTGTTGGAGCAAGAATAAAAGCTGCAGCAGAAAAGTACTTAACTTACTTAGGACAAACACAATATCTGAAAGATTATCAATGGGAATATAAGTTAGTAGAAAACAAAGAAGTTAATGCCTGGTGTTTACCCGGCGGTAAAATTGTAGTTTATTCGGGAATTTTGCCTATTACACAAAATGAGTCAGGTTTAGCTACTGTTATGGGACATGAAGTTTCACATGCATTGGCAAATCACGGTGCTCAAAGAATGAGTGCTGCTCAATTACAGCAATTAGGAGCAGTAGGAGTTGCGGTAGCTACTGGAAATCAAAGTGCGGAAAATCAGGCAATGTGGCAAAAGTATTATGGATTAGGATCAGAAGTAGGAGTAATGCTGCCTTTTAGCAGAAGTAACGAAAGTGAAGCTGACAAAATTGGTCTAACTCTTATGGCGATTGCCGGATATAATCCTGATGATTCAATTGCGTTTTGGACAAGAATGTCTGCTAAATCGGGAGGCTCGGGAACTCCTGAGTTTTTAAGCACACACCCGTCTGACGCAACCAGAATTGCTAATTTAAAATCACTAATTCCGCAGGCAAGAGAAACAGCTGCAAAAGTTGGGGTTATTAGAATTTAATTTAAAATATAAACTCCTCATTTACTAAATTATAATCCGGTAATTTTAAGCTAGTAATTAATATTCTGTTTTGAATATAATTTTCGAAACTCATATTTGTGCTAAACGAAAACATAAATTTGTTAGGTTTATCACTCTCAAGATTAGTTAAATAATTTTGTAAATTGGATTTTTCAACGGAAATCCCATTAACTAATATTGATTTTTTTTTTGTGAAATAAATCAAGATGCCAAATTTAGGCTTATTCATTTTATAATACACTTTCGTGAAAGGTAAAAAAGCTAAATTCTTTCCAACAGAATCGGCGTAGGAATAATAATTCTGCGCCTTTTCGTTTTTGTGTGCACTATCTTTGCGTTTCTTTTCCTGTAATTTTATAACTTCAGGAATTACTAATTTTAAAGGCAGACGTTTGTCAATATTGAAAATCCAGTTAGTTGAAATTATGCTGTTTTTTCGGTTCACTTCTGCTAAAGTATCTTTCCCTTCAATTTTAAAGAAAATATAAATTGGCGAATGGTCCTGAACATCTTTTACGATTGAAACATTTGATTGTGGTAATAAAATATCTTTTTTTTCTTCACATGAAAAAAGAAGACAGATAAAAATTAAACAGAAGTATTTCATAATAATTTAACTCATTTTAGTAAACAAAGTAACACATTCCATTGCTTCTTTAACATCATGAACGCGAAGAATTTTTGCTCCTTTTGTCAAAGCAATTGTATTTAGAAAAGTTGTTCCGTTTAAGGCTTCCTGTGGTGTAATTTCAAGTGTTTTATAAATCATTGATTTTCTTGAAACGCCTGATAAAACAGGTAACTCGAGCAAATTAAAAAGTTCCATTTTCTGCAAAACTTCATAATTTTGATCTGTTGTTTTAGCAAAACCAAAACCGGGATCCAAAATTAAATCGTTAATCCCTAAACTTCGGGCCTTTTTTACTTTTTCAGAAAAATAGAAAAGTATTTCTTTTACGATGTCATCATATTGTGTAAGAGTCTGCATGGTCTGTGGATTTCCACGCATGTGCATCATAATATACGGAACGTTATAATGCGAAATAACCTCAAACATTTTATTGTCTAATTCTCCAGCTGCAATGTCATTTATAATTGCCGCACCGCTTTCTATACTGGCTTTAGCGACTTCAGCTCTAAATGTATCTATTGATAATAAAGTATCAGGAAAATGTTTTAAAATTAGTTCAATTGTGGGTACAATCCTTTCTATTTCTTCTTGTTCCGAAACAAATTCGGCACTTGGTTTGCTCGAGTAAGCGCCAATATCTATAAATGTTGCACCTTCAGAAAGCATCTTATCTGTTTGTGATAGAATGTCGTTTTCATTTTTATATTTCCCTCCATCAAAAAATGAATTAGGAGTTATATTTAAAATTCCCATTACTTTAGGAATTGTTAAATCAATCAAACGGCTTTTGCAGTTAATAAACATTTTCTTTTTAGTTTTATTTGTTTCAGGTTTTAAGCTTCAGGTTGCACGATTAACAATTTGTTTAGAAAAAACTTGAAACAAAGAAAACCTGAAACTTGAAACTATTTAATTTAATCCTTATTTTTGAACAAATTTTAGCAAATATACAGCAATAAATGAAGAATACTTCCTTAGAATTTGATAATGTAATTACGGTTTGCCGTACCTTATTTATTAATAAAATGAAAGATTACGGCAGTGCATGGAGAATTTTAAGACTTCCATCGCTGACGGATCAAATTTTTATAAAGGCACAAAGAATCAGAAGTTTACAGGAAAACGAAATCCGTAAAGTTGATGAAGACGAAAAAGGAGAATTCATCGGAATTATTAATTATTCGATAATGGCCTTAATTCAGTTAGAATTGGGAGTTGTAGAGCAACCTGATCTGGATGTTGAGAAGGCAACTGAATTATATGATGCTAAAATTAAATTGACAAAAGAATTAATGGAAGCCAAAAATCATGATTACGGTGAGGCTTGGCGTGAAATGCGCGTAAGCTCATTAACCGATTTGATTCTTCAAAAACTACTTCGCGTAAAACAAATTGAAGATAATAAAGGCAAAACTTTGGTTTCTGAAGGAATTGATGCTAATTACCAGGATATGATCAATTATGCTGTCTTTGCATTGATTTTAAACCCAATTAAAAAATAAAAACCTCAAATAAATTCAATCCAGATTCATTTGGATTTACATGTACCTACTTTAAAATTATGAAAAATTTCATTACTCAATTCTCAAGAATATTTGTCGGCGTACTTTTTATCATTTCCGGATTAATTAAACTGAATGATCCGGTTGGTTTCTCATATAAATTAGCCGAGTATTTTAGCGAGCCGGTTTTTAACATGCCGTTTTTAACGCCTCTTGCTTTAGGGTTAGCAATCTTTTTGGTGATTTTTGAAGTTGTTTTAGGTGTAATGTTATTAGTTGGATATAAAACAAAAACTACAATCTGGAGTTTATTGCTTTTAATAGTTTTCTTTACTTTCTTAACTTTTTATTCGGCTTATTTTGATGTAGTTAAAGATTGTGGATGTTTTGGTGATGCTTTGCATTTAACTCCTTGGGAATCATTTACAAAAGATGTTGTTTTGTTGTTCTTTATTCTGATTTTATTCTTCAATCAGAAATTAATAAAACCACTATTTGCAACTCCAAAAACCAATTTTGCAGTTTATTTAAGTGTCGTTTTATGCGCATTTATGGCTGTATGGGTTTTAAATCATAATCCAATAAAAGATTTTCGACCTTATAAAGTAGGAACAAACATCGAAAAAGGAATGGAAATTCCGGAAGGTGCCCCAAAATCTGTAGTTGAAATGATTTTTATCTATAAAGTAAACGGTGTTGATAAGGAATTCACCGAAAAAGATTTAATGAACATCCCTGAAGGGGCAATATTTGTTGACCGAAAAGATAAAGTAATAACAGAAGGTTATGTACCACCTATTCATGATTTTACAATGACCAAAGAGGGTTCTGATTATAAAGAAGAACTGCTAAAAGAGCCAAAATTACTGATTTTTGTAACTTATGATTTGGCATTATCTAATCCTGATGGCATGAAAAGCTTAGAAAAATTAAATGTCGAAGCCAAATCTAAAGGATATAAAGTAATTGCAATGACTGCATCTACTGATGAAATAATTGCAAAAACTAAAAAACAATATGGATTAAACGTTGATTTTTACTTTTGTGATGCAATCGCTTTAAAAACAATTGAAAGGTCTAATCCAAGTATTGTTGTTATTCAAAATGGCACTATTATTCAAAAAGTCCATTATAATGATATTGAGAAATTGATATTGTAATTCTTAACTGTTTAAAAAGAATTTTAAGTCATAAATGTTTCATAATTAAGTTGTTATTGCAATTTCTTTTTTTGTACTTTTGCTGCAGTTTACAAAATATATATGGATTTTGAGTTATATTTTAAAATATAAATGTTTCAGAATTATAATTTTATCTTCATATTTACGTTCTAATGCAGATTAAGCCCTTAACATAAATGTTGAAAAAAATTACTCTGTTTTTTTTGTTTTTGAATGTTTCCTTCTCTTATGGACAAATAGGAGGGCGGTATACATATCAATTTTTAAATTTAACAACTTCGCCAAGACAGGCGGCTTTGGGAGGAAAATCAATTACCATTTATGATGAAGATGTTAATCAGGTTATGTTTAATCCGGCAACATTAAATGCAGAAATGGACAATAACTTGGCAATGAATTACGGTAATTATTATGGTGAGGCTTCTTATGGAACTGCTTCTTATGCTTATACTTACGACAGACATTTGCAGACATTTTATATAGGAATGAGTTATATAAATTACGGTATTTTTGAAGGATATGATGAGGATGCTAACGCCACTTCAGATTTTACCGGAAGTGAAGGAGCTCTTTCAGTAGGTTATGCATATAATATTCCATATACAGACATACATATTGGAGCAAATGCAAAATTGATCACATCAACTTTAGAAAGTTATAATTCTGTTGGCGGTGCGTTAGATTTAGGTTTTTTGTTCATTGACGAAAGAAATGATGTAAACTGGGCATTGGCAATACGGAATATAGGAACTCAGTTTACCACTTATTCAGGCATAAAAGAAAAATTGCCTATGGAGATTATTGCAGGTGTCTCACAAGAGTTAGATCACGTGCCTATTAGATGGCATTTGTCTTTAGAAAATTTGCAGCAATGGAATATTTCTTTTTCGAACCCAGTACGTGGAGAAGGTAATAGTGATGGTTCGTTTCAGGAAGAAAAAGTTTCTTTTGTAAATAATGCTTTGAGACATGTTATTTTTGGAATAGAGCTTTTTCCTAAAAAAACATTCAATATTCGGTTAGGTTATAATTTCAGAAGAGGACAAGAATTAAAAATTGAGGAACAACGTAATTTTTCAGGGGTTTCGTTAGGTTTTGGATTAAAAATGAATCGATTAAAATTTAATTATTCGTATTCTAAATATACGTTAGCAGCAAATACAAGTCTTTTTGGTTTAAATATTAATCTTCAATAATAATTTTATATGAAAATATTTAATTTAGTTTTAGTTGTAATTATTTCAGGTTTATTTATCAGCGCTAAACCTTTCTTTAAAGACGAACCTAATAGTCTGGAAATTGAAAGAATTAATTTTAGGATTGATGAAATGAAATCAATGCTGAATGCCGGTTCTAAATACAACTCTAAAATTGCATTTTTTATTGATATGAGAATTCCATCCGGGAAAAATCGTTTTTTTGTTTATGATTTACAGAACAATAAAATTTTAGATCAGGGGCTTGTTGCCCACGGATGTGGTTCTGAAACCGGAATTGTAGGCAACTTGAAATTTAGCAATGTGCCAAATTCAAATTGCACTTCGCTAGGCAGATATTCTATTGGAAATAATTATAATGGAATTTTCGGAAAAGCATATCGACTCTCAGGTCTGGATGAAACCAATAGTAATGCATTCAAGAGAGCTATTGTTCTGCATCATTATTCAGCGGTGCCATACGAAGAACAAGATCGTTACATCAGCCGTAGCCATGGTTGCCCTATGGTGAATGAGCAATTTTTTAAAAGAATTGAAAAAATTATTGACTCTTCAAAATCAAACATACTTTTAGATATTTATTATTAAAATTAATAAAACTCCATAATTTAAAACCACCACTTTGAGAAATATTACCATTGCTATTGACGGCTTTTCTTCAACCGGGAAAAGCACTTTAGCAAAACAATTAGCGAAGGAACTTGCTTATGTTTATGTAGACACTGGAGCAATGTACCGGGCGGTTACTTTTTTCGCAATGAATAATAATTTTATTAAAGCCGATTTTTTTGATAAAAAAGCTTTAATTGATTCACTTCCTAAAATTCAATTGGAGTTTAAATACAATTCTGATTTAGGTTTTGCAGAAATGTATCTGAATGGTGAAAATGTTGAAAAACAAATCCGCACTATTGAAGTTTCCAGTTTTGTGAGTAAAGTTGCAGAAGTTTCTGAAGTTCGTTCTAAATTAGTAGAACAACAAAAGGAAATGGGAACTAATAAAGCTATCGTCATGGATGGCAGGGATATCGGAACTGTAGTTTTTCCTGCTGCAGAACTCAAAATTTTCATGACCGCCAGCGCAGAAACCCGTGCACAAAGGCGTTTTGATGAACTACAACAAAAAGGTGATAAAGTATCTTATGACGAGGTTTTAAAAAATGTTGTCGAAAGAGATTATATAGATACACATCGGGAAGATTCTCCATTGGTAATTGCTGAAGATGCAATAGAAATTGATAATTCTTACCTAAATAAGGAAGAACAATTTGCCACAGTTTTAGAATTAGTAAATGAAGTTGTTAAAAAAGTTTAATTCTTTGTAGATTTCATTTTTAATAGTAGTTTTACCGCTTAATCATTTAAAGACAAATACTATTATGAATATAAAACTAAGGCTTACAATCATGAATTTTTTCCAGTTTTTTGTATGGGGAATATGGTTGATTTCGTTAGGTGGATATATGGGGCAGGTTTTTGGTCCTTTAGAAGGAAGTAGTATTGGTTTGTCTATTGGCAGAACATATGGTTCAATGGGCTGGGCAAGTTTATTTATGCCGGCTTTACTTGGTATTATTGCAGATAAATATCTCAGTGCACAAAAAGTATTGGGAATTTCACATATTATTGCCGGAGTTGCCATATATTTTGCAACCAGAGCAACCAATTCAACAGAAATGTACTGGATTATTTTTGCGACAAGTTGTTTTTATATGCCAACTATAGCGTTAAACAATTCTGTAAGTTATGCCGTTTTAAATAAATTCAGTTTTGATGTTCAAAAAACTTTTACCCCAATTCGTGTATGGGGAACTGTAGGCTTTATAATAGCCATGTGGATAACTGATTTAACGGATTGGAAATCGAATACGCTTCAATTTGTTTTTGCCTCGGTATCTATGATTATTACAGGTCTTTTTTGTTTTACTTTACCCGATGTTCCTGCAGAAAACAAAAATAGTAATCAGTCGCTGACAAGTAAATTTGGCTTAGATAGTTTTGTGCTTTTTAAGCAAAAGAAAATGGCAATATTCTTTGTCTTTGCTATGTTACTGGGTGCTGCATTACAAATTACTAATATGTTTGGTGATACCTTCATAAGGGATTTTGGTTCTAATCCGGAATATCATGGGACTTTTGGAGTAGAACATTCTGTTTTTATTATTTCGTTATCGCAAATTTCAGAAACGCTGTTTATTTTAACGATTCCATTTTTCTTAAAGCGATTTGGAATTAAACAAGTGATGATTTTTAGTATGATTGCATGGGTTTTACGTTTTGCATTATTTGGAATAGGGAATCCTGGTTCAGGGGTTATTTTTCTCATATTATCAATGATAGTATACGGAATGGCATTTGACTTTTTTAATATTTCAGGATCCCTGTTTGTTGAAAAACAAACCGACAGCAAAATCAGATCAAGTGCTCAGGGGCTTTTTATGTTAATGACTAATGGTATAGGAGCTATAATTGGTGGTGAGCTGGCAGGACGAACAGTAGGTTATTTTACCATTGGAAATAAAATACAATGGCCAAATGTATGGTTTTCATTTGCGGCTTATGCGTTTGTTATTGCAATAGCTTTTGCAATTTTGTTTAAATATAAACACGATCCAAAGGAGTTAGAAAGTTTAGAACATTAATATAGAGACAAAAAAATCCCACCATAACAGGTGGGATTTTTTTATAAAAATATATTTTAGTTAGTGTTAGCCTGTTGGAACTTTTTAAGCGATAGCAATGCTTGTTCTTTTATTTTATTTTGAAAAAAGCCGGTCCATCCTAATAAATAACCGGTAATTCCGAAAGCTTGTTTTGCCCATTTCCAAACATCAAAATTATCTGTGTGTTTTATGATTAGCCCATCCTGAAAAAGAAATTCAGCAGAAATTCGATTGATTACTTTTCTATTCGTTTTACTAAAATTATAAGTAGCAACCCAACGGGCAGATCCTGAAAATTCATCTGCTTTTATATTTGAAAATTCAATTTTGATGTCTCCTTTGCTTTTTGAAATTAGCATTTCCCACATTTTAGAAACCTGTTTTTCCTTTAAAAGGCCAAAAGCAGGGTCTACAAAGTGAACTTTAGGATGATAACATTCGCACATTGTTTTAGCATCTGCATTTGCAAATGCAGTATAAAATTTAGAAATTAAATTTTCGTTTGAATTCATTTTAACAAAATTAGACTATAAAAGTAAGATTATTTTTGGTTAAAAAAACTTTATAGAAGACTAATTGCAGCAGCAGTATCAAAAGTCTTTTTGGATTTGTCAAAAGCAGTCGAAAAATAATTTTTTCTGCTTATCGCTGTAAAATAACCTGTCTGATTTCCAAATGTGTTTGAATTTCCGGTAAGTATAAATCTAATTGCTTTTATATCTGTTTTCTTTAGTTTTAAAAATTCAGCCGGGGTAAAATAATAATAAGAAGTTGTTTTTCCTTCTTCAGTTTCCTTAATATTTTTGTCAACACACGCAATTACATCAGCATTTGCTAAATCAACATATACACCTCCTGAAATTCTCGTTTTATCATTTGCAGTAGCAATTGTAAGTTTTAAAACCCCACCTTTATCAGTTTTTGCAATCTGCACATCTATTTCTCCGGTAAGAATATATTTTTCACAAATAAAGGTATAATTTTCAGTTGCAGGAAATGGTTTTGAGCCTTTTATACTTATAGTTTGCTGGGCGTTTGCAAAAAATGAAATCAAAAGAAACGAAAAGAAGGATAATTTTAAGGTCATAAGTGTATCAGGTTATTGGTTTAATTATTTTTAACATCAAATTTCTCATCCCAATCCATTGATTTTATGGCAGAAATCAAATTTTCTTCATTTACAAAAATCCTAAGTTCCTTATTGGCTACCTTTTTTGTGTACAAAGCACGATAGCGGTAAATAGTCTCTCTTTTGGTTTTGTAAACTCCGTCTAGTTTTAAATCTACAAAGCTTCCATAATATTGACGAAATCTCAAACAGGTTTTGGTCAGGCGTTCTTCAGTCGTGTTCTCCATAACTGATCTAGTTACTTCAGTTTCATTAAAAGGCTTAAACTTTGATGTATTGCATGTTTCAAGAACTCTTTTTCCTAATGAATAGGCCTTATTTTGCTGATTTGAATTTATTTCGGCTTCTAAAACTTTTTTAATTTTTAGATCTTCAGTACTTCTGCTGACTGTTTTAGATTTGCAGCCTATTAATAGTAACAAACATATAATCAATCCTGCTTTCTTCATAACTATTTATGTTATTTTTAATAATAAATTGGGATCTGGACAGTTTTCTATATAGAAATTTAAGTCTTTTGTGTTACAGACACCAGGGTAATCACCCCAATAGTTTTCTATATTTTTAATAATTTGGAAATGTAAGTGTGGAGCATAATCACCATTTACTTCTGAATTCCCGATGCTAGCCAGATATTCTCCTTTTTTAAAAAAATCACCAATGCTAATTTCTTCTATACTTTCTAACGATAAATGCCCGTATAAAGTATAAAATTTTTGATTTTCAATTTCATGTTCCAAAATTATAGTTGGGCCATAGTCGCCTAAACCAACATTGTTTTTGAAACTATGGATTTTTCCATCAAGAGCAGCTAAAACTGAAGTTCCTGCTTTTATCCATAAATCAAGACCAATATGGATATTACGTTCAGAAATTAAATCATTTTTAAAAATAGAGCTTCGTTGATACAAAGTCCGTCCTTCAATATAACCGCCAAAAGCTACTTCGGCATTATTTTTTTTTAAATAATGAGTGATATATTCTTCAAAATCAGCAGAACTTCCGGTTTTGTTTCCCGCTAAATCCTGATTGTTTATAGATAGATCTAAAGTTATATATTTTGAATAATCAATATCTGAATCAATAACTTTTGATGGTGGAATACTTTTTAATATGGAAGCAAGAGGTTTCATAATAGATTAAGCAACTTTTTCAATAATAATCAATTCATTATGATGCTCTATCCGAGGTAGCATTTTAGTGGTGTATAATTTAGGATTAATTTCTGAAATGTATTTACGATTTCTAACATTATGCTTCTCATTAAGTATCATGGTATTAAAAAGAACAAATCCCTGATCTTTTAATATGGTACAGATTCTTTCACTAAAAAAACGTTCAAATAAAAAGTTTGGCATATTGGTGTCTTCAAAAATATCAATGATAATTAGATCGTATTGGTTTTTAGTTTTCAAAACAAATTCAAAAGCATCATCAATAATAATTTCTAATTGTTTAATTTCAGAAAGGTTAAAATATTCATTTGCAATCTGAATCATATCAGAATCGATTTCGACTCCTGTTATTTTGCCTTTAAATTCAATTTCATCGACAAGAGTTTTTATGACACTTCCTCCAGCAACTCCTAAGACCAAAATATGATTCATTTTCTGAATAGTTTTAAAACCAATATTTCTTAATCCATATCTTAATATACGCTGTAAACTGCCATATGAGTAATTTGTATTTTCTGAATCTAAAACTAACTCTCCATTATTCCAGGTTACTTCAATCATTTTACTGCGAACTGATTTTTTTTTGAATACTTTAATTGGGATTAAATAACTAAATATTTTTTGAATCATTTTTTATGCTTTTACCCAAATTTAGCATTATATTTTTTTATTTTGTTCGAAATATGGAATTTTAATGAAAAAACAGTTATATAAATTTCTATTTTTTAAGCTAATGGGCTGGAAGATAGTTGGTATTGAGAATGCTGAAGTGAAAAAATGTGTGATGATGGTGATGCCACATACAAGCAATCATGATTTTTATTTAGGAATTTTCACAAGAGGAATATCAGGTTTAGAAATGAACTGGGTAGGAAAGAAAGAATTATTTAAATTTCCGTTTGGTTATTATTTTAGAAGTGTAGGAGGTGAGCCATTAGACAGATCAGGCGGCTTAAATAAAGTTGATGCCATTGCATCTATTTTTGATAGAAAAGAGATTTTTCGTTTAGCGGTTGCTCCTGAAGGAACACGTAAAGAAGTAAAAGAAATCAGGACAGGTTTTTATTTTATTGCACTTAAAGCAAAAGTACCAATTATTCCTGTAGCTTTTGATTGGGGTAAAAAAGAAGTTAATTTGGGCAAACCATTTTTTCCAACCGGCAATTACGAGGAAGATTTAAAAATTTTGAAAAGACATTATGAAGGAGTTTTGGGTAAGATTCCTAAAAATGGATTTCGATTATAATAGAATTTTTTTTCAAGTAGAAGAGAATTACGTAAATGAAAATTATTTGATTTAAGTAGAATAGGCTTTAAATGTTCCATTTTTATAAAAAAGCACAATTTTTTCAATTTCACTATCATCCAGATTAAAACCTGAATATTTTGCTCCTGATGAACTTTGTACTGTGTTTTTTTTATTATTTGATTCGTTTGTAGAAAAAGAAGTTTCATCTGGTAAAATAGGAGGTGAAGATCTTGAAATTTCTGAAGAATCTTCATCATGATTTTTTGGAAAATTCCCTCTTCCTGTCAAAATCCAATATAAGTCTACATCAGGAAAAACTTCTAAAACTTTCATTACAAAATCCAGACTGGGTTTGTTTCGTCCTGATAAAAGATGAGACATACTTGAACGCTGAACCCCAATTTTATCTGCAAAAGCCGAAGCGTTTAAACTATAATAATCCATAACAATTTCAAGTCTTTTTACAAATTCCTCTATGTTTACCATTGTAAATTTTTGTTTTAAAATTGCATAGTCACAAATGTAAACAAAAGATTATATAATGCAATTTTACATTTGTAAATTTAATAAACGACTCCTTTTTTGTTAAATTAAAATAATAAATAAAATGTATTAAATTACTGAAAATTAAATATTTGATTTGTTGTTTACTAATAATTGGTATTAGTGCGTCTGAGCTATAGAGATAATTGATAAGGGCTTAAAGAAGTTGTTTACAATATTAAATTATTAAAATTTTAAACGATTTACAATTGTAAAAATAAAGATATTTACTTTTGTGAACTAATTAGAAAGACAATGAATTTAGAAGAATTATTTAACCAATACAAAGAGCAGTCTATTGAAGGTCGTTACCTGACAGTAGAACATATTCGACCGATATTAGAAAGAATAAATACAAACAATCAGGTTAAGGTTGTTGGAGAATCAGTTTTAGGTAAATCTATATATAGTTATGAAATTGGTTCAGGAGAAACGCGAATTTATTTGTGGTCTCAAATGCATGGAAATGAAAGTACGACCACTAAAGCATTGTTTGATTTTATTAATGTTTTGAATAATGGCTCTGAGTTTGCAGAAAACATGCTTTCATCTTTTACTTTTTTGTGCATACCGATACTGAATCCTGACGGAGCAGAGTTGTATACTCGTGCCAATGCAAATGAAATTGATTTGAATAGAGATTCGCAAAATCTGACGCAACCGGAAAGCAGAGTTTTAAGAGAGGTTTTTGAAGTATTTAACCCTCATTTTTGTTTTAATCTACATGATCAGCGCACTATTTTTGGAGCAGGTGAAACAGGGAAACCGGCTACTATATCATTTTTAGCTCCTTCCTATAATGAAGAAAGGGAAATTAATGAGAATAGATTAAAGGCAATTAACTTAATTGCTGCGATTAATGATGAGCTGCAGAAATATATACCAGGGCAAGTAGGGCGTTTTGATGATTCGTTTAATATTAATTGTATAGGAGATACTTTTCAATATTTAGGTGTGCCGACAATTTTGTTCGAAGCTGGTCATTTTCAAAATGATTACCAGAGAGAAGTTACCAGAAAGTTTATCTTCTTTTCGCTTATTGCAGGTTTTAAAGCGCTTTTCGAAAACGATATAGTTAATAACAGGATTGTTGATTATTTGAATATTTCACAAAATAAAGTGGTTTTTTATGATTTTATGTATAAAAATATCAAAATAAATTATGATGGTATCGAAATTATTACGAATTTTGTCGCTCAATACAAAGAAGAATTGATTGACGGCAAGATTCAGTTTAATGCTTATATAGTTGAAGTAGGGGAGTTAGAAAATTATTTTGGACATTATGTCTACGATGCAAAAGGCGCTGCATACTCAGATGATTTTACCAATTTTCCGAAGACTGATCAAAAAGCAAATTTTTATTTAAATAAAAACGTTAAATTTGTTAACGGATTGATAAAAAGTTAAATTTTATGTGAATTTCTTGTTTTTTATATATATTTTTATACTTTGTAATACAAATTAGTAATATTAATTAAAGAATTATGAGTAAATTTCGTTTAGATGAAGTAGATCACCAGATTTTAGATATGTTAATAGATAACACGAGAGTTCCGTTTACTGACATTGCAAAAAAATTGTTGATTTCTGCCGGAACTGTACATGTTAGAGTAAAAAAAATGGAAGATGCCGGGATAATCATGGGATCTTCATTAGCCTTAGATTACGATAAATTAGGGTATTCATTTATTGCTTATGTAGGGGTGTTTCTTAATAATACGTCTCAAACAAAATTTGTATTAGAGCGAATTAACCAAATTCCTTTCGTAACTGTAGCTTCAGTAACTACAGGGAAATTTAATATTTTTTGCAAAATTAGAGCGAAAGACACTAAACATGCAAAAGAAGTTATCTTTATGATTGATGATATCGAAGGAGTTTACAGAACTGAAACAATGATTTCATTGGAAGAAAGTATTAACGATAAGAAGCGTTTGATGCATACTATTTTTAAAAATATGTAATATTTTCTTGAATGCTATATTAAAAAATATAACCTCAAGTTTTCTTGGGGTTTTTTTATGACTAAATAACCAATCAACTATAAAAGGATTATGTACACGTTACCTAAAATAGAGCGTTTTAATCAGGATGTTCTCTCTAAATACCATATTTATAATAGTGTTTTTATAACATTACCTTTTGATTCTATTGATAATACAGGTGTTTTGCTCCCTTTGTTTACAGAAACCTGCGAAACAGGTTTTAAAAAGCAGGAAACTCCTAAGGAGATTTTTGACTTTTTTTCAAATAAATTTTTGAATAACGCTTCAGAGACAGAAAAGATAGATTTGATGTTTCGATTTATACAGTATATAGAACGTCAGATTGTATTGTTTGATGCAATTGAAGATGCTGCTTTTCCAGTGGTAAATAACATGGAAGGACGAGGCTCTCTTCGTGATATCAAAGAAAAATCAGATGCAAAAGAAAAAGACGATGAATTGATTGAGTTTCTTGAAAATTTCAACGTTAGAACTGTTTTAACTGCTCATCCTACACAATTTTATCCTGGACCGGTTCTTGGGATTATAAATGATTTAACTGAGGCAATCAGGCAAAATGATTTATTGAAAATAAAGCAGTTGTTAGCACAGTTGGGAAAAACTCCATTTATACAAAATGAAAAGCCAAATCCGTATGATGAAGCAGTTAGCTTGATTTGGTATTTGGAAAATGTGTTTTATGAAACTGCAGGTGAAATAGTTCATTATTTACAGAAAAATATTCTTCAGGGAGAAGCGATTCAAAATCAGTTGATAAAACTTGGTTTCTGGCCAGGAGGAGATCGTGATGGAAATCCTTTTGTTACTACTGATATTACATTAAAAGTTGCAGAACGTCTACGTACTTCAATTTTAAAATGTTATTATGTTGAAATGCGAAACCTGAAAAGAAAGTTAACTTTCTCAGGTGTAGATACTTTAGTGGCTGAACTTGAATATAAACTTTATAGATCTGTTTTTTATTCTAAAGGTGAAATTTATATTACTTTAGATGAATTGCTAGCTCAATTAAATAAAATTAGAAGCATAATTATAGAAAAGCATCAGTCTTTATACCTGGATGAATTAGAAGCATTATTGGTTAAAATTAATTTGTTTGGGTTTCATTTTGCTACTCTGGATATTCGTCAGAACAGTAAAATTCATAATGCTGTTTTTCATGATGTGGTAAATTATTATTTAAATTCAGATTCAAAAATATTTCCCGAAAATTATTTTGATTTATCCGAAGAAGAAAAGTTAGTTGTTCTGTCAAAAGTTAAAGGTGATTTAAATCCTGCAGATTTTGACAATGAAATTACGAAACTGACTTTGGAGTCTGTTCAGGCTATCAAAACAATTCAGGAGAATAATGGTGAATTTGGTGCAAATCGTTACATCATTAGTAACAATGAAAGTGCATTGAATGTAATGGAGACTTTTGCGATGATTCGCTTAAATAATTGGGAAAATCCAACAGTTGATATTATTCCGCTTTTTGAATCAGTTGATGATTTACAAAATGCACATTCAATAATGGAGCAGTTATATACAAATCCTGAATATGCAGCACATTTAAAATCCCGTGACAATAAACAAACGATTATGCTTGGGTTCTCAGACGGAACGAAAGATGGTGGTTATTTAATGGCAAACTGGAGTATTTATCAGGCAAAAATTGAGCTTACGCAAATTTCAAGAAAATATGGTATAAAAGCTATTTTCTTTGATGGACGTGGAGGACCTCCTGCACGTGGAGGAGGAAAAACTCATAAATTCTATGCGTCTTTAGGACCGAAAATTGAGAATAACGAAATTCAAATTACAGTACAAGGCCAAACTATTAGTTCTAATTTTGGAACTTTAGATTCTTGCCGCTACAATATCGAAAATTTATTAAGTGCCGGAGTAACAAATCAGGTGTTTAGTAAGGAGAAAAATGAATTGAGTACTGAAGAAACCGCTATTTTAACTCAATTGGCCGGTTTAGGGTATGATAAGTATTTAAGCTTTAAAAACCATCCTAAATTTATACCATACCTGGAAAAGATGAGTACATTGAAATACTATTCTAAAACCAATATTGGAAGCCGTCCATCAAAAAGAAGCAAATCCGAACAATTGGATTTTGCAGACTTGAGAGCAATTCCTTTTGTAGGTTCATGGAGTCAGTTAAAACAAAATGTTCCTGGATTTTTTGGAGTTGGATCAGCTTTAAAACATTTTGAAGAAACGAATCAATGGGATAAAATAAGTGATTTGTATCATAATTCTTTATTCTTTAAAACACTTTTAGAAAATAGTATGATGTCGCTGGCAAAATCATTTTTACCATTGACAGCTTACATGAGAAAAGACCCAGAATTTGGTGAATTCTGGCAAATCATCTATGATGAGTTTTTAGAAACAGAACGTCTTTTACTTAAAATTGCCGGTCATAAAACATTGATGGAAAATTACCCTGATGGTAAAGCTTCAATTCAAATTAGAGAACGTATCGTATTGCCATTGTTAACAATACAGCAATATGCCTTGTTAAGAATTAATGAATTGAATAAAGAAAAAGTAATTGATCAGGATTTGATTAAAGTATATGAAAAAATTGTAACGCGTTCACTTTTTGGAAATACAAATGCAAGTAGAAATTCTGCTTAAAATCTTAATTTTATGATAGCTTCAGATTTTTCAACCAATGAATACTCTGTTTTTAATGCAACCTATATTAAAGCTGTTGAAAACAAAACTTTAATAGAGGGCTTGATAGATGGTTTACCTCAGCTGGTTAATTTTGTAAAAAATATTCCAGCTGAAAAATTAGAATATCGTTATGCAGAAGGAAAATGGACAATCAAAGATATTGTACTGCATATGATAGACACAGAACGTATTTTTGCCTATCGTGCCTTAAGAATTAGCAGAGGTGATAAAACACCTTTGCCCGGTTTTGAAGAAAATGAATATGTGCCATTTGCATTTGCTAATTCTCGTTCAATAGAAAGTTTACTGGCTGAATATGAAAATACCAGAAAAGCAACAATCAGTTTTTTTGAGAGTCTAAATGAAGAACAGCTTTTGTTTATGGGTACAGCTTCAAATACAGCTATTTCAGTAAGAGCAATTGGGTTTATTATTACAGGTCATCAAAATCATCAT
The DNA here is from genome assembly GCA_963513545.1 of uncultured Flavobacterium sp. Classification (GTDB taxonomy): domain Bacteria; phylum Bacteroidota; class Bacteroidia; order Flavobacteriales; family Flavobacteriaceae; genus Flavobacterium. Next base: position 417,305 of record CAUPQW010000002.1, read on the forward strand.
TTAAGAGTAATTTCAGAGAGGTATTTGTAATTTAATCTAAAGCACGAATAGTGATAAAATAGCGATAACCAATAATTGCCATTTGCCATTTTTTTGCTTTCGAAATATCGAGACCTTGTTTGGTAAAACTTGGTAAAATAATTTTATTTATTTTGGCTAGGATTTTATACATAAGTGAATTAATTTTTTCAAAGATATAAAAAAAGACTTTGCTGTAATGGCAAAGTCTTTTTTACGTTTTTAGATAATCGATTTAAGATTTTTGGGTTTCTTTCTCCATTTCTTTCATTTCTTTTTCATGAAGTTTCATATTTTTTTCGAATTGCTTCATGTCTTTCTCGAATTGCTTCATGTTTACTTCATACTCTTTCGAATCTTTACCGTATTTTATTTCAATTTCTTCAGTATATTTCTCCATGTCAGCATTGAATTTATCCATTGCTACTTCATATTTCTCCATTTCTTTTTCAAAAAGGGCTTCGCGTTTAGACATGATCTCTTCAACTTGTTTTTCGTACGCGGACATATCCGGTTCAAAAGACTCCATTTTTTTTTCAAATTCAGTCATTTCTTTTTCAAATTTGCTCATGGCTGCCTTATCCTTTGGATTTGATGGAGGAACTGGTGGTTTTGGCATTTTTGACATATCTGGCGCAGGAGCTTGAGGCATTGGTCCTGTTGGAAATGTAGGCGGAGTTGGAGGGATAGGAGGTGATATAGTTGAAATTGTACTTATCTTAGTTGAATTGTTTTTTTCATTTACGATAAGATTGTCTCCAATAACTATTGGCTTATCCATTCCGCCATCGGTAACCACATTGATTTTTTTAGATCCGTTTTCTGTTGTAATAACAATTCCACAGCTTTTAATTGGTTCGTCTCCTTCAATTTGTATGGTTTGATCTTCACCGGTTCCTTTTTGGATTTCTACTTTAATTGCTGTTAATTCGTTTTTGGTATTCCTTTTAATATCAGATATAACAACATCTACATTATGATTTTGTTTTAATTTTTCAGTAAATTCTTTTAACTCCTGATCAGTTGTGCTTTTTCTAATTTTATAAACGTCAATAGAAGTTGGGTTTTTAGAAATTTGCTGTGCTTCTTTTTTCTCTTGTGCAATAGTCTTAATTTGAAATAAAAATACAAATGCTACAAGTGCCGGAAGTATGGCGTAATACTTCCAATAATTTCTCTTTTTTGATTGATTTTTGTTTAACATGACAATTCGTTTTTTGATTAATGATTGATAAAAATGATTGGTAATGGCTACACAGCTTTCATGTGTAGTTATTTTTAAAAGCGTGTATTGATACGCTTTTTTATCGGATATTTTTTTAGAGGCCTCGTTATCGGCAATAAATTCAAGATTTTGTAAAATGGCTTTTTTATATAGCCAAATAATTGGATTGAACCAAAACAATAGACAAAATACTCTCGAAATTAATACGTCAATAGTATGATTTTGATCACTATGTACCTTTTCGTGCTCAATAATGTTTTCTAATTCTGCACTTGTATACATTGATGAGTTGTATACGATATAATCAAAATAAGAAAATGGAGCAATGTTTTCAGATACGTCAATGAATTTAAAGTCAGCTTGCTGTTGTATTTTTTTTCCTTTCAGGACTGAATTTAAACTATAAAAATCAGCAGCAAATTTTATTATAAATACAAGAAATCCAATACAATAAATAGAAATTATCACGTAATTCCAATTTATTTCAAATGATTCCTGTTGAATAGTTTGCGGTATAAAACTTTGTGAATAATTAGCACTTGAGACTGGAACAGGATCTATCCAGACAATTTTTGTGTAAAACAGAAATGGTAGAATTAGTGATGTTACTAAACCTGTCAGTAAAAACCATCTATTGCTGTTAAAAAATGTTTCTTTACGCAACAAAAAATAGTAAGCACAATAAAACAATACAACTAACCCGGATGATTTTGCGATATAAATGAAAAGTGCTTCCATAGTAATTATTTTTCTTCTTCTTTTGGAGTTTCAATCATAGCTAAGATTTCACGTAATTCGGCTGCAGAAATTTTCTCTTCTTTGGCAAAAAAAGATACCATACTTTTATACGAGCTATTAAAATAATTATCAATTGCTGTGCTCATGAACCCTTTGCGAAAATCTTCAATACTCACAATAGGGAAATATTGATGCGTATTCCCAAAAGCGTTATGGCTAACATATCCTTTTTCTTCCAGATTTCGAATAATTGTCGAAAGGGTATTGTAATGTGGTTGATCTTCAGTGATTTCTGCTTGAACTTCTTTTACGAAAGCTTTTTTAAGCTTCCATAAAATATGCATGATTTCCTCTTCTTTGTTGGTTAACTTTTGCATGGTTTTTAAATTTAATCAAATCTATAACTATTTTTTTAGTTACACAACTATAAATTTAGTTATTTAACTTTTTTTATAGTTAATATATGTCTTTTTTTAATATAAAAGAATGAAAATTAAGTATATACATTAAAAAAAGCTGCCCTGTGGCAGCTTTTAAATATAATTTGAAAATGTATCCCACTAGAATATACGGGTAAATAAACCTTTTGCATTTCCGGAACCTCCGCTGCCTGTAATCGTAATGCGGCCTCTGTTTCCGTTGCCATCGTAACCAAATGCTGAATTATTTGTTGAAGAGCAATTCGTTACTGTGTGAGGAATATTTTGTCCTGAGCTTCCAAGTTTAAAACCATTACCATTACCTGCTGTACCATATCCATTTTTTGTTGCGATGCAATTATTAATGACCACAGTAGCCGAATTTCCAAACAGATCGAATCCATCGTCAGAATTGTGTGTAGAAACGCAGGAATCAAACTTGTTTCCGGCACCTCCGGAAAGACTGCATGCAAATCCATCTGCATTTTGACCGCCTGTTGCCACATCGTAATTTTCACTTGAATGACAAGCAGAAATAGTATTGTGGTGCCCTCCGCTATAAATCATAATACCCGTTCCCTGAAAATAGGTAGCAGTTACGTTATAAACGTAGTTGTAACCACCAGTTGCAAAAATTAGTCCATGACTATTTCCTTTTGTAATGTTCATATTTGTAATGTTCCAGTAACTGGCAAGCATTTTTATACCCCAATTGCCGGATGGAATGCCGGAACAATTAAGAGTACCGCCACTCAGAGTTATTTTACTGCTTGCAGTACCATTTTTTGTGATTTGCAGCGTACTTGTGAGGTATATGGTACCGCTAATTTTAATAATATCTCCTGCTACGGCAGATGCTACAGCAGATTTTAATGCGGTTTCAGTTGTCACAGTATTGGTTTTAGCAGTAAGAGAGCTGTTTTCAGAAATGGCTGGCTGTGAATTAGCTGCTGCTTGGTTATCTGTTAATGGAGTTTCACTGGTTTCACAACCTGTAAATGCAATGATTGCACACAATGCTAGTAATTTAAAATTTGTTTTCATATTGGTTTATAAGAGGTTAGTAAATACGTTATTAAAAAAATCTATTGAATATAAAAGATTATATAAATAAAGTTTTCGTGTATATAATCGAGATTAAACAATCATGCAATAGGTAAAATGAAATTATTCCTACATCCAAAGATATTTTAAGAAAACAAAAAGGACTTTTAAATTTTGATCATATGCTTTTAATTTTTTATCATTTTAAGGTTTATTGGTGTTCTATTTAATAAATTACTTTTTTTAGATGTATTTTATGAATAATTAACGATAGATTGCTATTTGAAATAAATAAAATGCAATTATCAAATAGGAATGTTTTTAAGTGGAAAATTATTTAAAGATTTACTAACCTAATCGTTATATAGTAGTTGAATTATTTATGGAGTAATTCTGAATTATTCACTTCCGCTTAACGCAAAAATTTCCAAGTGAACAATCTTTATCGTTCACTTGGAAATAATTTAAATATTATAAAATGATTTTATTTTTTGTTAAATATTATTCTAACCAGGAATAGTCAATAATCCCACAAAATATTCCGTCAATTTAGTATAAACGTGTAAATAAGCCTTTCTTATTTCCAGATCCTCCGCTGCCAGTGATAGTAATATGGCCTGTATTTCCGTTCCCATCATAACCCCATGCCAAATTATTTGTAGCGGTGTTATTAGTTACTGTGTGAGCAACGTTTTGCCCGGCACTTCCTAATTTAAAGCCGTTTCCATCTCCATTTGTTCCAAAACCGTTATTACTGGCTGTACAACCTTTTATTGTTACAGTATAAGGTTGTCCATAAAGATCCCACCCGTCATCAGAATTGTGGTTAGCAGTACAGTTTTCAAATACATTGTTTTTTCCGGCTGATAATTTGCAGGCAAAACCATCTGCATTTTCTCCTGCATTTGCAGCATCATAATTATCGTTTGATTTACAGGAAAGAACATAGTTGTCATGACCTCCATTATAAATTTGTAAACCTGAGTCTCCATTAGCTAAAGTACTTACATTATTAACATAATTATATCCTCCTGATTGAAAAACCAAACCGCAATCAGGTGCATTTTTGATTGTCATACTTGTAATATTCCAATAGCTTCCATTTACTTTTACACCCCAGCTTCCAGATGGCAGACCTGAGCAATTTAATGTACCGCCTGTAAAGCTTATTTTTGAACTTGAAGTACCGCTTTTTGCAAGCTCAAGAGTTTGTGTAAGGTTTATTGTTCCGCTAATTTTAATAATGTCACCGGCAACTGCAGATGATACGGCTGATCTTAATGCTGCCTCTGTTGTAACTGTAGTGGTTTTTGCAGTTAGAGAAGTGCTTGTTTGTATAGTTTCCTGATTGTCAATCGCAGTTTCATTTTCTGTTACTGGTGTATCGCTGGTTTCGCAAGCAGTAAAAGAAAGGATCGAACATAAAAAAAGTAATCTGAAATTTGTTTTCATAATAATAAAGTTTGATTGTGGTTAATAAAATAGAGGTTAAAAAATGTTATTATTTAATTCTAAGCGCTTAGAATTAAAATACTGATTATCAGTATGTAATCGATTGCGCAAACTTATGTAAAAAAAATAATATAAATTGAATATTATTTAAAAAAAAATATAAAAAAATGATTATTAGTAAAAAATATTAATTAAAAAATTGAATTAGTTCAATAAATTAACTAAAAAATTAATTTATTTTATAATCTTCTTTTTTGTGGAATGAATAAACCTTTAAAAATTTAGTATAAAGATTTTCAGGCATATCAGACAATAAATCAGTAAGACAACAATAAATTTGTTGTTTTTGGTTAATTTTGCAAAAAAATTTATGATGAAAAAAATCTTAGTTTTTATTTCGTTTTTAGTTTTCACTACCGGCTTTAGCCAAAAAAAATTTAATCCTTTAGATGTTGAAAAATTTCAGAAAAAGATTAATTCTGAATATGCTGATGCTAAGACAAGTCCGTTAATGGAAGAGGATTTGAAAACTTTTAAAACCCTGGATTTTTATCCTGCAAAAAGTAAATATTTTGTAAATGCAAAATTTGTAAAAGCAAAAAATGAAAAAGCTTTTGAAATGAAAACCTCTACAAGCAGAAGGCCTAAATATATTAAATATGGTACTGTTTCGTTTGTAGTTGATGGGATATTACTAAAATTAAATGTTTATCAGGATGTTGCACTCTCTAATATAAATGAATATAAAGATTATCTGTTTTTGCCTTTTTCAGATTTGACCTGTGGCAAGGAAAGTTATATTGGTGGAAGATATATTGATTTAAAAATTCCGAAAGGAAATACAATTTCAATAGATTTTAACCAAGCCTACAATCCATATTGTGCTTATAGTCATAAATATTCATGTCCAATAGTTCCATTAGAAAATGATTTAAATGTTGCAATCAAAGCGGGTGTCAAAACTTTTCATTAATGGAATTCTTCAATTTTCATACGCATCAGTTTACAGATAATCCTGATATTTTAGAATTGGTTAATCAATATCCTCAAGATTTTGATGCTTCAGTTCCGTTTTATTCTATTGGAATTCATCCCTGGTATATTGTTGAAAACAGAATTGATGCCGATTTAAAAATTATTGAAGAAAAATTAAAAGAAAATAAATGTCTGGCTATTGGTGAATGCGGTTTAGATAAAAGAATAGAAATTCCGTTTGATCAGCAAATAATTGTTTTTGAAAAACAATTATATTTAGCCGAAAAAAATAAAAAACCGGTTGTAATACATTGCGTAGCAGCTTTTCAGGAAATAATTGCAATTAAGAAAAAAATGAAAATCTCTGTTCCTATGATTATACATGGATTTTCAAAAAATATCCAGATTTCTAATCAACTTATTAAGGAAGGATTTTATCTTTCATTTGGAAAAAATTTACTTAGAAATTCTGATTTAAAAACAATTTTTCAGAATGTTCCAAATGATAGATTTTTTTTGGAAACAGATACAATTGAAGAAAATATTGATAAAGTTTATGATTTAGCTTCTAAATATAAGGAATTAACAATAAGAGAATTAAAAGAAATCATCATAAGTAATTTTGAGGTGGTTTTTAACATGAGTAAAATTTAATGAATAAAAATAAATACTAAATATATGGCAGAATGGACAGAAAGAGCTGAGCTTTTATTTAAAAAAGAAGGTTTGAATAATTTACAAAACGCAAATGTTTTGGTAGTAGGTTTGGGTGGGGTTGGCTCGTTTGCAGCAGAATTTTTAGCAAGGGCAGGTGTTGGAAAAATGACAATTGTTGATGGTGATGTGGTTGATATTACCAATATAAACAGACAATTGCCAGCTTTACATTCGACTGTTGGACAACCAAAAATTACTATTGTGGGTGACCGTTTACAGGATATTAATCCGGAACTAAAACTTACCCGTGTACAGGAATTTTTATCTCCTGAACGTGCTTTCGAAATTGTTTCTGAAGAGTTTGATTATGTCTTAGATTGTATTGATAGTGTTACTCCAAAACTAAATTTAATTATTGCAGCTAAGCGCAAAAGGGTTAAAATCATCAGCAGTATGGGAGCTGGCGGTAAAATGGAAGCTTCAAAGGTAAAGGTAACCGATATTACCAATACAGTAAATTGTTTCTTCGCAAAAACAATCCGCAGACGTTTGAAAGAAGCTAAAATTGATAAATTAAAGGTGGTTTTTTCTTCTGAAATTCAGGACGAATCAAGTTTAAGAATGACAGACGGATCCAATTACAAAAAATCTTTTTACGGAACTAATAGTTATATGCCTGGTTTGTTCGGATTATATGCAGCTGAAACGGTAATTCGTTATTTGATAAATAAAAGTAAATAATAATAAGTACTTAAAAAGGAATGATAAAAACAGTAATTTTTGATATGGATGGTGTAATTGTAGACACTGAACCTGTTCACCGTTATGCCTATTATAAACAATTTTCGGAGTTAAATATTAATGTATCAGAAGAAATGTATACTTCTTTTACAGGATTTTCAACCCGAAATACATTTCAGACATTAAAAGGATTTTTTCCAGCTATAGAACATGGTGTAGAGGATTTGATCCAAAGGAAAAGAAGTATTTTTAATGATGCTTTCGATACTAAAGAAGATTTGTATTTATTGGAAGGGGTTGAAGATTTAATAAAAGATTTGCATGCTAATGGAATTCAGTTAATTTTAGCTTCATCTGCTTCAAAAGTAACTATTGATCGCGTTTTTACCCGATTTAATCTGCACCAGTATTTTTCTGCAATTGTGAGCGGCGAAGATTTTCCACAGTCCAAACCTAATCCGGCAATTTTCGTACATGCAGCTTCTTTATCACTTGCGCCTAAAGAAAATTGTATCATAATAGAAGATAGCACAAACGGTGTAAAAGCTGCTAAAGGTGCCGGGATTTTTTGTATAGGTTACAGAAGTGAAAATTCAGAAGGACAGGATTTATCAGAAGCAAATTTGATTATTAATCATTTTAATGAGCTAAGCGCTTTGAAAATATCACAATTAAGTACTTGAATTAAGTAAAATTTAACTTTTGTCCTTTTTTGAATTTGTAAATTTGAAAAAAAAACAAACAGACATATAAAAAATGAAAAAACTACTTATTGCATTAGCCATTATCCTGGCCCCTTTAGTTGCAGAAGCACAAATAAAAACACCGCAGGCTAGTCCAAAAGGGTATATTAAACAAACCGTTGGATTAACTGATGTTGAAGTTACGTATTCAAGACCAGGTGCAAGGGGCAGGGCGGTTTTTGGAAATCTGGTTCCGTTTGGAAAATTATGGAGAACGGGAGCCAATGAAAATACAATAATCAATTTTGGAGATGATGTTGTTATTGATGGTAAAACATTAAAAAAAGGAAAATATTCCATTTATACGATTCCTAGAATAGAAAGCTGGGAGGTGATTTTTTATCTTTCTACAGACAATTGGGGATTGCCTGAAAATTGGAACGAGACTTATGTAGTTTTAAAAACTACTGTTAAAGAAGATGCTTTGCCGACTCCTGTTGAAACCTTTACAATTGGTATCAATACTTTGGATCAAAATTCCGGTTATTTAGAAATGGCCTGGGAAAACTCTCATATAGCTTTGAAATTCGAAGTTCCTACTGCAAAAATAGCAACTGCAAGTATTAAAAAGACGTTGGCAGGAGCAACATGGAATGATTATTACGCTGCATCTCAATATCTATTTCAATCAAATGGCGATATGATCAGTGCAAGAGAATATGTTGATAAAGCTTTGGAATTAAGTACAGATAAGCCTTATTATTTATCAAGATTGAAATCATTAATTCAGGCAAAACAAGGAGATAAAGCAGGTGCTATTGAAACGGCTAAAGTTTCTTTGGCTGCTGCCGAAGCTGCAAATAATCAGGATTATGTAAAAATGAATAAGGATAGTATTTCAGAATGGAGTAGATAATCCTTATCTTTTTTGTAAAATAAAACCCATTTTGATAAATATTCAAAATGGGTTTTATTGTTTTTAATTAAGGATTTCTATTTCAAATGAGGTATTGAAAGTTTGATTTGCTTCCAGAATTAAGATTCCCTCTTTTTTAAACAAATCACCAAATTTTTCAACGGTATCAGAATAACCAAACCAAGGTTCAATACAAATAAAAGGAGCATTTTCCTTAGTCCAGATTCCTAAATTTGGAAAGCCTTCAAAATCTACTTTAATATATGGTTTTGAATTTTGAAAAATGGTTAATGAATCTGACTTGAGAGTTTTAAAAACCAAAGCATCGTTTTCAAATAATTTATAATTCAATTGCACTTCATTCTTTAAAGTTTCTAAAGTTTTAATTGTATTAGAAATTAATCCATCTTCAAGAAGTGAATATTTTAAATTTTCTTCTTTTTCAAACTGAATACTGTAATTTGAGAATTTTTCAGGTAAAGAAAAGGCAGGATGAGCACCTATAGAAAAAGGGAGTCTTGTTTCTCCTTTATTGATTACTTTGTATCCAATATTTAGTTTGTTTTCTTCAAGTTTGTAAATGATCTGCAATTCAAATTTAAAGGGATATTTTTGAAGTGTTTCTTCATTATAAGATAAAGAAAAAGTAGCTGAAGATTCCGTTTTTTTAATCAGCTGAAATTCCATATCGCGGGCAAAGCCATGTCTCCCTAAATGGTATTCCTGTTCATTAAAAGTATAACTTTCATTTTTTAAACTTCCTACAATTGGAAAGAGAATTGGGGAATGTTTTGGCCAGAAATTTGGATCGCCACTCCATATATATTCTTTGTTTCCATTGTCAAGAAGGGAGAATAATTCAGCTCCGTTAAGTTTAATAGAAGCTTTAAGTTTTGAATTTGATATTGTTGTGTTCAAAATAGAATTTTTAAAAGATTAATTGTGTGTTCATTATAAATATAATTTTATAAATTTTATTTTCTTAAGAAAATAGCTTAAATTGTTTTTTTGATAATATTTTGCTAAAATTAAATATATGCTTTGGATTTTCTCTGTAAATAGCTTTTTTTTTCATTAATTTGCTACATAAACAGATATAAACATGAAAAAACAGTTCTCTAAAGCCTTACTGACAATAGCTTTGTTTGTAGGAATTTCTTCTGTTTGGGCACAACAAGCACCATCAACAGCAGTAACTCCGGTTAATAATTACAATTATCATGATGCTTTTGCCCCGCACTTTTACACAAAAAATGGTACACCAACCCGTACAGCAAGCGGTCAGCCGGGAGTTGAATATTGGCAAAACAGGGCTGATTATCAAATTACGGCAAAGTTAAATGCAAATACAAATGAAATTATTGGTACAGATGAAATTACATACACTAATAATAGTCCTGATAAATTGTCATTTCTATGGCTTAATTTAGATCAGAATTTATTTAAAAATGATTCAAGAGGAAATGCTGTTGTGCCTTTAACAGGTAGCCGAAATGGTGCTCAGGGACAGGTTTTTGATGGTGGAAATAAAATAAAATCAGTAAAAGTGATTTCTGGCGGTAAAGAAAAAACTGAAGTTGAAGCTAAATATATAGTTACAGATACCAGAATGCAAATTTTCCTTCCAAAGGAATTAGCTTCCAAAGGGGCTTCTGTAAAAATTAAAATTGAGTTTTCATTCATTGCCCCATTCGAAGGTTCAGATAGAATGGGAGTTTTGGAAACTAAAAACGGAAAGATATTTACAATTGCACAATGGTATCCTCGCATGTGTGTTTATGATGATGTAAGAGGATGGAATACGGCTCCATATCTTGGAGCTTCAGAATTTTATTTGGAATATGGTAATTTTGATGTAAAACTTACTGTGCCTTCAAATCATTATGTTGTTGGTTCAGGAGAATTGGTAAATGGATCAGAGGTTTTACCTGCTGAACAATTTAAACGTTACAAAGATGCTTCTCAAAGTGATAAAACAGTTGTAATTCGCTCTGCAGAAGAGGTTGCAGCTACTGCAAATGCAAATGCATCAGCAGAAAAAACATGGCACTATCAAATTAAAAATGCACGTGATTTTTCATGGGCATCATCTCCGGCTTTTATTTTAGATGGAGCAAAAATAAACCTGCCAAGCGGTAAAAAGGCTTTGGCTTTATCTGCCTATCCTGTTGAAAGTGCAGGAAAAGATGCTTATGGACGTTCTACGGAATATGTAAAAGCATCTATTGAACATTATTCTAAACAATGGTTTGAATATCCTTATCCGGTTGCTACCAATGTGGCAGGAAACGAAGGAGGGATGGAATATCCCGGAATTGTTTTTTGTGGATGGAAATCAAAAGGCCAGGATTTATGGGGAGTTACAGATCACGAATTTGGTCACATTTGGTTTCCTATGATTGTAGGTTCTAATGAACGATTATTTGCATGGATGGATGAAGGTTTTAATACTTTTATTAATTCATTGAGTACTACAGCTTTTAATAATGGTGAGTATAAAGAAAAAGCAACTGATTTGCATGAAGAAGCAGAATCTTTTACAAGACCTGATTTAGAAACTATTATGAGTTCTCCGGATAATATGAAAGAAGCTAATATTGGTATGTTATGTTATTTTAAACCAAGTGCAGGTCTTATACTTTTAAGAGAGCAGGTTTTAGGAAAAGAACGTTTTGATACTGCCTTTAGAACTTATATAGAACGATGGGCCTACAAGCACCCAACGCCGGATGATTTCTTTAGATCTATGGAAAATGTTGCAGGCGAAGATTTAAGCTGGTTCTGGAGAAGCTGGTATGTAAACAACTGGCGTTTTGATCAGGGAATTAATTCTATCAAATATGTAAAAAATGATCCTGCAAAAGGTGTTATCATCAATGTTGAAAATTTTGATAAAATGCCAATGCCAATTGTTTTAGATGTGAAGGCAAAAAGCGGAAAGGTTACAAGAGTTAAATTACCTGTAGAAATTTGGCAGCGTAATAATGACTGGTCTTTCAAACACAATTCTACTGAAGAAATAGAAAGCATTACTTTAGATCCTGATCATGTGTTTCCGGATAATAATGAAAATAACAATGTTTGGACTGCCGGCAAAGGAAAAATTGAGAAAGACATTATTCTGGACAGTTATTTAGGGGTTTATTCTACAAAGAATGCACCTTTAAAAATTGAATTAACTGAAAAAAGTAGTGTTTTGAATGTAGAAATTACAGATTTTCCTAAGTTTACAGTTGATCCTGTTGCAGGAGAAAAAGACACTTTTATATCTAATAGAGCAGGTTTGAAATTTAAATTTAATGAAGCAAAAACTGCTTTTGATATGACTGTTTTAGGGAACGGACAAGTAATACCGTTTGCTAAAAACTAAAATAAATTTTGTAAATAACTCTGTCCGATAGGTTTATGGAAATCTATCGGACTTTTTTTGTTAAAAAAACAACATTAAATCAAAAAAATGTTATAATTTTAAAAATTAGTTTTATAAATAAAAAAATAGTGTACTTTTGCACCAATGAATAAAATAAGTTTACATATAACTTCTTTGTCACGGACAATTTCTCCTGGTACTTCTCCCGAAGTACGGATGCTATCTATATAGTATTCAAAGAGTTTTTCGTCGCGTATTTATTTATATTCATTTTTCATTTTGAAATCACATAAGTTGTCTATCGGACAAACATATACCAAAAGCATTTATTTATTTAGAAAGTTCCTTAATCAATTTTTTGATTTTGAGAATACTTCTTTGACGGCTTTTAATTTTATTAGCTGGTATTTTAGATTTCAAACCAAACAATATGTTTTAATGTTAACGCTAAACTTCAATTATTGAAATGAAGATCTCTATTGTTGTTACTCAGGAAGAACACTTCAAATTCGCACAGGAAATTTGCGATACGATAGAATCATCTGCCTTACTAAGAGGTACGGGGATTGCTAAAAGAACTCCTGAATACATTCAGAAAAAAATGTCTAATGGGGATGCGATGATTGCTCTGGCAGACGGAAAATTTGCAGGTTTTTGTTATATAGAAAGCTGGCAGCACGGACAATTCGTGGCGCATTCAGGGTTAATTGTGCATCCGGATTACAGAAATTTAGGTTTGGCTAAAAAAATAAAATCAAAAGTTTTTGACTATTCATTGGAAAAATATCCAAACGCCAAAATCTTTGGGATTACAACTGGCTTGGCCGTAATGAAAATTAATTCGGAATTAGGTTACAAACCCGTGCCTTTCTCAGAACTTACAACCGATCCAAGTTTCTGGGCAGGCTGTAAAACCTGTACAAACTTTCCAATTTTGCAAAGCAAAGAAAACAAAATGTGCTTATGTACCGGAATGTTATATGATCCAAAAGATAAACCAAAAGATCCGCCAAGGCATCCTTTTAATGAGGCTGTTTTAAGCAGACTTAAAAAAATTAAACAGGCTTTATTTTTAAACAAATTATTGTCATTTATTTTTTTATTTAAAATTTAATTAAAAGAAATCTCAAACTGCTACATACGAAAGTATTAGCCTAAATTATAAAAAATGAAAAAAGTAGTATTAGCTTATAGCGGAGGATTAGATACCTCGTATTGTTTGAAATATTTAAAAAATGAAAAAGGATACGAAGTTCACACTGTACTTGTAGATACAGGAGGATTCGATGAAGAGGAATTATCAGCCATTGAAAAAAGAGCTTATGAGTTAGGAAGTGCACAACATGCCAATCTTACTATCGTAGATAAATACTATGATAAAGCTATAAAATATTTGATTTTCGGAAACGTATTAAAAAACAATACGTATCCATTATCAGTAAGTGCAGAGCGTGTTTTCCAGGCAATTGAAGCAATTAAATACGCTAAAAAAGTAGGAGCAAGCGCCATCGCACACGGAAGTACAGGTGCAGGAAATGACCAAATTCGTTTTGATTTAATTTTCCAGACGATCGCTCCGGAAATTGAAATTATCACTCCAATTAGAGATTTGAAACTTTCAAGACAAGAAGAAGTTGATTATTTAGCGCAAAATGGAGTACATTATTCTTGGGAAAAAGCACAATATTCTATCAATAAAGGACTTTGGGGAACAAGTGTTGGAGGTAAGGAGACATTAACTTCAAGCCAGCCATTGCCAAGTGAAGCATATCCTTCCCAATTACAAAAAGAGGGTGAAGAGAAAGTAACTTTGCATTTTGAACAAGGAGAATTAGTTGCATTAAACGGTAAAAAAGATGCTCCTGAGAAAAATATTGTAAAACTTGAAAAACTGGCAAATGCTTACGCAATTGGTAGAGACATTCACGTAGGTGATACCATTATCGGAATTAAAGGAAGAGTTGGTTTTGAAGCAGCTGCACCATTAATTATCATCAAAGCTCACCACTTATTAGAGAAACATACTCTTGGAAAATGGCAGCAATACTGGAAAGAACAGTTAGGAAACTGGTACGGAATGTTATTTCACGAAGGTCAGTTTTTAGATCCGGTTATGAGAAATATTGAGACTTTCCTTCAGGATACTCAAAAAACAGTAAACGGAACTGTTACAGTTTCTTTAAAACCATATCATTTTTCGCTTGACGGAATCGAATCTAAAAACGATTTAATGAACACAGGTTTTGGTCAATACGGAGAAATGAATAACGCCTGGACATCAGAAGATGCAAAAGGATTTATTAAAATTCTTGGAAATGCACAAAACATATTTTCATCTGTAAATCATTTAGATCATGATTAATATCGGAATTATTGGTGGTTCGGGTTACACAGCCGGAGAACTCATCAGAATTTTAATGTATCATCCAAATGTAAACATTGATTTTGTTTACAGTACAACAAATGCCGGAAAACCACTTTCTGTAGCGCACCACGATTTGATGGGCGATATTGAAATGAATTTTACGGATAAAATCAATCCAGAGGTAAATGTTGTTTTTTTATGTTTGGGTCACGGAAAATCGATTTCATTTTTGAAAGAAAATCAGTTTGCAAGTCATACTAAAATAATTGATTTAGGAAATGATTTCAGATTGAATAAAGATGCTCATTTTGAGGGAAAAGAATTCGTTTACGGATTGCCTGAAATCAATAAAGCCGAAATCAAAAAAGCAAATTACATTGCCAATCCAGGTTGTTTTGCAACTGCTATTCAGTTGGCTTTATTGCCTTTAGCAAAACACAATCTGCTGAATAATGATGTGCATATCAACGCAACGACAGGAAGTACAGGAGCAGGAGTAAGTCTTTCAGAAACTTCTCATTTCAGCTGGAGAAACAATAATTTTTCGCATTACAAAGCTTTTGAACACCAGCATTTAGGTGAGATTTCAGAAAGTCTGGTTCAGCTGCAGGATGATTTTGACAGCGAATTGCTTTTTATTCCAAACAGAGGAGATTTTCCAAGAGGAATTTTTGCAACGCTGTACACATTATGCGATGATAGTTTGGAACAATTGGTTGCTAAATATGAAGAGTTCTATAAAAACGAACCTTTTGTAACTGTTACAACAACCAATATCAACATGAAACAAGTGGTTCAGACGAATAAATGCATCATTAGTTTATTGAAAAAAGGAAACCGGGTTCTCATAACATCAATTATCGATAACTTAACCAAAGGTGCTTCAGGACAAGCGATTCAAAACATGAATTTAATGTTCGGATTAGAAGAAACTACTGGTTTACATTTGAAACCAAGCGGATTTTAAATTGTTGGTTATGCGTTTAATCGTTTATTCGGTTAATCGATTAAACAAATCAACGATTAAACAATTAAACAAAACAAAAAATGAACTTATTCAACGTTTACCCATTATACGACATTACTCCGGTAAAAGCAATTGATTGTACCATTATCGATGACAAAGGAGTAGAATATTTAGATTTATACAGCGGTCATGGTGTGATTTCTATAGGACACACACAGCCGGATTATGTAGCAAAACTTAAAAATCAATTAGATCATTTAGGATTTTATTCGAATGCGATTCAGAATCCTTTGCAGGTGGAATTGGCTCAGAAATTAGGAAAACTTTCTGGCTTAGAAGATTACGAATTGTTTTTATGCAGTTCCGGTGCTGAAGCAAATGAAAATGCATTGAAATTAGCTTCTTTCCATAATGGAAAATCAAGAGTTGTGGCTTTTCATAATTCTTTTCACGGAAGAACTTCTGCAGCTGTTGCTGTTACTGATAACAAAAAGATTGTTGCACCCATAAATGCACAGCAGGAAGTTACATTTTTACCTTTAAACCAAATCGAGTTGGTTGAAGCAGAATTAGCAAAAGGCGATGTTTCTTCTGTAATTATTGAAGGAATTCAGGGGGTTGGAGGTTTAGACCAAGGAACAACTGAATTTTTTCAGGCTTTAGAAAAAGCATGTAAAAAACACGATGTTGTTTTGATTTTAGACGAAGTACAGTCAGGATACGGAAGAAGCGGTAAATTCTTCGCTTTCCAACACCACGGAATCAATGCTGATATTATTTCAGTTGCAAAAGGAATGGGGAACGGCTTCCCGGTTGGAGCGATCTTAATTTCTCCAAAATTCGAAGCAAGTTTCGGATTATTAGGAACTACTTTCGGCGGAAGCCACTTGTCTTGTGCAGCAGGAATCGCAGTTCTGGATGTAATCGAAAAATTAGATTTACAAAAGAACGTAAATGAAGTTTATGAATATTTCTTAGAAAAAATCAAAGAAGTAGACGGAATCAAACAAGTAAAAGGAAAAGGCTTAATGCTTGGTGTTGAGTTTGATTTTGATGTAGCTGCTTTAAGAAAGAAGTTAATTATCGAAAAACACATTTTTACAGGAAGTGCAAACAACAAAAATCTATTAAGAATTTTGCCGCCTTTAACAGTAAAAAAAGCAGATATCGATACTTTTATTGTTGCTTTAAAAGAAAGTTTAGAAGAGCTTAAAAATTAATTGTCATTGGCTAAATATTTATAACAATGAATACAATACTTCCAATCGAAAAAAGGAATGCTGTTTTAACTACAATGGCGAGTTTATTAGAGCAGGAAAGAGAAGCACTTAAAAGCATCAATCAACAGGATTTAGCCAATTATTCAGGCGAAGATCTGGCAATGGAAAAGCGTTTGCTGGTTGATGATACTAAAGTAAATGGCATGATTCTTTCACTGCAGCAATTAGCGAGTCAGGAAGATCCGGTAGGGCAGGTTCGTTTTACTTTCACTCATGAAAATGGAATGAAAATCAGCAACAAAACGGCTGCTTTTGGAACTATTTTAATTATATACGAATCCCGTCCGGATGTAACTGTAGAGGCGGGAGGAATTGCTTTTAAATCGGGAAATAAAATTCTTTTGAAAGGCGGTAAAGAATCCTTGCTTTCCAATCAGAAAATTGTAAGCCTTTGGCATCAGGCATTGGAAAATAATGGCGTTTCAACTGATTGGGTTGAATATTTGAATTATGACAGGGCTCAGACACAGGAATTTCTTGAAAAACCAACACAAAAAGTAGATTTGATTGTACCTCGCGGTGGTGAAAAATTAATTGAATTCACCAAAAAACACGCTACATGTCCTGTAATTGTAAGTGGACGAGGAAATAATTTTGTGTATGTAAACGCAGATGCCGATTTAGAAAAAGCAATGGCGATTATCATTAACGGAAAAACATCAAATATATCAGTTTGCAATGCATTGGATAAAGTATTAATTGATACGAATTTGCCAAATTGGGAAGTATTTGCTAAACAGTTGGTTACGGAATTAGAGAAATTCAAAGTTACTGTTTTAGGAGATGAGGCATTTGCAAAAGCAACAGGAGTTCCTGCTATTGAAAATGATTTAATTTGGTATGAAGAGTTTTTAGATTATAAAATTGTAATCGGAACGATAAATTCAAATCACGAAGCAATTGCCAAAATCAATAAATACTGTGGAGGTCATTCGGCTTCCATAATTACTGAAAATGAAGCTTTGGCACAGGAATTTATGGATAACGTTGATGCTTCTTCAGTATATCATAATGCTTCGACCCGTTTTACGGATGGCGGACAATTTGGATTAGGTGGAGAATTAGCGATCAGTACAGATAAATTGCACCAAAGAGGACCAATTGGTTTACAGCATCTGGTTACCAATAAATGGTATGTGTATGGAGAAGGGCAGATTAGATAGTTAGACTTTCTTAGATTGTTAGACTTCTTAGAATTTTAGATTGATGATTAACGATTTTTGATTTCAGATTATTGGAATTTATTTAAAGATTTAGCTTGCGAACTTAGCGTTTTGTAAACTCAAACAACATTAAAAACCTTGCGCCCTTTGCGGTTAAAAAACAAGACATGGCAAAAAAAAGGATTTTATTAAAAATAGGAAGTAATACTTTAACCAAAGAAACCAATCATATTTCCCGGGGAAAGATTGAAGATCTTGGAATACAGATTGCGGCTTTAAACGACGAATATGAATTTATCATAGTGAGTTCCGGAGCAATTGCGGCGGCCAAGCAATTTGTAAAACTGGATAATCAGGATAAAGATGTGTTTGTAAAACAGGCTCTTGCATCTATTGGTCAGCCTCATTTGATGCGTATTTACCATGAAAATTTCAGTGATTTAGGATTGCATATTTCACAATGCCTGCTCTCTTATTCTGATTTTGAAAAACAACAATCCAAAGATAATATTGTAAATACAATTAATGTATTAGTAAAAAATAATTATATACCGATCATTAATGAAAATGATACTGTTGCAACTGATGAAATTAAATTTGGAGATAATGACAAATTAGCCGCTTTGACTGCAGAGTTGCTAAATGTTGATATTCTGATAATTGCAACCAATACAAACGGAATTTATACCAAAGAATCAATTCATAATGAAGTTCCTGAAACTATTAAATTGGTAAACGATTTGAAACTTTTAGAAAAAGAAATCGGAGATTCAAAATCATCTCACGGAACAGGAGGGATGCAGTCGAAAATTGAAGCTGCCGGAATTGCAAAAGCAGCCAATATTGAAACCTGGATAGTCAACGGACTAAATGATAATTTTATTTTGAAAGCACTAAAGAACGAAATTCCATTTACTAAAATAATCTAATGAGTCAATTAGAAAATTAGTTAATTAGATAATGCACAATTATCCAATTTTCTAATTATCACATTATCTAAATTAATTAAAAAAACATGAACTACATTTCAATAAAAGATATAGACTCATTATCAAAATGGGTTAAAAGCGCGATTAAAATCAAAAAGGATCCGCTTAAGAACAAGAAACTCGGAAAGAACAAAACTTTAATAATGTTGTTTTTCAATTCTAGTTTGAGAACTCGTTTAAGTACACAAAAAGCAGCCATAAACTTAGGAATGAATGTTATGGTGATGAACTTTGGCAGCGAAGGCTGGACTTTGGAGTTTGAAGACGGTGCCGTAATGAATTCAGGTGCTTCCGAACACATTAAAGAAGCTGCAGAAGTGGTTTCTCAATATGGTGATATCATCGCTATCCGTGCTTTTGCAGGTCTGGTTGACAAAGAAAAAGATTATGCAGAAACTGTAATTTCAGGATTTTTAAAACATGCTACAGTGCCAATCGTAAATATGGAAAGTGCTGTGCGTCATCCATTACAGTCATTAGCCGATGCGATTACGATGGAAGAATTCAAAACAAAGCACAGACCAAAAGTAGTACTTTCCTGGGCACCACATCCAAGAGCTTTACCACAGGCTGTTGCCAATTCATTTGTAGAAATGATGCAGATGCAAAAAGATATGGATTTTGTAATCACACATCCTGAAGGGTATGAGCTAAGCTCGGAAATTACAAAAGACTGCAAAATAGAATACGACCAAAATAAAGCTTTTGAAAACGCGGACTTTGTTTACGTAAAAAACTGGAGTAATTTTAATGATTACGGAAAAGTAACGAACAGTGATCCAAACTGGACCGTTACTGCCGAAAAAATGGCTTTAACCAACAACGGAAAATTCATGCACTGTCTTCCGGTTCGTCGTAACGTAATTGTAAGCGATGAAGTAATTGACAGTGAAAATTCAATCGTAATTGAACAGGCAAATAACAGAACGTATTCTGCGCAATTAGTGCTACAGAAGATTTTGAAGAAATTGTAAATTTTAGGTGCAAAGGCACAAAGGTTCAGAGGTTAAATTCTGTACTTAAACTTTGTCCCTTTGTCTCTTTGAACCTTTGAACCTCATGAATAAAGTTACAGTAATAAAAATAGGTGGAAACATCATCGACAATCCAACAGAATTAGAACAATTTTTAACTGATTTTTCTAAAATTGAAGGATATAAAGTTCTAGTGCACGGCGGTGGAAAATCGGCTACGAAAATGGCGCAGAGCATTGGATTGGTTCCTCAGATGATTGACGGACGTCGAATCACAGATGCTCCAATGCTGGATGTAGTGGTAATGATTTATGCGGGACAAATCAATAAACATGTTGTAGCGCAATTGCAGGCAAAAGACAATAATGCTATTGGTTTTTCAGGAGCTGACGGAAATTTAATTCAATCCGTAAAAAGAAACCATCCAACTATTGATTACGGATTTGTAGGAGATGTAAAACAAGTCAATACCAAATTACTGGCGACTTTATTAGAAGCTGGAATCGTACCAGTTTTCTGTGCCATTACACACGACAAAAACGGTCAGTTATTAAACACAAATGCAGATACCATTGCAAGTGAATTGTCAATTGCATTATCTGAAATTTTTGATGTAACACTAACGTATTGTTTTGAAAAACAAGGAGTTTTAATGGATTCAGAAGACGATTCGTCTGTAATTACAGAAATCAACGAAACATTATACAATAAACTAAAAGCAGAAAAAGTAATCCATTCCGGAATGATTCCGAAACTGGATAACTGTTTTAATAGTTTGTCACGAGGTGTTCAGAAAATCAAAATTGGGCATCACAGAATGCTTCAAAATTCAGATATTCTGCATACGACGATTACTTTATAAAAGAAAAAGTTGTTAAGTTTCAAAGAAACCAAGACTTTTGCAGTCATAGAATTTCAGTCCCGATAGCTATCGGGATAGTATCAGTACCTAATTAAAATGAAAAATATAGAAACGCTTACCCGGGAAGCAATTGATTTATTAAGAAATCTGATTCAAACCCCTTCATTTTCAAGTGAAGAAGATCAAACGGCTCTTTTAATAGAAAATTGGTTCACTCAAAACGAGATTCCTTTCAAAAGAGAAAACAATAATGTGTGGGCTTTCAACAAATATTTCGACGAAAACAAACCAACACTTTTATTAAATTCTCATCATGATACTGTAAGACCAAATCAGGCTTATACAAATGATCCTTTCAAAGCGATTGAAAAAGATGGTAAATTATTCGGCTTAGGAAGTAATGACGCCGGAGGTTGTCTGGTTTCGTTATTAGCAACGTTTGTACACTTTTACGAAAATCAAAATTTATCACATAATATCGTTATTGTTGCTTCGGCAGAAGAAGAAAGCAGTGGAAAAAATGGTTTAAACAGTGTTTTAAAACATTTACCTGAACTCGATTGTGCCATTGTTGGAGAACCTACATTGATGCAATTAGCTGTTGCAGAGAAAGGTTTATTAGTTCTTGACGTAAAAGTAAAAGGTACCGCAAGCCACGCCGCACATCAAAACGACGATAATGCTTTATACAAATCAATTCCGGTAATGGAATGGTTTAAAAACTATAAATTCGACAAAATCTCAGACGTTTTAGGTCCTGTAAAAATGACCGTTACTCAGATCAACGCAGGAAAGCAGCATAATGTTGTCCCTTCAGAATGTGATTTAGTAATTGATATTCGTGTAAATGACTGTTATACCAATACTGAAATTTTAGAGGTTGTTACAGCTAATGTAAATGCCGAAGTAAAACCAAGATCCATGCATTTAAACGCATCGTCTATTCCGATAGCTCACGGTCTGGTTCAGGCCGGAATCGCTTTAGGAAGAACAACTTATGGATCTCCAACGCTTTCTGATCAGTCAGTTTTAAGCTGTCAGTCCTTGAAATTAGGACCAGGAGAAACGTTGCGTTCACATTCAGCAGACGAATTTATATTTGTAAATGAAATAGAGGAAGGAGTCGATTTGTATATTAAAATACTAACCGATTTCTTTAAATTATAATAGTTTTAAGGAGCTAATCCCGCTATCCGTTACAATCTTTTATTTTTTAAAGAAAAAAACAAAAGGATTTCCACTACTATCGGGGCTAGAAACACTATCAATATAAACAATGACATTAGAAGTAAATTAGAAAATAACTTCAAAGATTCGACAAAGAGAATAATCTA
This sequence comes from uncultured Flavobacterium sp., assembly GCA_963513545.1. Lineage (GTDB taxonomy): Bacteria > Bacteroidota > Bacteroidia > Flavobacteriales > Flavobacteriaceae > Flavobacterium. The sequence continues at coordinate 439,477 of CAUPQW010000002.1, forward strand.
AAAGTCTAAAATCTAAGAAGTCTAATAATCTAACAATCTAAGAAGTCTAAAAATCTAAGTTATGAAACTTTGGGAAAAAGGAATACCAACAGATAAGCAAATCGAGCAATTTACAGTAGGGAACGATCGTGAACTGGATTTGGTTTTAGCAAAATACGATGCATTAGGATCGATCGCCCATGCCAAAATGCTGGGACAAATAGGATTATTAACTCCAGAAGAAACCACTTCTTTGGTTGATGCTCTAAATGACATCATTGCCGACATTGTGGTTGGGAATTTCGAAATCGAAGACAGTTTTGAAGATGTTCATTCTAAAATCGAGTATTTATTAACGGTAAAATTAGGTGATGCCGGAAAGAAAATCCACACTGCGCGTTCCCGTAACGATCAGGTTTTGGTAGATGTTCACTTGTATTTAAAAGACGAATTAAAAGCCATAAAAGAGCAGGTAAAAACACTTTTTGATTTGTTGATGGAATCTGCAGAAAAGCATCAAAATGTATTATTACCAGGATACACGCATTTGCAAATCGCAATGCCATCGTCATTCGGAATGTGGTTTTCGGCATATGCGGAAAGTCTGATTGATGATATTACAATGCTAAATGCTGCTTTAAAAATTGTTGATCAGAATCCGTTAGGTTCTGCGGCGGGTTACGGAAGTTCGTTTCCAATCAACAGAACATTTACAACTCAGGAATTAGGTTTTGAAACTTTAAAATACAATGCCGTTGCTGCACAAATGAGCCGCGGAAAAGCAGAGAAAACAGTTGCTTTTGCCATGACAAGTGTGGCAGGAACGTTATCAAAATTTGCAATGGACGTTTGTTTGTACATGAGCCAGAATTTTGATTTTATTGGTCTTCCTGCGCATCTTACAACGGGTTCGAGTATCATGCCTCACAAAAAAAATCCGGATGTTTTTGAATTGATCAGAGGAAAATGCAATAAGATTCAGGCACTTCCTTACGAAATCACTTTAATTACAAATAATCTGCCAAGCGGTTATCACAGGGATTTACAGCTTTTAAAAGAAGGTTTGTTTCCAGCAATTCAAAACCTGAAAGCTTGTTTGGATATAGCTATTTTTTCTATAAAGGATATTACAGTAAAAGATCATATTTTAGAAGATAAAAAATACGATTATTTGTTCACTGTAGATACTTTAAACGAAATGGTGGTTGCCGGAATGCCTTTCAGAGACGCCTACAAAGCCGTTGCCGAACAATTGGAAGCCGGAACGTATAAATCTCCAAAAGAAACCAAACACACGCACGAAGGAAGTATCAATAATTTGTGTTTAGAAAATATAAAAGATAAGATGAAAGTTGCTTTTTAATTTCATTTTTAAAACTATGAAAACCGATTTGTATCAATTTACAAATCGGTTTTTTATTTGATTATATCTGTTTAAATTTAAGAAAATTCAACCTAAAAAGTATAAATTTGAGAATCAGTTTAAACTATTTTGAAATATGAGAGAATTTGAAGAAGAGCATACTCAAAAATTATTTGAGAGAAATTTTATTACAGAAGAACAATTAACTCAGATAAAAAATTATCGCAGTTTAGATGTTTTTTCATTAAATGCAGAGTTGAAAATGTTTCTGTATATATCTGTTTTACTTTTTACCTCTGGTGTTGGAATTTTAATTTATAAAAACATTGATACTATTGGGCATATTGCAATTTTATCTTTACTATTAATCGTTGCAATTGTAAGTTTCTATTTTTGTTTTAAAAATTCAAAGGGTTTTCAAAAATCAGAAACTATTTTTGAGAGTCCGGTTTTAGAATATTTAGTACTTGTTGCCAATATTCTAACATGCATTTTTATTGGTTATTTACAATTTCAATATGAACTTTTTGGAACAAATTATGGTCTGGCAACTTTGATTCCTACCATTGTCAGTTTCTTTTGTGCTTATTATTTTGATAATAAAAGTGTTTTAACTATTGCTATTACTGGTTTAGCAGCTTATATCGGTTTTTCTGTAACGCCACAGGATTTACTTGATAATGACTTCTATTCTAATGAAAATTTAAGCTATTCGGCAATTATGTTAGGGCTGTTATTAATTTTTTGGACAATCTATAGTACCAGAATTGCTCTTAAAATTCACTTTAATTTAATTTTTCAAACATTTGCACTGCATATAATTAGTATTGCATTGATTAATAATTTATTAAAATGGTATTCAGATCTTTGGTTGCTTGTTATAATTCCAATAGCGCTTTCATCTTTCTATTTTTACAAAGTCAGTTTATCATTAAAAGCAATTTCAATATATGTTTTTATGATTATTTATGCTTATATCGGAGTATCAATTTTTCTTTTTAGAATCATAGAAATTATGGAGGCGAACAGGATGGACGATTTTATTTTGTTTACATCTCCTATTTATATAACAGTTTCAATACTATTATTTATCAAATTAATTAAGGATTTTAACAAGAGAATAGGACAATGATAGTATATGATAAAACATTATTGGAGAATCTGCAATTACACGAACATGCTGATTCTTTGCTTAAAGGAGGTTTTATAAATAAAGCCCAAAAAAGTTTAATAGAAAAAGAGCTTCCATCTTTTAAAATTCATAATAATATTTTAATCCGCATAGGATTCTTGCTTTTAGGGGTATTGCTGTATTTTTCTATCGGGGGAGCTATTTCAATCGTTGGATATAATAATTCACCTAGTGATTATCTTGATATTTGTTGTTATATTTTTGCTTTCGTAGGGTTGGCAGGCTGTGAATTTTTGGCAAGAAATAATTACTACAGACACGGTCTAGATGAAGCCTTTGTTTTTGGAACAATATTAAATGCAGGTATTGCAGTTGCAATTTCTACAGATGGAAATAATTTTTTAGCTGTTTCAATAACTGTAGCAATAGTTTCGCTTATTTTGTTTTTGCGTTACTTGCATTTGTTATCGGTATTGATTTTCTATTTGGCATTAATACTAATGATAGGCTATGCAATAATTGATTTTAGAGAATCAGCAAAAATGATTTTACCATTTCTTATGATACTTTTTAGTATTGGAACTTATTATTTTTGCCGAAATCTTATAAATAATCTAAGAATGACTTTTTATAATAATGGGATTCTTTTGGTAAAAAGTACAAGTTTAGTACTGTTGTATTTTTCCGGAAATTATTATGTAGTGAGAGAAATATCGGCATTATTAATTGATAATTATTATGGAGAAAGCATAGAAATCCCTTTATCGTGGCTGTTTTGGTGCTTTACCTTTATAATTCCAATAGTTTATTTATTCTTTTCACTCAAAAGCAAAGAAAGAATTTTATTGTGGATTGGTCTATTTTGCCTTTGTTTTTCATTTTTCACATTTCGAACTTATCACCATGTTTTGCCTCCTGAAGTTGCTTTGACATTAGGTGGGCTGATTTTATTTTCTTTTGCTTATTTCTCAATACGAAAACTTAAAAATAAAGAAGCCGGTATTACCTTTAAACCAGACAGAATATCTAATCCAAATACTTTTTTGAATGCAGAAGCATTAATAATCGCCTCAACATTCGGAATGAAACCTGAAGTAAAACCATCTGAATCCCCAATGGAATTTGGCGGTGGAGACTTTAGTGGAGGTGGATCGGGAGGAAGTTTTTAATACTTTCAATAGGGTGAAGAAATAAAAAAAAACAGCGGTAAATTTGAGTTTACCGCTGTTTTTAAATTGTATTTAGTAATTATAGTGTGTTCTTTTTAACTTATAAAATTAACTTTTTAAAATCTTAAAAGTTTTTACTTTATTTTCAATTTGCACTTTACAGATATAAATTCCTCTGGTAATACTTGCAATGTTTAATTCTAATTTTTCGCTACCTGTAACGTTTTTAGAAGTTGTATAAACTTTAGACCCATTAGGAGAGAAAATTTCTATAGTAGCTTTACCATTATCAATACTTGAAAATTCAATATTTAAAACATTATCAATTACTGTTGGATAATATTTAATGTCTAAGTCAGCAATATTCTCATTTAGTCCAAGAGTATTTGGGCAATTTGTTGATATTACACCAGTCGCACTAACCTGAAGTGTAGCTCCTGCGCCACAATTTGAATTTGGTACATAAGTCGCTACATCTGCAGCCAGAAGTGTAGTATAACTATATGTAGGTTTTGAAACTGTTCCGGTTACTGAATTAGCTCGGTTAATACAACCATTAAATTCTAATCCAATTGTTCCTCCATCGCCTGAATAGCTTTGATAAACACTACCAATAGTTTCAAAGTTACTATTCTCCACATAACAAGTAGTATTATTGTTTCCTCCTCCTAAACCAATGGCTAAAGATCCGGAAATTGAAGTTTTGTAATAACAGCTTAAGATATGTAATTCTGCATTTCTCGCTCTTGGCATTCTTTCTTTACAGCCTTCCGCCCAATAGCAATTTTTGAAAGTAATACTGTAGCGTCCATCACCGGAATTAAAATCATCTTTAGCAGATCCAATTAAATTTGAAAATCGATGATCATTACTAAAACCACTAGTATTTCTTGGAGTTGGAGCTTTCAAATAGGTAAATTTACACCATGAGATAGTGACATTATCTGCCTCCCCTTTATTATCAAAATTACCATCCATTCCGTCTTGAAATTCACAGTGGTCAACCCATATGTCAGTTCCTTCATTGGTTAAATTATCCCGACCATCAACGTCGTAAGCTCCAGGACCTTCAAAAATAAGATTTCTTATAATAACATTTTTGGAATTTGGTTTTATATAAAGAATTCCGGAATTATTTTTTGATACAGTAACATCACCAACTGTTATCTGAACATTTCTAAGTTTTGCTCCTGGCAATCCAATAATCGTTTTGTTGTTTAATTGTACACTAGTATAGATACAATCAATTGTACCCGATACCAAAATAACCGAATTGGTAGTTGCAGTTGAATTAAGAGCATTTTTTAAATCTGTATAATTTGAAACTGTTACAGTATTAGAAGCAGTTGGAGTTCCACCTCCTGTAGCTGCAGCACCAAAACCTTCAGGAGCAGACATATAATAGTTTTGTGCAAACATAGTGGATAAACCTAGCAGGAAAAAGAGAAGGGGTAATGTTTTTTTCATTTTAAAAATTAATTTAGTTGTTTTAAAATTTTATTACAAAGTGGTTAATGTAATCGATTGCACAAATTTAATTTATTAAAATTTAAAACAAATAATTTTATATAATAATTATAATTTTTTAATTGAGTTTTAAGTGAATGCATGCTTTAATTGTGTATTTATAAGAATAAATTAATTTTAATTGCTTTTTTTTTAAAAACCTGAAAATTCAACAAGAGTTTTTACTTAATAATAGGTGTTGATGTAGTAGAATTCAAAGTTTTTGTCCGAAAAATCTATATGCGTTAAAAAAAATCCTCAAATTTATATTTGAGGATCATAAGTTGAAATTTATTTTTTACACTTTTCCTAAAGTATATAATTGTTCCATAGTAGGGGATAAGCTTCCTCCTTCAGGCTCCAGAGTAATACCAAATGCTTCTGCATAAACAGTTTGATTTACTGCAAATATCTTTTGAGAATTACTTTCAAAATCGCTTAACAAACCAATACTTGTTGGGGTTAAAGTAGGACTTAATTTAAGTGCCCAGACCTGATACACTTTCCCTTTGGGAGGTTTTGGAAGACCGGCGGCATCAATATAGGTTGTTTTGGTTTCTTTGTTCCAATACACTTTTGCAAATGATGTTGGAGAAACAGCCTGGCCTCCAAGCGTAACATTGGTATTTTTAATGTCCCTGACAATGGTTAAACTTTTTTCCGTTTTCTTATTTTCCTGGTCTAAGTAAGCAAATTCTCTTTCAATTTTATTTTTTTCATTTCCAATCGTAGTAATAGCACCTTTTGTTTTGGTTAGTTCTAAAGTTTGATAACCTAATCCTAATAACAATAATACTGCAGCAGCCCAGCCTATGTACTGAGTTCTGTTTGAAGCCGGTTTGAAATCGACAATTTTGCCGTGTTTCAGTTCTAAACGGGCTTTTATATTTTCAAAATTCGCAACAGAATGAAAGGGTGAAAAACTCGATGATAATGCAATAATAGCTTTTTCTATCGAAAGAATTTCCTGTTCAATTTCGGGATTGTTTTTTGCCATTTCGGCTACTTCCAGGTTTTCAGATTCGGTTAATAAACCATAAACATATAGTTCTAAAATTCCTGATTCTATATATTCTTTTGCTTCCATTATATTTTTAAATAATTACGTAAATCGTTAATACAGTTTCTGTTTTGTGTTTTGATTGTTCCCAAAGGCATTGCGAGTTCATCTGAAGCTTCTTGCTGGGTATATCCCTTAAAGAATAACAAATCGATAATCTCGATACATTTTGGCTTTAATTTTTTTACAAATTCCTGAATTCCAATAGTGTCAATTTTGTTAGTCAGTTTATTACTGTCGTCTAACAGATGTACGAAATTATCTGAGGAAAGGTTTTTTTGACTGTTATTAAAATTCTTAGATCGCAATTTATCAATAGAAGTATTTCGGGCAATATTAAGTATCCAGGTATAAAAACGTCCTTTGCCTTCATTATAAGAATCAATATTTTTCCAGATTTTTACAAAAACTTCCTGTAAAACATCTTCGGCCTCCTCTTTGTTTTTTATTAAAATACTGATAACCGAAAATAAACTCTTGGAATACATATCATACAAGTGGGTAAAAGCCCTTTCATCTTTCTTGTAGATTAAAACTAATAATTCTTCCTGACTCATAAATTTAGATTTAAGTTTTAACAAAATTTAAATTACTTTTTTTGTATCTCAAGATAAAGATAATTTATTTTTTGCTTTATTTTCTATTTTTTTTAGCCTCTCAATCACCAGTAAAATAAGAGATTGTGAAAAAAAAATGAATTTTTTATTGTTTTTTAAAACCATAGATAATGATCTTACGTATATGCTATTATAACATAAAAGTTAATATTTATTTATAATAGCAAAAATGAAATGTTTTTTCGAAATCAGGTTTTTAAGAGGGAGTAAATTAATTCTACATTTTTATGAAATAAAATAAATTTCTTGAAAAATGTAATGGTTGATGTCTTCGGCCTTCCAGTTCAAAATTTATAATAACATAAAACAGTTGTAATAAAGAGGATTTATTATTTAAAATACCACAATATTATAAGTCTTTGATTTTTTTTTAGTTATAATAACTTTTTGTTCCCGAAGCGTCAACTATATTAATCATAATAGATCTGATTTAGTAAATTATAAATAAAAATATTGTGGTCAGAGTAGAAGTTTCTGTCTTTCGGTAATATTAAAACATGGGTTTGATTTGTTTGTATGGTAGAAGCCTAACGCGTGATTAACGTTAGGCTTCACTATTTATTTAACTTTTGTTTAGCAAAATTAGGCATTGTATATTCTTGGTTTAACTTATAATTTAATTAATTTTATAAAAAATATAAACGATGAAAAAATTATTATTTATAACATGGGCTGTAGTAGTATTATTTAGTTGCCAAAATCAGGCACAAACGAATAAAACAAAATCGCCTAAAACAGATAATGTTATGACCAAAGAAACAATATACCAGTATAAAGTAGAAGATTTATCGGGTAAAACTTTTGATTTTTCTTCTCTAAAAGGGAAAAAAATTATGATTGTAAATACCGCTTCAAAATGCGGATTAACTCCTCAATATAAAGATCTTGAAGCGATTTACAAAGAATACAAAGATAAAGGCTTCGTAATTGTTGGATTTCCGGCTAATAATTTTGCCTCCCAGGAACCAGGAACAAATGAAGAAATTGGTGCTTTTTGTCAGCAAAATTATGGTGTAACTTTTCCAATGATGGATAAAGTTTCTGTAAAAGGAGATGATATGTGTGAAATTTATAAATTCCTGACACAGAAATCTAAAAATGGTTTACAGGATTCAGAAGTAGAATGGAATTTTCAGAAATATCTAATAAATGAAAAAGGAGAATTGGTTAAAGTAATTAAGCCACGAACATTGCCTACAGATTCAGAAATTGTGAATTGGATTAAAGGATAATGTATTAAAAAATAATTGGGAATGAGATTTTTAGATTACTAAAAATCTCATTTTTCGTTTTTGAAAATGGATGCAACTGCTGCTTCGTAATTTCGAATGCTTTTTGCCTTTTTTATTTGTTTTAATATTTTATGAGGATTTGAAAAAGTTGCCGAGAAATATTCCCATAAATGATACATCTTTAGTAAAATATGGGTTTGTCCGGATAACGATTCACTATAAATTGCATAAAGGGTATCGTGAAATGCACTGAATAGCTCTATTTTATTTTTAGGATATTCTGATGTATTATTTTTTATCATTGCAGGCAAAAATGGATCCGAGATTAAGCCTCGTCCAATCATCCAGTGGTCGATCGTTGGGAAACGCTGCTGCATTTCGTGAAATTTAGCGACCGAAGTAATGTCTCCATTGTAATACAATTTATGTTTCGTATTGTTAATACACTGCTGAAACGCATCCAGATGAACGCCGCCTTTGTATAATTGCTTTCCAATACGGGCATGAATAGCAATGTTTTTAAGTGGATAAGTGTCTAAAATTGGTAAAACGTCGAGAATTTCTTCGGTAGTATCATAACCAAGACGCATTTTCATGGATACAATAATATCGGTTTCAGAATGTGCTCTGTCTAAAATATGATTGATTTTTTCAGTATTGCTTATTAAACCTGAACCCATTCCGGACTTGGTAACCATAGGATACGGACAGCCTAAATTCCAGTTTAATTCTTTGTATCCTAATTCCCGAACATATTTAGCAACAAATAAAAATTCATCTGCATCGTTTGTAATTACTTGTGGAATTACCTCTAAACCTAAATTGTTTTCAGGAAGTAAATCTCTTTCGTAAGATGATTTTATAACCAATTTTCCGTTTAAGCGAATATAAGGAGAATAAAAAGTGTCTATTCCTCCAAAAAGTTTGTTTTGAGCATTTCTAAAACGAAAATCGGTAAATCCTTGTAAAGGCGAAGAGAGTAATGTAAAATCCATAGTATTTGAAATGTGGCAAAGATACTATTTGTAAACGGTTATGAATTTATATTATTCTTTTCTTTACTAATTATTCTAAAATCAATTGCATAAAAACCAAATCAAGCCAATGGTCAAATTTATAGCCTACCTCACGAATTGTACCTGCAGCAATAAATCCAAATTTTTCATGAAAGGCAATACTTCCTGCATTATCAGCATCAATAGCACCAATCATAACATGATAACCTTGCGTTTTTGCTAATCGAATCAACTCGGTTAATAATTTTGACCCAACACCTTTTCCAATAACATTATCTACAACATATACTGAGTGTTCTATCGTATATTGATAACCAATTTTTTCTCTGAATTGTCCGTAACTCCCAAAACCAACTACTTCGCCATCCAAATCAGCTACTATCACAGGCAGATTTTTAGCTTTTTTATCTTCAAACCATTTTGTCTGAACTTCCAAATTTTGAATTTCATAATTATAATTTGCTGTTGTATGTAAAATAGAATGGTTTACAATCTCCAGGATTTTAGTTAAATCGTTTGATGTTGCAGGTCTGAGTATTAAGTTCATAATATATTTTTGTTGAAAAAATCAGTTTTACAAAGATATTGTCTTTTTCTAAACCCGACTTAATATCTTTTGTATTTATAAGCTAAATCAGGAGTGAAGTTTGTAACTTTGTGAGGCCAAAAGAAATTCTGAACTTTTGATTTCTTTAAAATAATAAACATTAGAATGATTTACCCCAAAATACCGCTTGCACAAAGCATTATCGAAATTTGTTCAGCAAAAGGAATTCATAATATTATAATTTCGCCAGGATCCAGAAATGCTCCTTTAACAATTGGTTTCGCCCAAAATTCTAATTTTAAATGCTATAGTATAGCAGATGAGCGTTGTGCTGCATTTTTTGCTTTGGGAATTGCCCAACAAACAAAAAAACCAACGGCAATCGTTTGTACATCAGGATCAGCGCTATTGAACTATTATCCGGCTATTGCAGAAGCATATTACAGTCAGATTCCATTAATTATTATTTCTGCAGATCGTCCGCAAAGCAAAGTAGATATTGGTGATGGACAAACCATTCGTCAGCAAAATGTTTTTCAAAATCATTCTGTTTTCAATGCCAATTTAACAGAAAATGCTTCTGAAGAAAATGATTTAAAAATAAATAAAGCCATAGAAACAGCGATTCTTCAAAAAGGACCTGTTCACATTAATGCTCCTTTTGAAGAGCCTTTGTATGAAACTGTAGAGAGCCTTTCAGTTGAGACAAAAATAACTCATTCTGAAGAAACCCCTGAAACTAAAATCATTGAAAATATAGAAGATTTCGTTTCAATTTGGAATTCAGCTAAGCGCAAGCTAGTTTTGGTTGGAGTAAACGAAGCAAATTCAATTGACAAAAAAATAGTAGAAAATCTGGCGAATGACCCATCAATTGTGGTTCTTACAGAAACGACTTCTAATTTACATCATCCAGGTTTTATTAATAGTATTGATACTTTAATTACGCCTTTTGATGATATTGATTTTAAAGAGTTTGAACCGGAAATTTTAATAACTTTTGGAGGAATGGTCGTGTCAAAACGTATTAAAGGTTTTTTGAGAAAGTACAAACCATTACATCATTGGCATATTGATACTTTACGTGCTTACGATACATTCAATGCTTTAACAAAACATTTTGTGATGCAGCCAAATGATTTTTTCAATGCTTTATTACCTAAAACAGTTTTTGTAAAAAGCGACTATTTTCAACAAATTAATGAGGTTTATGAGTTGCGAAAAATTAAAAAGGAAAAATATTTAGAAAAAATTCCATTTTCTGATTTTAAAGTATTTGAAAAAGTAATAGGATCTTTACCTAAAAATAGCCAGTTACAAATAAGCAACAGTTCAGCTATTCGATATGCACAATTGATTGATATCGAACCGTCAATTGAAGTTTTTTGCAACAGAGGTACAAGTGGAATCGATGGAAGCACATCAACAGCAATAGGCGCTTCTGTAGGGAGCCCAAAACCAACTGTTTTTATTACGGGTGATATTGGCTTTTTATATGACAGCAATGCTTTGTGGAATTCTTATATTCCTAAAAATTTCAAAATTATCTTAATTAATAATGGAGGAGGAGGTATTTTCAGAATTTTGCCAGGACATGAGGAAAAACCCGTTTTTAATACTTTTTTTGAAACTTCGCATCATTTAACGGCAGAACATTTAGCTAAAATGTATCAACTCAATTATTTTACTGCAACAGATTTGGATTCATTAGAAAAAAGTATAACATCATTTTATGAAATAAATGATGCTCCGGGTATTTTAGAAATATTTACTCCAACTGCTGAAAATGATGTTGTTTTAAAACAGTTTTTTAAAGAATTGGTTTAAATAAAATTTCGAGTTTTTGATTAAACACTTTCAAACTTCGTACCTTTGCCGCTTAGAAACTTAGTTGCTTAGCAGCTTAGCACTTAAAATATGATTGAAATAGGAAAATACAATGCACTTAGCATATTACGTGACACCAAGGTTGGTTTGTTTTTAGGAAATCCTGAAAAAGACCCGGAAGGAATTCATGATATATTATTACCAAATAAATATGTTCCTAATGAATTTGAAATAGGCGAAGAACTTATTGTTTTTGTTTATCTGGATCACGAACAGCGCCCTGTTGCAACAACACTTGAGCCTTATATATTATTGAATGAATTTGCGCTATTAAGAGTGAATTATATCAATCAGGTGGGAGCTTTTATGGATTGGGGAATGGAAAAAGATATTCTTGTTCCGTTTAAAGAACAGGCTCGTCCTATGGAAAAAGGGAAACGTTATCTCGTATATCTTTATATGGATGAAAAGACTAAGCGTTTAGTGGCTTCCAGTAAACTAAACCAGTTTTTGAATAACGATCACCTTACAGTTGAAAAAGGAGAAGAAGTTGATTTGATCGTTTCACATATTACCGAATTAGGAATCAATGTTATTATCAACGAACAGCATAAGGGGTTGCTTTATAAAGATGAAGTATATGATGATGCGATAAGAACCGGAGACAGAATGAGAGGTTATATTAAAAACATTCGTCCTGATAATAAAATAGATGTAGCTTTACAAATTCAGGGATATCAAAGTATTGAGCCTAATGCAGAGAAAATTTTAGATGAATTAAGAGCGAATCGAGGTTTTTTACGCTTAAACGATAATTCACATCCCGAAGATATTAAAACAGTATTAAAGATGAGTAAAAAGACCTTCAAAAAAGCAATTGGAGCTTTGTATAAAGACAAACTAATTGAAATTAAAGAAGACGGAATTTATCTAATAAAAGAATAAAGTAAAATTTGGTTTCACAAAAAAAGCTCAAAAGTTATTAGACTTTTGAGCTTTTTTTATTTTTGTGTTTCCATCTTTTATGAGTCCATAAATAATATTCCGGCGCTTCAAGAATTTGTTTTTCGACTTCTTTTAAATACAATTCTGTAATTTTAAAATCTCCAAAATCTTTAGGATTGTCGGCAAGAGAAACAAAAGTCGCTTCATAATATCCCCTTTTTACTTTTTTTACTTTTACAAAAATTACACTTAAATCGTATTTTTTTGCCAGCATTTCAGCACCGGTATGCACGGGAACTTCTATTCCCATAAATTTACTGGAATGAAAAATGCGGTCTAATTTTGGTGATTGATCACTTGCTAATCCATATAAACTTAATATTCCTTCACGTTGGTTTTGTGCCATCAGCGGAATTGCTTTTTTGGTTTCGATTAATTCAGTATTGTACTTTGAACGAATTTTTCGAATCAATTTATCAAAATACGGATTAGCAAGTTTTTTATAAACAGCTACACCCTGAAAGCCAATTTTTGGATTAATGGTCAAAAGCCATTCATAGCTTGCATAATGTGAAGCTACCAGAATTACACTTTTTCCTTTTTTTGCATAATCCAGTATCAGATCTAAGTTAGTTACATGAAATCTTTTTTCCATTTCTTCAGCAGAAATACTCATCGTTTTGATCATTTCTAAAAACATATCGCACATATGCTGATAAAATTTCTTTTGTGTTTTTTTTCGTTCAGCATCACTTAAATGAGGTAAAGCAAGTGCTAGATTCGCACGGACAACTTTTTTGCGGTATCCAATAATATAATATACGAGTAAATAAACGCAATCTGAAAACCAATAAAATATTCTAAAAGGAAGTATTGAAATAAGCCAAAGTAGTGGATAGGCTAAGATATAAACGAGAAACTGCATCTAACTTTTTTTGGCAAAGATAAAGTAAAAATGGATAGCGCCATATATTTTACACAGTTTGAAAGTTGTCTGTAAGATTAACTATATTTACAATTCAAATAAAATAAAGTTTATGGATTTAATTTTGATAGGAATTATCATTGCCAATGTTTTGATTAGTTATAAAGGTTTTAGCGATCTTATTTTTTTTAGAAAATACGAATTTCATGTTGGAAGCATTCGTTCGGGAGAACAAGTAAGGATGATTTCATCGGGTTTTTTGCATGTTGATATGATGCATTTGATATTTAATATGCTCACACTCTATTTCTTTGCACCAACCGTTATTGGCTATCTAGGCAACTTTTCATTCATTTTAGTTTATTTTGGGAGTCTGATTTTCGGAAGCTTACTAACAATGGTATTTCATAAAAATGATTACAGTTATCGTGCTGTAGGTGCTTCAGGGGCTGTTACGGGAGTTTTGTATTCTGCAATTTTGCTTCAACCAAATTCTACAATTGGTCTTTATTTCCTGATTGATATTCCAGCATATCTTTTTGGAATTTTATACTTATTATATTCCATTTATGGAATGAAAGCCAAAAATGACAATATTGGACATACAGCCCATTTTGGAGGAGCAGTAGGAGGTTATTTGATTACTCTGATAAGAGAGCCGTCATTAATTACAGATCATAGTTTGATGACTATTTTACTGGCAATTCCTATTATAATACTTTTTGTAATGGCTAAAATGAATAAATTATAATGCTGGCATAACTTTTGAAATGCCCTTATCAATAATTTAAAATATAACAAAAATGAAAAAACTAGTATTATTTTTAACAATCATGTTTATAACTATGTCTTATAGCCAGGAAACCAAACAAATACCTCTAATTAATGTTAATGGGGAAGGAAAAGTTAAAGTAGCACCTGACCGGGTTTGTATTTCAGCTACAGTTGAAACAAAAGGGAATAATGCTAAAGACGTCAAAAAACAAAACGATGAAAAAATTGACGCTGTTTTAAAGTTCATAAAAAAAATGAATGTTCCGGCAGCAGATTTCAAAACAAAACAAGTTGCGCTTAATCCGCAATATGATTACGAAAAAAAGAAAACAAGTTATAATGCAACACAAACTATAGAGATTATAGTAAAAGATTTGTCTAAATATGACGAATTAATGGAAGGTTTAGTACAACAGGGAATCAATCGTATTGATCGTGTTACTTTTGAATCTTCTAAAGAATTACAATTGCAGTCTGAGGCCAGAAAATTAGCGATGAAAGATGCTAAAGCTAAAGCAGACGATTATGTTTCGGTATTGGGACAAAAAGTAGGTAAGGCTTTTGTTATCTCTGATAATTCACAAATTTATCATCCTCAGCCTATGTATGCAGCTATGCGAATGAAGGAATCTGCAGACAGTGCACCTTCAAACGAAACATTAGCAATAGGAGAAATCGAAATAACAGCAAACGTAAGTGTAAGTTTTGTTTTAGATTAACAATAAATTAAAACAATAGTTAAAAGTCCTGAAATATTTTTCAGGACTTTTTTGTTGTGATAAGGAAGAATGATTAAATAACTTTTTCCTTGATAAAAGATGAATGTGATAAAATAAAATGGAAAACCCGTCAAATACTTGCGTATAAGACGGGCGTCCATATAAACATAATCTTCCATTTTATGTTTACAATTTATTTTGAGTATTAGAGTACTAATATTGCTGATAATTTGTAACACTAAGTTCATTCTAAAAAACGAATGATCTTTATATCTTTATTGCTCATATTTATATAATTTAAATGTAATAATTTTAAATTATGATAAATATTGATTTTTTTGCTGTTTTATATTGTAATAATAAAATAATGTAATTCTTATACAGGCTTATTTATAATTTTAAAACAATATTAATTTAACACTAAAAGGGTTAATTATTTAAAAAATGTAAAAACACCCCCTTATTTTATCCAATTTGCACCCTTATTTGTAAGTAAAAGAGGTATAATTTTGAGTCTTATTTTAACCTCAAAAACCTTATTTATGAAAAAATTAAATTCTTTATTGCTATTGGGAGTGATTCTTATTGGGACACTAAATTCATGTAATTCTGATGAATCTGACAGTGCTAATAAACAAAATGAAGATCTTCTGGTAAAAGTAAACGCTTCTACATCTAAGTCAACAGCACCCAGTGGTATAGCAGGAGTGAACTGGGCAGATGGCAGGGATAATTTTGTTGATGGATGGGTCATTCCTTCAGGTTTGACAGCTGGTGATAGTTATGCTACAGTTGAAGCAAAGACAAATTCTATCCTTGATTCATTTACTGCGAATATAAACGGTGTGAATACAGTTCGTATTCCAATCAATCCTTCGTCAGTTTCTGAAAGTTGGTGGAATAGTTATTCTGCTGTTATTGACAAGGCAACAAGCAAAGGTTGGAATGTCATTATCTGTTGTTGGGAATCTTCTTCAGCCAGAGATGGAAAAATAGATGATACAACCAAATTTTGGACAATGTGGACAACCGTTGTAAATAAGTACAGTGCAAATAGCAAAGTATACTTTGAAGTTTTCAATGAGCCATATGGATATACTTTAAGCCAATTGACAACAATTTACAACACTTTTATAGTAAATTACCCTGGTGTTCCTAAAGGCAGAATATTGTTGTCAGGTACAGGATACAGTGAAAATGTGACGGGTGTTGGTGCAGATAGTCGTTTTACTGGTTGTTTGTTATCATTGCATAATTATGCTTTTTGGGCAACACGTACTGCAGCTCAATGGCAGGCAGACTGGCGAAGCAGAATAGGAAGCTATGGCTCCCGTACTGTTATTACTGAATTTGGGGCTACCATGAATGCAGGTAAGGATTATCAAAACGGACCACAATCAGATAATGAAATAGCATATATAGTGGCTACAAGTGATGTTTGTAGAAATGATAAAATTGCCAGTGTTTATTGGCCCGGATTAAGAGATGGTGATAGTTATAGTATTCAAACCCGTGGTGGCAGCGGAAATAATATTACCTTATCTACAGTTAGTGCTACAGGAGTATTTCGTCTGAGATACGGATGGGGATTAAATTAGTAATAATCAGGATCTCATTATGGAAAGTTTTTTGTTTCTGTAATGAGATCTTTATATTTTAAAATATCAGCCTATTTATTATTGAATTATGATTATTGTCTTGTATTTCTACGATATTATAAAAAATTATTAACTCTTTTTTTTATGAAATAAAATTAATTATTGTTAATCCATTTGAGTTAATTTAGTTGTTTTATTTTATATTTTGGTTAAATAGCTATTTAATTGCTGATTTGACCATTGTTTTTTGCGAATTTACCCCCCTTTAAATCTTCTGTTTTACATTTATTTTACAATTGACAAAAAAATTTTGCCCAATCATACAAATGTAAAAAATACACTTATGTTAATTAGTAGTAACTAATTTAAAGAGAGTGTCATAAAAAAACACCAATTCCATTTACTGTTTTTAAGATTTAGTTTTTATTAAAATAATAAAAATCATTTCGGAAATATCTCACTGGGTTTAAGATTTCTTTTCAGTGGTATATTGAAGTAATAAAAAAATTTTGCTCAATTTTAAAAATGTATAAAACACACTTATAATAATTATAAAAAAATTAAGCATGAAGAAACCTTGACAGCTAAATGTTGTCAGCAATTTTACTAACCTTTAACCACAACCAAAATGAAAAAAAACTATTTAATTCAGTCTCTTACGATCAGGATTGAATTTTTAATGGCTATAATGATAGTCTTTAGTACAAATGCCAGTTATGCAAAGAAGAGTTTAACCTTTTCGAGTTCAGTTGAAAGCATATTTCAGCAGCAGCGATTAATAACAGGAAAAGTAGTTTCGTCAGATGAAGGGATGGGTGTCCCTGGTGCTAATGTAATAATAAAAGGAACCAAAAAGTCAGTCGTTACAGATATGGACGGGAATTATTCAATTGAAATCAATTCAAATGAAGATGTATTAATGTTTTCATTTGTAGGCTACAATACTCAGGAAATCAAAGTGGGGAGTGAGAGTGTTATAAATGTAAAATTAATTGCTACCGATAATAGTCTTAAAGAGGTAGTCATTGTTGGTTTTGGAACTCAAAAAAAAGCCAGTATGGTGAGTTCTATTACAACAATTAAACCCAAAGAGTTGAAAGGTCCAACCAGTAACTTAACCACCATGTTGGCAGGAAGAGTTTCGGGTTTGATTGCTTATCAGCGAAGCGGTGAACCGGGAAAAGATAATGCGAATTTTTTTATTCGTGGTCTGGGTTCCTTTGGTTCAGGTGCCTCTAATCCCTTGATATTAGTTGACGGAATAGAATCTACCACAAATGATTTAGCACGTTTGCAACCTGATGATATAGATAGCTTTTCGGTATTGAAGGATGCCGCCGCCGCCGCTGTTTATGGAGCCCGAGGAGCTAATGGTGTTGTATTGGTTACTACAAAAATGGGTAAAAATGGTGTTACTAAATTTAATTTTAGAGTAGAATCCAGAGTATCCTCTAATACTAAAAATTTCGATTTTGCAGACAATATCACCTATATGAATTTGGCTAACGAAGCTGTCAGGACCCGTAATCCGGAACGAGGTGACATTTACAATCAAAATAAAATTGCAAGAACTGCTGCTGGTGATGACCCTTATTTGTATCCAAGCAACAACTGGATTGATGAATTAATCAAGCCATATACCATTAATCAGGGATATAATCTGAATGTTAGCGGAGGTGGAGAAAAAGCAAGATACTATGTTGCTGGTACATACAATGTAGACAATGGAGTTTTGAAAGTTGACGGTATGAATGATTTTAATAGTAATATTAAATTAAGAAATTATTCCATGAGGTCAAATGTCGATATGTCTTTAACCCCGACAACAAAAGCGATTATTCGTTTTTATGGTCAGTTTGACGATTATAACGGCCCTATAGACGGAGGTGCGAATATTTTTAACCTTACCATGTGGTCTAATCCTGTTGCTTTTGCTAAAGTATATCCTTCCAGCTATTTACCTTTTGTTGAACATCCTTTATTTGGCGGGGCCTTATCTGGAGGAACAACGGGGTATTTGTTGGTTAATCCTTATGCTCAAATGGTAAAAGGTTATCAGGTTTCCAAAGCTTCAACAATCCAGACTCAGCTTGAATTGCAGCAGGATTTAAAAGCTCTGACACCTGGACTTAGTGCTAATGCAATGGCTTATATAAGAAGATATTCTTATTTTGACGTTGCCAGGAAATATAATCCGTTTTATTATAAGTCTTACATAAGCCCAGAAACGGGAGAGCTTGCATTGGAGGCATTGAATGATGGTGATCAGGGTACTGCAAGACCTACAGGAACAGAATATTTAGATTATGCTCAGGGAACAAAACTGTTAGATTCCCGTATTTATGCTCAGGCAACCATTAATTATAATAGAACTTTTAATGATAAGCATGCCGTAACGGGTATGGTGACCAGTTTGATGTCAAGTTATGAGCAAGGAAATGCCGGCTCTCTGGAGAGTTCTTTGCCATCGAGAAATCTGGGAATTTCAGGAAGGTTTACATACGGGTATGATAATAGATATCTAGCCGAATTTAATTTTGGATATAATGGTTCTGAACGATTTGCTGATGGACACCGTTACGGCTTTTTCCCTTCAGTTGGTTTGGCTTATAATATTTCTAATGAAAAGTTTTGGGAACCTATTAAAGATGTCGTAACTAATTTTAAAATACGCTCTACTTATGGTTTAGTGGGTAATGATCAGATTGGAAATATTGATCAGCGTTTCTTTTACTTATCTGATGTAAGGATTGGCGATAACAATTATGGAGCAGCTTTTGGAGAACAATATAGTTATTATCAGCCAGGAGTTTATATTGCACGTTATGCCAATGAAAATATTGGATGGGAAGAATCTACGCAGATCAATTTAGGATTAGATATGCAATTTTTTAACTCCCTAAATTTTGTTGTAGATATTTACAAACAGCATCGTACAAATATTCTTCAGACAAGAAGTAATATAGGTTCAACAATGGGACTTACCGCAGTGCCGTCAACTAATTTTGGAGAAATTGAAAGTAAAGGACTGGACTTAGCCATTACTTATAACAAACAACTGAATCAGGATTGGTACACAGAATTACGAGGAAATTTTACGTTTTCAACAAATAAAGTATTAGTATTCGATGAGATTAACTTTCCTGAAAATATGAAATATCGTTCAAGAATAGGCCAGAATTTTAATCAGGCTTATGGTTATATAGCGGAACGTTTATTTGTAGATCAAAATGAGGTTGATAATTCACCAACGCAATTTGGAGATTACACAGGAGGAGATATTAAATATCGCGATGTTAATGGAGATGGTGTTATTTCTCCGAGTGATATGGTTCCTTTGGGATATCCTACAGCGCCTGAAATTGTTTATGGTTTTGGAGGAACAATTGGTTATAAAAAATTTGATTTCAGCATATTTTTTCAAGGAGCAGCCCGAACTTCCTTTTTTATTAATCCAGAAAATATTGCCCCATTTGTCTTAAATGATGATAATAACAGACAGTTGACCTATCAGAATAATTTACTAAATGTTATTGCACAAGATCACTGGTCTGAGGATAATAGAGATTCCTATGCTTTCTGGCCAAGACTGAGTGACAAATTTGTTGAAAATAATAATCAGGTATCAACCTGGTGGATGAGGGACGGCTCTTTTTTAAGATTAAAATCTATCGAAATTGGGTACAATGCCCCTAAAAATTTTAATACCAAACTTGGTTTGCAAGACCTTCGAATTTATATTAACGGAAGCAATCTTGCCGTTTGGAGTGCTTTTAAAATGTGGGATCCTGAAATGGGCGGAAGTGGTTTAGGATACCCAATTCAGTCGGTTTACAATGTAGGTCTTAAGGTTAATTTTTAAAAAGATAAAATCATGAAAATTAAAAATATAATTTCAGTAAAAATAAGCCTCCAAAAAGGAAAAAAGTTTTTCGGGATAGTAATGACGATACTTTGTCTGGTAGGTTTGCAATCATGTGAAAAAGATTTCCTGGATGTAGTTCCGGACAATGTAACGACATTAGAAAATGCCTTTAAACTGAGAAATGAAGCTCAAAAATATTTGTTTACCTGCTATTCTTATATTCCTAAAAACGGAGATGGAGTGTATAATATAGGAATGCTGGCCGGAGATGAAACATGGGTTGCACCAAATCGTGCTGCTATAACAAGTTATGCTTTTAATATTGCAACCGGTACGCAAAGAAAAGCAAGTCCTTATATGAATGCCTGGGAAGGAAACTATCAGGCAGCCGGACCATCAGATCGTTATCCGCTTTTTGATGGAATCAGACATTGCAATGTTTTTCTTGAAAATGTAGAAGACAGAACTAAAGTTGCAGATTTAACTGAAGCAGAGCGTTTAAGATGGATAGGTGAGGCTAAATTTTTAAAAGCATATTATCATTATTATTTAATGAGAATGTATGGGCCAATTCCGGTGATTCGCGTTAGTCTCCCTATTGATGCTCCTGTAGAACAAATTCAGGTAGCAAGAGAGCCTATTGATGCTACTGTTGATTATTTGGTAAGTTTATTAGATGAAGCCTCAGTTGCATTGCCACCACAAATTACAGATACTCAAAATGAATTAGGAAGAATTACAAAGCCTATAGTTTTAGGAATCAAGGCCGAATTGTTACTTATGGCTGCCAGTCCATTATTTAATGGAAATTCGGATATGGCAGGATTTAATACAAAAAACGGAACCCCATTGTTTAATACGACTTACGATGTAACCAAATGGAAAAAAGCAGCAAATGCAGCCAAAGAAGCTATAATAGCTGCTGAAAGTGGCGGGCATAAAATTTTTTATAAGAACGATGTTGCCTTTACTATTTCTCAGACTGCAAAAACTAAACTGAATATCACACAAGCAATAACTGAACCCTGGAACGATGAAGTTATCTGGGCAAATCCTAACAGTCGTACCTACGAATTACAGCGACTTTGTATGATGCCTTTAGACAATACTATTGCGCATACTCAGGCCAGAAAAGTATTTTCGCCTACCATTGAATCTGCATCTAATTTCTACACTAAAAATGGAGTGCCTATTGAGGAGGATAAAACCTTAACCTTTGGTGATATTACAGAAATAAGAGAAGCAACGGCAGCTGATAAATTCGACATTAAAGAAGGCTACCGTACTTCAGTTTTAAATTTCAACAGAGAACCTCGTTTTTATGCTGATTTAGGTTTTGACGGAGCTATTTTCTATAAATATGACAGCGGTTCTGATGAGACGAAATATTATATCAAAGCAAAATATCAGGATTATGCAGGAAGCGCAGATGCTTTTGATTTTAATATTACAGGTTACTACATTAAAAAACTGGTGAATTGGGAACAACATTTTGGAAACGGAAGTTTATACAAAGAATATGCCTGGCCGGAATTACGTTTGGCTGATTTATATCTAATGTATGCCGAAGCACTTAATGAAGCTGATGGAATTGCGGCTTCTGGTGAAGTATTGCAATACTTGGATGCTATTCGTCAGCGTGCAGGATTAAAAGGAGTTGTCGAGTCCTGGACAAATTTTTCCAATAACCCTGGTAAATATACTACTCAGGAAGGTTTGCGTGAAATTATTCATAGAGAACGCAGTATTGAAATGGCTTATGAAGGCAAGAATTATTGGGATATCAGACGATGGAAAAAAGCAAACCAGGAATTCAATGAACCAGTAAAAGGGTGGAATGTTTTTGGAGTTACCGAAGGAGCCTATTATCAGGTACGCACTCTAAATCAGCAACGTTTTGTTGCACCCAGGGATTATTTTTGGCCACTTGACGAAACAACACTTATTCAAAATCCAAATCTGATTCAGAATCCAGGTTGGTAGTAATCATAAAAAATAAAATTATGAAACGAATTATAAAATCATCCGTAAGGGTACTTGTAATGTCTTTAATTCTGGCTATTGTATCTTGTAATGATAATCAGGAACCTGAACCTTTAGAGAACAATTCAAAAGCACCAGCCGAAGTAACCAATGTTATAGTGCAAAATTTGCAGGGAAAAGCGAAACTAACTTATACATTGCCTTCAGATGAAGACCTTTTGTATGTAGTTGCCCGTTATACTTTAGAAAATGGTAAACCTATGGAAGTTAAATCTTCCTACTATTCTAATTCAATGCTTTTAGAAGGTTTTGCAGGTCAGTCTGCTACTGAGGTTAAAATTTATGCAGTTAATAAAAGCGAAACAGAATCTAAACCTGTTACCGTTACAGTAACACCAACCAAGGCCCCAATTTATGATGTTTTTGACTCATTAGAAGTTCAGCCTGATTTTGGAGGTATTCGCATTACCGCAGATAATATTACAAAAGAAGAAATAGGTATTTTAGTAATGCAAAAAGATGTCAAGGGAGACTGGGTGCCATTACCTACAAGCATCTATACTTCGGTAGATCATATCGGACAAAGTTTGAGAGGTATGGAACCTGTAAAACAAGATTTTGCTGTAGTTGTGAGAGATCGCTGGCTCAACTATACAGATACTTTATTTACTAATATTGAACCGTTTTTTGAAGTTATGATGCCAAAATCTGGTTTTGTAACCGTGCATCTTAATAATGATACCAAAACAATTAATAATGCTTACCCGGTTACAAATTTGTGGGATGGTCAGTTTTTAGAATATTGGGGTTCTTATTTTACAGACAGAACTGTAGATGTAGGCAATCATTTGGTAACCTTTGATATCGGAAAGACCACTAAATTAAGCCGCATGAGAATGTGGAATTTTTCGGAACCTATTGGAGGCCAGAGAATGTATTACTATCTGGGAGCTGTAAAAAAGTTTAGAATCTGGGGCAGTAATACCCTAAATGATGGTACTTTAGATAGTAATTGGACTTTGATGGGAGAATATGAAATCAAAAAACCATCAGGTTTACCTTATGGACAGGAAAATAACGATGATCTTTTAGCAGCCAGAGATGGTGCAGATTATGAAATTGCTTTAGAAAAACCTGCTGTTCGATACCTTAGAATTGAATGTTTAGAAAACTGGGTAGGAGGTAAGTTTATGGCTGTTTCTGAAGTGCAGGTATATGGTAATCCTAATTTTTAATATTAAAACGAAAACAATGAAAAATTTAAGGAATATTTTAGTCGCAATTTTTATGGTTTTGTCAGTTCTCATTATAAATTCTTGTACAAGTGGTGATGAGTATCTGAAGTTTACCAAAGGCGGAGCGATTTCATATACAGGAAAAATAGATTCATTAAAATTATTTCCTGGAAGAAATCGTTTGGAAGTTCAGGGACTTATAATATCAGACCCTAAGGTTACAGAACTTCGAATTTATTGGAACAATAAAAAAGATTCTGTTGTAGTACCCATTACGAGGACTTCCGGAATAGATGCCGTTTCAAAAATTATAGATAATTTAGAAGAGAATATTTATAATTTTGAGTTTAGAACCTTTGATGCAAAAGGCAATTCATCAATAGCGGTAACAGCTTCTGCCGAGGTTTATGGAGATCGATATATAAGCTCATTAATCAACAGACCAATTCTTAATAACGTGCTTATTGGTAGTGAGCTGACTGTCAATTTCATAAATTTAAATGCAGATTCAGGAGCTTTGGGGACAGAAATAGAATATACCAATTCTTCTGATCAGCTAAAAACCGTATTTACTGACATTAGTAAAGGGAGTGTTGTTATCAGTGATTTTAAAAGTGGTTCGACTTACAGGTATACAACCCTTTATAAACCAGTGGTAAAAGCAATTGACACTTTTTATGCGGCTTATAAAGATGTGAGACCAGTTCCTACACCGGTTTTAGTGAATGCAAAACAGCCTTTTAGCTATTCATCATACGATGGTGGCAGATGGGGTGTAATTGCAAATTGGACAACGAATGCTGCAGCCAAAAATCATAATGGTTATGGTGGATATG
The DNA here is from genome assembly GCA_963513545.1 of uncultured Flavobacterium sp. GTDB lineage: Bacteria > Bacteroidota > Bacteroidia > Flavobacteriales > Flavobacteriaceae > Flavobacterium. Next base: position 463,805 of record CAUPQW010000002.1, read on the forward strand.
ATGGTGGATGCTGTGGAAAAGCGAATAATGCAACTGTAAATTTTGAATCAGGCTGGGGAGCACCTGCCATCACTAATGGCAAGCTTTATCAAAGCGTTATTGCTGAACCTGCTACCTATCAATTAAAGGTCGTTGTATTTGAATCTAATCATCTGGAAAGTGATCCGGGCGGATTTTATATTATCGTTTCTAAAGGTGATGTAGAATTGCCTAATGTAGAATCTGTTGGTACTGCGACAGAAGTTTTAAAGTATAAAAGAGTCCTTAGCAATGGAATAGGTAAAGCAGAATATATTTTAGAATTTACTATTGATCAGACTACTCCAATTACTGTTGGAATATCAACCTCGCAGCCTGATTGGGGAAGATTTTGTACGATAAGTTCTTTTGAAATTGTAGTAAAATAGACCTTTATATAAAGTATAAGCTGATTCCTCAAAATATTGAAATAGAAAATCAAACTAAATGATATTCTATTCATAATATGGATCATCAGAACGTATAACCTCCAAAGTCATTGATTTTGGAGGTTTTATGATTTAGTAATCTCCATTCTTTTAATGAATTCACACTCTAATTGGAAAAACATTACAATATAAACTGAATCGATTTAAAATTAGATATCACATTAATAAAGGATAATCAATTTTTGATTTTTATTATTCCCGCCAGATGCTCCCATATTAAAGACAATCGAAGTTTCGTAGTATATACATTTTCCTTAGCTATAGCAAGTCCGCTTTCTCGAATTAGTAATGTGTTAAATTTATTAATTTGGCTTTTAAATTATGTATAACACACTTTTATGTGTATAATTCTGTCAAATGTTTGTGCAAATTGTTACTTAATAAGAAAAAACAATAAAAATAGGATAATATAGTATTATCATGTGGTAATATAAGCATTTCCCTTAACTCGGTTTTAACATAATTTTACAAGTGTTAATAATACACAAACCAAACTGTTTAAATTATGAAACCAACCACACAAGCTTTTAAAAGTACAGAGATACCTTATTCCAGAAATAAGATGTTCTTTACTATTTTGTTTTTGTTTGTTGTTTTTTGCTCTTTTTCTCAACAGAAAATTAGTGGTAAAATTACAGATTCAAATAATCTTCCTCTGCCAGGGGTATCAGTTTTAGAGAAAAACACAACCAATGCAGTTACAAGTGATTTCGACGGTAAATTTGAAATTACTACTAAAGGAAACAACGTCACATTAGTTTTTTCTTATGTAGGATTAAAAACTAAAGAGCTAAAACCAGATGGTAATACTCTCAATGTAATTTTAGAATCGGACTTAAATGAATTAACAGAAGTCGTTGTTGTAGGATACGGAACTCAAAAAAAATCAAGGGTTACCAGTGCTATAGCCAGCGTAAAAGAAAAAGACTTTAACAGGGGAGTAATTAATGATGCCTCTGATCTTATTAAGGGTAAAGTTGCAGGTCTGACGATTAGTAATGGTTCCGGAGATCCTGGGGCAACATCAAATATTACATTGCGTGGATTCTCAACCTTAAAAGGAAATACAGGTCCTTTAGTCTTAATTAATGGTGTGCCCGGTGATATGGACACTGTTGCCCCAAATGAAATTGCTTCTATAGAGGTTTTAAAAGACGCATCTGGTGCTGCAATCTACGGAACAAGAGGTGCTAATGGAGTAATCCTTATAACGACCAAGACAGTTAATAAAGAAACTGCACCAACTATTACGTATTCTACATTTGCTTCGATATCTAATTTTGCAAATAAAGCTAAATTTTTAGATGCTGCCCAACAAAGAACTCTAATTGCAGAGGGAGTTGATATTCCTTTTACGGATGAGGGTGCAAGTACAGACTGGTTAGATAAAATCTCAGGAAGCGGATTTGCTCAGAATCATAATTTAGCTTTAAAAGGTGGAAGTGCTAAAACAAATTATGTAGTAAATCTTAATTATGTTGATCAAACAGGAGTTTTTATTAATACGTTTAATAAAGAGTATCGATTTTCATTTGATGTTAATCATACAATGTTCAATGATAAGTTAAAGATTAATTTAAGCTTACTAAATGGTACACAAAATATGGGCCTTGATGAAGGTATTGCTGCTTATGCTTACAGACAGGCCATGATAAGAAATCCTACCGCTCCTGTATATAATTCAAATGGAACTTATAATGAAGATCCGAATAAGTTTCAGTATTACAATCCAGTGGCCATTATGAATGAAACAACACAGGATAGAAATAGTACATGGCAAAGATTTTCAGCTAATTTGACCCTTAATCTTTTGCCTGGATGGGATTTAGGTACACAGTTTGCAAAAAATAAAAATACTGGTTTAAATGGATATGCTGAGTCTAAGAAGCATTATTCTAATACTTTAAATGGGAGAAATGGAGTTGCTTCAAGAGATACAGGGGCTACTGATAGTGATTATGTAGAAATTACATCCAAATACCATAAAAATTTTGACAAACATGAGCTTACAGTATTAGGAGGTTATAGTTATCAATATACAGTTAACGAAGGTTTTTCTGCCAATAATTATGATTTCCCAACGGATGCATTTTCGTATAATAATTTAGAGGCAGGGAATGCTCTGACAGACGGAAATGCCGGAATGGGTAGTTATAAAAATGACAGTAAATTGATTGGTTTCTTTGGCAGGGTGAATTATGATTTTAATAACAAATATGATCTTTTGTTTAGTATTAGAAGGGAAGGTTCATCTAAGTTTGGGGATAATCACAAATGGGGTAATTTTCCGGCGGTTTCTGCAGGATGGAGTATTAATAAGGAATCTTTTCTGGAAAACGTAACTTCTATAAATAATTTAAAATTAAGAGCAGGTTATGGAGAAACAGGAGTAATTCCTAATGATTCTTATATGTCAATGACATTATATGACTATGATGGTTATTTCTTTTATAACGGAAAATGGGTAAAAGGTTTAAAACCAGTAAATAATCCAAATCCTGATTTGCGTTGGGAGAAAACAAAAGAGGTTAATATTGGTCTTGATTTTGGATTTTTTAATGATAGAATCAGTGGGAGTTTTGATGTGTACAGCAAAAAAACAAGTGATATGTTATGGGATTATAGTGTACCAACTCCTCCTTATTTATTTGGAACTATTACTGCTAATGTTGGTAAAATGGAAAACAAAGGTTTTGAGATACTTCTTAATACAGTTCCTGTAAAAACACAAAATTTTGTCTGGAACTCTTCAATGACTTTCTCCCATAATAAAAATAAGTTAACAAGTCTTTCAAACGATTTATACAGTATTGATAATAACTTTTTAAATACAGGAAATACAGGAGATCCAATTTCTTTTGATACCCACAGATTAGAAATAGGACAATCAATAGGTAATTTTTGGGGATTAAAATCGGTAGATATTACTGATGATGGAAAATGGATTGTTGAATTGCCGGATGGTTCAAGACAAATACTAACACCAGCTTTGTATAATGATGCCAGTAAACAATATTTAGGAAATGGCATTCCTAAATATTATGGTGGCTGGACCAATACTTTTACTTATAAGAAATTTGATTTAAGTGTAGTATTAACTGGTGCTTTCGATTTTCAAATATTAAATACACAGCGTATGTTTTATGAAAATCCAACAATTGCTTATAATATGTTGGACACAGCACACGATAAGGTATATGGTAAGTCTGTATTAACTTATAATCAAACTTATGTAAGTTATTATATTGAGCAAGGAGATTATGTGAAGGTTGATAACATAACTTTATCCTATAATTTTGATGTTAAGCCATTTAAAATTTTGAATGCAATGCGCTTATATGTATCTGCAAATAATTTAGCCACATTTACAAAATACAAAGGCTTAGATCCTGAGATACAAAGAGGTGATCCTTTGTCGCAAGGAATGGATAATAGAGATAAATATCCAAGTACCAGAGCTATAACTTTAGGTTTAAATGTAACTTTTTAAATTAATCAAGATGAAAAATAAAAATATAATATATAAAATCCTTGTTTCTGGCTTGCTTCTTTTGGCTACAGGATGTACAGATTTGGATGAAACGGTTTACGATCAGGTAAGCCCGGACAACACTAAATTAACGGCAAAAGATTTACCAAATATTATTGCACCAGCATACAATTCATTCAGACAAATTTATGCAGATTGGGATGCTGCTTTTAACTTATATGAAGATTCATCAGATTTAATGGTAACACCACAACGTAACGGCATTGGTTGGGGGGATTATTATATTACAATGCATAAACATAATTGGGGTCCTTCACTTCCACATGCAGAGGGCAACTGGTTTTATCTGTTTACCGGAGTCAATAATGTTAATAGAGCTATATATCAAATAGACCAAACAGAAGGTATTGATAACAAAGAGAACATCATTCAGGAATTAAGGGCATTAAGGGCTATTTATTATTATTTATTATTGGATAATTTTAGAAATGTTCCGATTGTAACTTCTTATATCAATCCTCCAGGATATTTGCCCACACAAAGCACTGGAAAGGAAGTATATGATTTTGTAGAAAGTGAATTAAAAACTGCTTTACCTTATTTAAGTGGGGAAAATAACAGTAATACTTATGGTAGAATTACTCAGTGGGCAGTAAAAATGACTTTAGCAAAATTATATTTGAATGCTGGCGTTTATTTAGGCACACCTAAATGGGATGAAGCTTTGTCTCAGGTTAACGAGGTTATAAATAGTGGCAAGTTCGTTTTAAATAATAATTACCTGGATAATTTTATAATAAAAAACGAATTTTCTACAGAGGAAATATTATCTATTCCTTTTGATCAGGTTAAAGCCCCCGGAACAAGCTGGCCATACAGAACACTGGCTGCTGCAAGTCAGGCTACTTTTGATTTGGCAGGAGGTCCATGGAACGGAACTGGTGGTATCCCTCAATTTATAGATACTTATGATCCGGATGACCAAAGATTAACAGACTGTTGGTTAGGAGGTAAACAATTTACCAGTAAAGGAGAACCAATAATGCTGAATGACAAAGTAACGCAATTTGAATATATTAATTTTATGACCAGTGTTGATGGCTGCGAACCTAATGAAGGTTTCAGAATGGTTAAATATGAAATTGGTCCGGGTGTTGTAGGACAAGCAAGTAATGATGTTCCTTTTTATAGATTAGCAGATGCTATGATGATTAAAGCCGAGTGTTTATTACGAAAAGGAGATGCAAACGGTGCTGCTGCAATAGTTACTGAAGTTAGACAAAGAAATTTTAAAAAGACCAATCCTGCAAAAGCTACTGTTACGGGAGCTAAACTTTTAGGAGGCAGTGTTTATAAATATGGAACTTATCAGGCGGGTGTCATCACAAATTACGAAGGTGGTGCAGATATTCAATATGGAGGTTTTCTGGACGAACTAGCCTGGGAATTTGTTGGAGAAGCTCATAGAAAACAAGATTTAATTCGATTTGGAGTATATTCAACAAAATCATGGTTTTCAAAGAAAGGAGATCCTGAAATAGAACCTGAAAATGATTTCAGAGTTATTTTTCCAATACCACAGTCCGAAATGGCTAAGAATAGCAATTTAAAACAAAATCCGGGGTACCTGCCATAAAATATTAAACTTTTACAAGTTGGTTACTTGTAATTATAAGTGTGTGAAAAGCTGTTCCTGTTCAGGGATGGCTTTTCATTTTAAAGTAAGATCAATATGAAGTATACAATTGAAATCATAAAAATTTGTTTTTGCCTGATTGTTTTTCAAACAGCAATTTCTTGTAAAACAGTAAGTAAGACAGCTAATTCCCAAATAAAACAGCATTATTCAGTTGCATTTCAGGATCCGGAATCGCATTATCTCGAAGTGGTTTTAGATTTTGAAAACCTTTCATCGGCACAAACTAATTTAGTACTTCCGGTCTGGACGCCTGGTTATTATTTGATTTTAGATACACCGCGCTATATTATAGATTTTGACGTAACAGATGCCAATGGTAACAAAATAAACTGGCATAAAAAAACTAAAAACTGCTGGGTGGCAGAAAACGGAAAAGCCTCTAAAATACAGGTAAAGTACAGAGTTTTTGCCAATAAAAAATCGGTAGCAGAATCATTAGTAGATGCAGATAAAGCTTTTTTAATGCCTAATACTATTTTTATGCATGTAGAAAATGCGATAAATAATCCCGTAACACTCACCATTAATCCGTATAAAAACTGGAAAAAAATCTCAACAGGATTACAATCTACTACTCCGGACAGTTTTATTTTTACAGCTAAAAATATGGATATTTTGTACGATAGTCCGATATATTTAGGCAATCAAAAAATTATCAATTTTAAGCATGAAGGAAAATCATATTCTTTAGGAATTGCAACCCCACAAGGGTTAAACGAAGAAAAATTCACTTCAGATCTCAAAAAAATAATGACAGCTACAACTGCTATCATGAAAAAAGTTCCTTATGATGATTACAGCTACATTATGATGGAAGCAGGAGGCGGAGGATTGGAGCACTGGAATTCGCAGGCTATTTTTACCAACGGAACTTTCGATTTTAAAAACAATGAAGAATACACTGATTTCCTGAATTTTGTAACACATGAATATTTCCATCTTTATAATGTAAAAGCCATTCGTCCAATAGAATTAGGGCCGTTTGATTACAATAAAGAAAATTATACTTCTATGTTATGGGTCTCCGAAGGTTTTACAGTTTATTACGAATACATTATTATGATGAAAGCAGGTTTGCTTGATGGCAATAAAGCTTTAAAATATATTACAGAATCCATAAAACGATACGAAAATATTGAAGGTAATAAACACATGTCTTTGGCACGATCAAGTTTTGATATCTGGCTGAATTTTTTTAACCGTGAAAGCAATGCGCAGCAAACCACAATATCGTATTACAATAAAGGACCAATAATTGGTTTTCTGTTAGATTTAGAAATTAGAAATAATACAAAAAATCAAAAATCATTAGATGATGTAATGCGTTATTTGTACAATGAATTTTATGAGAAGAAGCAAAGGGGGTTCACCGAAGCTGAATTTTGGCAAACCGCTGAACAAATAGCTGGAAATCCTTTAACCGAAATAAGATCTTATGTTGAAACGGTAAACGAAATTGATTATCAAAAATATCTAAAATACGCAGGACTTCAAGTTGACTTAAGTCCGATAAATACTTCGGCTAAAAAAGAAAATGTAATCGAAAGAAGTTTTGAAATCAAAGAACTGCCAGAAGCTTCGGGTTTACAATTAGAAATTAGAAAAGCTATTTTTAAACTTTAAAATACGTGAGTTGAGTTTTTTTCACGCAGATTTTGCAGATTTAAGCTAATATATGTAAAATCTGCGTGAAAAAAATCTTAAAACTGTGCACGGTAATGCGAAGGTGAAATTCCCTTCAGTTCCTTAAACTTCCTGTTGAAGTTGGCAATATCCTGAAACCCGCACAATTCAGATATGGAGGCTATAGAAAGATCTTTTTTATGATGCAGCAATTTACACGCATTTTCAATTCGGATTTCAATTAAAAACTGAAAAAAAGTTTTATTGGTACGTTTTTTAAAGTACCTGCAAAAAGCATTTTTACTCATATTGGCTTTCTCTGCCACTTCTTCCAGCGTTATATTCTGATGGTAATATTCAATCGCATATTCAAAAACAGCACTCATTCTTCTTCCTTCATCATCGGTATATTTTTTCTTGTAAACAAAAGAAGACAGAGGGGTTTTTTCAGAAGAAATAATGATGTTTATAATTTTTAAAAAAGAGGCGATTCGCTGTATTTTATTCTGCTTTTTCAGCTTCTCAAAATGATGGATGATTTTTTTGTGGTTCGACAGGATTTTCATTCCGTATTCAGACTCCTTAAAAAAATCTTCGACACTGCTCATATCGTTAAGGCTGAAAAAATCTTTTCCGAAAGAAGTTTTGGTAAAAAACAAAGTCAGCATTACAGACTCAGGACTTGCTTCAACATTACTCCTGAAAACATGGGGCACATTTTCGCCAATGACCAGGATATCATCTTCCTTGTAATCATTAATTGAATCTCCAACAATCAGTGAACCTGCACCTTTCATGATATAACTAATCTGAATTTCTTCATGCTGGTGCAGCTGATCATAAAAAACACGCTCAATATCTTCCTGATAAATCAGCGCTTCTCTCTCTGTTTTTGGAATTTTGAATGGTAAGATTTTCAAGGGATTAGTTTTTTGTTATGTAAATATTATCAAAAAAATCAAATTATACAATAGATGGGGTAATATAGTCCTGATAAAGGCTAATAATAACAAAGACGTCTCTTTTTATAAGTTTTATTTTTGATAAAAATTATGATATGAAGATAAACTGGGAAGGCGTAATGCCAGCTGTAACGACTAAGTTTACAGAAGAAGGTCAATTAGACCTCGTAATGTTCGAAAAAAATATTGAAGCCCAAATTGAGGCTGGAGTTAATGGAATTATATTAGGTGGAACTCTGGGAGAAGCCAGTACATTGACAAAAGAAGAAAAAGAGGTTTTAATTAATAACACATTAAGAATAGCAGCAGGAAAAATTCCGGTTATCGTAAACATTGCCGAGCAAACAACCAGTGAGGCCATTACTTTGGCAAAACGTGCCGAAGAGTTAGGTGTAAATGGCTTGATGTTACTGCCTCCAATGCGTTACAAGGCTACAGATTATGAAACGGTTGTCTATTTTCAGGAGATTGCAAAAAGTACATCGCTGCCTATTATGATTTACAATAATCCGGTTGATTATAAAATTGAGGTAACACTTGACATGTTCGGGGAACTTTTGAAATTAGATAATATTCAGGCTGTAAAAGAGTCCACACGTGACATTAGTAACGTAACAAGAATCAGAAACCGTTTTGGAAACCGTTTAAAAGTGCTTTGTGGTGTAGATACATTAGCACTTGAAAGCATAGTAGCAGGAGCCGATGGATGGGTTGCCGGTTTAGTAGTGGCATATCCTGCTGAAACAGTTGCCATTTATAAACTGGTAAAAGCAGGAAGAGTAGAAGAAGCTTTAGCTATTTACAGATGGTTTATGCCATTACTTGAACTGGATATTTCTCCTCAACTGGTACAAAATATTAAATTGGCTGAGGTTGCTACCGGACTTGGTACAGAAAACGTAAGAGCGCCAAGACTTCCATTGCAGGGAGCAGAGAGAGAACGTGTATTAGCTATTATTGACAATGCAATGAAAAACAGACCCATTTTGCCGGCTTACAAAAACATTTAATCAAATTTTAAAAGAAAGCTGCTATGACTACAGGACAAAATTATATTGGAGAAACGCTTTCCGCAAAAGGTAAAACTACATTTAAGACCATAAATCCGGAAGAGAATTCCGCAAATGAAACTGTTTTTTATGAAGCTTCTCAAGACGAAATTACTCAGGCTGTAGCTTTAGCCGAAGAAGCTTTTAAAATATACGGAACAATTGAAGACGCCAAAAAAGCTGATTTTCTGGATGCTATTGCTGATGAAATTGAAGTTTTAGGGGATGATTTATTAACGACTTATATTCAGGAATCAGGTCTTCCTGCCGGCAGAGCTAATGGGGAACGCGGGAGAACAACCGGACAATTGAGAGCCTTTGCCACAATGCTTAGGGAAGGTTCCTGGGTAGAAGCGATTATCAACAAAACAGAAGGTAAACCGGATATTCGCAGAATGCAGATTCCGCTTGGTCCTGTAGTGGTTTTTGGGGCCAGTAATTTTCTGCTGGCTTTCTCTACCGCCGGTGGTGATACTGCGAGCGCCTTGGCTGCGGGTTGTCCGGTTATTGTAAAATCACACCCTCTTCACGCGGGAACCGGCGAATTGGTATCTTCGGCAATTATTAAAGCAGCTCAAAGAACCGGAATGCCAAATGGTGTTTTTTCGAACCTAAACAGCAGCGGTATCGAGGTAGGAAAAGCTTTGGTTGAACATTCCTCTGTAAAAGCGGTTGGTTTTACAGGAAGTATTACAGGTGGAACTGCTCTTTGTAAAATTGCAGCCAACAGACCTGTTCCGATTCCGGTTTATGCAGAGATGGGAAGCATTAATCCAGTGGTAATTTTACCATCGGCCTTAAAACTGGAGAGTGAAAAATGGGCCAAAAACTACGCTGCATCGATTGTAGCAGGAACAGGTCAGTTTTGCACCAATCCCGGACTTATTTTAGGAATAAATAGTAATGAATTAGAGAATTTTATTACTATTTTAGCTTTAGAGACAGACAAATTAGAGCCAGCCTGTATGCTCCATCCTGATATTAAAGCTAAATATGAAAGCCAGAAATCAGAAGTTCTTGGACAGGAAGGTTATACGCAGCAGACAAATTTAAAGAAAGAGGTAAAGCCAAACTATGCTCTGCAAAATGTAATCACGGTAAATGGAAATACCTTTTTAAAAAATAAAACATTTCATAAAGAGGTTTTTGGGCCTTTTTCTGTGGTTGTTAAATGTGATGATATTCAGCAATTGAATACAATTATTGAAAATCTGGAAGGACAGCTCACCGGCACTATTTTAAATTCGGATGAAAGTGAATTAAAAGATTTCAAAGAAGTAATACAAAACCTTAAAAATAAGGTAGGGAGATTAATCTTTAACAATGTACCTACAGGAGTTGAGGTTTGCTCGGGAATGACACATGGCGGGCCTTTTCCTGCCAGTTCTGACAGTAAATTTACTTCGGTAGGATTAACGGCAGTAAAAAGATGGGTTCGTCCGGTTACGTTTCAGGACTGGCCAAATAAAGTATTGCCCGTTGCTTTGCAGGATGAAAACCCATTAAGAATTAACAGAACAGTAAATGATATAATAACCCAGAATCCTATTTAATATATGCCCAGAAAAACCTTTTTTTGCGTTGATGCACATACTTGCGGAAATCCGGTGCGAGTGGTGGCCGGTGGAGGCCCAAATCTCGTTGGAGACAATATGAGCGAAAAACGGCAGCACTTCTTAAAAGAATATGACTGGATTCGCAAAGGACTTATGTTTGAACCGAGAGGACATGACATGATGAGCGGGAGTATTTTGTATCCGCCAAGCAATCCTGAAAATGATTTTGGAATTTTGTTTATCGAAACTTCAGGCTGTCTGCCAATGTGTGGACACGGAACCATTGGAACCATCACAATTGCCATCGAAGAAGGATTAGTAGTTCCTAAAATTCCAGGTAAAATAAAAATGGAAGCACCAGCAGGTTTAGTTCAGATCGAATACCAGCAAACGGGAAAGAAAGTAGACTGGGTACGTTTGACAAACGTAAAATCGTATCTGGCAGCCGAAGGCCTGACAGTTGATTGTCCGGAACTGGGTGAGATTGTTTTTGATGTGGCTTACGGAGGAAATTATTACGCCATTGTAGACCCACAGCCTCATTTTTCAGGGATTCAGGATTTTACAGCTGGAAAAATTGTGCAATACAGCCAGGAAGTCCGTAAACGAATTAACGAGAAATACCCAAATCTTTTCATTCACCCCGAAAATGATACGATTCGTGATGTAAGTCATATGCTCTGGACAGGCGATCCAATCGATCCGGCTTCGTCAGGCAGAAATGCCGTGTTTTATGGCGATAAAGCTATCGATCGCTCACCTTGCGGAACCGGAACTTCAGCCAGAATTGCACAGCTTCATGCCAAAGGAAAACTTAAAAAAGGAGAAGATTATATTCACGAAAGTTTTATTGGAAGCAAGTTTATTGGACGAGTAGAAGAAGAAACCGCCATTGGAGATATAAAAGCCATTGTGCCAAGTATTCAGGGCTGGGCAAAAGTCTACGGTTATAACAATATTATCATTGACGAAGAGGACGATCCGTATGCATTTGGATTTCAGGTGATTTAAAAAAATAAACTATAATTCAGAGGTTGAAAAAAATCTTATCGCCAAATTTTAAATTTAGAATAATAATGAAAAAAGTAAGTATAATTGGCGGAGGAATAATAGGCTTATGTTCAGCTTATTATTTGGCTAAAGAAGGTTATGAAGTAGTTGTTTTTGATAAATCAGATATGAATGACGGCTGTTCTTACGGAAATGCTGGCATGATTGTTCCGTCGCACATCATCCCGCTGGCTCAGCCCGGAATGATTGCACAGGGAATAAAATGGATGTTTGATAGCCACAGTCCGTTCTATGTAAAACCCAGATTAAATTTGGATTTAATGAATTGGGGCTTAAAGTTTTACAAACATGCCAATTTGAAACATGTAGAAAAAGCGATGCCCGCACTTTGCGATTTATCACTTCTAAGTAAGGAACTCTATCAGGATCTGGCAAAACAGAATAATTCTTTTTTCTATGAAGAAAAAGGGCTTTTGATGCTTTATAAAACGGATAAAACCGCAGAAGAAATTCATCACGAAGGAAAGCTGGCAGAAGATTTAGGTTTAGAAGTTGATTTTCTTTCCAAAGAGGAAGTTTCAAATTTAGAGAAAGGAACCGCTACAAATGTTATTGGCGGTGTTCATTACAAAAGCGATGCACACATCTATCCGCAAAAGTTTATGCAGTTTTTAAAAGACGAATTGAAGACACTGAATGTAGAAATTCATTCACAGACAAGCGTAATAGATTTTGTTATAAAGAATAATACTATTGCAGAAATTATTACCGACAAAGGCAATTTTACAACAGATGAAATGGTTTTGGCAACTGGTTCCTGGAGTCCCAATATTGCTAAGAAACTGAATGTCAATATTTCAATTTTGCCGGGAAAAGGATATAGTTTTACGTTAAAAGACCAGAATCACAAGCCATCAATCCCAAGTATTTTATGTGAAGGAAAAGTGGCTGTCACACCTATGAACAATGATATTCGTTTTGGAGGAACTATGGAAATTACACATACGAACGATACCAAAATTAATCAAAACAGGTTACAGGGAATTGTAAATTCGATCAATGATTTCTATCCTGATTTAAAAATAGAAATGCCAAAAGAAGAGGATACCTGGTTTGGCTTCAGACCTTGTACACCCTCTGGAATGCCAATTATAGCCCGGGATAAAAAACTTAAAAATTTGACAGTAGTAACAGGACATGCCATGATGGGATTAAGTCTGGCTCCGGCAACGGGAAAAATAGTGACCGAGATTATTTCTGAAAAGCCAACTTCTGTCAATACTCAAATGTTTCAACTCTAAAAAGTCAGCTTCATGTTTAATCAAAAATGAAGCTGATTTTTTTTGTATACAATTTTTACACTATGATTCAAAAACCTAAATTATAACCAGATTTAGATTTTAAAAATAGAATTCTGCATACCTAAACAAAAAACAACCAAACAAACCAAAAATGATAAATAACCAGGAAGAATTTAAAAAAGAACTCGGCCTTCTCGACGGAACTATGCTTGTAGTAGGTTCCATGATTGGCTCAGGAATATTCATCGTGAGTGCCGATATTGCCAGACAGGTCGGTTCTACGGGGTGGCTCGTTTTAATCTGGCTGATTTCAGGATTAATTACCATGATTGCCGCTGTAAGTTATGGCGAATTAAGTGCCATGTTTCCAAATGCAGGCGGACAATATGTGTATTTAAAAGAGGCTTATAATAAATTAATAGCGTTTTTGTACGGCTGGAGTTTTTTTGCCGTGATACAAACCGGAACAATTGCAGCAGTGGGAGTTGCCTTTTCTAAATTTGCAGCGTATTTGATTCCCGCAGTCAGTGATGAAAATATCTTATATGAACTAGGAAGTTTCAAGCTTAATGTTGCTCAGATTGTTTCAATAATAACAATTGTTTTTCTAACTTATCTGAATACGCGGGGTGTAAAAAACAGCAAAATTCTGCAAACGATTTTAACCATTATAAAAATTCTGTCAATTTCAGGATTAATTATTTTCGGATTTACTTTAGCCGCTAAAGCTTCTGTTTGGAATGCCAACTGGACAGATGCCTGGACGCCCCATGCGTTTAATACCGAATCAGGTTCGTGGATGCCAATTGGTACTACAGCTTTAATTTCCGGAATTTCTGCAGCTATGGTCGGAACTTTGTTTTCCAGCGATTCCTGGACAGGTGTAACCTTCATTGCCGGAGAAATTAAAAATCCAAAGCGCAATGTGGGATTAAGCATGCTCTTAGGAACTTTCATTGTGACTATAATTTATGTATTGACCAATTTAATGTACGTTGCCGTAATTCCGCTAAACGAAGTAGCCGGAGCAAAATCAGACAGGGTAGCGGTGGTGGCTGCTCAATATATTTTTGGAGACATCGGAACACTGATTATTGCACTCATGATTATGATTTCAACATTCGCCTGTAACAACGGATTGATTATGGCAGGAGCAAGAGTCTATTATACAATGGCAAAAGATGGTTTGTTTTTTAAAAAAGCAGCTCATCTTAATGACAATAGTGTTCCTTCGTGGGCACTTTGGGCACAATGTTTATGGGCTTCTGTATTGTGTCTTACCGGTAAATACGGTGATTTATTAGACTTTGTAATTATCATCGTACTTATTTTTTATATCCTGACCATTTACGGAATTATCATTCTCCGCAAAAAAATGCCGGATGCGGTTCGTCCTTATAAAGCTTTAGGTTATCCCTTTTTACCTTTATTGTACATTATAATAGCCTCAGCAGTGTGTGTGTCATTATTGTTCACAAAATTTTCTACTTGTGGATGGGGTGTTTTGATTATGCTAATTGGGATTCCGATTTACTATTTGATAAAAGAAAAAAATTACTAATTAATTTGACGTTTAGTGGAGATCTAACAGGTTTTTAAAACCTGTTAGATCTATCGTTTCAATATAAATTAGTATTTAATAACTGTTTTTCATCACATTCTTATTTCTATGGGTAATATAATCTTACTATATGCTAATATTAACCCATATTCGTCAATAAATAATACATATTTTTATTATTATTAAAATTATGAAGACAACTAATAAAAAAATAAGTGTGTTTTTAACACTTTCGTGGTGTTTCATCGCTCAGGCTCAGGGTACATTAAAGGAGTACAAGAGAGCGAATGCCGTCGATTCGTTATTTAAGAACAAAGTAATCCATGTACCAAAAGAGTTTCATTGGATTGGAAATGATTACGTATGGTACAGTAATAATGTATTGAAAGGAAAAGAATTTATTTTGGCTGATACGAAAAATCACAATCAGTCATTAGCTTTTGATCATGCTAAATTAGCACAGTCATTATCAAAGATTTTAGGCAAAGAAGTAAATTATAAAGATCTTCCGATTGAAAATTTAGAATTTGATAAAAACCTGTCAACATTAGTTTTTACAACCGAAGCATTGAAGTTTTCATATAATCTGAATACGAGTGAATTAACCAAAACCGGCGATTATAAAAAGCCATTAAAAAAAGAGGATTATTGGGGAGATAACTTTGATGAATTGGGCAATAAACCTGTTGGTTCTCCGGATTCCTTGTATGTTGGGTTTATAAAAAACTATAATTTATTTATTAAAGACAAAAAAACAAAAACAGAAACCCAACTGAGTTATGACGGTTCAAAAGGATTTTATTATTCGTCATATTTGCAATGGTCGCCAAACAGCAAAACTATTATGGCTTATAAAGTACGTCCGGGCGAGGATCATAAAATCTATTTTATTGAATCAAGTCCAAAAGATCAGTTTCAGCCAAAATTACAAACCCGTGATTATTTAAAACCAGGTGATCAGCTGCCTTTTAAAAGTCCGCAATTGTTTGTAGTGGCTTCAAAAAAGCAAATTCCGGTGGCAACCGATTTATTTCAGGAGCAATATGACATTTCCGGAATTGAATGGAAAGACGACAGCAGCGCTTTCACTTTTGAATACAATCAAAGAGGACATCAGGTGTATCGTGTTTTGGAGGTCAATGCAACAACCGGAAAAGTTAAAGTTATTATAGAAGAAACAAGTCCAACATTTGTTGAATACAGCGGCAAAAGATACCGTTACGACATCAAAAAAAGCAATGAAATCATTTGGGCATCAGAACGTGATGGATGGAATCATTTGTATTTGTACGATGCCCTTACGGGAAAAGTCAAAAATCAAATTACAAAAGGAAGCTGGCCCATCCGAGAAGTACTAAAAGTCGATGAAGAGAAAAAACAAATCTATTTTACGGCCAGCGGTTTAGACAGCAATCTGGACCCATATTTGTTACAATTTTGCCGAATCGATTTTAATGGCAAAAACTTTACCCGGTTAACGACTGAAAACGGCAATCATAAAGTTACTTTTTCACCTGATTATAAATATTATGTCGATCAGTATTCAAGAGTAGATTTGCCTCCGATTACCGTTTTGAAAAGCATCGATACACAAAAAACGATTGTAGAAATGCAAAAGGCTGATATTTCGGCATTACAAAAAACTGGATGGATAGCTCCGGAAGTTTTTACAGCCAAAGGAAGAGACGGCAAAACCGATATTTGGGGCGTAATTGTACGACCAACTACTTTTGACCCAAATCGTAAATATCCAATCATTGAATATATTTATGCAGGTCCTCAGGATTCATTTGTTCCAAAGAATTTTCAATCCTACTATTGGGCCATGTCATCTTTGGCTGAATTAGGATTCATTGTAGTTCAGATTGACGGAATGGGAACTTCAAACCGTTCAAAAGCCTTTCATGATGTTTGTTATAAAAACCTCAAAGATGCCGGTTTTCCCGATAGAAAACTCTGGATGAAAGCGGCAGCTGCCAAATATCCTTATATGAATATTGATAAAGTAGGCATACATGGAACATCAGCCGGAGGACAAAATGCCGGTGCTGCTTTGGTCTTTAATTCTGATTTTTATGATGTTGCCGTAGCGTCCTGTGGCTGTCACGATAATCGAATGGACAAAATGTGGTGGAACGAACAATGGATGGGATACCCGGTTGGGCCAGAATATGAAGCTTGCTCTAATACTGCTAATGCGGCACAATTGAACGGAAATTTAATGTTGATTCTTGGAGAATTAGACGATAATGTAGATCCTGCTTCAACCATGCAGTTTGCAAATGCTCTGATCAAAGCCAATAAAAATTTTGAATTGGTAACCGTTCCGGGAATGGGGCATTCTGCCGGAGGCGATTTTGGTGAACGCAAACGCAGGGATTATTTTGTACAGCATTTATTAGGAGTTATACCGCCAGCCTGGGAAGAAATTTATAACTAGAAAATTTCTGAAAAGAGAAAATAAAGAGATTTTGTAAATCAAAAGAAAAGAATTCACGATGAAAAAACATCAGTTATTTATTTGTTTCGTATTCAGTTTTTGGGCATCATGTACAACAACCATGCGTGCACAAAACGGCGATCAGATTTTAGACGGAATTGGAGAAACGGGACTAATTGCTCGCTATGTTTTTGCTGGCGATGCTAAAGACTGGTCCCGGAATAATTTACACGGTAAAATTCAGGATGTAAAAGCAAAGTTTGTAAATGACGATCAATTTGGTATCGTACTTTCTTTGCCTGCAGACAGTAAAGCATTTGTTTCAATTCCGGCTGACGGATTAATAGGTGAAGAATCTTTAAGTATATCAGGATGGATTTATTTACGTTCTGCACAAAAAGGGCAGCGATTTTTTGACTTTGGAAAAAATAACAATTCACATTTGTTTTTTGCACCGGCAGGAACAGAAAAAGAAGATGGAATCCAGACTGAAGTCGTAACTGAATCGGGAGCTAAATTTAAATCAACAGCAAAAGCTTTAGAAACAGGCAAATGGAATCATGTTACAGTTGTAATCAATGTTCCATCAAAATCAATCAGTACTTACGTGAATGGCGTACTTGCATGTGAAACCAAGAATGCAGCATTAGATTTGGCAAAATTATTCGATTACAATTCAGCCGAAAAAAACAGGCTTTATATAGGAAAATATTTAGCAGAGGATAACATTTATCTGAATGCAAAATTACACGATTTCAGAATTTACAGAGTTCCTTTGACAGACAAACAAATTACCAGAATTTACAACAATGCATTAAAAGAAGGCCAGGAAGAAGAGGAGTCCGCGGAAGAACAAACAGCAGATTTGCCAAAGTTTGCCAGTACAACTCCTCAACTTTACAATCAATTTTTAACAAGTGTTTCGGATATCAGGGTACAAACCATGGTAGGATCACTTCCAAGATTACCGGGTTATATAAAAGGAGTTTATAAAAATGGTATTCAGGGTCCTGAAGTTCGCGTTATTTGGCCATCGCCAAAAGATAACACTCAGGTACTGAAAAGTGGACAATATACCATAACCGGAACTATTCCTGGGACTGATTTAAAACCAAAAGCGATTGTAAGCGTAAAAGAGGGTAAGGAAACAAAAACACCAAATCGCAATCTGGAAACTTTCAAATTAGATCAGGTGGTTTTAAATAAAGATTCTGAAGGCAGCCAGAACAAATTCATTGAGAATCGCGATAAGTTCCTGACAACACTGGCCACAACAGATCCGGATTCATTTTTGTATATGTTTCGTAATGCTTTTGGACAAGAACAGCCCAAAGAAGCCGAACCACTTGGTGTTTGGGATACACAGGAAACCAAATTACGCGGACACGCAACAGGACATTACTTGACTGCAATTGCTCAGGCGTATGCAAGTACCGGTTATGATAAAACACTACAGGCCAATTTTGCCGGAAAAATGGAGTACATGGTCAACACATTGTATCAATTAGAACAACTTTCCGGAAATCCAAGAGAAGCCGGAGGAAAATTTATAGCAGATCCAACAGCAGTACCGCCCGGCCCCGGCAAAACAACTTATGATTCAGATTTGAGTCCGGAAGCAATTCGTACAGATTACCAAAATTGGGGAAAAGGATTTATTAGTGCCTATCCGCCGGACCAATTTATCATGCTGGAAAACGGAGCGGCTTACGGTGGTCAGAAAACCCAAATTTGGGCACCTTATTATACGCTTCATAAAATTCTTGCCGGATTGATGGATGTCTATGAAGTAAGCGGCAATGAAAAAGCACTTACAACAGCCAAAGGAATGGGAGACTGGGTATATGCCCGTATGAAAAAATTGCCAACCGAAACCCTTATCAGTATGTGGAACCGATATATTGCAGGCGAATTTGGCGGAATGAACGAAGCGATGGCAAGATTGTACAGGATTACAAAAGATTCTCATTACTTAGAAGTAGCCCAATTGTTCGATAATATCAAAGTATTTTACGGTGATGCTAACCATTCACATGGGCTGGCAAAAAATGTAGATACTTTTAGAGGATTACATGCTAATCAGCATATTCCGCAGATTATGGGAGCGCTTGAAATGTACCGTGACTCAGACACTGCAGATTATTACCATGTTGCCGATAATTTTTGGAACAAAACCGTAAACGATTATATGTACAGCATTGGTGGAGTAGCCGGAGCTCGAAACCCTGCAAATGCAGAATGTTTTATCAGCCAGCCGGCAACGATTTATGAAAATGGTTTTTCATCCGGAGGCCAAAACGAAACCTGTGCTACGTACAATATGCTTAAATTAACCGGAGATTTATTTTTGTACGATCAGCGTGGAGAATTAATGGATTATTACGAACGTGGACTTTACAATCACATTCTTTCTTCGGTTGCAGAAAATAGTCCGGCAAATACGTATCATGTTCCGTTAAGGCCGGGCGCTGTAAAACAGTTTGGAAATCCCCACATGACGGGTTTTACCTGCTGCAACGGAACGGCAATTGAAAGCAATACGAAGTTTCAGAATTCAATTTATTTTAAAAGTGCTGCAAATGATGCACTTTATGTAAATCTTTACATTCCGTCAACATTAAAATGGACAGAAAAGAATGTTACAATAGAGCAAAAAACTTCTTTCCCAAACGAAGATCATACACAACTGACCATAAAAGGAAATGGAGATTTTACCATTAATGTTCGTGTACCACATTGGGCAAATAAAGGATTTTTTGTGAAGATAAATGGAAAACCCGAAAAAATAAAAGCAACGCCGGGAAGCTATCTCAGGCTAAATAAAAAATGGAAAGACGGTGATACAATCGAATTGCAAATGCCATTTGATTTTCACTTAGAACCCGTAATGGATCAACAGAATATCGCCAGTTTGTTTTACGGACCAATATTGCTCGCAGCGCAGGAAACAGAACCAAGAAAAGACTGGCGCAAAGTAACATTAGATGTAAAAAATATTGGAAAAACAATAGAAGGCGATCCGAAGAAATTAGAGTTTAAAATCGACGGAACGCTGTACAAGCCATTTTACGAAACCTATGGACGTCATTCTGTTTATCTGGATGTGACTTTAAAATAATAGTAAAATAGCATTTAAAATCATCAAAACTAAAGCATGAAAAAATTAATTCTAGGCCTGATGTTATTTTTATTTACAGTAACACCTTCCTTCTGCAGCGAACTTATCGACATAGTGAATACTTTTCAGGCAGACAAAACAGCGTTGCAAAATTTTTATTCCAATAGGGAATCCGAAGAATATTATGTGCGGTTTTCTAAATTTTACGAAGAGTGGGAAAAAAAGGTAAAAAGTATTGATTTTAAAAATTTATCCAAAGACGGAAAAGTAGATTATCTGTTACTGAAAAATCTAATTAACAGGGAAGATTATTTTTTGCAGATTGAATACAAATCGTATAAAGAAATAGCTTCAGTTTTAGATTTTTCTGCAGATATCAATCTTTTTATTCAGGAAAGAAGAAGAGGAAAACGCCCGGTTGCCAGTCAATTGGCCAAAGCATTTGATATTGCCGCAATTACAATCGATAAAAAAACAGAACAGCTTAAAAATAAGCCTTTTAAAGACTGGTTTGCAGCAGACAAAGCCGCAAAATCGGCAGCTTCATTTGAGAAATCAGTAAAAGAAGGGTATGATTTCTATTATAGTTATGATCCCGATTTTACCTGGTGGATGGAAAAACCGTATAAGAAACTATCTGAAAAACTAAAAGCTTACGAAGATTTTTTAAGAAACAATTATTCCAAAACAAGTTTAAAAGATGATGGAAGCGGGATTATTGGAAAACCGATTGGCAGAGAAGCCATCATTAAAAGTCTGGCATTCGAATATATTCCGTATTCTCCGGAAGAGTTGATTGCGACTGCGCAAAATCAGTTTGAGTGGTGCAAAAAAGAAATGATCAAAGCAGCTACAGAATTAGGTTATGGGAATGACTGGAAAAAGGCACTGGAACACGTTAAAGATACTTATGTTCCGGCAGGGGAGCAGCCACAGGCCATTACGAATCTCTACAATCAATCGGTAAAATTTATAGAAGACCGCGATTTGATCACCTTACCTGATTTGACAAAAGAAACCTGGCAGATGATTATGATGACTCCGGAACGTCAGAAAGTGAATCCTTTTTTTACCGGAGGCTGGGAAATCAGTATTTCGTACCCAACTGAAGATATGGATCAGAAAGACAAATTGATGAGCATGCGTGGTAACAATCCTAATTTTTCTTTTGGAACAGTACAGCATGAATTGCTTCCGGGACATAACCTGCAGTTTTTCATGAACAGCCGTTACAAATCATATCGTCAGCCTTTTGATACCCCTTTCTGGATGGAAGGCTGGGCTTTGTATTGGGAAATCAATCTTTGGAACAAAGAATTTCCCCAAACGCCCGAACAAAAATTAGGCATGCTGTTCTGGAGAATCCACCGTTGTGCCAGAATCATTTTTTCATTAAAATATCATTTGGGAGAAATGACCCCGCAGCAATGTATTAATTTGTTAGTAAACGAAGTAGGTCATGAGTATGCAAACGCAGAAGCAGAGGTAAGACGTTCTTTTGCCAGCGGAGATGCACCATTATACCAGGTTGCCTACATGACTGGAGGTTTGCAGTTTTATGCTTTAAGAAATGAATTGTTAGCCAAAGGATGGACAGAAAAACAATTTCATGACCGGGTTTTAAAAGAAAATATCATGCCGGTAGAGATGCTCCGGATTTTATTGGAGGATTTGCCTGTGGCAGAAGATTATAAAACAAACTGGAAGTTTTCGACTGATTTTAAATAATAAAAAGTAATGCTGAATAGCTTTTATTCAGATTTTAAAATATCAAATTATGAAAAAAATAAAAGTATTGGCTTTGACGATTTGCTGCTTAATTGCTTCAGATAATGTAAAGGCACAGGAATATTGGGATAAGATTAAAGCAAAAAAATCAACACTGGAAACAGACAAGGGATTTATTAATCTGAACACAAAAGCTTTTGAATTGAAATTAGTAAAAGCATCACAAACGGTGGCAGCCTTATCTCCGCTTTCAGATAAAACTTTTGATTTTACACCGGGAGACCGACTGTCGATTCGCGATAAAGATGGTTTGTATCAATTGGGGGATATCAATCTCCGTATAAAAGCAGCAGACGGAAGCTGGAAAAGCTATTCAACGGCTGCAAAACGCGCCTCGGTAACGGCTTTAAATGCTTCGGGAAATGTTCTGGCAGCAGCCGATCTTTCGAATACTTTGCCTGCTGATATTCCTTTGACCATAAAACGTTTTTATGAAGAAAAAGATGGAAACTTAATTCTGCGTTTCGAAATTACAAACAAATCAAATTCCACTCAGGAAATAGGAGCTTTGGGAGTTCCAATGATTTTTAATAACATTCTGGAGGGAAAAACATTAGACGAAACACACCTTCACAATGTATTTTTTGATCCATATATTGGAAAAGATGCTGGTTATCTGGAAGTAAAAAGACTAAGTGGTCACGGGCCGGCATTGTTATTACTTCCTGAGGAAAATATGCCTTTTGAAGCTTATCGCCCTTTATTGGATGATGAAACTCCAAGGAGTATTGTCTTTGAAGGTTTCCACGAATGGATGCCTTTCAGTAAAGGGTACGCAGATCTGGAATGGAAAAACGCCGACCAATGGAATACACCTACTTCATTAGTATTAAAAGCCGGGGAGTCTAAAAGTTTTTCTTTGAGATTTGTATTGGTTGACGAAATAGAGAATATTCAGAAATCCTTAATTCAAAACGAACGTCCTGTAGCTGTTGGAGTTCCGGGTTATGTTTTGCCGGAAGATGTTGATGGGAAGTTATTTTTGAAATACAAAAAAGTAGTAAAATCTTTTAAAATAGAACCCGAAGGAGCTTTAGCAATAGATACAAAACCAACCAATAAAAACGGATATTTTGAATATATTGTTCATGGGAAAAAATGGGGAAGAGCAAGATTAACCGTGATTTATGAAGACGGACTGGAGCAAACCATTAATTATAAAATAATAAAATCAGAAACAAACGTAATTAATGATTTCGGGCATTTCCTGACCACAGCACAATGGTTTGATGAAAAAAATGATCCTTTTCACAGAAATCCTTCGGTGATTTCTTATGATTATGAAACCAAAAAACAGGTAAGTCAGGACAGTCGTGTCTGGATTGCCGGTTTAAGCGACGAAGGTGGAGCAGGCGGATGGCTGGGGGCGATGATGAAAGAATTAATTGCTCCAAATAAAGAAGAAATTCAGAAACTGGAACAGTTTGTCGACAAAACACTTTGGGGCGGAATTCAGTATAATACGGCAGATACGCTTAAATATGGAGTCAAAAAAAGTGTCTTTTATTACGAACCAAAGTTAATGCCGGAAGGAACTTACAGCAAAGATGTAAATTATAAAACATGGGCGGCCTGGGACAAAAAAGGTTCTGATGATCCGGGAAGGTCTTACAATTATCCACATGTTGCAGCAGCGCACTGGACAATGTATCGTTTAGCAAGATATCATGAAGGTCTGGTTACAAACCATCCGTGGGACTGGTATTTGAAAAATGCGTACGAAACCAGTATCGCCATGACCACATTAGCACCTTATTACGCTCAGTTTGGACAAATGGAAGGCACCGTTTTTTTACTGATTCTGAAAGATTTAAAAGCAGAAGGTTATACGGAAATGGCGAATAATCTGGAAGCAAAAATGAAAGGGAGAGCAGATCATTGGAGAACGCTGAATTATCCTTTCGGAAGTGAAATGCCATGGGATTCTACCGGTCAGGAAGAAGTATATATGTGGTCGGATTATTTTGGATATAATGATAAGGCAAAAGTTACTCTGGACGCCATTTTAGCCTACATGCCAACAATGCCACACTGGGCTTACAATGGAAATGCCCGCAGATACTGGGACTTTTTATACGGAGGAAAATTATCAAGAGTAGAACGTCAGATTCATCATTATGGGTCGACTTTGAATGCTATTCCTGTGCTGGAACAATTCAGAAAAACGCCTGATGATTTTCATTTGCTAAAAGTGGGTTACGGCGGACTGCTAGGCGGAATTTCAAATATTACAGAAGATGGTTTCGGGGCCGCTGCATTTCATTCTTATCCGGAAACTTTAAGAATCGATTATTTATCCGGAGATTACGGATCTGGTTTCTTTGGTTACGCCGTCAATACATCTACTTTTATTACCAATGAAAAAGAATACGGATGGCTGGCTTTTGGAGGAAACTTAAAAGAAAAAGGAGACGAGATTGAAGTAACCATTACAACTGCGGCAAAATCTAAAGTATTTATTGCACCAAAAAAACTATGGTTAACATTGGATGCGGGAACTTTTAATAAAGTAAGTTACAATACTAAAACCGGGGTAGTGAGTATTACTTTAGATCCTAAAACAGCATACACGCCAAATGCATATTTAAGAGTGGATCAGGATGTAAAATTACCTTACGAAAAAGTAAGAGGCGCATACAAAATAGCTTTAAAAAGCAAAGCCATTCAAATTAAATTATAGAGTATCAAATGAAGCAAAGATCACCAAAACATTTTTTCAAAAAAATACTATTTACGGTATTTGGCCTATTGTTAAGTTTAAATCTGACGGCTCAAAAGTTCGACAAATTTTTTCCCAAAAAAGACCTGACCACAGTAGGAGTATATTATTATCCGGAACATTGGGATCCGTCGCAATGGGATCGTGATTTGAAAAATATTGCTGCAATGGGTTTTGAGTTTACTCATTTTGGTGAATTTGCATGGGCCGAATTAGAGCCTCAGGAAGGTGTTTATGATTTTAAATGGCTTGATAAAGCTGTAGAAATTGCCACAAAGTATAAATTAAAAATTGTGATGTGTACCTCGACAGCCACGCCTCCAGTATGGCTCGTTCGCAAACATCCGGATATCCTGGCTACTTATGAGGACGGTACCAAAACTGATCATGGTTCAAGGCAGCACGCTTCATTTTCAAGCAATTATTATCGATCGTATTCCATGAAGATGATTGAGCAATTGGCAAAAAAGTATGGACAGAATAAAAATATAATAGGCTGGCAGGTAGATAACGAACCGTCGCGTTTTCTGGATTATGGTGCTGATGCACAACAGCGTTACCGCAATTGGCTTAAAGCGAAATATAAAAACATCGCCGCCTTAAATCAGGCTTGGGGAAACAATTTCTGGAGCGGAACGTACAGCGATTTTACTCAGATTAATATTCCATTGCACAAAGAATGGGGAATGAATTTACATTCGCAATTAGACCATTACCGTTTTGCTGATGAGGAAACAGCCACTTTTCTGGATGAACAGGCAGTTACTATACGCCAGTTTGTAAGTAAAGACCAATGGATTACTTCTAATTACAGGTCTAATTATAATGAAAGTTTTGTTGGGATGAGTAAAGAACTGGACTTTGATTGCTACACCCGTTATTTAGTTTATGGCGGAAGCCCCGGAATTGGTTCAAAAGGGTATCGCCTTGGCGATTATACTGCTATCGGAATGTCGAATGATTTTTTCCGTCCCTTAAAAGGTATGTATGCCTGTATGGAATTACAGCCTGGACAGGTAAACTGGGGAAGCATAAATCCGCAGCCGTTACCGGGAAGTGTACGCATGTGGCTCTGGCACGTTTTTGCTGGAGGAAGTAAATTTGCATGTACCTATCGCTATCGTGCGCCATTGTATGGGTATGAGCAATTTCACTATGGAATTGTAGGTACAGATGGTGTTACACCAACTCCGGGAGGTGAAGAATTTAAGCAGTTTATAAAAGAAATTGATACGCTGCGAAAAAAATACGACGCAAAATCCACATTACCGGATTATTATCTAAAACGTAAAACAGGAATCCTGTTCAATGGTGATAATGTCATGGGAATTGAATTGAACAAGCAAACAAAAGAATGGAACACTATTGGACATTTTTTAAAATATTACAAAGCAGTAAAATCTTTTGGCACACCGACCGATTTTGTTCGTGATACTACAAATTTTATGAATTATCCATTTTTGATTGTTCCCGCATATCAGATGATTGATCAGAAAATGATTGATAAACTAACGTTGTATGCCAAAAATGGCGGGAATTTAGTTTTGAGTTGCCGGTCCGGAATTCAAAATCGTCAGGGACACCTTTGGGAAGCTAAATTTTATGAGCCCATGTGGAATTTAATTGGTTCTCAAATAGAATCGTACGATCTGCTGATGCCACAATCTCCGGGAATAATAAAGCTTGATAATCAGGAATTTGCATGGGTAAGTTGGGGGGATTTGTTAAAACCGAATAAAGAAACAGAAATCTGGGCAACCTACGAAGGTGATTTTTATGCAGGGACACCGGCCGTTATTTCTCACAAATTAGGAAAAGGAACCGTTACCTATATTGCAGTAGATTCTAAAAATGGCGATCTGGAAAAACAGGTTTTAAGAAAACTATACAAAAAACAAAATGTTGCAATAGAAGATTATCCTGAAGGAATAATGGTCGATTATCGTGATGGATTTGGGATAGCAGTTAATTATTCGGATAAGGTTTATACTATCAATTTACCAAAAAACGCTAAAGTTTTTATTGGAAATCCTTCAATAAAAACTACTGGTGTATTGGTTTGGAAATATTAAACAGGACTTATTTGGAATGTAATAATTGCTAACACACACACACAACGTATAGATTTTATGTATCAGTTTGAAAAAAAACTCGTTTCTCAAACATAGTCAGGGGTATGTTTCGTTATAAAAGCAAGCGTCTTTTTGTATCAAAGCATTAAAAATTAATTCGCTGAATCTGCAAAATCAGAGTGAGAATAAAATATAGCCACAGATTTAATTCAATTTAATTCATACAATGAAATGTTGAAAATAAAACTATTTTACAGCCTAATTATCTTTGTATTTGCAGGAACTATTTTTGCACAAAAAGATGTTGATGTAAATGCCCCCGGAGCAAAAAATCCAATTTTACCGGGTTGGTTTGCCGATCCTACAATCAAAAAGTTTGGAGACATTTATTATATCTATGCCACAACAGACAATGAAATGCTCGCATCTGGAGCTCCAACGGTCTGGTATAGCAAAGACTTTAAAAACTGGTATAATTATATCATGGAAATCCCATCCTTTTCAGCCCAGTCAATTACAAATTTTTGGGCTCCTGATATTATAGAAGGAGATAATGGAAAATATTATTTGTATTTTGGAAATTGCGAAATTGGCTGTAATATCTACGGTTATGTTTCAGATTCTCCTGTTGGTCCATGGAAAAAATTAAGCGAAAAAGATGCTCCGGTAATTTCAAATGGTTATCCGAGAGAAAATTTCCCATCTCTTGATGCACAGTTTTTTACAGATACAGATGGTAAAATCTACAGTTATTGGGGTACATGGGTGCATTATAACGGAGGTTATGCAGTGGGTGAATTAGATAAAGACTCGATGAGTAAAATGAAAAACTCAACCAACATTCCACTTGAACAAACCCCGGCACCATTTGAAGCAGCTTACATGATGAAAAAAGGATCAAAATACATTTTAATGTATTCCGGTGCATCCTGTCATGATGAAACTTACAATGTTCGCTATTCATATTCTGATTCACCATATGGACCTTTTATTCCAGGAAAAAATAATCCGATTTTGAGTACCAATAACGATCAAACGGTACATGGCCCGGGACATCATTCGGTTTTGAAAGAGAATGACGATTATTATATTGTTTATCATAAACACGATTATCCAATGACCAGAGGCGGACTTGCCAGGCAGGTTTGCATGGATAAGATGGTATTTGAAAACGATTCCACAATCAAAACGGTTGTTCCTTCAAGTACAGGAATAAAAGATTTGGTAAAATCTGACGTTCCTGAAGACATCTCTTTTGGAGCAAAAACAGCGGCTTCGTCGTTTTATCATTTAAAATCGACTCAATACGATTATGGATATAAACCTTCATACGCGACTGATGATAATAATGCCACCATGTGGAAAGCAGCCGACAATACAACCCCACAACATTTAATTATCGATTTAGGTTCAAAGAAAAAAGTAAAAAGAGTAATGACCCAATTTGAATTTGCAAGTTATTATTATCAATATAAATTAGAATATTCATTAAATGGAACAAAATGGTTGCAATATGCGGATAAATCCAAAAATAAAACAGCCGGCAGCCCAATGATTGATGATTATGATGTAACGGCTCGTTATATAAAACTGACTGTTTTAGGAACCGAAAAAACCGGGCTTTATGCCGCAGTCTGGAATATAAAAGTATATAGTTCCTTATTTGATCTTCCATTAAATTTAAAAAATAAAGAATCCAATACAGTTTCTGCAGCAAAA
Source organism: uncultured Flavobacterium sp. (assembly GCA_963513545.1). Taxonomy (GTDB): domain Bacteria; phylum Bacteroidota; class Bacteroidia; order Flavobacteriales; family Flavobacteriaceae; genus Flavobacterium. The sequence goes on from CAUPQW010000002.1 coordinate 492,380, forward strand.
AGCACTAAGAAATTATTGGTTGATCTTGACGCTGCTACTATTGCTGATAAAACACCAATTGCAACTATAAAAAATAAAGGAACTATTGGAGGAATATTCAGTAAAAGTGGAGAAGTATTTTTAGAAAAAACCGAAGGAATAAAAGCATTAAATTTCAAAAAAGGTGCTCTTACATTAGACAAATCAGTGCCAAAATCCTTATCATGGAATGGTTCTTATACCGTAGCAGCGTGGGTTAAAAATCCGGAAATAGCAAAAGAAGGAGAAATTCTGGCTTCATGGTGTGACAGAGCCCAATTTGGTCTGGCAAATTCATATAATGCCCTGGCTTACAACAGTGGGCCTTATGGCGCAGGAGTACATTTAGATGGACATTTTGATATGAAATTCAACAAACTTCCCGAAGCAAATGAATGGCATTATCTGGTTCTGACTTTTGATGGTGTTGTTGAGAAGGTATACGTAGACGGAGTTTTAAATAATTCGCAAAATATGCTTTTGTCTTCGGCCATCGATAAAGCTAAAATTATAATTGGTGCTTCAGATATTGGAGAGAATTTTTCAGGATTTATCGCTTCATTACGAATGTATGATTATGCTTTAAATCAGTATGAAATAGTAAAACTGATGAACCAGACAAAACCTAAAAAAGAATAAAATAAGATTGATTAATTTAGCGGGTTAACGTAAAATTAGAAAAAAATGACAATAGGTGTAGGCGGTTCAAGCGCTGCAATTGAACTAGAAAAAATAGAAAACAGAACACTTGATGTTCAACCTATTCAATTACAAGAATATCAGGAACGTATCAAAAAGGCGGTAAACTTAATGAAACAACTTTCTGTTAAAGCAATGTATCTTAACGCGGGAACCAATCTGTATTATTTTACAGGAACACTTTGGAGTGCTTCTGAACGAATGGTCGGAGCAATACTTTTTGAAGATGGTTCTTTAGAATACATAGTACCAAAATTTGAGGAAGGGACTTTTAAAAAATACAGAAAAGTCGAATCAACGATTAATTGTTGGGAAGAACATGAATCTCCCTATGTTTTATTCGGAAAATTACTGAATAAAAAGAATTTGACTAACGGAACTATTGCTATAGATGAATCGGCAGCTTATTTTTTAGTTGACGGAATTTCAAAAACCAATAATGTTTATGATTTTGTAACGGCACAAAACATTACATCATCATGCCGAATGCAAAAATCTAAAAACGAAATTGCCATCATTCAAAAAGCTAAAGACATAACGATGGAGGTTCAACGAGCCGCTGCCAGAATCTTAAAGCCTGGAATCAGCGTTAGCGAAGTGACAGATTTTGTAAATAAAGCACATATAAAAGCAGGAATAACTTCAGGGTCTTACTTCTGTATTATTTTGTTTGGTGATGATACCCAATATCCTCACGGAGTAGCAGTTCCCCAGCTTTTAAAAGAAAATCAGGCTGTAATTGTTGATACAGGCTGCAGGTTAGAAGGCTATCTTTCTGATATTACAAGGTCGTACGTTTTTGGAACTCCTTCAGAAGAATATAAAACGATTTGGGATCTGGAAAAAAAGGTACAGCAAACTGCTTTTGAAGCTGCACAAATTGGTACTGAATGCGGATCTGTAGATGATGCTGCCCGTAAAACATTGGCCGAAGCCGGATTGAGCCCTGATTATGATTTACCCGGATTGCCACACAGAGTAGGACATGGCACCGGACTTGACATTCATGAATACCCGTATTTAGTCCGCGGAAGCAAGATAAAACTGCTGGAAGGAATGGTGGTCAGTAATGAACCTATGATTTGTATTCCAGGTAAATTCGGAATCAGACATGAAGATCATTTTTACATGACTGAAAACGGACCAAAATGGTTTACGGCTCCGATGGATAGTGTTGAGAATCCGTTTGAGTATTAATTTTTATTAAAAAATAAGATATGAAACGTTTATTACTTTTACTATTGACCATTGTATATTGTTCAGGTCAGGCACAGGAAAACCCTTTGATTTGTATTGAAACTAAAAGTGCTGCTTTGGTTTTAAAAGTAGGTAAAAATAAAAAATTGTATCAAACATATTTTGGTTCAAAGCTGAATAATAATCAGGAGTATGAATTTATTTCAAAAGAAAATACAAAAAAGTTTGCCATAAATGATGGAAATCCTTTAATCGATTTACGTCATTCTGCATATCCGACTTTTGGTACCAATAATTTATTTGAACCGGCAATACGAATGACGCACAATGATGGAAATCCTTCTTTAGAATTGGAATATCAAAATCATACCACACAGAAAATTGATTCGAATATAACAGAGACCATTATTAAGTTAAAAGATCCCCAATATCCTGTCTATGTTTCGCTTTATTATAAAACATTTGCTAAAGAAAATGTAATTGAGTCCTGGACAGAAATTCAGCATCATGAAAAAAAGGCGCTGACACTTTATAACTATGCATCATCAGCTTTGCATCTCGATGCTGATAGATATTGGCTGACCCAATTTTACAGTGATGTTGTCGAAGAAATGCGAATGGAAGAAAGTCAGCTTACAAGAGGCTCAAAAGTTATCGATTCAAAACTGGGAGTCAGAACGAATATGTTTGCCGCACCAAGTTTTTTTCTTTCATTAAATTCAAAGTCAGCAGAAAATGAAGGTGAGGTTATTGCAGGAACAATTGCATGGTCAGGAAACTTTAAGTATACTTTTGATATTGATAATAACAACGAACTGCGAATCATTTCCGGAATAAATGAATTTGCTTCAGAATATAATCTGAAACCAGAGGAAGTATTTAAAACCCCGGTCTTTATTTATACATTTTCTAATAATGGAAAGGGGCAAGCCAGCAGAAATTTACACGCCTGGGCTAGAAAATATGGATTGAAAGACGGAGAAAAGCCACGCTTGACATTATTAAATAATTGGGAAACTACTTTTTTTGATTTTGATCAGGCCAAATTGGGTAACATGTTTGTAGATGCCAAAACATTAGGCGTTGATATGTTTTTACTTGATGACGGCTGGTTTGGAAATAAATATCCGAGAAGTGGCTCGGTTTCCGGTTTGGGAGACTGGGAAGCCACAAAAGCAAAATTGCCGGATGGAATTGGTTTTCTGATGGAAAAAGCCAAAGAAACCAATGTCAAATTTGGTATCTGGATCGAACCCGAAATGATTAATGAAAAAAGCGAACTGTATGAAAAACATCCGGATTGGGTTTTAAGTTTGCCCAATCGTGAAAAAAGTATCTACAGGACACAGTTGGTTCTGGATTTATGTAATCCAAAAGTGCAGGATTTTGTCTTTAAGGTAGTTGATGATATTATGCAGACCAAATCGGGTGTTGCTTTTTTTAAATGGGACTGTAACAGAATGATGACAAGTGCTTATTCTAATTATTTAAAAAATCAGCAATCGCATTTATTTATTGACTATACAAAAGGATTATATAAAGTTTTGGATCGAATAAAAAATAAATATCCAAATCTTCCGATGATGCTTTGTGCGGGCGGAGGTGGAAGGGTTGATTACGGACTACTGAACTATTTTACAGAATTTTGGGCAAGCGACAATACAGATCCTTTCGATCGGATCTTAATTCAATGGGGATATTCGAATTTTTATCCCGCTTTGGCAACCTGCAATCACGTCACTTCAATGGGAAATCAGTCTATTAAATTCAGAACCGATGTTGCTATGATGGGAAAATTAGGTTTTGATATTCATGTTGGCGGACTTAGGGAAGACGAATTAAAATTTTGTCAACAGGCAGTTGCCAATTACAAAAGATTAGCTCCTGTAATCTGGCAGGGAGATTTATATCGATTGGTATCACCGTATGAAGACAGCAGGGCAGTACTAATGTATGTTAATGAAGATAAAACCCGCTCGGTACTTTTTTCATACACTTTGCATCCGCTTACAGATCCTAATTATAGTCTGGTAAAGTTAGAAGGACTGTATGCTTCAAAAAAATATCAGGTAAAAGAAATTAATTTGATGTCAAACAACAAAAATACATTTGAAGAATCTGGAACTATTTTCTCTGGTGATTTCCTGATGAAAATTGGACTGAAAGTTTCTTCTTCCAAACCAGAAAATAGTGTTATTTTGGAAATCACAGATATTGAATAGAATAATTAATCCTCAGGAATTATATCGTTTTCAGCCTTAAAGAATCGTTTTTATTTTGTTAAGTTCCTGTTTGATAGATAGATATGTAAATGTTAATTAGGTAAAATAGTATTAACTTTGGTTAATATTGTATTATAAAACTTATAATTTAATATTACATTTGCAGAGAACATAAGTTCTTAACCTACTAAATTAGTTAACATGAAAAAACTTTTCTTTCTAGTTACCCTTTTTCTGTGCAGTTATTTTGCAATAGCCCAGAAAACCCTATTTACTCCAACAGAATGGAGCGACCCCAATAATGAGTTTTACAATAAAGTATCAAACTCAAGAAAATATGAATCGACCAATTTTGTTCTCTATTGGGGAGATAAAGTAGGTACCAATCCTGCTACTTATTCTAATACCGCATTAAGGTTTACCCCAAAATCTGTTGCAGATACGCTTGAAACCAGTTTTAAACGGTTTATTACCGATTTACATTTTGTCAATAATGCCCCAACGACAAACTTAGGCAAGTACAAAATCATTATCATGATGATGAATACCTGGAATTCTACAGATCCGCGATTAGAGGCGTTTGCGCAGGCGAGTTCATTTAGTAATACTATTGGTGCTATGTTTGTCCATCCGGAAGCTACCAGAGATGGAGGGGCATTATCGCATGAATTTGCTCATACGCTGCAAATGATGATGCGTATTCAGGAAAATCCGGGCAACGGAACTGCATTTGCAGGATATGACTGGGGCGGTCCATTTTTTGAAGGACATGCCAATTTTATGAGAGCTCAGGCTTATCCCCAATGGGCAGAGATTGATGGTACTTTAACCAGGTGGATACAGACCAAACATTTTATGTGGTCATCGAATAGACATCACTACACAAACTTTCACTTGATGTATTATGTTCAGGAAAAGGAAGGATTTGATTTTACAAGAAGAATGTGGGCAGAATCTATCAATGAAGAACACCCGCTTCAGACAATTAAGCGACTAAAAGGCTTTACACAGGACCAACTCGATGATTATCTCTGGGGATATGCCCAAAGACAACCTGCATTCGACTATCCTATTCAGTGGAACTCTCAAATAAATGCGACCAGTAATTTCGGAAAGACAATTAGAAACGTGTATAATAGTATAAAGACCAATATGCCACGTTATACCAGCAGGCAATATACGCTTCTTACTAAAGTTACAGGTACCACAGATCAATTTTACACCAATAATGACTGGGCTCCGCAGGATTACGGAATGAATGTAATCCCGCTATATCCAACATGCAGTGGAACCCAAAAGAAAGTGACTATTAAATTTAAAGGGCATACAGAAGTTAATACTACTCAGGCCGGATGGAGATATGGTTTTGTTACCACAAAGACAGATGGGACAATATCTCGTTATAGTCCAATGTATAAAACAGATGGAGAAGCTTCTTTTACACTTAATACGTCTACAGAAGCAAATATTTTTCTTGTAGTTTTTGCAGCACCTAAAGTTCATGTCAATTACAATATGGATGTGGGTTATCCTAAGCAGAGAAGATATCCTTATGAACTTAAAATTGCAAATGCAACTCCCGAAGGATTTCAGCCTTCTGCTAATTTTAGAAGTTTTCTTAAAACAAATGGGCACATTCATACTAACGGTGGAGGATGGGTATCCAACAATGCGAATGTTGCATCGACAGTTTATGTTGGTCCTTATGCGGTGGTCAGAGCCGGTACCGTTTCAGGGAATGCCCGTATAGAAGATTATGCTATGGTAGATGGAGGAACAATAAATGGAAATGCTATTGTAAGAGGAAATGCCTGTGTTTACAATGCAACTATATCAAATAGTGCAATAGTAGAAGGAAACGCCTGGATGGAAGGCGGATCAGTTTCAAATACTGCTAATATTAAAGGAAATGCAATGCTTTTTGCCGGAAATTTTGGAAGTTCAGTTGTAGTTGGCGGAGATGCAGAGATTGGCAGCTGCTCAACTCCGGGTGTTTATCTGCAATTTCCTTACTGGAGAAATGGCAGAACAGATTGTGATGGTAAAGGTGCCAGTGATACTTCTAACGTTGACATCAATGCTTCATTCACCAATTTTTCGGCAGCGACAATGGCATTTAGTACAACTCCAAATTGCACAGTTACCGCTAAAAAAGCAACTCAGGAGGAAGATCCTTCTTCTGATGTGAGTTTAAATATTTATCCAAATCCAACAGGAGGTAATCTGATTATTTCTTTTATGCAAACAGAGCATGAAAAAGTTACTATTTCATTATTTGATATCAATGGACGTAAATTAGACGTAATCACAGATAAAATATATGATATTGGTAGAATTGATCTTTCTTATAATTGCAGTCATTTAATTTCAGGCGTTTACTTGATAAGCATTCAAACCGGAAATTCGATTGTAAACAAGTCAATTATTAAAAACTAACAGAAATATTATACTCTGTTAATTTTAACTTATTTGTTATCTTGTAAATAAAGGCATCTTATTGTTAGATGCCTTTATTGTTTTTATACCTCCCTCTTCATTTAAGTTTTTATTAGAAGTTCTTAGTCATTTCCAGTTTTTGCAATGAACATGTGTGCATATGTCATTTTTTATAATAGAAATAGAGGAAAGTAGGTCGTTTAAATTTCCACTTTTAAAATAGTATTTATTTAAAATTTAATAAAAGTAAGAAAAAACATGTTATTTTTTATTTTTTTAAAAACTCTAAACTTTGTGTTGTCAGAATGTTAAGAAAAAAAATGAAAAATATTTTAAAAAAAAACTTGTAATAAGTATTGGATATCTCAATAAAGTGTCTACTTTTGCACCCGCTTTGAGAAACAAGCGAAAAACAAAAAATTACGTTCGTAGACATATTGAATTGACAGCCGTTTTAACAGAGATGTTAGGACAAAAGAATAAGAGTAATGGAATCGACAGATTCGATAAGAACCGATAGATACTGATTCGAATAACAATACGATTTGATGTGAATCAAATCAACAATATACGATGAAGAGTTTGATCCTGGCTCAGGATGAACGCTAGCGGCAGGCTTAACACATGCAAGTCGAGGGGTATAGTTCTTCGGAATTAGAGACCGGCGCACGGGTGCGTAACGCGTATGCAATCTACCTTTTACAGA